>NZ_CP108427.1:3876428-4522500 GCF_035982055.1 Streptomyces sp. NBC_01288
CGTCGGACTGCCGGCGCTGCTGGACTCCGTCGGGCACACTCACATCTGCATGTGTCTCGGCGAAGAGCAGCTGTTCAAGGGCCAAGTCCGCGAGCGGCCCACTGATGCTGCACCGCCTGCAACTACGGCATGCGTAGACGTAGGGACTTCTCCTGCTCCTCCCTTTCTCAGCACACATGGCGCCGAGACAGATCGTGCCGTCCGCGCACCGAGCCCCACACCGGAGAAAGCCGGTACCGAGATGGCTGGGGGCTGGGTTCCGACTCCCTGTCAGTCTTGGAGCGCCGCTGCCCCGATGCATGAACAGGCTTCCGGGTGAGAACGTGCTGCACACCGCGCGCCACTGTTCGGGCGCCACGACGGGTTCCCAACGACCGACCACCGGTTGGCCTGTCTGCGGAACCACCAGCAGTTCACCTCGGTTCGCCCGATACCCGCACACTCTCGGTGCAGTGATGATCTGGGTGACCGTCTGCGCATTCGGTGTGCCGCCACGGGTGCCCGTGACACCGAGATCACGCCATTCACGTGCGACGGCCCGGATGGACTTGCCTCCGATACGGTCGGTGATCGCCTGCTCGACGATTTTGGCCTCGTACGGGTGGAGAGAGAGCCGGTCTTCCCGCCAACCGAAGGGCCGCGGCCCGCTGTGCGGCACCCCCTCCACGGCACGGGCCCAGTGCCAGTCCGCCAGTCGTCGACTTCTGATCCGTGTCTCCGTGACCGCCGCGTCCAGCGATCGCATCGCCTGAAACAGCCCCTCCTCCGAGTACGGATCTCGGACGCCCCGCGGATCGACGTAGATCCTCCCGGGCGAACTGGTCAACGCGGCGACGAACCGGGCCAGGTCCTCCGCACGTCGATACAGCCGGTCATCGGCGACACAGACAACTCCTTGGACGCGCTGCCCGTCCTCGGTGTGCCCGCGCCGCAGGTCCACGACCAGGCGGTCGAAGCCGGGTCTGGTCGCTCCCGCTCTGGACGCGCTGCGGCCGCTGTCGCCGTATGCGGCAACCACCGTGCAACCGTGCTCATGTGCGGTCCGCTCATTGATCCGCATCTGATAGCGCACACCATGACCATCGCGTTGCCGGAAATCCTCCGACGTACGGGCGTAGGACACAACCGGTATCGATGCGCTCGGCTCGCTCGCGGCACTGAGGTTCACAGCTCCTCCATTCGATAATTTGCTCTACTGCCACAAGAACGAGCGATCGCCCTCAAGGTCACCCGTGCCGAGCCGGTGATCGTCGCCCTCTCGCGCTCCCGCCCTCGCCGAAGGACACTCATAGGCCAGGGAGTTGCCGCCGGAGGGGGACGACACATGCGGGACAGCCATCGGACCGATGCCGAGCGGCTGTTGGTTCGGGCCGTGGAGGAGGAGGTGCGGCGCTCCGGCGGGCGCACGGACGGGCAGGTGCTGCTGGCGCGGTCCCGGGCCGCTCTGGACGCCATGGCCCAGACGGCGGCCGAGGAGTACGAGGCCTATACGAGGGCTCTCGACGAGGCGTCGGCGGGGCAGCTCACCTTCGGGCAGCGGTATGCCAAGGAGGGTGGCGGAACTCCCCTGCTGGTGGCGGGTGTTGGCGCGGTCGCCGCTGTGGTGGCCGACCTCGCCCTCGGGGCCGGGACCGGTACGGCGTTCGGCGCCGGGGTGGCCGTCGGGGTCGTGGGTGCGGCGGCGACCGTCGTGAAGGTGACCGCCTCGCATCTGCCCGCCGCGCATCACCGCGCGGGTGCCGTGAGTCAGCCCGGCGGTCCGGAGCAGTTGCGGTTGCAGTGGCTGACGGCGCTGGAGGTGCGGGGCATTCGGCCGTTCCTGGACCAGCAGCGGGTGCTCGCCGCGTCCACCGGGCCGACGCGGAAGCCGGGGCCGCAGTTGCGTGGTGCGGACAAGAGTGCGGCGGCGCGGAGAAGGAGTGTGCTGGAGCAGTCCTTCGGTCAACTCCCGGATGCTGTGGGGGCGTTCGCCGGGCGGCGGGTGGAGCTGGCCCGGATTCGGCAACTGGTGCAGGCGGGGCGCGCGAGTACGGAGACCCGGCCGACCGTGGTCGTGCTGCACGGTGCTCCCGGTTCGGGGCGTACCACTCTCGCGGTGCGGGCCGCGCACGATCTGCGGGACCAGTTCCGCGGTGCCTGCGTGGTGGACCTGCGCGGCGACAGCCCGGGTGAGCCGCCGTTGCCCACCCGTGACGCCCTGCTGCATCTGCTGAACCGGCTCGGCGCGCCGCGCGAGCAGCTGCTGTTCCGTGAGCGCTCCTCACCCGACCAACAGGTCAAGCGGCTGGGCGAGTTGTACCACCAGCACCTGACCGGACTGCCGGTGACGATCGTCCTGGACGACGCCTCCGATATCGCGCAGGTGGCGACGCTGGTGCCCGAGCGCTCGGACAGCCTGGTGGTGGTCACCGCCCGCAAGCCTCTCGACCTGCCCGCCGAACTCGCCGCCTGGGTGCACCAGTTGCCGGTGGAGTCGCTGGACTCGGCGGGCGCGGAGGAGCTGCTGGGCGCGGCGGCGCAGGACGGTTCGGAGCCGTACGACGCCGAATCCGCCGACCGCATCAGGGAGTTGTGCGGCGGGCTGCCGCTGGCGCTGCGGATCGCGGGCTCGTCCCTCGGCCCGCGCTCACCGGGTCGACTGGCCACGGATCTCGGCGCGTACGGACCCGTGGAACCGGTCGAACGGGCGCTGTGGCTGCGCTACACCGACCAGTCGGACCAGGCCCGCACCCTGCTGCGGCGGCTCGCGCTGGCCGGCCGGGCCTCACTGGGCGCGGCGGCCGCGGCGGCCCTGCTGGCCACCGACGACACGGAGGCCACCCGCCAACTGGAGGCCCTGTCCCGGGCGGGCCTCATCGACCACGTCCGCGGCACCCGCTACCGCCTGCACGACCTGGTCCGCGCCTTCGCCCAGGCCCGCCTCCTCGACGAGGAGGAGCCGGCCGAACGTACCGCCGCGCAGGAGCGGTTGATCGTGAACTACGGCGAACTCGCCGACTCCGTCCTGCGGTTGGTCGACGGCAACATGTCGACGCGCTCGGACCGGTTCGGCCCGCACGGCTTCACCTCGCTCGACGAGGCGCTGCGCTGGCTGGACGACGAGTCGAGCTTCATCACCTCGACGCTGCGGCACGCGGAGGGCGTCGACCAGGGCGCCGTACTGAATCTGCTGGGCGCGCTGTGCGACTACTGCCTGCTGCGCGGCGACCTCTACCGGCTCGGTGAGATCAGCGAGTTGGCGCAGGCCGTCGACCAGGGGCTGCTTGTCCGCTCGGTGCAGTGGCGCACCGGTATCGCGGCCCGGCAGCTCGGCGAACTCGACAAGGCGCGCACCACCCTCACCTCCGTCGTCGACCTCTACATGGAGGCCCATCACGACGCGGGCGCCGCACGCGCCCTCTGCTCCCTCGGCATCACCCTCCACCACCAGGGCAACCTCACCGAGGCGGCGGCGAAACTCCGCGAGGCCCTCGACCTGCAAGCTCCGCCCGAACTCGCCACGGACCGCGCCTGGACGATGCACGCCCTGGCCGCCGTAGAGCGGGATCGCGGCCGACTCCCGGAAGCCATGCGGCTGTTGACCGACTCCCTCGTCCTGCACCGCGCCGGCGAGTCCGTCCACGGCGAGGCCTGGGCCCACTTCCAGCTCGGCCAACTCGGCCTGCGCATGGGCGACATCCCGCGCGCCGAGTCCGAACTCACCACCGCCCTCGGCCTCTACGGCCGCACCCGCGACGCCCGCGGCGAGGCCTGGGCGCTGACCCAGCTGGCCCGCGCCCGACTCGTCGCCGGCGACCCGTCCCCCGCGATCGACGGCCTGCGCCAGGCGGCCGCCCGGCACCGCGACAACGAGGACGCCCGCGGCGAGGCCTGGACCGTCTACTACCTCGGCCAGGCCCTGGAGGAGACCGGCAACCTCGACCTCGCGGTGCGCGAACTGGAACGCTCCCGCACGATGTTCTCCCGCATGCGCGACGTCTACGGCCTCGCCTGCGCCCGGCACCACTCGGCACGCGTCACCCGCGACCAGCGCGCGGCCCAGACCGGTTCGCTGCGCAACTCCGGGTTCGCCCGCCAGCTCCTGGTCGACGCCCGCGCCGACTTCCAGCGCATCGGCGTAGCCCACGGCGAGGCCTGGACCTGCCTGGAGCTCGCGGTCGTCGACGCGGGCAACGCCCGTACCCAACAGGCGTTGACGCTGTGCGACGAGGCCGTAGGCCTGTTCACCTCGTACGGCGACCACCGCGGCGAGGACTGGGCCCACTTCCTGCGCTCCACGCTGCTGCCGTACGCGGCCCCCGGCGGGGTCGTGGTCGGCACGGCGGTCGCCCAGGAGGAACTGGCCCAGCTGTCCCGCGCCCGCCACCCGTTCCGCGACGAGAAACTCGACGACTACGTGGAGGCGTACCAGCTGCTGCTGGAGCGGGGCGTGAACCTGGAGGCGGGCTGGCAGGCGTGGCGGCTGGGCATGGTGCCGAGCCGGCATGCACGGGAGGTGATGGGGGTGGCGGTGTCCGGCACCCCCTGAGCACCGTTCGTGCGAGCCGCCGGACCGGCCGCCTCAGCCCTGCTTGGCCTTGGGTTCGGCCGGGGCGGCCCCGGACTCGGCCTTCGACTCCGCGGTCGACTCGGCCTTCGGGTCCGCGCCCTCCTTGAAGTCGACCTTGTTCATCTGCTTGCTCATGGACTTCATCAGGCCCCAGACGGCCAGGGCCATCACCGCGAACACGATGAAGCCGAGGACGCCGGGGGTGACCTTGTTCTCGTCGACCTCGGCGAGGGGGACCAGGTGCGTCATTGCCAGGGCTGCGCTTGAGCTCATGTCAGGCATTGTCGCGGATGCCCGCAAACAGATCGTCCTCGGGGAGGGAGGTATCGACGAGGGACTTCGCGAGCTCGTACTCCTCGGTCGGCCAGACCTCCTTCTGGATCTCCATCGGCACCCGGAACCAGCCGCCGTCGGGGTCGATCTGCGTGGCGTGCGCGAGCAGCGCCTTGTCGCGGATCTCGAAGAACTCGGCGCACGGAATGTGAGTGGTGAGCGTGCGCTCGGTGTGCCCCGAGTCGTTCCAGCGCTTGAGCCACTCCTCGTACGGCGACTCCAGGCCGCGCGCCAGCAGCGCGTTGTGCAGGGCCTCGGTGCGCTGCCGGTTGAAGCCCTGGTTGTAGTACAGCTTCTGCGGCCGGTACGCCGGGCCGTACTCCGACTCCGGGTACTTCTCGGTGTCCGTCGCGCCCTCGAACGCCACCATCGAGATCTTGTGGGTCATGATGTGGTCGGGGTGCGGGTAACCGCCGTTCTCGTCATAGGTGGTGATCACCTGCGGACGGAACGAACGGATCTGCTTCACCAGCTCGCCGGCCGCCTTGTCGACGTCCTCCAGCGCGAAGCAGCCCTCGGGCAGCGGCGGCAGCGGGTCGCCCTCGGGCAGCCCCGAGTCGACGAAGCCGAGCCACTCCTGCTTGATGCCGAGGATCTCGCGGGCCTCGTCCATCTCCTTCTTGCGCACCTCGTGGATGTGCTCCTCGATGTACGTGTCGCCCTGGAGCTTCGGGTTGAGGATGGAGCCGCGCTCCCCGCCCGTGCAGGTCACGACCAGCACGTCCACCCCCTCGGACACGTACTTCGCCATGGTGGCCGCGCCCTTGCTCGACTCGTCGTCGGGGTGCGCGTGGACGGCCATCAGTCGCAGCTGGTCAGTCAAGACTCAATCCTCAGTAGGTCGGCGCCCCGGTGTATTGGGGTGCGATCGGCGGCTTCTATAGTGACCGAATCGGGAGGCGAATAATTCCGGGGGCCCGCTTCCACGGCCCCTTGCCGAGAGGACGATCATGAGTACGGCGAGTACGCGACTGCCCGAGGGCCGTTACGGCCGCTCGTCGGACGAGCGTGCCGACCACAAGCTCAGGATCGCCGGCGCCGTCCTCGCGGCGATGCTGCTCGCCCTCGTCGGGTACTTCGCCTACCACTACGTCGTCGAGGCCAAGATCAGCGCCGAGGTGATCACCTTCCAGGCCTCGGGCAACGAGGTCAAGGTGCATCTGGAGGTCCACAAGGACTCCGGGACCACCGGCTACTGCACCCTGCGCTCCCAGGCCGCCGACCAGTCCGAGGTGGGCCGCGCCGACTTCCACTTCGGCGGCTCCGCGACCCGCATCGACCGGGTCGTCACCCTGCGCACCACGGCCAGGGGCACCACGGCCGAGCTGCTGGGCTGCCACTCCGACTGACGTCACCCTTGTTACGTAGGCGCTGACCAGCGTTGACGTATATCTGACGGCTTATGTCCTCCCCCTGACGCCATTGAATTGTTAGGCTCGTGGTTTCGCCCTTCCATGAAGGAACATTCTTCTGGGTAGGGCGATGCTTTGTATTCCCAGTACCTACGAGGAGCACCTGTGACCCAGACCAGCGAAGACGTCACCTGGCTCACGCAGGAGGCGTACACCAAGCTCAAGGACGAGCTGGAGTACCTGTCTGGTCCCGCGCGCGCCGAGATCACCGTGAAGATCGCGGCCGCTCGCGAGGAGGGCGACCTGCGCGAGAACGGCGGGTACCACGCGGCCAAGGAGGAGCAGGGCAAGCAGGAGCTCCGTATCCGCCAGCTGACCCAGCTTCTGGAGAAGGCCAAGGTCGGCGAGGCTCCGGCGTCGTCGGACGGCGCGGTCGCGCCCGGCATGGTCGTCACGATCGCCTTCGACGGCGACGAGAGCGACACGACGACCTTCCTGCTCGCCTCGCGCGAGTACGCGAGCGCCGACATCGAGACCTACTCGCCGCAGTCCCCGCTGGGCTCCGGCGTGCTCGGCCACAAGGTCGGCGAGGTGGCGCAGTACGAGCTGCCCAACGGCAAGAAGGCCTCGGTGACGATCCTCAAGGCCGTGCCGTACAACGGCTGACCCTCAGGACCCCCGCCCTTCGGCGAGCCCCCGGCGACCTTGCGGCGCCGGGGGCTTCGTCGTGCGTCCTCAGGCCGTCGCCGAGCGGTACTTCCGTACCGCCAGCGTCCGGAATACGAGGATGATCAGCAGCGAGTAGATCAGTGAGGCCCACACCGGGTGCACCATGGGCCAGGCGTCCGAGGGCGACTGTCCCGGGTTGGCGAAGAGCACCCGGCAGGCCTGCACGGTGGCGCTGAAGGGGTTCCACTCGGCGATGTGGCGCAGCCAGGGCGTCATGTTGCTGGTGTCCACGAACGCGTTCGAGATGAACGTGACCGGGAAGAGCCAGATCAGTCCGCCGGAGGTGGCCGCCTCGGGCGTACGGACGCTGAGCCCGATCAGGGCGCCGATCCAGGTGAACGCGTACCCGAGCAGAAGCAGCAGCCCGAAGGCGCCGAGCACCTTGCCGGCGTTGGTGCCCCCGTCCGACCCGACCCGCCAGCCGACCAGCAGGGCGACTATCGCGAGGACCAGCAGGGTCAGCGCGGTCTGCACGAGGTCCGCGAGCGTCCGCCCGGTCAGCACCGCGCCGCGCGCCATGGGCAGCGAACGGAACCGGTCGATGAGGCCCTTGTGCATGTCGTCGGCGATGCCCGCCCCGGAACTGGCGGTGGCGAAGGTGACGGTCTGCGCGAAGATGCCGGCCATCAGGAAGTTCTTGTAGTCGGTGGCGCTGGTGCTGCCGCCGATCTGCATGGAACCGCCGAAGACGTAGGTGAACAGCACCACGAACATGATGGGTTGGATCAGTCCGAAGATGACCATCTCGGGAATCCGGCTCATGCGGATCAGGTTGCGCTTGGCGACGACCAGTGAGTCGTGCACGGACTGGCCCAGCGCGCTGCTCGGCGCCGCGACCGGCGCGGCATCGGTGACGGCACTCACTTCGCGGCCTCCTTCTTCTGCTTGCGGTCCTTGGGGGTCTGGTTCTCGTCCGTGCCGTTCTCCTCGGCCTTCTCCTCTGCCACGTGGCCTGTCAGGGACAGGAACACATCGTCGAGGGTGGGGCGGCGGAGGCCGATGTCGTCGATCTCGATGCCGCGGGAGTCGAGCTCGCGGATCACCTCGGCCAGGAGCTTCGCGCCGCCGGTGACGGGGACGGTGAGCTTGCGGGTGTGCTCCTCGACCGTGGTGTCGCCCTTGCCGAAGCCGAGAAGGACCTCGGAGGCGATCGCGATGTGGTCGCGCTCGTGCACGACGACCTCGACGCGCTCGCCGCCGGTGCGGGCCTTGAGCTGGTCTGAGGTGCCGCGGGCGATGACGCGGCCGTGGTCGACCACCGCGATGTCGTGCGCGAGGTGGTCGGCCTCCTCCAGGTACTGGGTGGTCAGCAGGAGTGTCGTACCGCCGGAGACGAGCTGTTTGATGACCTCCCACAGCATCTGACGGTTGCGCGGGTCGAGGCCGGTGGTCGGCTCGTCCATGAACATCACGGGCGGGGAGACGACGAGCGCCGCCGCCAGGTCGAGTCGGCGGCGCATGCCTCCGGAGTAGGTCTTGGCCGTGCGGTCGGCCGCGTCCGCGAGGTTGAACTGGTCGAGCAGCTGGTCGGCCCGGGCCTTCGCGGCCTTGGCCTTCATCTGGTAGAGCTGGCCGACCATTTGAAGGTTCTCCCGGCCGGTCAGGTACTCGTCGACCGCGGCGAACTGGCCGGAGAGGCCGATGGAGCGCCGCACCTCGTTGGGCTGCTTCAGCACGTCGAGGCCGGCGACGACCAGTTTGCCGCTGTCGGGGCGCAGCAGGGTGGTCAGGCAGCGGACGGCGGTCGTCTTGCCCGCGCCGTTGGGCCCGAGCAGGCCCAGCACGGTGCCCTCGGGGACATCGAGGTCGACGCCGTCCAGAGCTTTCACATCGCCGAAGGTTTTCACCAGGCCTTCGGCATAGATGGCGCCTGGCATATCAGTCTCCACGTCGTCGGGGATTCTTTGAAAAGCCTAGGTATGTGTCTTTTGTTCTGCCCGTGGGAGCGGCATGCTGCTGCCTGCGGGCGACACGAGACACACCATAACGCGATGTATCGCGAGTCTCAACGGATTTTCTCGAACGAGTGACGGGACGGGTGAGGGGACGGGTGGGGAACGGGCTCCGACCTCAGTCGATGACCGTGTAGCCCGCGTCGCGCAGGGCGTGGCCGACCTCGGCGCAGTGGACCGGACCCTTCGTCTCCAGATGCAGCTCGACCTCCGCCTCCGTGAGCCCGAGCCGCGGATCGGTCCGGACGTGGCTCACATCGAGGACGTTAGCGTCGACCACTGACAACACCCCGAGAAGCGTCGCGAGGGCCCCCGGCCGGTCCGTCAGCCGCAGCGTCACGGCCAGGTAGCGGCCCTGCGCGGACATGCCGTGCCGCAGGATGCGGTTGAGCAGCAGCGGGTCGACGTTCCCGCCGGACAGCAGCGCGACGACCGGTCCCTCGAAGCCCTGCGGATCGCTCAGCAGCGCCGCGACCGGGCTGGCGCCGGCCGGTTCGACGACCAGCTTGGCCCGCTCCAGGCACAGCAGCAGCGCGGCGGACAGCTCGTCCTCGCTGACCGTGCGGACCTCGTCCACCAGGTCGGCGACGATCCCGAACGGCACCTCGCCGGGGCAGCCGACCTTGATGCCGTCGGCCATCGTCGCCGGGTTCTTGATCGCCACCGGGCGCCCGGCCGCCAGCGAGGGCGGGAACGCGGCCGCGCCCGCCGCCTGGACGCCCACGATCCGCACGTCGGGCCGCAGCGCCTTCACGGCGACCGCGACACCGGCCGCGAGTCCCCCGCCGCCGATGCCGACGACGATCGTGCGCACCTCGGGGCACTGATCGAGGATCTCCAGGCCGACCGTGCCCTGGCCCGCGATGATGTCGGGGTGGTCGAAGGGGTGGATGAACACCGCGCCCGTCTCATGGGCGTACTCCTGCGCGGCGGCCAGTGTCTCGTCGACCACATGGCCGTGCAGGCGCACCTCGGCGCCGTACTCCTTGGTGGCGCTGATCTTCGGCAGGGGCGCTCCCTTGGGCATGAACACCGTGGAGCGCACGCCCAGGAGTGCGGAGGCGAGGGCGACGCCCTGGGCGTGGTTGCCGGCGCTCGCGGCGACGACACCGGCGGCGCGCTCCTCGGGGAGCAGTCCGGCGATACGGACGTAGGCGCCGCGGAGTTTGAAGGAGCCGGTCCGCTGGAGGTTCTCGCACTTGAAGTGCACCGGCGAGCCGACGAGCTGGGTAAGGTGCCTGCTGCCTTCCATCGCGGTCACCCGCGCCACGCCCGTGAGCATCTTCTGGGCGCCGCGCACATCGTCGAGGGTGACGGGTCGCAAGGAGTCAGCCGTGCTGTAGCTCATGACTCAAGCATCGCAGTTCACAGCCGCGCGCCACGGCTGTGACCAACCTCCGAGACTGGTTTGCGCAGCGCCGGTACGGGCCGCCTTCCATCCGCGTACCCTGTCCCCCAACCCAGCACCCCCTTCATGAAGCGAGCCCCCGGCCATGCCCACAACACCTGAAATGTCGATGGACATGACGACCGTCGGTGAACCCGGTCTCCTCGACACTCTCCAGCACGAGGTGGCGGTGTTCGCGCGCCGTGCCGAACAGACCCGGCTCGGCGGAGTCGGACAGGTGCGCAACTCCATGGACCGCGCCGCGTATCTGCTGCTCAACCGCCTGGACAAGGAAGGCCCGATGGGCGTCAAGGCGCTCGCCGCGAGCATGGGGATCGACTCCTCGACGGTCACCCGGCAGGTGGCGCCGCTCGTCGACACCGGACTCGTCAAGCGCACCTCGCACCCCGAGGACGGCCGCGCGGTGGTGCTTCAGCTGTCCCCGCGTGGGCAGTCGCGGCTGGAGGAAGTGCGGTCGTCCAGGCGTCAGTTGATGGACGAGCTGACACACGACTGGGCGCCGGAGGAGCGCGAGGTGTTCTGCGCGCTCCTCACACGCTTCAACAGCGCCCTCTCCGCGCGGATGGCGGTTCCGGGCACCGAGACGTCGTCGGCTTCCTGAAGGACGCGGGTTCCTGAAGAGTGCGGGGCCGGGGTACACGCGCGTGATGCCCGGCTCTCCGCCTTTCGTACCGAACTCTTGACCTCGCGTCGGCCCTGGCCTCATATGAGACCGGGTCCTTCAGGGGGTGAGGCTGCGCGGTGCGAGAACGGCAGGCGTCCCAAGGTGCCCGCCGGGCCCGGGAGTTCGAGGCGTTCGTCGCGGGCGCGGCAGGGCGGCTGCTGCATGCCGCCACGCTGCTGACCGCGGAGGCCCCGGACGACAACCCGCGCGCGCGGCGCCTGCTGACGCTGTCCCTGGCACACACGTACGCGTGCTGGGACCGGCTGCGCGGCGAGGACCCGTACGACCGCGCCCGCCAGTATCTGGCCGCCCGTTTCGCCCGTGCCGCCTGGCACCAGTACGGCGGCCTCGGCCGGGGCCGCCCCCACCCCGACAGCCCGCTGGGCGCGCTCGTGCCCCAGGAGCGGCTGATCCTCGTCCTCAGGCTGTACGAGGGGGTCGCGGAGGAGCAGGCCGCCGCGCTGCTCGGCCTCCCCACGGAACGGGTCCGGACGATCTGCGAGCGGGCGACGGCGACGTTGCTGCATCCGCCGCGCGGTCCGGCACCGAAGGTGGGCGGGGCCAAGGTGGTGCCGTCATGAGGTCCGGAAGGTCGTGGAGCGGGGGTACGCGCGCGTGAACAGGCCCGAGCGGGAGGCGGCCGTACGGCGGATCATGGATCGGACTCCGCCGCAGGTGCCGCCTGAGCTGTACGCGGACGTCGTGCGGCGCGGCGGCCGGATGCTGCGCCGCCGCAGGGCCGCCCGGCGGCTGATGTGGGTGCTGCTGTGGACGGCGGTCGTGGCGTTCACCGTATGGGCGCTGATGGTCCATCCCTGGGTGGAGCCGCCGTCGGAGACGACTCCACCGCTGACGGGTTGGTGAGACCGGCTGCCCTTCTAGCCCAGGGCCTGCTGGAGGTCCTCCAGGAGGTCCTGCACGTTCTCGATGCCCACGGAGAGGCGCACGAGGTCGCCGGGGACCTCCAGGGCCGAGCCGACCACGGACGCGTGCGTCATGCGTCCCGGGTGTTCGATCAGGGACTCGACACCGCCCAGGGACTCGCCGAGCGTGAACACCTTGGCGCGGTTGCAGACCTCGACGGCCGCTTCCTCGCCGCCCTCGACCTGGAAGGAGATCATGCCGCCGAAGGCCCGCATCTGCTTGGCGGCGACCTCGTGACCGGGGTGATCCGGGAGGCCCGGGTAGAGAACGCGCATCACGCGTGCGTGCCGGGTGAGCATGTCGGCGATCTTGGTGGCGTTCTCGCTGTGCCGGTCCATGCGCACCGACAGCGTCTTGGCGCCGCGCAGCACCAGCCAGGAGTCGAAGGGCCCGGCGACCGCGCCCATCGCGTTCTGGTGATACGCCAGCTCCTCGCCGAGCGCCTCGTCGGCCGCGATCAGCGCGCCGCCGACCACGTCCGAGTGACCGCCCATGTACTTCGTCAGGGAGTGCACGACGACGTCCGCGCCGAGGGCCAGCGGCTGCTGGAGGTACGGCGTCGCGAAGGTGTTGTCGACGACGAGCTTCGCGCCCGCGTCCCGGGCGATCTGCGCGACGACCGCGATGTCGGTGATGCCGAGCAGCGGGTTCGAGGGGGTCTCCACCCAGACCACCTTGGTCTTCGGGGTGATGGCCGCCCGTACCGACGCCGGGTCGCTGGTGTCGGCGACCGACCACTCGACGCCCCACCGGGAGACGACCTTCGCGAACAGCCGGAACGTGCCGCCGTACGCGTCGTTCGGGATGACTACGTGGTCGCCGGGGCTGAGCAGCGTACGCAACAGGCAGTCCTCGGCCGCCAGTCCGGACGCGAACGCGAGGCCGCGGCGGCCGCCCTCCAGGGCGGCGAGGTTCTCTTCCAGGGCGGTCCTGGTGGGGTTGGCGCTACGGCTGTACTCGTAGCCGCCGCGCAGACCGCCGACGCCGTCCTGCTTGTAGGTCGAGACCTGGTAGATCGGCGGGACGACCGCGCCGGTCAGGGGATCGGCGGTGTTGCCCGCGTGGATCGCGAGGGTCTCGAAGTGCTGACTGATGTGCCTGTCGCTCATGAGCCCCGAGCGTAGTGCGCCTGCGGGGTGGACGACGATCCGGAGGTTTTCCACAGGGCCGCGGGGGCGGGGTGGGGGGAGTTTTCCACAGGGCGGCGGACCGGGTTGGCCAATTGTCGGACGCGTCTGGTTCGCTTGTGGCATGGAGATTCTCTGGGTCCTGATGGCGCTGGTCATGCTGGGCTTCGTGCTGGTCCCGTTCCTGCGGCGCAGGCGCGGGGCGATCGAGCAGGTCTCGCCGGGCCACCCGGACGCCGCGGACCCGGCGACCTACGGCTTCGTGCGCGAGGAGGAGCTGGACATCCGCATGCCCGGCCCCGACCAGGACCTGCTGGACGTCCTCGACCTGGTGCAGCGCACGCAGGACTACCGCGCGGCGATGCAGCTGCTGGCCGGCACCGACATCACGGGTGAGCTGCGCTGGCAGCGCGTGCAGGCCTTCGCGGGCGCCGCGTCGCTGGAGTTGCAGCAGCGGCCCGGCGGGGTCAGTGAGACGCCGGGCGGGCAGTGGCTGCGGGTGTGGCGGCTGGAGCACCCGAAGGACGCGGGCGGCGCGGCCGTGCACGCGGAGTTCCTGGTGCAGCAGGCGTGGCGTACGTCGACGCGGGGGACGGACGAGTTCCGGATCATCATGGAGGAGGCGCGGGACGCCTGCGGGCAGGCTGCGCTCCTCTCCCCCGGTGACCCGGTGCCGTACATCGTCGAGCTGTCGGTGGCCCGCGGACTGACGTATCCGCAGCCGGAGTTCGAGCAGCTGTGGCTGAAGATCCTGGACCGCGCGCCGGCGCACATGGGGGCACATCTGACGGCGCTGCACTACTGGTGCGAGAAGTGGCACGGTTCGCGCGAGCTGGCGAACTCGTTCGCGGAGGCGGCCGCCGCGCGCGCCCCGCAGGGTTCCCTGCTCGCCGCGATGCCGCTCTTCGCGGTCTTCGAGCACCTCCCCGAGGTGAACCTGGTGAACAGCTTCTACCAGAGCGAGGTCGTGGAGAAGGCGATCCACGGCGCGCTCTTCGCCATCCACGCGGCCCGGCCCGACGACCCGATGCTGGCGCACGTCCGCCATCTCCTGGTCTTCTTCCTGGTCCGCGCGGAGCGTTGGTCCGAGGCGATGAACCAGCTCATACACATCGACGGCCACGTCGGGGCCCTTCCCTGGACCCTGTCCCCGGACCCGGCGGCGGAGTTCGCGGTCTATCGCGCGCTGGCGGTGGCCGGGTACGAGGCGAACGGCGGGAGTCCGGCGAGCTTGCCGCACTGAGTGCCGGGTGCCGGGTGCCGAGCACTGGGGTGAGCGCTGAGTGCCGGGGCGGTCGTACACGAAACGGGTCGTACTCGACAGGAAGGCGGAATTCTCGACGGGGTTCGCCCGTTCAAGGGGTGCGGACCCTCGTTGTGGCCCGATTGGAGATCGTATGTTCCTGCACAGCCGTACGCCCCAACTGCCAACCCCCGAACAGGCTTTGCAGGGCCGGCCGGAGCCGATGTTCACGGTCCCCGATCGGCACAGCGTTCTCGGCAGCCCCCTGCTCGTTCCGTACCCCGAGCACTTGCAGGTCGCCGACTTCGGAATGGGCTGCTTCTGGGGTGCGGAGCGCACGTTCTGGCAGCTTCCGGTCGGCGTGTGGACCACGTTGGTCGGTTACCAGGGTGGTTACACGGAGAACCCCGCGTACGAGGAGGTCTGTTCGGGCCTGACCGGGCACACGGAGGTGGTCCGTGTGGTCTACGACCCGAAGCTGATCTCGTACGAGAGGCTGCTGAAGACGTTCTGGGAGTCGCACAACCCGACCCAGGGCTTCCGCCAGGGCGGCGATGTGGGTACGCAGTACCGCTCGGCGATCTACACCCACACTCCCGAGCAGGCGGCTGCGGCGGAAGCGTCGCGGGTGGCCTACCAGCAGGTCCTCACGAGGTCGCGCTACGGCACGATCAGCACGGAGATACTCCCGGCGCAGGGGCGGGTGTTCTATCCGGCCGAGGGGTACCACCAGCAGTACCTCGACAAGAATCCGGCGGGCTACTGCGGGATCGGCGGGACCGGAGTGTCCTGCCCGATCGGCGTGGCGCCGTCCGATGGCTGACGGCTCCGCGCCCACCGCGCAGCAGGCGTTCGCTTCACTGATGCGCGCACGGATCGCTCCCGGGCTGCGCGCGCTCGGCTTCAAGGGTTCGGGGCAGACGTACGAACTGCCCCACCTCGAAACCTGGGCGCTCATCGGCTTCCAGAAGGCCGCGCACAACACGGCGGGGCAGGTCGAGTTCACCCTCAACGTCACCGTGGCCGACAAACTGGGCTGGGCCCAGGCCCGCAGACGCGAGCCACACCTGCCCGCCCGCCCCAGCCCCAACACCGTCTACGGCCCCGCCGCCTGGCACAGCCGCATAGGCGGGCTCCTCCCCGCGAACCGCGACACCTGGTGGACCATCTCCGCCACGACCGACCCGGAGCCGGTCGCCCGCGGGGTCATCAGCGCGGTGACGGAGTACGCGTTGCCTGCGATTCGGGAGCGGCGGCGTTCGTGAGTGCGGGGCTGCTGGACTGCTGAGCCAGGGAGCTGCTGGGTTGCTGAACAACTGAGTTACTGAGCTGACACACGAGCGGTGCTGCGGCCGGTCGAAAACCGGTGGCTCCGTGGACTGCTCGGCCCCCACCCTGTACGCCATGGAAGAACCGCAGCGCGGAATCCGTGCGGTCCACTCGGAGTCCACGATCACCGTCTACCAGGCGTATCCCCCGGAGATCGGCCTGCCCGCCGCCCGCGAGGGGCGTTTCCCTGCCGCGTGGAAGCGCGACCGGATGACGTGGATCAAGCCGTCGTTCCTGTGGATGATGTACCGCTGCGGCTGGGGTACGAAGGCAGGCCAGGAGACCGTCCTGGCTGTCGAGATCAGCCGTGACGGCTTCGAGTGGGCGCTGCGGCACGCGTGTCTGTCGAGTTACGTCAGTGGGACGCATCCCGACCGGGCCGCGTGGCAGCGGCAGTTGAGGCGTGCGGCCGCTCGCGTGCAGTGGGACCCCGAGCGGGATCTGCGCCTGCGACCGCTGCCCTACCGTGCGCTGCAACTCGGTCTGTCCGGTGAGGCCGTGCGGCGCTACGCGGACGAGTGGACGGTCGCCATCCGGGACGTGACACCGCTCGCGCACGAGATCCGGGCGCTCGTCAGCGGAGGTGACCTGGACTCCGCCGCCCGGCTGCTGCCCCGGGAACGCCCGTACCCGCTGGGAGTCGGACTGGACGGAGCCCTTGCCCACCTGCGGGGATGACGGATGAGCACCGACGACGACGTATCGACACCGCTCGCGGCGCTGTGGCGGGAACGGCGGCCGTCGGGTCCGCCGGTCGCCCACACGTTCCGCAGTACGTACGCGGACCGCTGGGTGCGGTTCCACAGCCTGCCCGGTTCGAAGCGGTATCCGGAATTCGAGGACGAGTACGCGATCGTGCTGCACCGGTACAACACCGTCCTCGACGAGTTGTTCGCCGGCACAGAGGTGTTCGTGGTGACCGTGGACTGGTCGGACACCCCGGCCGGGCCCGCCCACTACCCGGAACCGCGCCGGACACTCCACCCCAGTGGCGTCCACTGGTGGACCGAGTCGAACGAGGACGACCCCGACCCGGAGTTCCACACCCACACCCGTCTCTACACCGACCGGCGCCCGTGGCAGCACGGCTGCGTCGACGAACTGCTGCGCGCCGTCGCCGACGACACACTCGCCGAAGTGTTCGTCACCGACACCGGCCTTCAGCGCATCCACCACCCGTACGACGGTGGCGCCGACGTCATTCTCACCACAGCCGCAGAACGCGACCACCTTCGCGCCAAGCACACCGACTGGCTGTCCAGCCAACCGTCCGGCCTCTGACGGGACAACCGGTGACAGCCCCGGTGCCGCTACGCTCCCCTTTCGTGCAGCAGACGCGTCTCGACACCGATCGGATCCGGGCCGCTCGGCGGGTGATCGACCCGGTGTTTCTCGGCACTCCGCTGTATCGCTGCGAGGCGTTGGAGCCCGGGCTCGGGTGTGCGGTGAGTATCAAGCTCGAAACGGCGAACCCGGTGCGCAGTTTCAAGGGCCGCGGCACCGAGGTGGTCGCGAGTCTGCTCGCCGAGCACGGTCCGCGGGCCGTGGTGTGCGCCAGTGCGGGCAACCTCGGCCAGGCCCTCGCCTGGTCCGGTCGTGGCCGGGGGCTCGACGTGACCGTCGTAGCGTCCCGTTTTGCTACGGCGGCCAAGCTGGACCGCATCCGTGCGTTGGGTGCCGGGCTGGAACTGGTGGACGGGGACCACGAGTTGGCGCGCGAGCGGGCGGCGGAGATCGCTCGGTACGAGGGCATCCGGCTGGTCGAGGACAGCCTGGACATCGAGACGTGCGAGGGTGCGGCGACCATCGGCCTGGAACTGGTGGAGGCACGTGAACAGGCGGAACAGGCGAAACAGACGGGACCAGCAGGACTGGCAGAAGTGGCCGAACCGGCCGAACCGGCGGGCACCGCGCCGCCGTTCGACGCCGTCCTGATCGCTCTCGGCGGTGGGGCGCTGGCCACCGGCGTGGGGCATGTGCTGAAAGCCCTGGCGCCCGGCGTCGAGGTGATCTGCGTCCAGCCGCTGGGCGCGCCGGCGATGACGCGCTCGTGGCGCGGGCGCCGTGTCGTCACCACCGACTCGACCGACACCATCGCCGACGGCGTCGCCGGCCGCCGCCCCATCCCGGCCGTCCTGGACGATCTCCTCCTGGTCGCCGACGACGCCGTCCTCGTCCAGGAGGCGTCGATCGTCGCCGGTATGCGGATGCTCCTCGACCACGCCGGCCTCGTCGTCGAACCGTCGGCCGCACTTGGCATCGCGGCGATTCTGGAAGACCGTGACCGTTTCGCGGGCCGGCATGTGGTCACCATCGTGTGTGGCAGCAACGTCGACGGGGACGCCTATCGCCGTTGGGTCGGCGCGGCTGCCCTCCCGCACAGGGCCTGACCGTTGCTCGTCCGCCGCTCACCACGAACACCGCCTGCCAGACGTACGCCGAGGGCTCGGCGGGCGTCGTGAGAGGGCGCGGGCTGGACTGTCCGGGACCAACGCCACGTGTCAAGCATTTCGACCCCGTTCAGAATGAACGGTGGCCGCGCCCTCCCCGCCCTACGATCCGGCACATGCTGATTCGTCGCACACTACGGATGATCATCGTGCTCGCTGTGGCTCTCGCCGGAGCGATCGGGGGTGGGGTGGGGACGGCACAGGCCGAGGGGACCCGGGGCCCGGGCGGCTCGTACGATCGGCAGTTGCTGTTCTACAACCACTCCTTCGGCGTCTTCGACCGGGTCACCGCCGACGCCATCGAGCACTCCGACTACCTGCGGGAGTTCGCCAACTTCCAGGTCCGCACCACGACCGGTACCGGCGGCCAGACCTGGACCGGCCGCTATCTGATGGGCCGCGAGACCTACCTGGAACTGCTCGGGATCGGTGACGTCCCGGGCCAGGACGGCACCCTCGGCTCCGCCGGACTCGGCCTCTCGGTCGAGCACGCGGGCGACCTGGCGACGGTCAGGGAACGGCTGAAGGACGAGGGGGTCGCCGAACCCGTCGACTTCCTCCAGACCAAGGACTTCGGTGACGGTGTGCCCGTGCCGTGGTTCGACGCGGTGCTCACCGACACCCAGTACGACGCCTTCGACGCCTGGGGGATGGAGTACCGGCCGGAGTACTTCGCCGACCCGCGCAGCAACACCGAGCCGCCGAGTTTCCCCGGTGACGTCGGCCGGGAGCGCTACCTCTCCGACGACTACCGCACCCACCTCATGCGGGACGTGACCGCCGTCCGGATCGCGATCACCCCGGGCGACCTCGCCGACACCGTGCCGCTGCTGCGGGCCGGCGGGTTCACCGTCCGGACCGTGACGGGCGGGGGCGTCGTCGCGGAGGGCGGCGGCACCACGATCCGGCTCGACGTCGCCCCGCGCGAACAGACGGGATACCAGCAGGTCGACATGTCACTCAACCGGCCCGTGAAGGACCGGCACGTGGAGCGGATCGGCAACTCGACCCTCACCGTCGGCCCCGGCAGCCACGCGGTCTGGACGTTCGCCAAGAACGGCACGAGCGGCACCACCCGCTAGACAGAACGGCACCACCCGCTAGGCAGAACAGCACCACCCGCCGGACAGCGCGTGCGCCCCCTTTCGCCGAAGAAAGGGGGCGCACGCCTCCGGATGATCTACCGCTCGCGCCTCGTCGTCAGCGTCAGCCATCCGCACCAGCCGTCCGCGTCAGCCGTCCGCGCGGGCCGGCAGTCGCCACCCCGGCCGCGGGAAGTGGCAGGTGTAGCCGTCCGGGTACCGCTGGAGGTAGTCCTGGTGCTCCGGCTCGGCCTCCCAGAAGGGGCCGACCGGCTCCACCTCGGTGACGACCTTGCCCGGCCACAGGCCCGACGCGTCCACGTCGGCGATCGTGTCCTCGGCGACACGCTTCTGCTCGTCGTCGACGTAGTAGATCGCCGAGCGGTAGCTGAGGCCGATGTCGTTGCCCTGGCGGTTCTTGGTGCTCGGGTCGTGGATCTGGAAGAAGAACTCCAGGAGCGCGCGGTAGTCGGTCTGCTCCGGGTCGTAGAGGATCTCGATGGCCTCCGCGTGCGTGCCGTGGTTACGGTACGTCGCGTTCGGCACGTCTCCCCCGGTGTAGCCGACCCGGGTCGCCGTCACGCCCGGGAGCCGGCGGACCAGCTCCTCCATTCCCCAGAAGCATCCGCCCGCCAGCACGGCCCTCTGCGTCTGCGCAGCCATCGCGACCCTCCAATTTCCGTCAGCTCGATCACTCGGGCGGTTCGGTCACTCGGCTCGTACGTAACCGGCATCCTTTACCCAGTGTGCTCAACGCACGAGGGGTCCGCGCGATTCCGCGCCCGTCCAAACCAGGCCCGGCGCCTGGAAGCCGCCGATCCTCTCCTCCAGCAGTTCCGCCAGCCGCAGCGGGGTCCGGTCCTCGAACATCGGCCCGACGATCTGCACCCCCACGGGCAGCCCCTCCGGCGACCGCCCCGCCGGTACGGCCGTGGCGGGCAGCCCGGGCATGGTGGGCACGCCCGCCCACACGAGCTGGTCGAAGTACGGATGCGCTACGCCGTCGATGTCAAGCCGGCGTGCCAGCGGATCGGGGTTGTGGTCGTGCGGGAACGCGGGCGTGGGCGTCACGGGACACACCACGGCGTCGAACGCGCCGAAGAGCCGCCGCCAGCCGTGCCGGTGCAGCTCGCGGCGGTTGTTCGCCTCCATCCAGTCCCGGTGACTGAACACCATGCCGCGCAGCCGAGCCGCGTCGAGACTGTGATCGTCCGCGCTCAGTCCGGCGGCACGGGTGCGCAGCTCCTCGTACCCCTCGACGGGGAAACGCGCGACGGAGTCCGAGAACAGCAACTGCGTGTAGAGCAGGGCGGCTTCGGCCAGGTCGGGCAGCAGCGGACTGTGCCGTTCGACGCGGGCACCGGCGTCGGCTAGCGCGTCGGCGACCCGGTTCACGCCCGCCCGTACCGCGGACCCGGTCGGGATGAGCGGATGCTCGTCGAGGACCAGGACCCGGAAGTCGCCGAGCCGCTCGTGGCGCGCGGGTGGCAGCGTCACGTCGTACGCCACACCGAGCGTCAGCGGGTCCGGTCCGGCCATGACGTCGAGCAGGAGGGCGAGGTCGCGGGCGGTGCGTGCCATCGGGCCGACGACGGCGAGGTCGAGTGCGACCGGCAGTACGGGCGTGTCCGGCGGGACCATGCCGCGGGTCGCCGCCAGCCCGAGCGTCGGCTTGTGCGCGTAGACACCGCAGAAGTGCGCGGGGGTGCGCAGGGAACCCGCGAGGTCGGACCCGATGGACAGCGCCCCGAACCCGGACGCCAGGGCCGCCGCCGACCCGCCGGACGAGCCACCCGACGTACGGCCGTGATCCCAGGGGTTGTTGGTGGTGCCGTAGATCTCGTTGAAGCTCTGTATGTCCTGGAGCCCGAAGGGCACGTTGGTCTTGCCGAGCACCACCGCGCCCGCGCCCTTGAGCCGTGAGACCTGCACCGCGTCCTCGGCCGGCAGCTGGCTCCGGTGCTGCGGCATGCCCCAGGTCGTGGGCAGTCCGGCGATGTCGTACGACTCCTTGACCGTCACCGGGATGCCGAGCAGCGGCCGGTCTTCGCCCCGGGCGCGGGCCTCGTCGGCCGCGCGTGCCGCGGCCCGGGCACGGTCGAAGTCCGGGACGCAGATCGCGTTGACCGCCTTGTCGTGCCGCTCGATACGGCTGATCGCCTCGTCGGTCAGTTCCGCCGAGGACACGTCACCGGCGCGCAGCGCGGCGGCGAGTTCCTCGGCCGTCGGGAAATTCGGCAGATTCGGCTCCATGGATCCGACCGTAGCGACCATGCCGAGGAGCCACGAAATGCCGCTTCACGCAACGGAGTTGACGCGTCGACCTGGGGAACCGGCGCCGCCGCTCAGTACCGCGCCCCGCTCGCCGCCAACGGCGGATACACCGCGCTCGGCACCCCGTCCACCGTCGCCCCCGCGTACTTGAGCATGTCGCCGACCTGCCGGTTGAGGTCGTGGGGGAAGTTGAGGGTGGGCGTGGACACCTCGTCCAGGGTCGCCGTCTGGGCCGGGGTGAGGTGGAGGTCCAGGGCCGCGAGGTTGGCTTCCAGGTGGGCCAGGGTGCGCGGGCCGATGAGGGTGGACGTGCTGCCGGGACGGTTCTGGACCCAGGACAGGGCTACGGCGGCGGAGGTCGCGCCCGTCTCCTTCGCGACCTCGGCGACCGCGTCGATCACCGTGAACTGGGCGGGAGTCGGGGAGCCGAGGATCGCGGAACGCTTCGTGTCGGCGGGAGTTGACCGGTCCCGGGTGTACTTCCCGGACAGATAGCCGCTCTTGAGGGGGCCCCACGGCAGTACGCCCATCCCCGCGTCCTGGGCCAGGGGGATCAACTCGCCCTCGATGGTGCGTTCCAGGAGGGAGTACTCCAACTGGAGTGCGGTGACCGGGGTCCAGTCGCGCAGCAGGGCCGTCGTGTGGGCCTTCGCGGTGAACCAGGCCGGGGTGTCTGAGAAGCCGACGTAGCGGATCTTGCCCGCCGTGACCAGGTCGTCCAGGGTGCGCAGGGTCTCCTCGACCGGTGTCGAACGGTCGTGGTTGTGCAGCCAGTACAGGTCGATGTAGTCGGTGCGGAGGCGGCGCAGCGAGTCGTCCAGCTGGCCGATGATCGCCTTGCGGCCGGCGCCGCCGCCGTTGGGGTCGCCGAGGTGGAGGTTGCCGTAGAACTTGGTGGCCAGGACCAGGCGGTCGCGCAGGCCGGGGCGGGCGGCGAGGAAGTCGCCGAGGATCGCTTCCGAGTGGCCGTTCGTGTAGAAGTTCGCGGTGTCGACGAAGTTGCCGCCGTGGTCGAGGTAGGCCTGGATGATCTTCTCCGACTCCTCCACGCCGCAGCCGAAGCCGGCGTCCTCGCCGAAGTTCATCGCCCCGAGACAGAAGGGGCTCACCTTGAGTCCGGAACGGCCGAGACCGACGTACGAGTCGAGTGTCATGAAGTGCTCCTTTGGGAAGTGGCCGGGAAACCGGCTCCTCAAGGACACCACCGTGACCAGGGGAATCGTTAGGGCGATCCCACCGCCCGCTTGCACGATCCTGTCTATCTGCCGGTCGGGCGGACAGTTGCCGACGGCCCCTCCCGGTGCTTGGATCGAGGCGTGCACCCACCCGCGCTCCTGAAGGAACTGCGCGCCCTGATCGACCGGCACGCCGACCGTGCGCCCCTCGCCGTCGACGGCCTGTTGCTGACCAGGGCCGACAAGCCGGAGGCGCCGACCGTGAGCGTCGCCCGTCCCGTCCTGGCGATCGTCGCGCAGGGCTCGAAACGGCTCACCCTGGGCGACCGCGTCCACGACTACGGCGCCGGGCAGTACCTTGTCGTCTCGGTCGATCTCCCGGTCGCCGGTCACTACACGCAGGCCACCCCCGAAGTGCCCTTCCTCGCCTGCGGGTTGGCCCTCGAACCGGCGAAGATCGCCTCCCTGCTGCTCGACACGGGAGCCACCCCGCTCCCCCGCGGGACGACCACCCCGCACGGTCTCGCCGTGTGCGACGCACCGGCCGAACTCCTCGACGCGGCAGTGCGTCTGCTGCGGCTGTGCGATCGTCCCGACGACGCGCCGGTGCTCGCGCCGTTGATCGAGAAGGAGATCCTCTGGCGGCTGATCACCGGCGAACAGGGCGCTCTCGTACGGCAGATCGGGCTCGCGGACAGTCAACTCACCCATATCGGCAGGGCCATTCGCTGGATCCGCGACCACCACACGGAGACCCTCCGCATCGACGACCTGGCCCGGCTCGCCGGGATGAGCGCCTCGCCCTTCCACCGCCACTTCCGCGCGGTGACCGCCCTGACCCCGATCCAGTACCAGAAGCGAATCCGCCTCCAGGAGGCCCGGTTGCTGCTGATGAGCAGCGCGGGGGACGTCTCGGACGTCGGTTTCGCGGTCGGTTACGACAGCGCGTCCCAGTTCAGCCGCGAATACCGCCGTGCCTTCGGCAGGCCGCCGGGGCAGGATGCGCTACGGCTGCGGGGTGGGACGGCAGGCGCGTGATCGTGAACAGCGTGGTGGAGAGGGAGAGTTGAGCATGGCTGTCTTCGTCGGTGTCCGGGGCTTCCTCCAGTGCGACGAGCCGCAGTTGGCCCAGCTCGAACGGATCATCAGGTCACCCGAGGCCGACTACCCGTACAACGAGGCGTGGGCCCTGCCCGGCCGCCACTACAACTGGATCCACTACGTCTTCTACGGCGCCGACATCCACGCGAACTCGGTCGAGGCGATGCTGGATCTGCTGCGGACCATCGCCCGCATCCCGCCCTCCGACGACGACAACGACCACGTGACCGGGCTGTTCCACGCCAGCCACGAGATCGACGGGATGAGCGAGTGGCAGATCCGCGACGGCCGGGTGCACATCGGCCCCGCCGACGGCCGCCTTCGCTACCTCGACGAATGACAAACGGCGAACGGCGAACGGCGAACAGCTAACGGTTAACAGCGACCGGCGACCCGGGCGGCAAAAGGGTGTGACAGGCACGCCGGGCCGGGATTTGATGCGTCCGTGAACGAGCCGAGCAAGCCCAGTGACCCGAGCGACCCGAGCGACCCGAGCGACCCGAGTGAGCCGGGTCCGCTCGGACCCAGCACCTTCCTGGTCGGCGGCGGCTGGGCCACCCCCGTCGTCTACGAACCTTTCCTCCGCGCCGCGGGCAAGACCGCCGGGTCCGCGCCCCGCATCGCCTGCGTGATCGTCGACGAGGGCGAGGGCGACGGGGAGCGTCAATTCGCGCGCTACGAGGGCACGTTGAGGAGTGCCGGGGACTGCACACCCGTACCCGTGCTCGTGCCGATCGGCCACCGCTTCGACGTCGAGGCGGCCCGCGACGTGGACGGGCTGCTCGTGTGCGGCGGGTTGACCCCCGCCTATCAGGACGCCTTCGCGGACTGCCTCGACCGGTTGCCGCGGCTGCTCGCCGAGCGGGGTGTCCCGTACGCCGGGTTCTCCGCCGGGGCCGCCCTCGCCGCGCGGTCGGCCGTCGTCGGGGGGTGGCTGCTCGACGGCGTTCCGGTGTGCCCGGAGGACACCGCCGAGGACCTGGCCGAGATCGCCGTACGGGACGGGCTCGGGCTGGTGTCCTTCGCCGTGGACGCGCATGCGGCGCAGTGGGGGACGCTGCCTCGGCTCATCGCCGCCGTCGCCCGGCACCGGCTCCCCCACGGCGTCGCCGTCGACGAGAACACGCTGGTCGAGGTGGCGCCGGACGGCCGCGCCCATGTCTCCGGACTGGGGCGCGCGCACTCGGTACGGCCGTCGGCGGACGACGGCGTGCTCGTACGGTCCTACGGCGCGGGCGAGTCCTTCCCCGCCGCCTGAATCAGCCCCGGCTCCCGTACGGCCGCGTCAGGATCTCCAGGACGTGGCCATTCGGGTCGTCGAAATAGACCCCACGGCCGCCGTCGTTCGTGTTGATCTCGGCCTCGCGGCGATGCGCCGGGTCCGCCCAGTACGTCAGGCCCGCCTCCCTGATCCGGCCGAAGATCGCGTCGAAGTCGTCCTCCGAGACCAGGAACGCGTAGTGCTGCGGTGTGATCTCGGCGAAGCCCGAACCGGGCTGGTCCATGTAGTCGAGGGTCACCCCGTTCGGGATCGCCACCGGGACGAACGGGCCGTACTGCGGGCTCACTTGGAGGCCCAGGAGGTCGGCGAGGAAACGGGCCGACGTGTGTTTGTCGTGCGCGGCGACGATGGTGTGGTTCAGCTGCACGGTCATCGTGTGGGCCTCCTCATGCCCGAGCCACTCCGACGGCAAGTTAAGGTAAGCCTTACCTGGCCGGATGTGATCGGAGAGACAGTGATAGTGCGTGCGTTCAAGAGGAAGGCTGTCACGGCGATGGTCGCCGTGTCCGCCGTCGGGGGGTTGCTGGCCGGGTGTGCGTCGTCCTCCGCCGACAACGATGCCGAGAAGACCGGCGACGGCTCGCAGAACAAGGTGATCGGCGCCTCCGCGGGCCCCGCCGCCGCGCCCAGCACCCTCGCGACCGGCATGGGCTCGGACAACGACACCGACGGCACCTTCCCCCGCACCGTCACGCACTTCGAGGGAAAGACGACGATCAAGTCGAAGCCCACGAAGATCGCCGTGCTCAGCACGGGACAGCTCGACGACCTGCTCTCCCTCGGTACCGTCCCGACGGCCACCACCCGCGCCGACAACGCAGGCCTCGTCCCCGACTACCTCGCGGACGCCTTCCCGGCCGACAAGTCGAAGCTCGCCGCGATGACCGACGCGGGCACGCGCCAGGCGCCCAACCTGGAGACGCTCGCCGCCGCCAAGCCCGACCTGATCCTCGCCAACGACTCGCTCGGCGACCTCTATCCCAAGCTCTCGAAGATCGCGCCCACCGTCATCACCGCCGGCAACGGCATCAACTGGAAGCGCGACCTCCTCCTCGTCGGCGACGCGATCGGCAAGGGCCAGCAGGCGCGGAAGCTGCTCGACGGGATCGTCGAGGACGCGGGCGAGAAGGGCGAGGCCCTGTCGAAGACCTCCGTGTCGATGCTGCGGTTCACACCCGGCCGGACCCGCATGTTCGGGGTCTCCTCCTTCACCGGTTCCATCGCCGTCGACATGGGCCTCGACCGGCCCAAGTCCCAGCAGTTCAAGGCCATTTCGGAGGACATCGGCGCCGAGAGCATCGACAAGGCCGACGGCGACTGGATCTTCTACTCCGTGCAGGGCGACGCCTCCAAGACGGATGCCGCGAGCGTGCTCGCCGGACCCCTGTGGAAGTCGATGTCGGCGGTAAAGGCGGGCCACGCCGTCAAGGTCGACGACGACCCCTGGTACCTCAACGCGGGCCCGACCGCCGCCCGCCTCGTCGTCCTCCAACTCGCCGAGGACATCAGCAAGTAGCGGAACAGCAGAGAGTACGCAGTGAGCGTCAAACGTCTCGCCTGGCCGGCGGCCACCCTCGCGGTGGCCGCCGCCGTGCTGCTCAGCCTCGCCGTCGGCACCCGCCCGATCCCCCCGTCCGAGGTGCTCAACGCCCTTTTCCACGGCGGGAGTTCACCGGACGCGTTGGTCGTACGATCGCTACGGCTGCCCCGCACCGAGATCGGGCTGACGGCCGGTGCCGCACTCGGCGTCGCGGGCGCCGCGCTCCAGGCCGTCACCCGCAACCCGCTCGCCGACCCCGGCATCCTCGGCCTGAGCCAGGGCGCGGCGGCCGGCGTCGTCCTCGCCATCGCGACCGGCCTCGCGAGCGGTTTCGGCGGCTACGTCTGGTACGCCTTCGCCGGCGCCGTCCTCGCCGCCTGCCTCGTCTACGGCATCGCCGCGCGCGGCCGGGGCGGGGCCTCACCGGTCAAACTCGCCCTCGCCGGTACGGCGTTGTCGGCGATGACCGCCGGTGGTACGACCGTCGTCCTGACGTCGAGTTCGGCGACGCTGGACCAGTTCCGGTTCTGGCAGGTCGGCTCGCTGAGCGGCCGGGACGCCGACACCGTCGTGGAGATGCTGCCGTTCCTGGTGGCCGGGGCGCTGCTGGTGCTCGCCTGTGCGCGCGGGCTCGACGCGCTGGCCCTCGGGGACGAGACGGCACGGGCGCTGGGGCATCGGGTGGGGGTCGTGCGGGTGTGTGCGGCGCTCGGCGCGACTCTGCTGGTGGCGTCCGCGGTGGCCGCCGCCGGTCCGATCGCGTTCGTCGGCCTCGCCGTACCGCACCTGGCCCGGCGCCTCACCTCCGGCGGGCACCGCGCCCTGCTCCCGCTGTCCGCGCTGCTCGGCGCCGCGCTGCTGGTCGGCGCGGATGTGGCGGGGCGGGTCGTGCGCTCTCCGGCCGAGGTGCCGGCCGGGGTGATGACGGCGTTGGTCGGGGTGCCGGTACTGGTCGTGCTGGTACGGCGGAAGGGGACGGCCGTATGAGCGCCACCGGTGTCAGCGTCCTGCGCCCGCACCCCTCCATCTCCCTTGTGCTGCACCGCCGTTCGGCCCTCGTGGCGGCAACTCTCGTGCTCGCGCTGGCCGTTGCGATGACCGCTGCCGCCTGCTGCGGGCAGACCTATATCTCGCCCGGCGAGGTGTGGCACACCCTGCGGACCGGCTCCGGGCAGTACGACCTCGTCGTCAACGAGTTGCGGGTTCCCCGGATCGTGCTCGGGGCGCTGGTCGGGGTCGCCCTCGGCCTCGCCGGAGCGCTTGTGCAGACCGTCACCCGGAATCCGCTCGCCAGTCCGGACGTGATCGGGGTCGGGCACGGTGCCGCCGCCGCGACCGTGCTCGCGTTGTCCGCCGGGATGGTGAACTCGCCCAGCGCCATGCCCGCCGTCTCCGTCCTCGGCGGGCTCGCGGCCGCGGCCCTCGTGTATGTGCTGGCGTGGCGGCACGGGATGCAGCCAAGTCGGTTCGTGCTGACGGGAGTTGGCATCGGGGTCGCGTTGTCGGCCGTGGTGCAGCTGTATCTCGCGGACAGCGAGTTGCAGGCCGCGGAGCAGGTCAAGCTGTGGCTGACCGGTTCCCTCAACGGGCGGGGCTGGGAGCAGGCGGGGCCGTTGGCCGTCGTACTGCTGCTGTGCCTGCCCGCGTTGGTGTGGGCGAGCCGGGCCGTGCGGCCGCTCGGGCTCGACGCCGACACCGCGGCCTCGCTCGGGGTGCGGGTGGACCGGGCGCGGCTCGCGGTGACCGTGCTCGGGGTGGTGCTGGCGGCGACGGCGACGGGGGCGGCGGGGCCGATCGGGTTCGTGGCGCTGACCGCGCCGCAGTTGGCCCGGCGGCTCACCCGGACGCCTCAACTGCCGTTGGTGTGCTCGGCGTTGACCGGTGCGGTGATTCTCGTGGCCGCCGATCTCGCTGCCCGCACGGTGCTGCCCCCACTGGAGGTTCCGGTGGGGGCGCTCACCTCGTTGGTCGGTGGGCCGTATCTGCTGTGGCTGTTGGGGCGGAACAGGGCGAGGAGCTGAGGTTCGTCGGCGGCTGCGGGCCGGTGGGGGCTGGCCGCGCAGTTCCCCGCGCCCCTGGGTAGGGCAACGCCAGGCGCCTTTTAGGGGCGCGGGGAACTGCGCGAGCAACCACGACGGCGCAGCAGCCACCAAACCACCGCCTCCCCTCAGGGGCGCGAGGCTGTATCGATGTGCGGCTCCGCCGCGTGGGCGCGACCAGCCACAACGCACCCGCAGCCAACAACCCACATCTCAGGGGCGCGGGGAACTGCGCGACCAGCCCCCGCGGGCCCGCACTCGACAACGCACCGGGCCCCGGAGCCGCACTGCTCCGGGACCCGGGGTGAAGCGGCGCCGTCAGATCGTGGCCACGTCGATCACGAAACGGTAGCGGACGTCGCTCGCCAGCACCCGCTCGTACGCCTCGTTGATCTGGTCCGCGGAGATCAGCTCGATCTCGGCGCCGAAGCCGTGCTCGGCGCAGAAGTTCAGCATCTCCTGGGTCTCCGGGATGCCGCCGATGCCGGAACCGGCGAGGGTCTTGCGGCCGCCGATCACCGAGAACAGGTTGAGGGAGACGGGCTCCTCGGGGGCGCCGACGTTCACCAGCGCGCCGTCCGTCTTCAGCAGCGACAGGTACGCGCCGAGGTCCAGCGGGGCCGACACCGTGGAGATGATCAGGTCGAGGGTGCCGCGCAGCTCCTCGAAGGTCTTCGGGTCGCTGGTCGCGTAGTAGTGGTCGGCGCCGAGCTTCAGGCCGTCGTCCTGCTTGCGCAGGGACTGCGAGAGGACGGTGACCTCCGCGCCGAGCGCGTGCGCGAGCTTGACGCCCATGTGGCCGAGGCCGCCCATGCCGACGATCGCGACCTTCTTGCCGGGGCCGGCGTTCCAGTGCTTGAGGGGCGAGTACGTGGTGATGCCGGCGCAGAGCAGGGGCGCGGCCTCGTCGAGGGAGATGCCCTCGGGGATGCCGAGGACGAAGTTCTCGTCGACGACGACCTTCTCGGAGTAGCCGCCGTAGGTGGGCTCGCCGTCCTTGCCGACGGAGTTGTACGTGCCGACGTTGCCGCCGGTGCAGTACTGCTCCAGGCCCGCCTTGCAGTTGTCGCACTCGCGGCAGGAGTCGACCATGCAGCCGACGCCGACGCGGTCGCCGACCTGGAACTTGGTGACGCCGGGTCCCACCTCGGAGACGATGCCGGCGATCTCGTGGCCCGGGACCATCGGGAAGGTGGCCTTGCCCCAGCCCTCGCGGGCCTGGTGGATGTCCGAGTGGCAGATACCGGCGAACTTGATGTCGATCAGGACGTCGAACTCACGTACGGCCCGGCGCTCGATGGTGGTGCGCTCCAGGGGAGCCTTGGCGGCGGGGGCTGCGTATGCGGCGACTGTGGTCATGCCGAGAGTCTCCTAGCGGGGGGATGTGCGCCCGGCTGCCTTCCGGTCGGGCACGCTGCCAAGCCTGCCCGAAAGTCACGGGGCTACCCAGGCCACGCTTCTGCGTACGTCCGCTGTGCCTACCACCAGCGGGATCAGGCTCCTGGACGTACGACCGGGAATACTGGGCCGTATGGACGAACAGCCCGAATCCGCCCCCGCGCCCCTGGACCCCGGCCGGCACCTGGACCGACGTGCCGAGCTGAGCGAGTTCCTGCGCACCCGGCGGGCCCGGCTGAAGCCGGAGGACGTCGGGCTGCCGGACTTCGGGCGGCACCGCAGGGTCCCCGGGCTGCGCCGCGAGGAGCTGGCGCAGCTGGCCGGGGTCTCGGTGGCGTACTACACCCGCCTGGAGCAGGGCAACGGCCGGAACGTGTCGGCCGAGGTCCTCGATGCGATCGCCCGCGCCCTGCGCCTCTCCGACGCCGAGTCCTCGCACCTCACCCACCTCGCGAAGCCGAAGCAGCACAAGAAGAAGCAGCCGACCCCCACCCAGCACGTGCGGCCTCCGCTACGGCAGCTGCTCGACGCGATCGACACGGTGCCGGCGTACATCTCGGGCCGCCGCTCGGACATCCTCGTCTGGAACCGGATGGCCGCGGCCGTCTTCGGCGACTGGTCGGAGCTGCCGCCGCAGGAGCGGAACTGGGCGCGGCTGGTGTTCCTGCGCCCCGAGTACCGCGAGCTGTACGTGGACTGGGAGCAGAAGGCCACGGACATCGTCAGCATGCTCCGCATGGACGCGGGCTGCCATCCGGACGACCCGCGTCTGTCCGCGCTGGTCGGCGAACTCTCCGTCAAGAGCGAGGAGTTCAGGCGCCTGTGGGCGACCCACGACGTCAAGGAGAAGACCTACGGCGTCAAGCGCCTCCACCACCCCCTGGTCGGCGACCTCACCCTCCACTTCGAGGGCTTCCGCCTCAGCGACAGCTCCGAGCAGACCCTGATCACCTACCACGCGGAGCCGGGCTCTCCATCGGCCGACGCCCTGCGCCTGCTGGCGAGCTGGGGCACGGACGCGACCCGGGCGGGGGCGTCGGCCCAGCGCCCCGACCTCACTCCGTGACACCCAGATCGGCCCGCATCAGCCGCCGCATCGCGGCCAGCCGGGGCTCGGCCTCCTTGAGATCCAGCAGGGATTCCTCGGCGCTCTCGCCGTCCCGGGTGAGGCCCCGATCCAGTCGCTTCACGACGGCGTCGACGCCCGCGAGCACCTGGTTCACCGAGCGGGAGGCGTCCAGGATCCGCTCGGGCACGACCATCTGCGCCTCGGCGTAACGGTCCCGGTAGTCCCGCCGCGCCTCCTCCAACTGGTCGCGCTCCAGCTCGGTGTAGACACCGTCGCGGATGCGGTGCAGGGCGTCCTTGAGCAGCGTGTGGAACTGGCGTGAGGCCCGGTTCATCGCCGTATAGGCGTCCCGCGGCTCCTCGAACCGCCGTGTCCGCTCGGCGACTTGGGCCTCCTCGGCGCGCTGCCGGGCGGTGAGGCGCTGGCTGAGGACGGGGGCGAAGAGGGTGCCGAGTACGCCGACGACGGCGGTGATCATGGCGGTGACGGCGGCGGTCATGGGGTCAGCAGAACACGGACGGCCCGCCGGAAGGTGAACTTCCGCCGGGCCGTACGTGCACTCGACTCAGCTAGCGCCGCAGCTCACTTGCCGTAGTACGCGTTGTAGATCGAGATCGTCGACTTGTTGCCCTTCTTGTCGGCGATCTTCGCGTGGAACGAAATGGCCTTGCCCTTGGCCGGGTTGGTGACGGTGATCTTGCCGTTGACGACGTTGACCTTCTTCCAGGTCTGGCCGTAGTCGTACGACACCCACACGCCCAGGGACTTGAGGTTGCGGCCGGCTGCCGCGCCCTCGACGGTGACCGGGATCGTCGCCTTCTTGCCGGCCGCGACGCGACTGTCCAGGCCCGTCGTCGCGTTGAAGCGGGCCGTGGAGACGGGGAGTTGGGCCACGTCGGCACCGGACGGCTTCTTCGAGGAGAACGTCCAGCTCGCGTCGATCCGGGTGGAGGCTGCGGCGACCTTGACGCTGCGGATCACCGAAGTGGTCAGCTTGTACGAGGCGTTGGCGGCCGGGACCTTGAACACCTCCTGGCCGAGCAGCGGGTCCTGGTTGGAGCCCACCTTCGTGCCGTTGCGGTACAGGGTCGTGTTGACCGAGGTGAACAGCGACGAGCCCGCGTGCTGCGCGGAGTCGGCGAACAGCGGCACGATCCCGGAGATCTCGTTGCCGTCGCGGTACACGCCGTAGACGTCGTCGAGGTGCGGGCCGAAGACCGCCGTGTTGAAGGTCCGGGTGTACGTCCGGCCGGCCTTGAAGGTCTCCAGGTCGTTCGAGACGTAGGAGGACTCGGAGACCGGGAAGCCGTCCGGGCCGCGCGCGCCGTCCTGCTCGAAGTCCAGCTCCCACTGCACCCCGCCGGTGGTGGAGACGTGCAGCACACGGGTGCCGGGCAGCGGCTGCGCGGTGGTGGTGGCGGAGGAGCTGAAGACGTCGGGCAGATAGCCGAAGGCGAGGAGCAGGCCGGTCTTGCCGCTCGCCGCGGCGCCCATGCGGGCCTTCACCGTGGCGAGTTCAGTCGCCTTGTAGTGCTTGGTGAAGCCGGTGGCGAGCTGCTTGACCTTGCCGCCGGTCGTGGTGTCGTACTGCTCGTCGGTGCCCTTGGTGAAGTGCGCGTCCCACTGCTCGGACAGCGAACCGTCGGTGATCTGCGGACCGAGGTGCGCGGAGCGGAAGTTGGCGTACGTGTCCAGGAACCAGCCGAAGGAGGCGCCGCTGTCCGCCGTCATGAGCGTGTAACCCGGTGATGCGAACGCCGACTTGGCGCCGGTGTCCGGCACCGTGATGTCGACCGGCTTGGCGGTGCGGGCGTCGATCGTGACCGAGGTGTTCTTGGCGATGTCCAGCTTGGGCTGGGCGATCCAGTCGGCGCCCTTGGTGAAGTCCTCCGGGTCCACGAAGATCCCGGTGTCGAGGACGTAACCGCCCTTGGGGACACGGACCTTGACGGTGCCCGACTCGTCGTAGGGGGAGAAGTAGCCGCCGGCGCCGAGGCCGGACAGGCCCGCCACCGTGGCCGTGTAGTACTTCGCGGGGCTGCCGTCACGGTTGATGAACTTCAACGTGAGGTCGTAGGACTGGACTTCGCGCACCACGGCCGCGGCCGTACGGACGCTCTGCCCGCCGCCCGTCGCCGTCACATACGCGGAGTAGGCGCCGTCGAGCGTGCCGCCCAGCTTGGTGTTGACGGTCAGGCCGACCGAGGCGGTGCCGCCGGCCGGTACGGTCACCGAGGTCTTGGCGAGCTTGAAGAAGCCCGAAGGAGCCGTCTGGCCCTTGGGGTTGGTGGCGGCCACAGCGAGCTTGAGGGTGACGGCCGTGGTGCCGAGGTTGCGGTAGGTGACCTGCTTGGTGACCGGGGTGTCGTCGGTGTGGGGCCACTGCTGGACGCCGAAGCTCTCCGACACCGGGTCGGCGATGACGCTCTGCTTGATGGCCTTGTCGACGGCGATACGGCCCGAACCCTGCTGGAACGGCGTGTAGTTGCCGCCCTTCGCGGAGCCGGTGAGCGCGCCCTTCAGCTCGGCGTAGCCCCAAGTGGGGTGCTCCTGCTTGAGGATGGCGGCGGCACCGGCGACATGCGGGGTCGCCATCGACGTACCCGAAATGGTCAGGTAGCCGGGCGGGTTCTCGCCGACCTCCTTGTCGATGACGCTGCCCGGGGCCGCGGCGGCGGTGATGTCGACGCCCGGCGCGGTGACGTCCGGCTTGATGGCGCCGTCGCCGACGCGCGGGCCGGTGGAGGAGAAGTCGGCGAGCTTGTCGTTGCCGTCGACCGCGCCGACCGTGATGGCCGCGTCCGCGCTGCCGGGCGAACCGATCGACTGCGGGCCCTCGTTGCCCGCGGCGATCGCGAAGAGGATCCCCTTCTCGGTGGAGAGCTTGTTGACCTCCGCCTCCAACGGGTCGATGCCCGGGGTGTCCTGGCCGCCGAGGCTCAAGTTGACGATGTCGGCGCCCTGTTGGGCCGCCCACTCCATGCCGGCGAGGATGCCGGAGTCGTCACCGGAGCCGGTGTCGTCGAGGACCTTGCCGTTGAGGATCTTCGCGTCGGGCGCGACACCTTTGTACTTGCCGTTCGACTTCGCGCCGGTGCCCGCGGCGATGGACGCGACGTGCGTGCCGTGCCCGAAGTGGTCGTTCGCGTCGGCGGCGGTGGAGAAGTTCTTGGACTCGATGACCTGGGTCTTCAGGTCCGGGTGGTCGGCGTCGACTCCGGTGTCCAGTACGGCGATCTTGACGCCCTTGCCGGTGTAGCCGGCCGCCCACGCCTTCGGGGCGCCGATCTGCGGCACGGACTTGTCGAGGCTGGCCTTGCGGACGCCGTCGAGCCAGACGTGCGCGATGCCGGCGGCCGACTGGTCGCCGTTGGTGACGGCCTTCCACAGCTCGGCGGTGTCCTGCCGCGGGGTCTGCACGGCGTCGGCGTTCAGGGTCTTCAGGGACTGGCGCAGCCTGCCCGCGTCCCGGACGTCGGCCTTGGTGGCGGTGGCGGCGCCCTGGTAGCCGACGATGACCTTCAGGCCGGCCTTCTGAGAGGCGCGCTCCGCCGACTTGTTCAGCTCGGTGACGTCGAAGAGCCGCTGGTCGAGCTTGCCGGACGCGATCAGCCGGTCCGCGTCGACGGGTATGACGAGCGTGTGCCCGTCGAGCTTGCGGACCTGAACGGGTATGTGTTCACGGCCCTTTGCCGGCTCCAGACCGGCGACCCGGCCCTTCGCGTCGACGGTGACGCGGTCGCCGGTGATCAGGGTGATGCGGTGGTCGCCCTTCAACCGGGCCTGCGCGGCCCCGAGTTGCGCGGCACCGGTCGCACGCTGTTCGGGCTTCGCCGACGCCGGGCTGGTCATTCCGGCGGCGAGGGCTACGGCGGCGGACGCGGCGACGGTGGCCGCGCACGCTCTCTTCACGTGTCTGCGCAAGGCTCCCCCTGGAGCTGAGGTACCGGGCGAATTCCCCGTTCACCCGACCGGGGGAAAGCCCGCACGCCTGTGCGTGACACCCCCCGGAATACGCAGTATGCCGAGGGGTGATCACCCGCTCAAGAGATGAGAGGCGGGTAAGAAAGCGCATCCGTGAACTGTTACGCCGTCGCCCGGACTCCGTTACGCAGTTGACGGGTGAAGCGTGCGCGAACTCCGGTAGGGGGCCGCCGAGTCACTCATCTGAGCGCCGAACTCCCTTGCGTGGAGGCCGAGTTACTTCGACCCGGCGTTCTCCTTCACCGTGATCTTGCCCTTGCGGATGGTGGCGAGTCGCGGCGCCTTCTTCGCGATGGCGGAGTCGTGGGTGACCATGATGAAGGTCAGCCCGTGCTCCTTCCACATGCGCTCCAGTACGTCCATGATCTCGTCGCGCATCGACTCGTCGAGGTTTCCGGTGGGCTCGTCGGCGAGCAGCACCTTGGGCTGCTTGACGAGCGCGCGGGCGATGGCGACGCGCTGCTGCTGTCCTCCGGACATCTCGCCGGGGAGGTGGTTGGCCCGCTCGCCCAGGCCGACCGAGACCAGTGCCTCGGCGGCCCGTTCGCGGCGGATCTTCGCCTTCATTCCGAGCGGTACGAGGGCGGTCTCGACGTTCTCCTGGGCGGTGAGCGTCGGGATCAGGTTGAAGGACTGGAACACGAAGCCGATGTTCTCGCTGCGGACCTTGGTGAGCTTGGCCTCGGAGAGTTTCGCCAAGTCGATGCCGTCCAGGACGATTTCGCCTGCGGTGGGGCGGTCCAGGGCGCCGATCATCTGGAGCAGGGTGGACTTGCCGCCGCCGGTCGGGCCTTGGATGACCAGGCGGTCGCCGTCGCCGATGGTGAGGTCGATGCCGTCCAGGGCGTGGACGGTTTCCTTGCCTCGTGAGTAGAGCTTGGTGACGCCTCTTAGTTCGTACATAGTGCAACTCCTGGGGAAGTAAAGGGGGTTGGGGCCCGCCGTGGGACGGGCCCCGTTTCGCCGTCGGTCGTCTGCGGCGCCGTCGTGGCTGGTCGCGCCCGCGCGGCGGAGCCGCAAATTGACGCAGCCTCGCGCCCCTTCAGGGCGCTGCACCGCTGACCACCACGACGGACCCGTACCGGTGTTGGCTACTCGACTCTGCGCAGGGCGTCCGCCGGGCGGAGTCGGGACGCTCGCCAGCCGCCGAAGGCGCCGGCGATCAGGCCGCCGGCCACGGCGAGGCCTACCGCGAGGGCGATGGTGGTGGCGTTGACGGGCGCGGTGAGCGCGACGTCGAGGGTCTTGGCCGCGGCCTGTCGGCCGCCGCCGCCGAAGCCACCGCCGCCACCGCCGCCGGGGCCACCCGCTCCACCGCCACCGCCGCCGCCCGTGCTGCCGAGGGACGCCGACAGGGTCGGGCTGATCGCGGTCACGACGTACGCGCCCGCCAGGCCGAGCGCGATACCGAGGACACCGCCGACCAGACCGTTGACGACGGCCTCGCCGACCACCTGCCGGGTCACCCGGCCGGACTTCCAGCCGAGCGCCTTCAGCGTGCCGAACTCGCGCACCCGGCGCGAGACCGCGGAGGAGGTGAGCAGCCCGGCGACCAGGAACGCGGCGATCAGGACCGCGATCGACAGCCACTTGCCGACGCTGGTGGCGAGGGAGGAGGCGGTGGACAGGGACCCGGAGACGGTGTCGGCCAAGTCGGCGGACGTGGTGACCGTCGTACCCGAGACATTGCCCTGAATGGTCTTCTTGACGGCCGAGATCTGCTTGGAGTCGGACGCCTTGACGTAGATCGTGGTGACCTTGTTCTTGTCACCGCTCAGGGTCTGCGCCTGCGTCAGCGGGATGTACAGGTTGGCCGCCGCGTCACCGCTGGTCGCGGTGGCGATACCGATGACCTTGTACTTGACGCTCTTGATGGTGACGGTCGAACCGACCTTGAGCTTCTTCGTCTTGGCGTACGCCGAGTCGGCGACGACGACCTTGGAGTTGGCCTCGGCGGTGGTGAAGGTACGGCCGCTGGTGATCTTCGAGGAGGTCAGCGGGCCGAGCGCGGGCTTGGTGACGTCCGTGCCGTAGACCGAGTACGAGTTGATGTTGAAGTTGGCGCCACCACCGGTGACCGAGCCCTGGGGTGCGCCGGTGCCGCCACCGCGGTTGCCGCCCCCGGTACCGCTCCCCTGGTTCTGCTGGAACTGGCCGCGGGTGAACTGCCCGTCGACCTTGACGACGTTGAGGCTGAGCCCGCCGACGGCGTCGGAGACACCCTTCTGCCCCGCCACCTTGGTGACGGTGGTGGAGGCCAGGGTGGTGAAGCCCTGGACCATGACGCGGTCGCTGCTCTGCGTCTTGCTGTCGCCGTTGTTGTTGGCGTCGAACTGGAACCGCGGCTGCTGCGAGCCGCTCGCGGTGGGCGTGGCCGCCTTGGTGACGGTCATGTCCGTACCGAGTCCGTACAGCGACTGGAGGACCTTGTCCTGGGCCTTCCCCATGCCGGAGGACACGGAGTTGACCACGATGACCAGCGCAATGCCCAGTGCGAGGCCGGAGGCGACGACGAGGGCCGCTTTTCTGCGGCGGCGCAACTCGCGCCTCAGGTAGGTGAAGAACATGGCCCGCAAGCTAGGTACGGCGCGTGATGATGCCATAAGGCCGACATAAGAGAACGATGAGAAGGCTGTCCGTGGCCAAAGAATGAGCCCGCGCGGGGCTGTCAATGGGGTTGCGCTATATACCGTTCTACGGCGTTTACGGCGTCGGCGACGACCCGTTGCGGGTATCCGCGTTGCCGTACGCGATGTGCTGGTGTGATGATTTCAACCCGGACGGCACGGTGGTCCGCCAGACGTACGACTCCCGCGGCAACCGCACCTCGGCGACGGACTCCCAGGGCCACACCACCCACTTCACGTACGACGAGGCGGGCCACCTCACATCGGTGACGGACCCACTCGGCCAGACCACCACCGTCCACTGTGACCGCACCGGCCTCCCGCTGGAGATCACCGACCCGCTCGGCGGGGTCACCCGCTACGAACGTGACAGTTTCGGCAGAACTGCCACACTTTCAGATGCCCTGGGTGCTACGACGCGCCTGGAGTGGACGCCCGAGGGCCACCTGTCCCGCCGCACGGCACCGGACGGCACGACCGAGTCCTGGTCGTACGACGGAGAGGGCAACTGCACAAGCCACACAGACCCGTTGGGCGGCATCTCCCACTTCGTGTACACGCACTTCGACCTGTTGACGTCCCGCACGGGCCCGGACGGAGTGCGCCACGAGTTCACCCACGACACCGAACTGAACCTCATCCGGGTCACCAACCCACAAGGCCTGACCTGGAGTTACGACTACGACGCGGCCGGCCGCCTGATCACCGAGACGGACTTCGACGACCGCACCCTCACCTATGCCCTCGACGCGACGGGCCACCTGACCAGCCGCACGAACACCCTCGGCGAGACGATCGAGTTCGAGCGCAACGCACTGGGCCAGGTGACCCGCAAGAACGCGGCCGGCCAAGTCACCATCTACGCCTACGACATGACTGACGGCCTCGCACAGGCAACCGGCCCAGGCACCACCCTGACGATCCTGCGCGACCGCCACGGCAGGGTCCGCTCGGAGACGGTCGACGGCCGCGAACTGACGTACAGCTATGACGAGTTCGGCCGTCGCACCGGCCGTACGACCCCGACGGGCGGGACCACGACCTGGTCGGCACCCCCACAGAGCTCATCGACGAACAGGGCGACATCGCCTGGCACACCCGCACCACCCTCTGGGGCACAACAGCCTGGGCAGCAGACAGCACCACGTACACACCGCTCCGCTTCCCGGGCCAGTACTACGACCCCGAGACGGGGCTGCACTACAACTACTTCCGGCACTACGACCCCGAGACCGCTCGCTACCTCACCCCGGACCCCCTCGGTCTTGCACCTGCACCGAACCCGGGAACCTACATCCGCAACCCTCACGTCCTGACAGATGCTCTCGGGTTGGCGCCGGACGCATGTACAGACAGCCGAGACCCCTTCGATTTCCGATCCCCAAACCCGGCGCACCCTCCCAGCGAAACACTGACAGACGCCATGCGCGCAGCTCCGCGAGGATCTGAAATCGACTGTTCAGACATCGCTTCATTCATTTCAAATCGCTCCGGAGGCGAGGGAAGAATAGTCCATTACACGACCCACTCAGGCGGAGACATCATGATTCCCGAGCAGGGCGGGCGAATTGTGGAACAATACACTTTCCACGAGGTGTACACTGACGGCCGATACGCATATGACCCAACATTGAGCCTCGACCCCGTACCTCTAGGCGACTACGAGAGGGCCTTGAGACTCACGAATGAAGGGGAGAAAGTTATTCGAAATAACGGAGACTATAAAACGCCTCCACCATGGGGACGTAGATAATGAATCTTACAGGCGCCCAGACGGGTGGTTCCGGTCGACGCGAGAGGCTTAAGCGTGCGCTCGAAAAATTCGGAACGGTCGTATGGATGCGTTCACCCGTAGAGCGTCATCCGATCTACGGATACCGCCAGGTCTCCTTCGTTTCATGGCGTTACAATGCGCCGTCGGATCTCGTAAAGGAGAGTTTTGATTCATTGATTCACAGCACTTCCGTCCACCTTGCATGGCAGTTCAAGGTCGCACGAAACTGGACGATCGCGCCAGCTCGCCTTTTGACCGAGGCCGGCCCCACGGGAGAGAACTTCAATGAGGCAGCACTCTCCATCACAGAGCATGATCAGGACTTTTGCGCCCTTGCCGAAGAGGATCTGATGCAGATCCTACTTACCCTGGAGCAGGAACCGAGAGAATGAGTGATGTCACCGAACTGTAAGTCCCGGAGATAAGAGCATGTCGGCCGATGGAATGAATCCACTCGACCTCGACGAGATTGAGGAGATGTGCTCGGCCGCTACGCCAGGTCCCTGGTTCGTCAGGAACCTCGATGACGATCACGCCATGAATCTGGTGGCGGTCAGTACTGCCGAGGACACCGGACAGGGCGAGAGGTTGCCCAAGTTCGACCAAGGCGAATTGATCGCGGCGACGTTGGTACAGCAACCACGCTACGTGGACTGCGCCGACGGGCGCTGGGACGAGAACGCGGCGTTCATCGCCATGGCCAGAGAAGCAGTTCCCCAACTCGTCGAAGAGGTCAGGCGTCTTCGGCGACTGCTCGATCATGCGCATTGAGATTCTGGACGTTCTTGACAACGCGGAAGAGCCCCAAGGACCCCGCATCGCCTTCCGTAGCCCGCTCGGACAGGCCTGGGCCCGCTGGTGTGGGTCGGGGACGCCAAGGGGCGGCGACGCCGTAGATGTCGAGATCGATATCCCGGACGATGTCGTGCACTGGGTCCCCGCAGAGGGGCCGGACGCACTGCTGGCGGAAGCCGCGGAGGCACCGGTACGGATCAAGGGGGCCGTCGTCGCTGCCGCCGAGGACGCTGTGGTGTCGATCCGACTGGGTACGGACATCCTTCTCGTGGAGTTCGCGACCGCCGGGCATCCAGACGAACAGGACAGGCCGCCCGACAGGCCCTCGATCGGCAACCGCATCGAACTCTCGGTCCCTCACATCGACGTCTACCCATATTCCGTCTGAGCCGTCCGGACAAGGCCGATCAAAGGCAACCCAGCCCTGCACCCGCACAGGAGGACCTCCAGCCATGGCACCAGCCGAGCAGCACCACCTGACGGGCAAGGGACGCGCGGCGATCAAGGCGTTTCTGTGCGACCGGGGTGCCGATGGGATGCCCCATCCCGGTGGCACGTTGCTGGCCCATCTGGAGCGTGTTGAGGGTCTGTTGGCGGGCTGGGGAGCGGATGCCGTCGTCCAGACCGCGGGGCTGTGTCACGCGACGTACGGTACGGACGGCTTCGCACCGGCGCTGCTGCCCCTCTCCGAGCGGGCCACGCTCGTCGCGCTGGTCGGTGAACGGGCGGAGGCGTTGGTCTATCTCTACGCCGGCTGCGACCGCGGCGCGGTCTACCCTCGCGTCGACGGCACCACGGAGTTCGCGTTCCGGGACCGCTTCACCGGCCGGGAACTCAGCCCACCCGCCGACCAGTTGCGAGCGTTCCTGGAAATCACCGCCGCCAACGAACTCGACGTACTGGCACACAACCCGGAACTGACCGAGCGCTACGGCCCAGCCCTGCACGCCCTCCTCACCCGCGCGGGCACCCTGCTCTCCCCCGCCGCCCGCGAGGCCGTGGCCCGGCAACTGGCCTGAGCGCGGATCAGGTCAACAACCCCGTTCGGCAAGGCTGTTGAGTCCCTCCACCTCGCACCACACCGTCTTGCGATCCGCCCCCTGCTCCACACCCCACCTCCGCGCCAACGCGTCAAGCAACGCCATCCCCCGACCGTGTTCGTCCGTCGAGGCCGCCCGGAGCAGCAGTGGCAACGCCCTCGAATCCGGGTCGGTGACCTCGATGCGCGTGCGGCCGTCATCCGTGCCCAGGACTCTGACGGTCACCGGAGTTCCCTCGCCGACGTGGTCGATCACGTTCGTCACCAACTCCGTGGCGCAGAGGCGGACGTCGTAGGGGTGGTTGCGGAGGTGATGGCGCAGTTCCGGTACGGCCTTCGGGGTGGCGAGCAGGCGGAGTTCGAGGGTCACCGTTCCGCCGCCTTCCGCAGTGCGGCGGCGAGTTCGCGGGCGGTAGCGGTGTTGCAGTTCCCGAGCGCGACGAGGCCGGCGTACAGGATGTCCACGCCGAGGGAGGGGAGCGTGATGTCGTGCAGGGCGAGGGCGTCGCGGAGTTCCTCCACGCAGAGGGTTGTGTCGTAGGGGGTGGACATGAACGGGTGCCTCCTGTGCGCTCTGTGACGAACTCCTCACAGACTGGCGTTCCGCTGGCTACCGTAAAAGAGGTTTCGCGTTCGCGACCGGGGCTGCGGAGGAGGGCAAGTGGTGGCACGGGGCAAGGACATCGACGGGTCGATGAGCGTTCCGACCTTCTACGGCAAGGAGTTGAGGTGGAAGCGGGAGGAGGCGGGGCTGTCGTTGGAGGCGTTCCTGAAGGGCATCTACTACAGCAAGACGTACCTCAGCGACATCGAGCACGGTGAGCGAAGGATGCCGCTTGATCTGGCTCAGCATGCGGATCGGGTGTTGGGGACGGACGGGTTCTTCGAGCGGCATTGCGAGGATGTGCGGAAGGCGCGGAAGGGTGCCAACGCCGAGTACTTCGCCGATGTCCTGGAGTTGGAGGGGCACGCGAGAGAGGTCGAGGAGTGGGACCCGTCCCTGATTCCGGGCCCTCTCCAACTGCCGACATATGTCAGAGCCGTTGTCCTGGCGTCGCACCCGACGTACTCCGACGAGGCGGTGAAGGAGAAGATCGAGGCGCGGCGCAAGCGGGCTTGGCTCTTCGAGGATCAGGATGCACCCGAGAGCTGGCTCGTGCTCCACGAGGAGATCCTCAGGAACCCGATCCTCCCACCCGGCGATATGGCCGAACAACTCGCCCATATCGCAGAGGTGGCACGTAAGCACCGCCGGTCCATTCCGCAGATCCTTCTGCGGAACTCAGGAGCGCACCCCTTCATGATGGGCACGACCAGGTTCCTGACCTTTGCTGACGCCCCGCCGATCATGTACACGGAGGGGATGTACAGCGGCCAGTTGATCGATGATCCGGCGCTCGTGAGCCAGTACTCGAAGGCGTACGGTCGACTCAGGGCCGCCGCGCTCCCACCCGAGGCATCCCTGAAGCTCATCGAGCAAGCAGCAGAGGACTACCGAAATGGCAAACACTCGGATCGACTTGAGTGACGGGCTCTGGTTCAAGAGCAGCTACAGCAATGGCGACGGCGGCCACTGCGTAGAGATCGCCAGCGACTTCCCCGGCGCCGCCCTCTGGCGCAAGTCGAGCTACAGCAACGAAAGCGGCGGTAACTGCGTCGAGGTTGCCCACAACCTCCCCGGCCTCGTCCCCGTCCGCGACTCCAAGGCGGTCCCCCACGGCCCCGCCCTGATCCTCGCCGCCTCCGCCTGGGCGCCCTTCGTCGCCGCCCTGAAGACCCGCCGCTGACAATCAGCCGCCCACCCCTCCGGAAGCCCCCCGCAGAAGTGTGACACCAAGCGCCAAAGTGTCACACTTTCCCAAAGCGGGCCCCTCCCCCTCGGCTTCGAAGGTCAGAGCGCCGAGCCCGCCTTCGGCCGCGCTCAAGACGCCTGTTGACGAGTCGGGGTTGCTGCGGGCGCCGTAGCCGGTATCGTCGTCCGTGAAGAGGAACGAGCCCCCGCCACGGCCGGAATCCGTGACAGGGGCTCAGGCTCACTCAGGAGCCTTCGGAGGCCCCTAATATTGCTGGGGGCCTCCGGCTACCTGGTGATCCACCAGAGCCAACACCTCCTCACGTGCTTGGCCCACGATTCCGGCAACCGCCGGGTGAGCCGACACACAAGAGTCAGCCTTGGCTTGGCATGACGTCCCATGGGTACGCCTCCCTTTTCTCAGGGAGGCGGCCTTTTTTCGTACCCGGAACCGCCCCGCTTCGGGCCGGGCCCCGAGGGGACGGGACCCGGAACAAGGGAGGCGCACCCGAGGGCGCGTCATATGACGGATATTACCGGCAACTCGCATATGCCGTGGACCACTTGAGCCCGGCAACGAAAAGGCGGTCACCCCCAGTCAGGGGCAACCGCCTTCACGCGTAACGGAGTTGACCGGAGTCAACAGGTCGGGTCGGGTCAGGTCAGACCGCCGACCCCGCCTTCCACTGCGCCCAGTCCATGTTCCAGCCGTTGAGGCCGTTGTCCGGAGACACCGTCTTGTCACCCGTGTTGGAGATGACGACCACGTCGCCGACCATCGAGTTGTTGTAGAACCAGGCCGCCGGCATGTTCTTGTCGCCCGCGCCCTTCACGTCCTGGAGGCCCACGCAACCGTGGCTGGTGTTGACGCTGCCGAACACCGAGGGCGAGCCCCAGTAGTTGCCGTGGATGAACGTGCCGGAGCTGGTCAGGCGGATGGCGTGGGGGACGTCCTTGATGTCGTACTCGCCCTTGCCGTCGTCGTCCGTGAAACCGACCGTCGCGCCGTTCATACGGGTCTGCGTGAACTTCTCGGACATGACCATCTGGCCGTTGTACGTGGTGTGTTCGGGGGACCCGGCCGAGATCGGGATCGTCTTGACGACCTTGCCGTCCTGCTCGACCTTCATCTGCTTGGTCTTCGCGTCGACGTACGAGACCTGGTTGCGGCCGATGTGGAAGGTGACCGTCTTCTGCTGCACGCCGTAGACCCCGGAGGCGCCCTCCACGCCGTCGAGCGCGAGCTTCAGCGTGACGGTGGAGTTCTCCTTCCAGTACTCGTCCGGGCGGCAGTCCATGCGCTGGGTGTTGAACCAGTGGCAGACGACTTCCTGGCCGCCGGTGGAGGTGACCGTGATGCCCTTCTGGACGGCGGCCTTGTTGGTGATCGCCTTGTTGAAGTTGATCGACACCGGCATGCCGACGCCGACCGTCGAACCGTCCTCGGGCGTGAAGTTCCCTATGAAGCTGTTGGCCGGGGAGACCGTGGTGAAGGAGGCGTTCTCGTGGGCGGCGAGCCCGGCGGAGTCCTTCGCGGTGGCCGCGACCTTGTACGTGGTCGAGCGGTCCAGCTGCGCGCTGGGCTTCCAGCTGAGCTTGTCGGCGGCGATGGTGCCCGCGACGGCCTTGCCGTCCGCGGTCGTCATCGTCACGGCCGTGAGCGTGCCCTTGCTGACCTTCACCGTGGCCGAGTTGTTGATGGAGGCGTTGTCCGAGCCGTCCGCCGGCGTGATCTTGATCTGCGCCTCGGAGGACTTCTTCGCGGCCGCCTCGTCGGCCTTGGACTGCGAGCTCTGGCTCGAATCGCTCCCGGACGACTTGTCGTCGCTGCCGGAACACGCCGTGAGCACGAGCACACCGCCGAGCAGTGCGGACGCGGCCACAAGACCCTTGCGCCGCTTACTGTCCGTCATCACACGTTTCTCCATCGTTGCCGAATCCCCGAAAACCCCGAGCGCCCCGTTAACCAGTTTCTTAAGAAACCAACGCTACGACTGGTGCGTCCCGTTCCGCTTGTCGCCCACATGTGGGGCACACCACGTCCACCGTGGCCCTCGGAACCGTATGAGACGAAGAAACCCCGGGCAGCGGTTGCCGCCCGGGGTCACATTCTCCCGCGCACAGCTCAGCCGACCACTGCCGCCTCGTCCGCTTCCTCATCGCCGTCGACATCATCCTCGTCGATGTCCCAATCCGGCGAATCCGGGTCGTAGTCGATCTCCTCACTGCTCCACGAGGCCTGGGCCAGCTCGACCCCGGGCATCTCACTGACCAGGTCGAACGGGTCCACGAGATAGGCGAGCGCCTCGGCGGTGTCTTCCGTCACAGCGGTCTCGGCGTGCCCGCGCTCGTCGCCGGGCAGCTCGGGATCCTCGGCGATCTTGGCCAGCGCGGCCTTGGTCACGGCGTCCTCGTTCTCCACTTCAAGAACGAGTTCGACACGAAGGCGTACAAAACGTGATGTCTCTGGGGTGCTCATGCCGGGAGCGTACGGCCCACAGCTCCCGTGACTTTCCCGCGACCCGCACAGTTCATTAGCATCGCTCCACACGGCCAATTCGCCAGCGCCACAAGGGGATCGATATTCCGTGTCAACCGCTCGCCGAACGATGCTGACCGCCACCGCCGCGGGCACCCTGCTGGGCGCCCTCTGGTTCGTCCCCTCCGCCAACGCGACGGTGACCGACCAGGCCAGAGTGGAGACTTCGGCGACCCCGACTTCCCAGGTCACCCAGCAGGCCCGGGTCACCTCGACGGCCGTCACCGCCACCGCCCACGACACCCAACTCGCCGACACCGGCAGCCCGAACACCACGCCGTACATCGTCGGCGGCACGGTGTTCCTCGGCCTCGGCGCCGGTTTCGTGGCCTATTCGGTACGACGGGAACGCCTCGGCTTTTAACTTGCTTGACGACTCTTTGACCCAAGCTTCATAGTCCGCTCATGAAGAGATCATCGGGCATACGGCTGTGCGTCACCGTCGCGGTGGGCGCACTGTCGCTGGCCCTCATCACCGGCTGCTCCGACGGCGGTTCGGACAAGGCCGAGAGCAACACCGAGAACGCCGCGCAGGGTTCCGGGAAGAACACCGCCAAGGCGCTCACCGCCGCCGAGTTGAAGAAGCTGATCCTCGCGAAGAGTGATCTCGCCGGCTACGAGATCGCGCCGGTCGACAAGTCGGTCCCGGCCGCCAAGACCGCTGTCACCGTCGACAAGCAGCAGTGCGAGCCGCTGGCTTGGGCCATGTCCGCGCAGGCGCCGGGTGACGCCGCCTCGGCCACCAACGAGACGGCCACCGAGACGAAGAAGGCCTCCGCCTCTCCCTCCAAGTCCGTGGAGGACATGACCGAGAAGGAGATGGAGGACGCGTTCAACGCCTCGCTGGACCACCCGGTCACCCTCATCGGACTGTCCTCGTACGACGGCGACGGCGCGGAGAAAGCCTTCAAGTCCGTCTCCGACGGGGTGAAGAGCTGCTCCGGCGGCTTCGCCCTCACCGTGGGCAAGGACACCCAGAAGTACACCGGGGTCGTCGCCGAGAAGGCCTCCGACAGCGGTGACGAATCGGTGGCGTTCGGCGCGAGCAGCGTCATGGAGGACACCGGCGGCCAGAAGGGCACCGTGCACACCGAGGTGGTACGCCACGGCAACAGCCTCGTCACGTACTACACGGTCAACATCGGTGCCCTGATCGCGAACAAGGCCTACACCGTGCCGTCCGCCGTGATCGACGCCCAGTCCGCCAAGCTGAAGTGACGTACGGGGCCCGGCCGTTGCCATGGCTGGGCCCCAACTGCCTTACCTCAACGGCCCGGTGACCTTCTCCACGGCCTCGACCACGTGCCCGCCCCGCACGAACGCGTCCGCCGCGGCCAGGTCGGGAGACAGGAACCGGTCCGGCCCCGGACCCTCGACTCCCGCCGCCCGTACGGCGTCGATGACCGCCTGCGAGGCCGGCGCCGGGGCAAGGCCCTCGCGCAGCTCGACGGCGCGCGTCGCGGCGTACAGCTCGACGGCGATGATCCGGGTGAGGTTGTCGACGGCGGTGCGCAGCTTGCGCGCGGCCGACCAGCCCATGGAGACGTGGTCCTCCTGCATCGCGGAGGACGGGATCGAGTCGGCGGACGCCGGTACGGCGAGCCGCTTCATCTCGCTGACCAGCGCGGCCTGCGTGTACTGGGCGATCATCAGCCCGGAGTCGACACCGGCGTCGTCCGCGAGGAACGGCGGCAGCCCGTGCGAGCGGTTCTTGTCGAGCAGCCGGTCGGTACGGCGCTCGGCGATCGAACCGAGGTCGGCGATGGCGATGGCGAGGAAGTCGAGGACGTAAGCCACGGGCGCGCCATGGAAGTTGCCGTTGGACTCGACCCGACCGTCGGGCAGCACAACGGGGTTGTCGACGGCCGACGCCAACTCCCGCTCGGCGACGAGCCGTGCGTGCGCGATCGTGTCGCGTCCGGCGCCGGCGACCTGCGGAGCGCACCGCACCGAGTAGGCGTCCTGGACTCGGGGTGCGCCGTCCTGGTGGTGCCCGGTCAGCTCCGAACCGGCAAGCACGGCAAGCATGTTGGCGGCGCTGGCGCCCTGCCCGGGGTGCGGGCGGATGGCGTGCAGCTCGGGCGCGAGCACCTTGTCGGTGCCGAGCAGCGCCTCCAGGGAGAGGGCTGCCGTGACGTCGGCGGACTTGTACAGCATGTCGAGGTCGGCGAGGGCCATGACCAGCATGCCGAGCATGCCGTCGGTGCCGTTGAGAAGGGCGAGGCCCTCCTTCTCTCGCAGTTCGACCGGCGCGATCCCCGCTTCCGCGAGCAGCTCACCGGCGGGCCGTACGACCCCGTCCGGGCCCTCGGCGTCGCCCTCGCCCATGAGGGTCAACGCGCAGTGGGAGAGCGGCGCGAGGTCGCCGGAGCAGCCGAGGGAGCCGTACTCGTGGACGACGGGGGTGATCCCGGCGTTCAGCACGTCGGCCATGGTCTGCGCGACCTCGGGCCGCACACCGGTGTGCCCCGAGCAGACGGTCTTGAGCCGCAGGAACATCAGCGCGCGCACGACCTCCCGCTCCACCCGCGGCCCCATCCCGGCGGCGTGCGAACGAACGATGTTGCGCTGCAACTGTGCCCGCAGTTCCGGGCTGATGTGCCGGGACGCCAGCGCCCCGAACCCGGTGCTCACCCCGTACACGGGCTCCGGCTTGGCGGCCAGCGCGTCCACGATCTCCCGCGCCGCGGCGAGCGCCGCGACGGCCTCACCGGAAAGCTCGATCCGGGCGCCCCCACGCGCCACGGCGAGAACGTCGGACGCGGTGACCCCGGACGTCCCCACCACCACAGTGTGCATATCCATATTCAGGAGCGTACGCATTGAATGCAGCGGTGTCACTACCGGGTAGCCACTTAGACCCTTACAGGTAGGTCACGCCCTACGGCCCCGGAACCGCCGCCGCTCCGCCGGCATCTCCGGCGTCGGCGAGTCCGCGAGCCGTACCACCGGATCGTCGGGGCCGTCCCGCCCGGCGACCACCGGCTTGTCGGCGCGGAGGGCCTTCGCGCGGTACTGGGCCGCGTCCGCCAGCCGGAACAACCGCCGACCGGAACGGACCGCCCCGATCGGATCCTCGGTCGACGCCACCCCGCACGCGACACCTTCACCCAGCTCCAACTCGGCCGCCCTGCGGCACAGTTCGACCGCCGCGTCGACCACTTCATCGGCGGGCGGCCCGACCGCGAGCAGACAGAACTCGTCGCCGCCGAGCCGCGCCGCGAGCGCGCCCGGCAGCATCGCCCCGCACAGCGACAGCACCGAACCGAAGCGCTCAAGCAGCCGGTCCCCCACGGCATGCCCCCGGGTGTCGTTGACACGCTTGAGCCCGTTGAGGTCGCAGACGACGAGGCTGACCACGACCCCGTCACGCCGGTGCCGTTCGATCGCCTCGTCCAGTCGCACGTCGACGGCACGGCGGTTGGCGAGACCCGTGAGCGCGTCCGTGAAGGCGAGCCGCCGGGCCTCCTCCAGCCGCTCGGTCTGCGCGATCCCGGCCGCGACGACGGAGGCCAGGACCGTGGCGAAGTCGGCGTCACCCCGGTCGAAGACCGGCGCACCGACAGGCCGCGCCACATACAGCTCGCCCCACGCCCGCCCGTGCAGGACGATCGGGGCGACGACACAGCATCCGCGCCTACGACGCCGTAGGGCGGCCACCCGCTGGTGGCAGTAGCCGGGGCTGCCCGCGGCCGGGCCCTCGGCGGTCTCGACCCAGGCGTTGGGCTCGCCGCCACCGGCCCAGCGTTCGTGCAGGAACTCGGTGATCTCGGGGAACTGGTGCACCGGATAGGTCTCCCCGTCCGGGAACTCCTCCTCGCCCTCGGCCCGCTCCCCCACGTTCACCAGGACCCGCAGCCGCCCCAGCTCCCGCTCCCACACCGACAGCGCGGCGAAACTCCCGTCCAGCGCCCGGCACGCCCCGGCCGCCGCCGCCCGCCAGGACTCACGAGGGGTGTGTGCCGCCGCCATCCCCTGCGCCAGCTCCACCACGGCCGCCAACCGCCTGTCCTCACCCATCACTCCAGGCTAGGGACATCAGGGACATAAAGGGATGTCAATGCGGCGAACGGGTACCTCCGGCGGCAGACCTCACCGGGTGCGGGACGAGCCGTAGACCCTTCGGGCCGGGGATCGGTTCCCTGACCGACACACCGACCCTCAGGCCGGGCGGAATCCCGAGCCGCCAGCGGGCGCCGACCGCCGCCATCGTGGCCAGGATCGCGGCGCAGGCGAAGTTGTCGCCGACGCACTTGAACCGGCCGCCGCCGAACGGCACGAACGCGTGCCGCACCGGCTCCCACCCGCTGTCCGGCAGCCACCGCTCCGGGGAGAACACCTTCGGATGCGGGAAGAGCCGCGGATCGGTGTGCAGGGAGTGCATGCTGTACGCGGTGTCGGTGCCGCTCGGCAGCATCACCCCGCCCAACTCCACTGCCGCCACGGTGCGTTGGGTCACCAGTTGCACCGAGTGCAGCCGCATCGCCTCGAACATCACCGCCCGCGTGTACGGCATCGCGCCGTCCAGGTCCGCCAGGGTCGGGGCCCGGTCCAGGGCGGCGATCTCGGCGAGCACCCGCTCCTCCGCCCCCGGCCGCAGCGCCAGCCGGAACCACGTCCAGGCCAGCATGGTCGGCACGTTGGCCGCGCCGCCGACCAGCAGGGCGATGATCTCGTCGCACACCAGGTCGTGGTCGAGCGGCCGACCGGTGTCCGGATCGCGCGCCGCCAGCAGACACGCCACCACGTCACCCGCGGCCCCGTCCACCGGCTCCCGGTCGCGGCAGGCCTCCAGCGCCTCGCCCACCACGGCCCGCATCCGGGCCATCGCCTCGTCCCCGCGCCGCACGAAGGGCAGCGGCAGCCGATCCACCACCTCGGGCATCATCGGGCGTTCGACGGCCGCCTTCTCGATCACCGGCAGGACCCGGACCACCTGGTCGAGGACCCGGTCGGTCATACGCCCGGAGAAGACCGTCTCGGCCATCACCGCCACGGACAGGGCCTTCATCTCGTGCAGCACGTCCACCGGGCGCCCTTCCTCCCAGCCGGCGCACGTCCGCTCGGCCTGCCGGTGGATCGCCGTCAGGTACCGCTCGATGTGCGCCACCGTGAACGCCTTCCGCACGGTCCTGCGCTGCCGGTGGTACAGCTCCCCGTCCGAGGTGATCAGGCCGTTGCCCAGCAGGGTCGCCAGCCGCTGGAACTGCCTGCCCCGCCCGAAGCTGCGCCCCTTGGAGGACTGCACCTGGTGCACCAGCGCGGGGTCGGTCACGACGTAGACCGGCGCGGTTCCCAGCCGGACCCGGACCAACGGCCCCTCCCGCCGCAGCGATTCGAGGAACCCCAGCCGGTCGCCGACGAGGTGGTGCAGATGCCCGATGCCGGGCAGGGCGCCCGGTGCGGTGGGTACGTCGTCGACGGTCGGCACAGGGCAGCCCCCTTCGGTCGCGGACGGTGCTCACCCCGTGGTCCGGGTGCCCCGACCTCGTACCGACAGCAGTGTCCTCGTCGTCCGGCCGGCCGGACAGGGCGCCAACTGCCCAGCCCAGCGCCCCTGTCGTGCTCCCGCACGCGCCCTTACGGGCCGCCCTCTCGGCGGCCGACCATGGTGGCCGTCGGATCCGCCCGGACCTCTCCGACCGGACCTCCGAGCCGAGGAGCGCCGCATGTCCGCACCGGCCCCCGTCACCCCGCCGCCGTCCGCCACTGAGGCGCTGCCGATCCTGGGGCACGCGCTGCCGATGTGGCGCGACCCCATGCCGTTCCTGCTGCGCCAGCACACCCGAGCGCCCGTGGTGCGACTACGTCTCGGCCCCAAACCCGTCCACCTCCTCACCGATCCCGATCTGGTGCGCAGGGCGCTGGTCACCGAACCCCAACGCTTCGACAAGGGCGGCCCGTTCGTGGACGCCGCCCGCACCCTGATCGGCGACGGCCTGGGCACCTGCTCCGCCGCCGACCACCGCCACCAACGCCCGCTGATGAACCAGGCGTTCCGTCCGGCCCGCGTCACCGGCTATACGGCCGCGATGGTCGACTGCGCCCGCGAGACGGTCGCCTCGTGGGCGCCGGGCCAGATCGTGGACGTGTGCCGGGAGATGCGCCGCCTGGCCTGCCGGGCCCTGACCCGCACCCTGTTCTCGGACCCGGCCCAACTGCGGCTCACCGCCGAGATCGAGGAGGCGTACACCGTCCTGATGCCCGGCATGTGGTGGCAGATGGTGATCCCCTTCGGGCTGGTGCACCGCGTTCCGCTGCCGGCCAACCGCCGCTTCGAGCGGGCCCGGGTCACCGCCCGGTCCCTGATCGCGCGGATGGTCGCGGCGTACCGTGCCCGCGGCGCGGACCTGAGCGACGGGCTGTCCCTGATCATGGCCGCCCGGGACGACCAGGGGCGGGCCTTCACCGACGAGGAGGTGTGCGACCAGATCGCCACCCTCATGATCGGCGGCATCCCCGCCACCGCCGACCTGCTCTCCTGGACGTTCGCCGTCCTGTCCGGGGACAGGGCACTGGAGCAGAGCCTGCACGACGAGGTCGACACCGTGCTGCCGGGCCGCGCTCCCGTCCACGACGACATCCCCGCCCTGCCCCTGCTGGGCCGGACCCTGACCGAGACCCTGCGCCTGTACCCGTCGGTCTCGGTCCTCAGCCGCAGGGTCACCGGGGACGTCGACCTCGGCGGCACCCGGCTGCACTCCGGGGACGAGGTCATGTTCAGCCCGTACTGCCTGCACCGGGACGCGGAGCGTTTCCCCGACCCGGAACGCTTCGACCCGGACCGCTGGCTGCCCGGCAGGGTCGGCCGCGAACAGCGCGAGGCGTTCATCCCGTTCGGGGCGGGCACCCGCAAGTGCATCGGCGACGCGTACGGCATGGCCGAGGCGACCCTGGCCGCCGCGCACATCCTGTCCAGGGTGCGCCTGGCCAAGGTCCCCGGCACCCACGGTCCGCGGCCGATGCTGCGGATGACGCTGTCCCCGGTCCCGCTGAACCTGACGGTGGAGCCGCGCGCCACGAGGGCCACGGCGGCCGAACAGGCGGAGAACCGGCAGGAGTTGAGGTTGAGGGTGCCGACCAGCCCGCAGGAGGAGCCCGTTGATGAAGCCGGCGAACCCGCGGCCGACTGAACACCGGCTCGCCGTACCGGAGTTGTGGTGTCCCGTACCCCCGGCCCGGCACCCCGAGGAAACGGAGATCACCGAGCGGACGATCGCCTGGATGCGCCGCTACGGCTACATCACCACCCCCGCCGACGAAGTCGCCGCGCGCGCCGTGCAGTTCGGCGAACTCGGGGCGCTGACCCATCCGCACGGCAGCCTGGAGGGCGCCGTTCTCGCGGCGCAGCTGATGGTGTGGCTCTTCCTCCAGGACGACCGCTTCGCCGAACAGGCCCCCGCGCAGGGCCGGATGGAAGACCTGGCCGACCACATCCTGTGGTCGCAGCGGGTGTTGCAGGGCGCGCGGGACCCGGTACCGGAGCCCTACCTGGAAGCCTTGATGGACCTGCGCACCAGGCTGACCCGTATGGCAGCCCACCACGAACAGGTCGAGCGGATCGCCGACGGCTTCAACCGCTACCTGGGCGCCGCGGCGGCGGAGGCGATCTACCGCACCAAGGGCATCGTGCCGGACCTGGACCAGTACCTACGCCTGCGCGAGTCCACGATCCTGATGCGGGGCATGTGCTTCGTCGTCATCGAACTCGCCGAGGACTGCTACCTGCCGGGCCCCCTCTGGGCCCGCCCCGACGTCCGCGCCTGCGAACAGGCCGCCGCACGCGCCGTCGCGTACACCAACGACATCATCTCGGGCGTACGCGAACTGCACTGGCCGAACCACACCAACCTGATCACCGTCCTGGCACAGCACTCCCGCTGCCCCCTCCAGGACGCGCTGGACAGAGCCGTCCGCATGTACGAGCGCCAGATCACCCTGTACGACCACCTGTCCCGCTCCCTCCTGGCAGAGGGCGACACGAGACTGACCCGGTACGTCCGCGGGATGGGGGCATGGATCCGGGGCAACGTGGACTGGTCGATGACCTGCGGGCGCTATCACGTGACGACGCCGGGGCGGGGTGGGGGCGGGCCGGGGTTGTTCGAGGGGTGAACGGGGCTGGTTCGAGGGATGAGCAGGGCCGGTTCGAGGGGTGAACGGGCGCATCTCATCAACACGGCCAGCCGCAACTCCCCAGGGACGCGGGGCTGTATCGATATGCGGCTCCGCCGCGCGGGCGCGACCAGCCACAACGCACCCGCACCCGGCAACGCACACAAGCCCCCTCTTCCTCCCCCGCTACTCCCCCGGCCACTCCGGCGTCCGCTTCTCATTGAACGCCGCGACCCCCTCCGCCCGGTCCCCCGAAAACGCCACCGACCGCCACGCCGCATCCTCGACCTCAAGACCGGCCCGCAGATCCAACCCATGCCCCAACCGCAACGCCCGCTTGGCCGCCCGCAGCCCAACAGGCGAATTCGCGGCGATGCGCGCACCCAGAGCAAGTGCCTCCTCGCGGTCCTGGCCCGCCTCCACCAGAACATCCACCAGCCCCAGCCCTGCCGCCTCCACCGCAGCCAACCTCCGCGCGGTGAAGATCAGTTCGGCCGCCCGAGCCGCACCCACCCGCCGAGGCAGCAACTGCGTACCGCCGCCCCCCGGAATCACCCCCACCGACACCTCCGGCAGCCCCACCACAGCCGTACCGTCCGCCACGATCAGGTCGCAGGACAGGGCGAGTTCGAAGCCGCCACCGAGGGCGAAGCCGTGCACGGCGGCGATCGTCGGCATGGGGAGCTCCAGGACGCCGGTGTACGCGCCGCGCGCGACCGGGCGCTGCCGTACGAGATCCGCGTCGCTGAACGAGTTGCGCTCCTTGAGGTCCGCGCCGACGCAGAACGCCCGCTCGTGCGACGAGGTCACCACGGTCACGCGCACGTCCCGGTCCGCCGCCAGCGCCGCGCAGGCCTCGGCGATCGAGCGCGCCATCGCCGTAGAGACCGCGTTCATGGCCTTGGGCCGGTCCAGGACCAGTTCCGCGACATACCCGTGCCGCCGCACCAGCACGAACTCCCCGAACCGCTCCTCGCTCATGACCGCCTCCTGGTTAACGTGGGTTAACAGACCTCGCCCCGATCATCGCACGGCCCTTCCCCGTTCGGGTGACATCCCACCCAACTCCCGCCGCACCGCCCGTAGAAGCGCATAACGTGCGTCCGCCACACCACAGGGGAGGGATCGTGACGACGACCACGAAGGCGGAGCGGACAGAGGACACCGCGGAGACAGAACCGCCGCTACCTCTCCCTCGCGGCCGGCACCGCCGCCCCCGCCCCCGCAAGGTCATGCTCGCCGTAGGAGGGCTCGCCGTGGCCGCCGGTGTGCTGAGCCTCGTACGACTGGCGCCCGAGTCGGGGGTCGGCGGCCTGGGTACGGCGGAAGCGGAGCCCCGCCCGGACCCCGGCACCGGCGCCACCGACGGCACCGACCGGCCCGCCAACGCCGCCGCGACCATCAGCGCCGACCCGACCGCGATCCCCTCCGCCACCTCGGTGATGGGCGGTGCGAGCGCGACCCCTACCCCGACCGCCACGACGACCTCCGCGGTCGTACCGACTCCGTACGCGACCGCGCCGCCGACGACCTCAGGAGACGCGGACCCTACGACCGTCCCCGAGACGACGACGGCCACCACCCCGCCACCTCAGGCACCGGCTCCGCGCCCCACCTCGACACCCACGCCGACCCCGAGCCGGACCACCAACTCCCCTGCCCCCGCACCGAGTCGGCCCAGTCTGTGCGTGCCGATCATCGGGCTCTGCGTGGACCCACTGGTCCATCGCGGCTGAGGCGCTACGCCGGTGACGAGTCCCGGCGTGTGAGGAGCCAGGGTTCGACAACTCCCAGGCCGCGTACGGGGCGTTGCCACATCGGCTGGAGCCCGAAGCGGTACGTCGGGGGCTCCTCGCCCTCCTTCTCGGCGGTGGCCGCGGCTTCCGCCGCCTCCGCCTCGGAGGCGGGAGCCTCGCCGCTGCGGATGAGTTCCTCGGCGAAGGCGCTGTCGACGAGGACGGCGTCGCGAGGAGCTATCGACGTGAGGCGGGAGGCGAGGTTGACCGTCGTGCCGAAGACATCGCCCATGCGGGTCGTCACCGTGCCGAAGGCCATGCCGACGCGGAGTTCGGGCATGGTCTCGTCGTTCGCCATGGTCTCGATCAGCAGCAGGGCGATCTCGGCGGCGACTCCGGCGTCATCCGCGGAGTAGAGGACCTCGTCGCCCAGGGTCTTGATGAGGCGTCCGCCGCGCGCGGCCACCAGGTCGGCGGCGGTGGTCTCGAAGGCCTCGACCAGTTCGCCGAGTTCCTCCTCCTCCATGCGGCGGGTCAGGCGCGTGAAGCCCACCAGGTCCGCGAAGCCGACGGCCAGGCGCCGGTCGACCATCTCCTCGTCGTCACCGGCCTGGACGACCCGGCCGGCCGACGCGGCGAGCTGGCGGCGCCAGACGTAGACGAGGAACTCCTCCAGTTCGGGCAGCAGCAGCTCGATGATCGGGTACGTCACCTCGGTGCGGGACATGCCCGGCTCCGGGGGTTCGGTCAGGCCCTCCAGGAACGAGTCCATCTGCCAGCCGGCCAGCCGCGCGGTGGTCTGCCCGGTGGAGCGGGCCACCTGCACCGCCATCGCCTCGCTCAGCAGCCCCGCCTCGACGAGACCGGCCAGGCGCCGCAGCGCGAGGACGTCCGCCTCCGTGAACGCCTTGGCCTGGCCGACGTCGGCGAAGCCCATGGCCCGCCAGAACCGCGTGGCCAGCTCCATGGAGACGCCGGCGGTGCGGGCCGCCTGGAAGGGGGTGTAGCGGCGCTCGGCGCCCAGGATGAGCCCTTCGAGGCGCAGCGCGAGCGGGTCCTCGCCGGGTTCGGCGGCATCGGGGGCCACCCGGCCGTCCGCGTCCGCGCCGGAGCCCGTGTCGTCGACGGTCACGCCTGCTGCCCTTCCGATCTGCCACGGTCAGGTATCGACCGGGCCCAATGCTACGGCAGGTGTGGGCCAGCTCACTCCGTGAGTCACACGGGAAGAGCCGCCACAAGGGCGGTCGGGGTCACGCGGGGCGCAGGTGGACGATGTCGCCCGCCCCCACGGGCTCCTGCACGCCGTCCTCCGTGGCCAGCACGAGCCGCCCGTCGCCGTCGATCGCGACGGCCTCCCCGGTGATGGAACGGTCCCCGGGCAGTTCGGCCCGGACGGCCCGGCCGAGCGTCGAGCAGCCGGCCGCGTAGGTCTCCTGGAGGCCGCTGGAGGCCGGGTCGCCGCCCGCCGCGCGCCACTTGTCGTACCAGTGCTCCAGGGACCGTAGAACCGCCCGCAGCAGGGGATCGCGGTCCGTGGTGACCGCCCCGGCCAGGGCCAGGGAGGCCGCCTGCGGCACGGGCAGCTCGTCCTCGCGCAGGGTGACGTTGATGCCGACGCCGACGATCACGGCGTCGTCGCCCGCGCGCTCGGCGAGGATGCCGCCGGCCTTGCGTTCTTCGCCGCCGACAGTCACCAGGAGGTCGTTGGGCCACTTGAGTGCCGTGTCGACGCCGGCCGACCGGGACAGGCCCGTCGCGACGGCGACACCGGTGAGCAGCGGGAGCCAGCCCCAGCGGGCCACGGGGACGTCGCTCGGCTCCAGGAGCACGGAGAAGAAGAGACCGGAGCGGGCCGGTGCCGTCCACTGCCGGTCGAGCCGCCCGCGCCCGGAGGTCTGCTCCTCGGCGACGAGCACCGCACCTTCTTCGGCGTTCCCCGCGAGTGCCAGGGCCATGAGGTCGGCGTTGGTGGATCCGGTGCGCTGCACGACCTCAATGTCGCAGTAAAGGCCCCCGTGGCCGCCGTCCCGCACCAGGCCCTTGCGCAGCGCCGCACCGTTGAGCGGCGGACGGTCCAGGTCGGACCAACGACTGTTGTTCTCGTCTGAGGCATCTCGCGGCGTCATGCAATCCACCCTAGGTGTGTGTCGTGCAAGCCACCCAAGGTGTGTTGTACGCCGCACTGCCGATCGGTAGGCCCGCCACTACTCTACGGATGAGTAACCCGTCCCCCTTTTGAGCAGGCAGGGAGCCGCAATCCCGATGTCCGAGCCGGAAGCGCCTCAAGAGATCGACATCCACACCACCGCCGGGAAGATCGCGGATCTTCAGCGCCGTGTCCAGGAAGCGACGCACGCCGGCTCGGAACGTGCCGTCGAAAAACAGCACGCCAAGGGCAAGTTGACGGCCCGTGAGCGGATCGACCTGCTCCTCGACGAGGACTCCTTCGTCGAGTTCGACGAGTTCACCCGGCACCGTTCCACGGACTTCGGCCTGGAGAAGAACCGCCCCTACGGCGACGGAGTCGTCTCCGGGTACGGCACGGTCGACGGCCGCCCCATCGCCGTGTTCTCCCAGGACTTCACGGTCTTCGGCGGCGCCCTGGGCGAGGTCTACGGCCAGAAGATCGTCAAGGTGATGGACTTCGCGCTGAAGACGGGCTGTCCGGTCATCGGCATCAACGACTCCGGCGGCGCCCGCATCCAGGAAGGCGTGGCCTCGCTCGGCGCGTACGGCGAGATCTTCCGCCGCAACACGCACGCGAGCGGTGTGATCCCGCAGATCAGCCTGGTCGTTGGCCCGTGCGCGGGCGGAGCGGTGTACTCCCCCGCGATCACCGACTTCACGGTGATGGTCGACCAGACCTCGCACATGTTCATCACCGGCCCGGACGTCATCAAGACGGTCACCGGCGAGGACGTCGGCTTCGAGGAGTTGGGCGGGGCGCGCACCCACAACTCGGTCTCGGGCGTGGCCCATCACATGGCGGGCGACGAGAAGGACGCGATCGAGTACGTCAAGCAGTTGCTGTCGTACTTGCCGTCCAACAACCTCAGCGAGCCCCCGGCGTTCCCCGAGGAGGCGGACCTCACCGTCACGGACGAGGACCGCGAGCTGGACACGCTGGTCCCGGACAGCGCGAACCAGCCGTACGACATGCACACGGTGATCGAACACGTCCTGGACGACGCGGAGTTCTTCGAGACCCAGCCACTCTTCGCGCCGAACATCCTCACTGGTTTCGGCCGGGTCGAGGGCCGCCCGGTGGGCATCGTGGCGAACCAGCCGATGCAGTTCGCGGGCTGCCTGGACATCGACGCGTCGGAGAAGGCGGCGCGCTTCGTCCGGACCTGCGACGCGTTCAACGTCCCGGTCATCACCTTCGTGGACGTCCCCGGCTTCCTCCCGGGCGTGGACCAGGAGCACTACGGCATCATCCGCAGGGGCGCGAAACTGATCTACGCCTACGCGGAGGCAACGGTCCCGCTCATCACGGTGATCACCCGCAAGGCCTTCGGCGGCGCCTACGACGTCATGGGCTCCAAGCACCTCGGCGCCGACCTCAACCTCGCCTGGCCGACCGCCCAGATCGCCGTCATGGGCGCCCAGGGCGCGGTCAACATCCTGCACCGCCGCACGATCGCCGAGGCGGAGGCGGCCGGTGACGTCGAGGCGACCCGGGCCCGCCTGATCCAGGAGTACGAGGACGCCCTCCTCAACCCCTACATCGCGGCCGAGCGCGGCTACATCGACGCAGTGATCCTCCCGTCGGACACCCGCCGCCACGTGGTCCGCGGCCTGCGCCAACTCCGCACCAAGCGCGAGTCCCTGCCCCCGAAGAAGCACGGCAACATCCCCCTGTAGGAGGAGCAGCCCCCATGAACATCAAAGTCGTACGGGGCAACCCGACCCCGGAGGAACTGGCCGCCGCGTTGGCGGTGGTCAGGGCCCGCGCAGCCGCGGCGACCTCCACACCGCCGGGCACCCCGAGGCCCCGGGACGCCTGGTCCGACCCGTCGCGCATCGCGGGCGCCAGGCTCCCCCACCCCGGGCCGAGCGCGTGGACCCGCGCTTTCTGGCCCGGCTAGGGAGAGCCGCCCCTCGCATGTGCGGTGATCGAGCACGTCCTCGTGCTCGCGCCACGTGTCGCTGCACTGGTTCCGGACGGAGGCGAGGGCACCGTCGGGTCGACCGCACTCCTGCCCGCAGGTACTCCGGACGCCAGAGAACGGCGCAGGAACCCGCGCCCGACATCGCGCTGCTCGCCGCACAGGTGCCGGGCCGGGCCGGCCTGACCCTCGCCGCGGACCTTCGGAGTGCGCTGCCCGACTGCCGCACCATCATCCGTACGGCCTTCAGCCGGCCCGGCCACCTCGCGCGGGCGATGTCCGCGGGCCGCGGCCGGACACGTCGTGACGGACCCCCCGCCCGAGCAACTTGCGGCTCCGCCGCGTGGGCGCGACCGGCCCCCGCCGCCCCGCAGGCTACAGACAACGCACCACAGCGTCAGCCATCACCCCGTACCCCTCGTCATTGGGGTGCAGATGATCACCGAAGTCGTAGGCAGGGTGCAGCCGATCCGAATCAACCGGGTCGGCCATCACCCGATTCAGATCAACAACCCGATCGAACTCCCCCGAACAACGAACCCACTCGTTGACCTCGTGACTGACCTTCGCCGCCCGCTCCCCCCAGTGATCCGACCCCCCGAACGGCAACAAGGTCGCCCCGATCACGGTGAGTTCATGGGCCTGGCGTATCAACTCCCGGTACCCGGCGATGACTTCCCCCGCGGAAACCACCGGCGCCGGCTTGTACGTAGGCTGCGCATCCGTCTCGCTGAACCCGATGTCGTTCAGCCCCAACAACACAACGACCGTGTCCACCCCGGCCAGTTGAAGCACATCGCGCCCGAACCGGCCCACACCCCGCTCCCCGTACCACGCGGAGTCGTTGAGCAGCAGATTCCCCCCGATCCCGGCGTTCAACACGGGCCGCCCCGTCCGCGAGGCCAACGCGTCCGACCACCGTCGATCGGCCCCCGGCGTGGACCCGAACCCGTCGGTGATGGAGTCACCGAAGAGGGCGATCCCGTCCCTACGCCCGGAGTCGGTCTCCACCGCGGACAGGAAGTACCAGGACTCACTGGACTCGGTGAACCCGTCCCCGCCCTCGTCCTCGTCCTCGTCCCCGCCCTCGTCCAGCAGACACCCCGCGCCTCGGAAGCCGGCCGCGAACGCCTGCGCGTGGAAGGTGGCCGGTCCAGTAGCCGAGTCGAAATACAGCGTGACAGCCACCGGCTCCCCCGCCCCTACGGCGAGTTGGACCACGTCACTCACCAACTCCCCCCGCGCGGGCATCTCCCCCGCCGCCGCACCGCCGAAGGTCAAGCGCACCGCAGACCCTCCAGCGGCCACGGCACCCGCCGCGACCCTCACCGGCGAGTTCCCGTACGCGTTCGAGAAGCGCACCCGCACCCTCTCCCCACCCGCCGTCAACCGCACGACCTGCCGCAACGACTGACGCCAGAATCCCTCGCGGGACCAGTTCGGCGTGAAGCCCTCGCTGGGCAGCTGGGGCGACGCGGTCCAGGCAGCAGTGAACATGACACACCTCTCCAAAAGGAACCACAGCCCCATTACTCTAACGGAACCATAGACCCCTTTGTAAGAGTTGAGTACCCGTACTCAGGCGCCCACCCCGGTCGAGCCGCACGCTGGTGACATGCTGTGGTCCGACCCCGACAACGAGCCTCCCGAGGAACTGCGGGAGACGCAGGTCATGTTGCGGCGGCTCGGGATCCTCATGGCGCTCGCGATGGTGCTGGCGATGATCGTGCTCGGGCTGACATGAGCGCCCCGGACCGCGCCGATACCCTGGACGCATGACAGATCAGCCGCGCCGCCGACTCGTGCTCGCCTCCCAGTCCCCCGCCCGGCTGGGCCTGCTGCGCCAGGCCGGACTGGACCCCGAGGTGATCGTGAGCGGGGTCGACGAGGACGCCGTCAGCGCCCCCACCCCGGCCGAACTCGCCCTCGCGCTCGCCGAGGCCAAGGCCTCCGTCGTCGCCGCGAAGCCCGAGGTCAAGGGCGCCCTGGTGATCGGCTGCGACTCCGTGCTCGACCTCGACGGCGAGGCCCTCGGCAAGCCCGCCGACGCCGAGGAGGCCACCGCCCGCTGGAAGTCGATGCGCGGCCGGGCCGGGACGCTCCAGACCGGCCACTGCGTCTACGACACGACGAGCGGCCGGTACGTCTCGGCGACCGCGTCCACCGTCGTCCGCTTCGGCGAACCGACCGACGCCGAGATCGCCGCGTACGTCGCCTCGGGCGAACCCCTTCACGTCGCGGGGGCGTTCACCCTCGACGGTCTGTCGGCACCGTTCGTCGAGGGCATCGACGGCGACCACGGGAACGTGATCGGCATCAGCCTGCCGCTGGTTCGACGCCTGCTGGCCGAACTGGGCGTAGGCATCACGGAGTTGTGGACCCCGCGGGAGAAGTAGCCGCCGGCCGGGCGAAGTTCGGTCAGGAGGGGTTCGATCAGGAGGGGTTGGGGGCGGCCGGCGGGGCGATCGGCCCCGGGCCCTCGTTCTTGCCCGCGCCCTGCCCAGGGCTTCCCTCGGAGGGGGCCTCCCGGCGGTCGTACGTCATCAGGAGCAGAACGACGAGGGCGAGCACCACCACCATGGACACGAACGCTCCCGGGCCCACCAGGCCCCACGCGAACGCGCCCAGCAGGCCGTGCACCACGGCCACGCTGATCAGCAGGATGCGGCCGAACCCGGCCGGGGCCCGGTCGCGCAAGGCGACGAGCAGGACGACCACTCCGCACAGGGCGAAGTAGAGGCCGAAGACTATGCCGCCGACCTTCGAGGAGATGGACATCGCGTCCGGGTCGAGGCCGGCCAGGGACATGTCCTGGCGGTCGACGACTATCCCCAGGAACCAGTTCAGCGCGGCCACTCCGAGCGCCTCCACGAAGAGGACGAGCGCCAAGATCCATGCCACCGGCCTGCGTACCACCGGCCCCCACCCACTCTCGACAACCACTCGACCAAAGCTTGCGTTACCCCAAGTACGTTCGAGGCACAGTGAACGCTACTAACGGGTAAACCGCGGGACAAGGGTTGTAGCAGGGGCAAAGAATCATTGGGCCATTCGTAGGGACTCCACAAAGAAACGGCGTGGCACGCGGCACGCTCTCACAGAGACCTTGCCCACACCGGAGAGCTAGGGTTTCCACGAGGAGTCCTGCGTACCGAGGTGCGACAAGGGATTTCGCGGGTCGAGCAAGCCTCGCATCACGCTCCGTGTGGGCAAGCTCACCACTGGGGGCGGGTCGATGCGCCGTGTCGGCAGTCCCTAAACTCGGCTTGTTTCAAGGAGGGAGCCTCAATCGTGCGCAAGGTGCTCATCGCCAATCGTGGCGAAATCGCTGTCCGCGTAGCCCGGGCCTGCCGGGACGCCGGGATCGCGAGCGTGGCCGTATACGCCGACCCGGACCGGGACGCTCTGCATGTCCGCGCCGCGGATGAGGCGTTCGCCCTGGGCGGTGACACACCGGCGAGCAGCTACCTGGACATCACCAAGGTCCTCACCGCGGCCCGCGAGTCCGGTGCCGACGCCATCCACCCCGGCTACGGATTCCTGTCGGAGAACGCCGAGTTCGCCCAGGCCGTCCTCGACGCCGACCTGATCTGGATCGGCCCGCCCCCGCAGGCCATCCGCGACCTCGGTGACAAGGTCGCCGCCCGGCACATCGCCCAGCGCGCCGGCGCCCCGCTGGTGGCCGGCACCCCCGACCCCGTCTCCGGGTCGGACGAGGTCGTCGCGTTCGCCGAGCAGCACGGGCTGCCCATCGCCATCAAGGCCGCCTTCGGTGGCGGCGGCCGCGGTCTGAAGGTGGCCCGCACGCTCGAAGAGGTTCCCGAGCTGTACGACTCCGCGGTCCGCGAGGCCGTCGCCGCCTTCGGCCGTGGCGAGTGCTTCGTCGAGCGCTACCTGGACAAGCCGCGGCACGTGGAGACCCAGTGCCTGGCCGACTCCCACGGCAACGTGGTCGTCGTGTCGACGCGTGACTGCTCCCTCCAGCGCCGCCACCAGAAGCTCGTCGAGGAAGCCCCCGCGCCGTTCCTCTCCGAGGCTCAGGTCGCCGAGCTGTACGCCTCCTCGAAGGCCATCCTCAAGGAGGCCGGCTACGTCGGCGCCGGCACGGTGGAGTTCCTCGTCGGCCAGGACGGCACGATCTCCTTCCTGGAGGTCAACACCCGCCTCCAGGTGGAACACCCGGTCACCGAGGAGGTCGCCGGCATCGACCTGGTGCGCGAGATGTTCCGCATCGCCGACGGCGAGGAACTCGGCTACGGCGACCCCGAACTGCGCGGCCACTCCTTCGAGTTCCGCATCAACGGCGAGGACCCCGGCCGCGGCTTCCTGCCCGCCCCCGGCACCGTCACCACGTTCGCGGCACCGTCAGGGCCGGGCGTGCGCCTGGACGCCGGTGTCGAGTCCGGGTCGGTCATCGGCCCGGCATGGGACTCACTGCTGGCCAAGCTGATCGTCACCGGCGCGACCCGCGAGCAGGCGCTCCAGCGTGCCGCCCGTGCGCTGAACGAGTTCCAGGTCGAGGGCATGGCCACGGCCATCCCGTTCCACCGCGCGGTCGTCAGGGACCCGGCGTTCGCCCCCGAACTCACCGGCTCCGCCGACCCGTTCACGGTCCACACCCGGTGGATCGAGACCGAGTTCGTCAACGAGATCAAGCCCTTCGCGGCCCCCACGGACGCCGAGGCGGACGAGGACACCGACCGCGAGACGATCGTCGTCGAGGTCGGCGGCAAACGCCTGGAAGTCTCCCTCCCCGTCTCGCTCGGCATGTCCCTGGCCCGCACCGGACTCGCCGCCGGGGCCAAGCCCAAGCGCCGTGCGGCCAAGAAGTCCGGCCCCGTCGCCTCCGGCGACACCCTCGCCTCGCCGATGCAGGGCACGATCGTCAAGGTCGCGGTCGAGGAGGGCCAGGAGGTCAAGGAGGGCGACCTCATCGTCGTCCTCGAAGCCATGAAGATGGAACAGCCGCTGAACGCGCACAAGTCCGGCACGATCAAGGGACTTGGCGCGGAGGTCGGGGCGTCCATCACGTCCGGCGCGGCGATCTGCGAGATCAAGGACTGATCCGGCGGTACGTCCAGAGGTGCCCGGCCGACAGGAACAGCCTGTCCGCCGGGCACCTCTGTAATGTGACGGCACAGTGCCTAGGAGGGCAGGTGGGACCCATGGCCGACACAGTCAGGCCGCCGGCGGGGCTGCGCGCCGACGCCCGCCGCAACTACGAGCGGCTGCTCGCCGAGGCCCGGGTGTCCTTCGCCGCGCACGGTACGGACGCGTCCCTGGAGGACGTGGCGCGGCGGGCGGGTGTCGGTATCGGCACGCTGTACCGCCACTTCCCCAACCGGCAGTCCCTGATGAGCGCGGTCTTCGAGGACGCGGTGGGTCAACTCCTCGCGCGTTCCCGGGAGTTGCGGGACGCGCCGCAGCCGTGTGCTGCCCTGGTGAGCTGGCTGCGGGAGATGGTGACGCACGCGAGTGAGTACCGGGGGCTTTCCCGGGCGCTGATGGCGGTCGCCCATGACGGGACGTCCGCGCTGGCCCGGTGCAGTGACCCGATCCGGGAGGCGGGGGGTGCGTTGCTCTGCCGAGCGCAGGACGCCGGTGACGTGCGCGGTGATGTCGAGATCGGCGACCTGCTTCAGCTGACCCATGCGATCGCTCTCGCGGCTGAGGGCAACCCGGGGGATCCCGAACTGGCGGACAGATTGCTGACGTTGACGTTGCGGGGACTGAAGCCGTAGCGGTGGTTCGGTTTTCGGGTGCGGCGCCGTCGTGGCTGGTCGCGCAGTTCCCCGCGCCCCTAAAAGACATGGGCCGACCCGCGTTTTCAAGGGGCGCAGTTCCCCGCGCCCCTAAAAGATGGCCCCGTTCAGCCGACCTGCTTTTAAGGGGCGCGGGGAACTGCGCGACCAGCCCCCACCGGCCTGCAAGCCGAAAACGAACCGGTCAACGCCTCCGCAGGTCCGCCACCCTCGCCGCGCGCTCCCGCTCGGGAGACTCCCCGGCGAGTACGCCCGCTGCCCTCAACCCCGGTCCACCGCCCGGTACTTGACCCCGTCGCGGTGCCGGGAGGGGGACATCCCGGCGGCGTTGGTCCCGCGTCGGGGCCTGATCACCCCCCTGTGCTCCCGAACCGCCCGCGACAGCGATCTGCACCCCCTGGTCGGCCAGCGCCTGCAACTCCGTGGCCGCGCGGTCGTCATGGCCCGGGGGCTCGTCGGTGACGAGGCGGGTGATGACGTCCGTGGGCACGGTCTGGAACATGGTGTCCGTGCCGAGCTTGGTGTGGTCGGCCAGGACGACGACCTCGGCGGCCGCCTGGACGAGGGCCCGGTCGACGGACGCCGACAGCATGTTGGACGTGGACAGGCCGCGCTCGGCGGTCAGTCCGCTCCCGGAGAGGAAGGCCCGGGACACGCGCAGGCCCTGGAGGGACTGCTCCGCCCCGCTGCCCACCAGCGCGTAGTTGGAGCCGCGCAGGGTGCCGCCGGTCATGACGACCTCCACGCGGTTGGCATGGGCCAACGCCTGGGCCACCAGCAGGGAGTTGGTGACCACGGTCAGTCCGGGCACCCGGGCGAGCCGGCGGGCCAGCTCCTGGGTCGTGGTACCCGCCCCCACCACGATCGCCTCGCCCTCTTCGACGAAGCTGGCGGCGAGATCGGCGATGGCCGTCTTCTCGGCGGTCGCGAGATGCGATTTCTGCGGAAAGCCGGATTCTCGCGTGAACCCGCCCGGCAATACCGCACCGCCGTGCCGGCGGTCGAGGAGTCCTTCTGCCTCCAGTGCGCGCACGTCCCGCCGTACGGTCACTTCGGAGGTCTGGACGACGCGGGCGAGCTCACGGAGCGATACGGCCCCATTCGCTCGCACCATTTCGAGGATCAATTGGCGACGTTCTGCAGCGAACACGAAACTGACAGTAACCCCAACGACCGTCTGCTTTCAGGTGTTTGCGCCGAATAACGGAAGTTGTTCGTACAGCAGGACCGGAAGTGGTATAGGGCCTAGTCTCGCCGCCTATGCCGCCCGAATGGTCGACAACTCCCCGTGACCAGCGGGGAGTCCGTTTCGGCTCAGACTTCGCCCGTCGCCTTCCGCGTGTGGAGCTGCCGGGCCACCTCGGCGATCGAGCCCGAAAGAGACGGGTAGACGGTGAAGGCGTTCGCGATCTGTTCGACCGTCAGGTTGTTGTCGACGGCGATCGAGATGGGGTGGATCAGTTCCGAGGCACGGGGCGCGACGACCACACCGCCGACGATGATGCCGGTGCCCGGACGGCAGAAGATCTTGACGAAGCCGTCCCGGATGCCCTGCATCTTCGCGCGCGGGTTGCGGAGGAGGGGGAGCTTGACGACGCGGGCGTCGATCTTGCCGCCGTCGACGTCGGCCTGGCTGTAGCCGACGGTCGCGATCTCGGGGTCGGTGAAGACGTTCGAGGAGACGGTCTTCAGGTTGAGCGGGGCCACCGCGTCGCCCAGGAAGTGGTACATCGCGATACGGCCCTGCATCGCGGCCACCGAGGCGAGCGCGAAGATCCCGGTCACGTCACCGGCGGCGTACACACCCGGAGCCGTCGTACGGGAGACCTTGTCGGTCCAGATGTGGCCCGAGTCGCGCAGCCTGACGCCCGCCTCCTCCAGGCCCATGCCCGCGGAGTTCGGGATCGCGCCGACGGCCATGAGGCAGTGCGAGCCGGTGATGACGCGACCGTCGGCGAGGACGACCTCGACCTTGTCGCCGACGCGCTTGGCGGACTGGGCGCGGGAGCGGGCCATGACGTTCATGCCGCGGCGCCGGAAGACGTCTTCGAGTACGGCGGCGGCGTCCGGGTCCTCGCCGGGCAGGACGCGGTCGCGGGAGGAGACGAGGGTGACCTTGGAGCCGAGGGCCTGGTAGGCGCCTGCGAACTCGGCGCCGGTGACACCGGAGCCGACCACGATCAGCTCTTCGGGGAGTTCGGTGAGGTCGTAGACCTGGGTCCAGTTCAGGATGCGCTCGCCGTCCGGGCGGGCGTCGTCCAGCTCGCGGGGGTGGCCGCCGGTCGCGATGAGGACGGCGTCGGCGACGAGGGTCTCCTCGGTGCCGTCGGCCGCCTTCACGATGACCTTGCGGGAGCCGTCGATGGCCTGCATGCCGTCGAGCCGGCCCCGGCCGCGCATGACACGGGCGCCGGCCCGGGTCACGGACGCGGTGATGTCGTGCGACTGGGCGAGCGCGAGGCGCTTCACACGGCGGTTGACCTTGCCGAGGTCCACGCCGACGACCCGGGCCGCCTGTTCCATGGGTGGGGTGTCGTCGGCGACGATGATGCCGAGTTCCTCGTACGACGAGTCGAAGGTGGTCATCACCTCGGCCGTCGCGATAAGGGTCTTCGACGGGACGCAGTCGGTCAGCACCGACGCCCCGCCCAGACCGTCGCAGTCGACGACGGTCACCTCCGCGCCGAGCTGCGCTGCCACCAGCGCCGCTTCATAGCCGCCGGGTCCGCCACCGATGATCACGATCCGAGTCACGTACCCCATTGTCCCGCACGCTTCAAGGTGCTTCCGCCCGGGGGGGCGAGGCCCTGCCGGGCGAAGGGGGGTCGCGGGGAGGGTGTCCAGTGCGGGGCTGCGGTGGGCCACTGAAAGCTGGGGGCAAAACTAACCACTGTGACCCCGAGTGACCGGTTAGAAAAAGACCCAGCTCGCGGAGGGCACACGGGGGCGGCGGGCGGCGCCCGTGCCAGTGGCACCGGTACCCACGGTTACGGGAGTGGCGGGTGGTTCCGCTGCCGTACTCTCGAAGCATGTCGCTCTACGCCGCGTACGCCGGCAATCTCGACGCGCGGCTGATGACCCGCCGCGCCCCGCACTCGCCGTTGCGCGCCACGGGCTGGCTGAACGGGTGGCGGCTGACTTTCGGCGGCGAGCACATGGGCTGGGAGGGCGCGCTCGCGACGATCGTGGAGGCCCCGCGCTCCCAGGTCTTCGTCGCGCTGTACGAGATCGCGCCGCCCGACGAGGACTCCATGGACCGGTGGGAGGGCGTCGGCCTCGACGTCTACCGCCGCATGCGGGTCCGGGTGCACACCCTGGAGGGCGAGGAACCCGTCTGGCTGTACGTCCTCAACGGGTACGAGGGCGGGCTCCCGTCGGCGCGGTATCTCGGTGAACTCGCCGACGCCGCCGAGTCCGCGGGCGCGCCGCACGACTATGTGATGGAGCTGCGGAAGCGTCCCTGCTGAGGGTTTCCTCACGGCTCTGCCGAGGGTTCCCCGCGATTCCGCTGAGGGTTTCCCACACATAACGCCCGTCACAGGTCTCGTTGGAAACGACAAGACAACGATCGCCATCCCGTGCGCTCTGTCATCTACGCGCGTAGGCCCAGACCAGCTACGCTCATCCGCGTGAACGCATCTCTTCTTCCGGACGACATCCAGGGCGACCCCCATGCCGCCGCTGACGCCGCCGCCACGCGCCTGCGCGAACTGACGGGCGCCGAGACCCACGACGTCGCCCTTGTGATGGGCTCCGGCTGGGGACCGGCCGTCGACGCGCTCGGCGTTTCCGAGGCCGACTTCCCCGTCACCGAGCTGCCCGGTTTCCCGCCGCCGGCCGTCGAGGGACACGGGGGCCGGGTCCGCTCGTACAAGATCGGCGACAAGCGCGCGCTGGTCTTCCTCGGCCGTACCCACTACTACGAGGGCCGCGGGGTCGCCGCCGTCGCGCACGGCGTCCGTACCGCCGTCGCCGCCGGCTGCAAGACCATCGTCCTGACCAACGGCTGCGGTGGCCTGCGCGAAGGCATGCGACCCGGCCAGCCGGTCCTGATCAGCGACCACATCAACCTCACGGCCACGTCCCCCATCGTCGGCGCGAACTTCGTCGACCTGACCGACCTGTACTCCCCCCGGCTGCGCGCCCTGTGCAAGGAGATCGACCCGGCTCTGGAGGAGGGTGTCTACGCCCAGTTCCCCGGGCCGCACTACGAGACTCCGGCCGAGATCCGCATGGCTCGGGTGATCGGGGCGGACCTGGTGGGCATGTCGACGGTGCTGGAAGCCATCGCGGCGCGCGAGGCGGGTGCGGAGGTGCTGGGCATCTCCCTGGTGACGAACCTCGCCGCGGGTATGACCGGCGAACCGCTGAACCACGAGGAGGTCCTCCAGGCCGGCCGGGATTCCGCTTCGCAGATGGGGTCACTGTTGGCCCAGGTGCTCGGGCGGTTGTAGGCGCACTTGTAGGCGCGGGCCGGCATCGTCCAGCCCGTCCGGCGATTGAGGACGAGGCCCCTTCAGGGCCGAAGGGGGGTCTGGGGGCGCAGCCCCCAGGTACCCGCACCAAGAGACAACGAGAGGTTGACCGACCGTGCACGCCGATCTCATCGCGCAGGCCAGGACCTGGCTCGCCGAGGACCCCGACGCGGACACCCGTGACGAGCTCGCCAAGCTCATCGACGCGGGGGACGTCGCCGAGCTCGCGGAGCGCTTCAGCGGCACCCTCCAGTTCGGCACCGCCGGCCTCCGGGGCGAACTGGGCGCCGGGCCCATGCGGATGAACCGTGCGGTCGTCATCCGGGCCGCCGCCGGACTCGCCGCGTACCTCAGGAAGACCGGCCACACCGACGGCACCGGAACCGTCGTCATCGGCTACGACGCCCGCCACAAGTCGGCGGACTTCGCCCGCGACACCGCCGCGGTGATGGTCGGCGCGGGACTCAAGGCGGCCGTACTCCCCCGCCCCCTCCCCACCCCCGTACTCGCCTTCGCCATACGGCACTTGGGCGCGATCGCGGGCGTGGAGGTCACCGCCAGCCACAACCCGCCACGGGACAACGGTTACAAGGTCTACCTCGGCGACGGCTCCCAGATCGTGCCCCCGGCCGACGCGGAGATCGCCGCCGAGATCGAGGCGATCGGCTCACTGCACGACGTGGCCCGTCCGGACACCGGCTGGGAGATCCTCGACGACGCCGTCCTCGACGCCTACCTCGCCCGCACCGACGCCGTCCTCGCCCCCGACTCCCCCCGCACCGCCCGCACCGTCTACACCGCGATGCACGGCGTCGGCAAGGACGTACTGCTGGCCGCGTTCGCCCGGGCCGGGTTCCCGGAACCCGTGCTCGTCGCCGAACAGGCCGAGCCCGACCCGGACTTCCCGACCGTCGCGTTCCCCAACCCGGAGGAGCCCGGCGCGATGGACCTCGCCTTCGCGCAGGCCCGTGCCAGCGACCCCGACCTGATCATCGCCAACGACCCCGACGCCGACCGCTGCGCCGCAGCCGTGAAGGCGGACGGGAAGTGGCGGATGCTGCGCGGCGACGAGGTCGGTTCACTCCTCGCCGCACACCTCGTGCGACGCGGCGCCCGGGGCACCTTCGCCGAGTCGATCGTGTCCTCGTCCCTCCTCGGCCGTATCGCCGAGAAGGCGGGTCTGCCCTACGAGGAGACCCTCACCGGCTTCAAGTGGATCGCCCGGGTGGAGGGCCTTCGCTACGGCTATGAGGAAGCCCTCGGTTACTGCGTGGACCCGGACGGCGTGCGCGACAAGGACGGCATCACGGCCGCCCTCCTCATCACCGAGCTGGCCTCCGAGCTGAAGGCCGAGGGGCGCGATCTGCTCGACCTCCTCGACGATCTCGCCGTCGAGCACGGCCTGCACGCCACCGATCAACTCTCCGTCCGCGTCGAGGACTTGACCGTCATCGCGGACGCCATGCGGCGGCTGCGCGAGCAGCCGCCGACCGCGCTCGCGGGGCTGGCCGTCACCAAGGCCGAGGACCTGACCGAGGGCACGGAGAAGCTCCCGCCCACGGACGGCCTGCGCTACACGCTCGACGGCGCCCGGGTCATCGTCCGGCCCAGCGGCACCGAGCCCAAACTGAAGTGCTACCTGGAGGTCGTGGTGCCCGTCGCCACGCACGCCGATCTCCCAGCGGCCCGCGCGCAGGCGACCGAGACCCTCGCGACGATCAAGCGGGACCTGTCGGCGGCGGCCGGTATCTGAGCCGTAGCGGAACACACGGGGTGTCCCTGTCCGGGGGCACCCCGTCCGCGTCCCGTGCTGCGGTCAGGACAGCCAGCGCGTGACGAGCAGCACCGTCCAGGCCAGCGCGAGAAGCACGGCGAACGGCCACAACCGGCGTCCCCGCTCGCCCACTTCGCTCTCGCCGGTGGGGCGCAGGGCGGGGTCGGCGATCATCGCGGAGAGTTCGGCGGCGAGGGCGTCGTAGGGGTGGGTCAGTCCGCGTCGGCGTTGCAGCCAGGGCCAGCGAGGTGCGGCCATCGACCAGTCGTCGCCGTCGCGCACGCGCAGCTGGAGTTCGAAGGACTCCCGGCGGGCCGCGCGGAGGTCGTCCCAGGGGATGTGGCGCGGGGCGCGCAGCCGGTTCAGCCAGATGCCGGTGTGGTCGGCGGTGATGCGCCAGCGCAGTTTCACGGGGACGCGGACGGCGCACATCAGGCCGAGGAGGAGGAGCAGACCCCGGAACCAGAGGCTGTCGTCGATCCCCAGCAGGAAGTACCCCAGACACCACTGCACGGTCAGGAAGCCCGCCAGCCAGTCCACCGGCCCCGCCCGCCAGCGCCGTACCGGCACCACGGTGGTCCCCGCGCGCAGAGTCGCGGCCAGTTCCTCGTCCCGGGCCGCCCGGACCTTCGCCCGCTTCGCCCGGTCGAGCCGCCGCCGCGCCGCGCCCTCCGGCAACGGTCGTACGGGCCCGGTCGACCACTCCGCCACCGGAGGCTCGCCGGGCTCCTCCGCCGCACCGATCAGCAGGATCTCGGCGCCGTCGTAGGGGGTGCCGTACAGGACGGCCTCGCGCAGGGGAGCGGGAGCGGCGGCCGCGTGCGCGTCGAGGAGTTCCTCCAGCTCCTCCGGCTCCAGCTCGTCGCCCTTGTCGTCGCCCTTCCCCTTGTCGTCGCCCGCTGCCCTCGTCGCGACCGTGAAGAGCGGCCGTAGCGCCTCCGTGTCGTCCGTCGCGTAGATCACGGCGTCCTCGTGCTCGTCCTTGCCGACGAGGACGCGCAGTACGGGTGCGGGGGTCGCGCGCAGGACGATCGCCCTGCGTCGGCCGAGGGCTCCGGAGAGGAGCAGGGTGAGTGCCAGGCCCACCACGAACAGGCCCTCCGCGACGGCCAGTTGGCGGTCGCCCGCCGAGTGCCACAGGCCGGAGGTGGCGAGCAGTACGACTCCGGGTACGGCCATGCCCGCCCCGAACCTGAGGAGAAGCCGGCCCCGCCGCACCGGTCCGTCCGCGTCCGGCGGCACGGCCGTGACCCCGCCGGCCGCGGCCAGGGCGCGCTGCCGCTGGCGGGTACGCGCGCGTGCCCGTAGTTCGGTGGCCGTCACGGAGGCGAGGACCAGCAGGGCGGCGCAGACCAGGACCGGCCAGGGCAGCCCGGTCGCCCGGACCGCCACCAGCACGATCAGCACGGGGGCGGAGAACCGTACGGCCTCGGGGCGCCACAGCCACCAGACGACCTGGAGCGGCAGCAGCGCGACCAGATCCGGGGGCAGGTCCGTCGTCGCCAGCAGGCCGAAGGCGGCGAACAGGGCGCACCAGACGGCCAGTTCGAGGGCCCAGCGCCGCGGCCGGACCGGCACCCACCACGGCACGACCGCACCGGCCCACACGCGCGCGTGCTCGCCGTTCCAGTCCACGCACCCGTCGGGTATCGCGGTGGTGGGCAGCGGCGACGACTCCCGGACGTTCGCGGTCATGACATCCCAGAGAGGTAGGGGTGGGGAGGTGTGTGCGGGGGGTGTGCCCGTCCGGTCAGCCCGTCGCCAGCAGGATCGCCAGGAGTACCGCACCGGCGACCACCGGCCCGATCACCTCGTACGCCCACCGCACGGTGACCTCGCCCTGCGCCGACTCCGCCTGCTCCCTGGCCTCCAGCAGCTCGCGCAGGTCGGCCATGATCTGGTCGGACTCCGCGCGCGTGGGCCCGGCCTGCACGGCGCCGCCCCGCATGCCGCTGCCCGCGCCCATGCCGCCGCCGAACCCGCCGATGCCGCCGCCGAAGCCCAGGGCGCCGGACCTGCCGCCGCGCCGCGCTCCCGCCGCCTCCGCCGCGGCCTTCGCCTCGCGCCGTGCCGCCTTCTTGCGGCCGCGCAGCGAGACCGGGACCGACCACAGCTGGAACTTGGCGCCCGCCTTCGTGACGACCTCGTTCGAGAACCCGGACCGCAGGCTGGCGATCTCGCCCCACGGCAGTACGACGACCCGGAACGGGTTGCGGACGCGCAGCCGGTCCGGGCCCGCGTACACGGCCGGGCGGAGCGTGAACGCGGCGATCGCCGGGACGACGAGGATCAGGCCGGCCAGCGCGAGCCACGGGGTGCGGCCGTGGCCGGACACGAGGGCGTCGATGCCGAGCCAGCAGGCGATGGCCAGCAGCAGGACACCGCCGATGAGGCCCGCGGGTGAGCGGTAGATCCGGTCTTTGGGCTCGGGGTGCGGGGTCGTCATGATGCGAATTCTGCCTCAGAGGTGCGCCTGGTCGCCGTTCGGGTTGTGTGCGTTCGCGACTGCGGGTGCGCTGTGGCTGGTCGCGCCCACGCGGCGGAGCCGCACATAGATACAGCCCCGCGCCCCTTGGGTGGGACCACTTGCCCGGGGTGTACAGCTGCTACGCGCGTAGATATGCTCGTGTGGTGACCATGCCCATCACTGCACCTGCTGCTGCACACGCACTCGGCGAGGTAACGGCTTCCGACAGCACGCTGCGCCGTTTCCTTCACGGGCTGCCCGGCGTCGACGCGGTCGGCCTGGAGGCGCGTGCCGCCTCGCTCGGGACCCGTTCCATCAAGACCACCGCGAAGGCGTACGCCATCGACCTCGCCATCTCGATGGTCGACCTGACGACGCTGGAAGGCGCGGACACCCCGGGCAAGGTCCGGGCGCTCGGCGCCAAGGCGGTCCGCCCCGACCCGACCGACCGCACGAGCCCCTCGACCGCGGCCGTCTGTGTCTATCCGGACATGGTGGCCACCGCGAAGGAGGCCGTCGCCGGTTCCTCCGTGAAGGTCGCCTCCGTCGCCACCGCCTTCCCGGCCGGCCGCGCCGCGCTCGACGTGAAGCTGGCCGACGTGCGGGACGCGGTCGCCGCGGGCGCCGACGAGATCGACATGGTCATCGACCGCGGGGCGTTCCTCGCGGGCAACTACATGAAGGTGTACGACGAGATCGTCGCCGTGAAGGAGGCCTCGGGCGCCGCCCGCCTGAAGGTCATCTTCGAGACCGGCGAACTCTCGACGTACGACAACATCCGCCGTGCGAGCTGGCTCGGCATGCTGGCCGGCGCGGACTTCATCAAGACGTCGACGGGCAAGGTCGCCGTCAACGCGACGCCCGCGAACACCCTGTTGATGCTGGAGGCGGTCCGCGACTTCCGCGCCCAGACCGGTATCCAGGTCGGCGTGAAGCCCGCGGGCGGTATCCGCACCTCCAAGGACGCGATCAAGTTCCTGGTCATCGTCAACGAGACGGCGGGCGAGGACTGGCTGGACAACCACTGGTTCCGCTTCGGCGCGTCCTCGCTCCTGAACGACCTGCTGATGCAGCGTCAGAAGCTGGCCACCGGCCGCTACTCCGGCCCCGACTACGTGACGGTGGACTGACCATCATGGCTACTTTCGACTACGCACCCGCCCCCGAGTCCCGCTCGGTCGTCGACATCGCGCCCTCCTACGGCCTGTTCATCGACGGCGAGTTCACGGAATCGGCGGACGGCAAGGTCTTCAAGACCGTCTCCCCCTCCACCGAAGAGGTCCTCTCCGAGATCGCCCAGGCCGGCGAGGCGGACGTCGACCGCGCGGTGAGGGCCGCCCGCAAGGCCTTCGAGAAGTGGTCGGCGCTGCCCGGCTCCGAGCGCGCCAAGTACCTGTTCCGCATCGCCCGGATCATCCAGGAGCGCAGCCGCGAACTGGCCGTCCTGGAAACCCTGGACAACGGCAAGCCCATCAAGGAGACGAGGGACGCCGACCTCCCCCTGGTCGCTGCGCACTTCTTCTACTACGCGGGCTGGGCCGACAAGTTGGACCATGCCGGCTTCGGGGCGAACCCGCAGCCCCTGGGCGTCGCGGGCCAGGTCATCCCCTGGAACTTCCCGCTCCTGATGCTCGCGTGGAAGATCGCCCCGGCACTGGCGACCGGCAACACGGTCGTCCTGAAGCCCGCGGAGACCACCCCCCTCTCGGCGTTGTTCTTCGCGGACATCTGCCGCCAGGCCGGCCTCCCCAAGGGTGTCGTCAACATCCTTCCGGGCTACGGCGATTCGGGCGCCGCGCTCGTAGCGCACCCGGACGTGAACAAGGTCGCCTTCACCGGTTCCACGGCGGTCGGCAAGGCGATCGCGCGCCAGGTGGCCGGCACGACCAAGAAGGTCACCCTCGAACTCGGCGGCAAGGGCGCGAACATCGTCTTCGACGACGCCCCCGTCGACCAGGCGGTGGAGGGGATCGTCACGGGCATCTTCTTCAACCAGGGCCAGATCTGCTGCGCGGGATCGCGCCTCCTCGTCCAAGAGTCCATCCAGGACGAGCTGTTGGACTCCCTGAAGCGCAGGCTCTCCACCCTCCGCCTCGGCGACCCGCTCGACAAGAACACGGATATCGGCGCGATCAACTCCGCCGAGCAGCTCTCCCGCATCACCACCCTCGTGGAACAGGGCGAGGCGGAGGGTGCCGAGCGCTGGTCCCCGTCCTGTGAACTCCCGTCCTCCGGCTACTGGTTCGCCCCGACGCTCTTCACGAACGTCACCCAGGCGCACACCGTCGCCCGCGACGAGATCTTCGGCCCGGTGCTGTCGGTGCTGACCTTCCGTACGCCCGAGGAGGCGGTCGCGAAGGCCAACAACACGCAGTACGGCCTCTCGGCGGGCATCTGGACGGAGAAGGGCTCCCGCATCCTCGCGGTCGCGAGCAAGCTGCGCGCGGGTGTCATCTGGTCCAACACGTTCAACAAGTTCGACCCGACCTCGCCGTTCGGCGGCTACAAGGAGTCGGGCTACGGCCGCGAGGGCGGTCGCCACGGCCTGGAGGCGTACCTCGATGTCTGACGCACGACTGTCCGTCTTCAAGACCTACAAGCTGTACGTCGGCGGGAAGTTCCCGCGTTCCGAGAGCGGCCGGGTGTACGAGGTGACCGACTCAAAGGGCAAGTGGCTGGCGAACGCGCCCCGGTCCTCCCGCAAGGACGCCCGCGACGCGGTCGTAGCGGCCCGCAAGGCGTTCGGCGGCTGGTCCGGCGCGACGGCGTACAACCGCGGCCAGATCCTCTACCGCATCGCCGAGATGCTGGAGGCCCGCAAGGACCAGTTCGCGCGTGAAGTCGCGGACGCGGAGGGCCTGTCGAAGACCAAGGCGGCCGCGGTCGTCGACGCGGCGATCGACCGCTGGGTCTGGTACGCGGGCTGGACGGACAAGATCGCGCAGGTGGTCGGGGGCGCGAACCCGGTAGCGGGCCCGTACTTCAACCTCTCCTCGCCCGAGCCGACGGGCGTGGTCACCGTCCTGGCCCCCCAGGAATCATCGCTCCTCGGCCTGATCTCGGTCATCGCCCCGGTGATCGCGACCGGCAACACGGTCATCGTCATCGCGAGCGAGAACTCCCCGCTCCCCGCCCTCTCGTTGGGCGAGGTCCTGGCCACCTCCGACCTCCCCGGCGGAGTCGTCAACATCCTCTCCGGCAACACGGCGGAGATCGCGGCCCCCCTCGCCGCCCACCAGGACGTCAACGCGATCGACTTGGCGGGCGCAGACGACGTACTGGCGAAGGACCTGGAGATCGCAGCGGCCGACAACCTCAAGCGAGTTCTCCGTCCACACCCTGTGGACTACACGGAGACTCCCGGCATCGACCGCCTGACAGCCTTCCTGGAGACAAAGACGGTCTGGCACCCCACAGGTTCACTGGGAGCAGGCGGCTCCTCGTACTAACCGGGGGGCGTGTCGTATCAAGCGGCCGCAGGCCGCTTTTCCAGGGGCGCGGGGAACTGCGCGACCAGCCACAACGGGCCGTCACCCGGCAACGAGACCGCAGCTCCCCACCCCTCCCCCGCAATCCCTCAACCCCCCAACAGCCCCGTCACCTGCCCCACCACCGGCATACTCCCGATCGACTGAGCCTCGGCCACCGGCCCCGTCAACGCCTGCGAGGCCAACGGTTGAAAGTCCGCGAGCTGGGTCGCAACCCCGTTGTCGAGCGGGTCGACACCCGTCCCCGCAAGCGGGTTGGGCTTGAGCCCGGCGACAGGCCCGGTGACATACCCGACCGTGCCGGTGAGCGCACCGAGCCCCGCCGCGGGGTCGATCTTGCCCAGAGACGTGGGCCGCGTCCGCATCACGTCGACGACCGGCGCGGTGTCCGCGGCGGCCGACGCCGCCCCCGCACCGAGGGCGACTCCGGCGGTCGCGAGGGCGACCAGGGCGCGCTGGGCGGTCGGATGCTGGGGGGACGTGTGTCGTGCCATTGCTGGTGCCACCTTCTGGTGCGCAGGGTAATCAGGTCAGCACGAAGGGTAGTTGACGTGTGATGCGCGTTCCACTGGCGACCCGCGGGGTCGGCAGGACGTACGGAATGCGTCAAACTGGTGTCCCGTGAGCATCATTTCCCCGTCACCGGCCCGTGTCGTGCTGCTGTGCGGCCCCTCGGGTTCCGGCAAGTCCCTCGTCTCCGCCCGGTCCGGCCTGCCCGTGCTGCGGCTCGACGACTTCTACAAAGAGGGCGACGACCCGACGCTGCCGCAGGTGGCGGGGAGTTCGGACATCGACTGGGACCACCCGGACTCCTGGGACGCGGACGTGGCGGTCGCCGCGATCGTCGAGCTGTGCCGCACGGGCCGTACGGACGTACCGGTCTACGACATCTCGCTGAGCGCGCGCACGGGCACGGAGGTGGTCGACGTGGGCCGGACCCCGTTGTTCATAGCGGAGGGCATCTTCGCCGCCGAGGTCATCACCCGGTGCCAGGAGCTGGGCGTCCTCGCGGACGCGCTGTGCCTGAGCCGCGGTCCGATGCGCACTTTCCGGCGCCGCTTCCTGCGGGATCTGAGGGAGGGCCGTAAGTCCGTGCCGTTCCTGTTGCGCCGCGGCTGGCGGCTGATGCGGCTGGAGCGCTCGATCGTGGCCCGGCAGACCGGACTCGGCGCGTACGCCTGCGACAAGGACGAGGCGCTGGGACGGCTGGCCGCGGCGGCGGTGGGCCGGCGCCCGGCGCGAATCAGTCCGGCGTCTTCTCCGTCATAGGACCGCAACCATCAATTGAGGCACCACGACGGCGAGCAACCAGGTCCGCGAGAGCGGCGCCGGTTTAGGCGCAAAAAGCGGGACTGGACGGACCCCCCGGCCCTCCAGTCCCGCTCTCCCTGTTCCCCCGTGGTACTTCCCCCGTGTTCCCCCCATGGTCCCCGTGACCCCGTCGGCACCCCCCGGTACCGATCCCCCGCGGTCCCCCCGGACCTTCCCCCGTTACCTACTCCCCCCCAACCCTCAGGCGACAAGCTCCCCGAAGGCGTCCTCCTCGTCACGGCCGAAGCTGAGGACCTCGTCCTCGCGCATACGGCGGAGCGACCGCCAGATGCTGGACTTCACCGTGCCGACACTGATGTCGAGGATCTCCGCGATCTCCGGGTCCGTGCGGCCCTCGTAGTAGCGGAGGACCAGCATGGTGCGCTGGAGTTCCGGCAGCCGGGACAGCGCCTGCCACAGGACCGCGCGCAGTTCCGTGCCGCGCATCGCGTCCGTGTCGCCGGGCGTCTCCGGCAGTTCCTCGGTCGGGTACTCGTTCAGCTTGCGGCGGCGCCACGCGCTGATGTGCAGGTTCGTCATGGTGCGGCGGAGGTAGCCCCCGACCGCGGCCTTGTCGCTGATCCGGTCCCACGCCTTGTACGTCGAGAACAGCGCGCTCTGGAGCAGGTCCTCGGCCTCGAAGCGATCGCCGGTCAGGTGGTACGCGGTGGCGTACAGGGAGGCGCGGCGCTCCTGGACGTAGGCGGTGAACTCCGCCTCCGACAGCGAGTGCCGCTCCCCCGTGTCCTCCCTGTACGCGCTTCCCCCATGCGCTTCCCCCGTGTGCGCGTCAACCACCGTCATGTAACCGGTGTGCTGACGCCCGACGCTGCGAGCGCACCCCCGCCCGTTCACAGCGCCGGACTTCTCGGAACCCCGGGTGACGTCGTGCAGACGCGTGATGACTGCGTTGTTGCTGGTGCTGTGCAGCGTGTTCATCTCGCGCCCCCCGTAGTGGACTTGCCCGGTGTTCGGATGTTCCGGCTCGGTTCCTCGTGGTTCCTTGCCTGTGCCGAAAATCCTGCCGGGGTCACTTCATGGACGTGTCCCCCGACTGTCACAGACCTGTCACAGGGCCCTGTCTCTGCGGCCGCCCTCAGAAAACGGACAGTCCGGTCACAGAAAAGGGCGCTACGGGTGCGCACACGTACCTACAAGGGCTACGTACACGTACAGGTGTCGAAACCCCACCCCCACATGGGCCAGAATGAGCCCCGTGCCTTCCCTGTTGCTGATCGAGGACGACGACGCCATCCGGACGGCCCTGGAGCTCTCGCTGACGCGCCAGGGACACCGGGTAGCCACCGCTGCCAGCGGCGAGGACGGTCTGAAGCTGTTGCGTGAGCAGCGGCCGGACCTGATCGTGCTGGATGTGATGCTGCCCGGCATCGACGGTTTCGAGGTGTGCCGCCGTATCCGGCGCACGGACACGCTGCCGATCATTCTGCTCACCGCGCGCAGCGACGACATCGACATCGTCGTCGGACTGGAGTCCGGTGCCGACGACTACGTGGTCAAACCCGTGCAGGGGCGCGTGCTGGACGCCCGTATCCGGGCCGTGCTGCGGCGCGGCGAGCGGGAGGCGAACGACGCGGCGTCGTTCGGTTCGCTCGTCATCGACCGGGCCGCGATGACCGTCACGAAGAACGGCGAGGACCTCCAACTCACGCCCACCGAGCTGCGGTTGCTGCTGGAGCTGAGCCGGCGGCCCGGACAGGCCCTGTCCCGGCAGCAGTTGCTGCGCCTGGTGTGGGAGCACGACTACCTCGGCGACTCGCGCCTGGTGGACGCCTGTGTCCAGCGGCTGCGCGCCAAGGTCGAGGACATCCCGTCGTCCCCGACCCTCATCCGTACCGTGCGCGGCGTCGGCTACCGCCTGGACTCGCCTCAGTGACCGACGCACCAGGGGGGATCCGCGGCTGGCGCCCGGGTCGTAAGGGAGTTCTGTGGCGGCTGCGGTTCACCAGCCTGCGCCTCAGGCTGGTCGTGGTCTTCGGCCTGGTCGCGCTGACCGCCGCCGTGTCCGCGTCCGGCATCGCGTACTGGCTCAACCGCGAGGCCGTCCTCACCCGCGCCCAGGACGCCGTCCTGCGCGACTTCCGCCAGGAGATGCAGAACCGCGCCGGCGCGCTGCCGGTGCACCCCACGCAGGACGAACTGATGCGCACCGCGGGCCAGATGGCCAACAGCAGCCAGCGCTTCAGCGTCCTGCTCGTCGGCGAGGACGCCAACGACAAGACGGTCTACGGCAACTCGGGCGGCCTGAACGGCTTTTCGCTGGAGGACGTGCCCAAGTCGCTGCGGACGGCGGTGAACAAGCAACAGTCGGTGTCCGACGGCAACAAGGAGCCGTACCACCTGTACTGGCAGCGGGTCACCGAGCACGGCACGCCGTATCTCGTGGCCGGGACCCGGATGATCGGCGGCGGCTCGACCGGCTACATGCTCAAGTCCCTTGAGCCGGAGGCGAAGGACCTCAACTCCCTCGCCTGGTCGCTGGGTATCGCCACCGGGCTCGCGCTGATCGGTTCCGCGCTACTCGCGCAGGCCGCCGCGACGACCGTCCTCAAGCCCGTGCACCGGCTCGGCATCGCCGCGCGCCGGCTCGGCGAGGGCAAGCTCGACACCCGGCTGCGGGTCTCCGGGACCGATGAACTCGCCGAACTGTCACGGACGTTCAACCAGACCGCCGAGGCGCTGGAGAAGCGGGTCGCCGACATGGCCGCCCGGGACGACGCCTCGCGCCGGTTCGTCGCCGACATGTCCCACGAACTGCGCACCCCGCTGACCGCGATCACGGCGGTGGTGGAGGTGCTCGAAGAGGAACTCGACGCCGAGACCGGCAGCGTGGACCCGATGATCGAGCCCGCCGTACGCCTCGTCGTCAGCGAGACCAAGCGGCTCGGCGACCTCGTCGAGAACCTGATGGAGGTCACCCGCTTCGACGCGGGCACCGCCCGGCTCGTCCTCGACGACGTCGACCTCGCCGACCAGATCACCGCGTGCCTCGACGCCCGCGCCTGGCTGGACGCCGTGGACCTGGACGCCGAACGCGGCATCCACTCCCGGCTCGACCCGCGCCGCCTCGACGTCATCCTCGCCAACCTCATCGGCAACGCCCTCAAGCACGGCGGCTCGCCGGTCAGGGTGGCGGTGCGGCTGGAGGACGACGAACTCGTCATCGCGGTACGGGACCACGGCCCCGGCATCCCCGAGGACGTCCTGCCGCACGTCTTCGACCGCTTCTACAAGGCGAGCGCTTCCCGGCCGCGCTCCGAGGGCAGCGGCCTGGGCCTCTCCATCGCCCTGGAGAACGCCCGATTCCACGGCGGCGGGATCACCGCCGCCAACTCCCCCGACGGCGGCGCGGTGTTCACCCTGCGGCTGCCCAGGGACGCCTCCACGCTCACGGAGGAGACCGACAAGGGCGAGGGCGACGGCCCGGTCGGCTCGGTCGGCTCCGAGGGGAACGCGTCATGACCGTACGACAGTTGATGACCCGGCCCCGGGAACGCGCCCTGGCGGTACGGCCGTTGCTCGCGCTGCCCCTGCTCGGCCTGCTGCTCGCCGGGTGCGGGATCCGGGCCACGGAGGTGCCGACCGACTTCGGGGCGGCGCCGTCCCGGGTACCGTGCACGCTCACCGAGCCGGACGTGTCGCCGCAGGCCGCGCGCGGGGTGCCCGTGCAGGTGTTCCTGCTGTGCGGGTCGTCGCTGGTGACCGTCGACCGGGCCGTACAGGTGCCGGACGGCACGGCGGACGTGCTGCGGCGCGTCATCGTCGCCCAGGGGCTGCTGGACCAGCTCGCGGAGTCGCCGTCGTCGGGCGAGAAGGACGCCGGGTACACGACCGACGTGCGCGGCGGCATGACGGTGAGCGGGCCGCGTGCCAAGGATCCCAAGGACGCGCTGCGGCTGAGCAATTCACCGGCCGACCTGACGTCGTACGCGCTCGCCCAGATCGTCTGTACGTTCTCCGACTCGGCCGCGGCCGAGGGCGACGGCTCCGTCATCCTCGGCGGCCCGGACGGCTCGCCGCTGCGCCGTTACGAGTGCACGGACGACGTCCGCTCCGACCCGGGCACCAAGGCGCCACCGTCCAGCGAGGTGACGGGCGGCTGAAGCCGCGTGCGCCCCGGGGGTGAACGAGGCGCGAAAAGGGGCGTGTGGCGCAGGCCTCACCCTGGTGCTCGGTGCCTACCCGGAACCGATCGTGCCGGAGAGGGCGTCTTGTGGGGCGTGCAGCGTCAAGGCTCCATCGGCGGCAGCGCCGCGATTCGCATCCGTGTGGCGGGAGGTGTCCTCCTCGTCGCACATCTCGTGCTCGTCGCCTGGGTCACGCTGCGCCCAAGGGACGTCCCCTGGGTGATGCCCCCGAATCTGCACCCACTGGCCAGTATCCGGGCCGATCTCGGCATGGGCTGGCCGGAGGCGTCGAAGCGGATCGGCGAGGGCCTCGCGCTGCTGGCCCCGCTGGGTGTCCTGCTCCCGATGGTGAGCGGCAGGCTCCATGTCTCCCCGCTCGCGTCCTTCATCCGTACGGTCGCGGCGGGCGCCCTGATCTCCCTGGGCATCGAGCTGCTCCAGACCGGGGTGCCCGGCCAGGTCGTCGACATCGACTCGCTGCTGATGAACACGGTGGGCGTGGCCCTCGCGCACGCCGCGATCGTCCCGGCGGCCCGCTCCTGGCTCCGCCGCAGGGCCGAGAGCCGGCCGCCCCTGACCGTCCTCCAGGAGGAACCGGCTCAGGGACGGACCCCGACGATTCCCAGGGTCGGCATCGCACCGTAGAGCGACGCCGGGCGGGCGGCGGCTCCGTACGGTTGAAGGCAGACGGGGCGACCACACGGGGAGCCTCGGACAGCCGCTCGCGAAGGAGCCAACCATGACCGCCATTGCCCGCCCCACCCAAGGCCGCATGATCGGCGGAGTGTGCGCAGCGCTGGCGCGGCGCTTCGGTACCTCCGCGACCACGATGCGGGTGATCTTCCTGGTCTCCTGCCTGCTGCCCGGCCCGCAGTTCCTGCTCTACATCGCGCTGTGGATCCTGTTCCCGGCCGAGGACAAGGTGCGCACCGAGGCCTGGTAGGACCCCGGCGCGCGTACGCCGATGGGGCGCACCCTCGTCCGGGGTGCGCCCCATCGGCGCGTTCGGGGGCGGGGGCTCAGCCCAGCGGGATGCCGTTCAGCGGGACGCCGTGGGTGGGCAGGCCCGTCTGCGACAGGGGCAGGCCGCCCAGCAGCCCGGCGACGGGCGCGGTCGGGCCGTCGGACAGCACCTTCTCGGCGGCCGGCTGCACGGCGGACAGACCACCGGCGAGCGCGGGCTGCGCCTGGCTCAGGGCCTGGCCGGCACCCGGCAGCGCCTTGGCGACGTTCTCCGCGGGCAGCGTGTGGGTCACGGTGCCCAGCGCCTGGGTGGCGTCCGGAAGCGCCGGAGCCGCGCTCGCGGCACCCGCGCCTACGGCGGCGAAGGCGGCACCGAGGGCGGCGACACCGAGGGTCTTGGCAGCAGACTGCTTCATGGTGAATGCGTCCTTGAATGGGAAGACGGGAGATGTGAGCGGTCCAAGACCGTAAACACGCGAAGGCACCCGCCGCAAACATCGAAATGCGGACGGATTGTGAACACCCGCCCGCATTCCGGTCCCACCCCTCAGCCCCGTTCAGCCCTCTTCAACCGTAGAACCGCTGGTGGAAGCGGTCTGCCGGAACAGCCATTCGGATTTCAGCTCGGCATATCCGGGCTTGATCACGTCATTGATCATGGCGAGTCGTTCATCGAAAGGAATGAATGCTGACTTCATAGCATTGACGGAGAACCACTGCATGTCGTCGAGCGAATAACCGAACGCCTCGACAAGGTGCTCGAATTCGTTGCTCATGCTGGTGTGGGACATCAACCTGTTGTCCGTATTGACCGTGGCGCGAAAATGCAGCTTGCGCAGCAGCCCGATGGGGTGCTCGGCGTAGGAGTCGGCGGCGCCGGTCTGGAGGTTGGAGCTGGGGCACAGCTCCAGCGGGATGCGCTTGTCGCGCACGTACGACGCGAGGCGGCCCAGCTCGACCGAACCGTCCTCCTTCACCTGGATGTCGTCGATGATGCGCACCCCGTGCCCGAGCCGGTCGGCGCCGCACCACTGCAACGCCTGCCAGATCGACGGCAGCCCGAAGGCCTCACCGGCGTGGATCGTGAAGTGGTTGTTCTCGCGCTTCAGATACTCGAAGGCGTCCAGGTGCCGGGTGGGCGGGAACCCGGCCTCCGCGCCCGCGATGTCGAAGCCGACGACGCCCAAGTCGCGGTAACGGTTGGCGAGTTCGGCGATCTCCAGCGAACGGGCCGCATGCCGCATCGCGGTGAGCAGCGCCCCGACCCGGATCCGCCGACCGCTCTCCCGCGCGAGCGACTCCCCTTGCCGGAAGCCCTCGTTGACGGCCTCGACGACCTCTTCGAGGCTGAGCCCGCCGTCGAGGTGCTGCTCGGGCGCGTACCGCACCTCCGCGTAGACGACCCCGTCCTCGGCGAGATCCTCGGCGCACTCGCGGGCCACCCGGATCAGCGCGTCCCGGGTCTGCATCACGGCGACCGTGTGCGAGAACGTCTCCAAGTACCGCTCCAGCGAACCGGAGTCGGCGGCCTCGGCGAACCACACGCCGAGCTTGTCGGGGTCGGTCTCGGGGAGTCCGGTGTACCCGGCGTCCCGCGCGAGTTCGACGATCGTCCCCGGGCGGAGACCGCCGTCGAGGTGGTCGTGCAGCAGAACCTTCGGCGCCCGGCGGATCTGGTCCGGCGTCGGGGTGTTCGGGGTGCTCTGGCTCGTCATTTCCGCACTCTAACTCCTACGCGCGTAGATCGCCCGCTGTACGAATCCGTCGATACGTAACGGTGACCGCGCGGAAGGATGGCGTACACGCTCGCTTCTGACACTGTTCTGTCATGGCACAGCAAGCGACGCCGGTCAGGACGGCCCGGCTGGGGAGAGCGCTCGGTCCCGAACCGACCTCGGTGAGCGGCGTGGTGCTGCTGCTCCCCGGCGGCGAGGAGGTGTCCAGCCGCAGACCCTCACCCATGTTGGCGACGGCCTCCGTACGGACGTTGGGCCGCCGACTGGCCCGCGCGGGCACCGGTGACGGGCTCGCCGCGCATGTCGTCCACTACCGCTGTCGCGGCTGGAACGGCAGCGAGGCGTCTCTCGCGCACGACGCGGCGTGGGCGGTGGAGGAGGTCGTACGGCGGTACGGGGACGTGCCCGTGTGTCTCACCGGGATCGACATGGGCGCCCGCGCGGCGTTGCGCTCCGCGGGGCACGAGGCGGTGAACTCCGTTGTCGCGCTGGCTCCTTGGCTGCCGGAACAGGATGTCGCCGCGCCACCCGAACCGGTGAAGCAGCTTGCGGGGCGGCGGGTGTTGATCGTGCACGGCACGAACGACGAACGGACCGATCCCGAGTTGTCGTTCCGGTTGGCGGCTCGGGCGAAGAAGGCGAACCGGGACATCTGTCGGTTCGAAGTGCATTCCGATGGGCACGGGTTGCATCAGCATCGGCAGGAAGTGCATGCGCTGACGCAGGACTTCGTGATGGGGGCGTTGTTCGGGCGGGCGGTTTCTCGGCCTGTTGAGGATGCGCTTCAGGCTCCGCCGCCGTTGGGGTTGCGGATGCCGTTGGCTGCGGGGTTTGGGCGGTCGCTTCGCAGGGGCTGATCTTTCGTTGCGGTGTGCGGGTTGTGTGTGGCTGGTCGCGCCCGCGCGGCGGAGCCGCAAATTGACACAGCCCCGCGCCCCTTAGGTGGAACAGCCTTACGTCGGTAGCAAGTTGCCCCTTCTTGACAACAGGAACTGCTTAAAAGCTGCCACCGGTGGGGTGTCTGGGTGGCCGTCCAACCACGCCACGCCGATTTCCCTCACCGCCCTCGGAGCTGTGACCGTCAGCTCGGCAACTCCTGGGCGGGGTACGGCTGGTGGAGGCAGGAGGGCGACCCCTAGGCCCGCCGCCACCAGGCCCCGTAGGGTCTCGGCCTCCTCCCCCTCGAAGGCGATCTTCGGGCGGAAGCCGGCCTCCTTGCAGACGGCGTCGGTGATGCTGCGGAGGCCGTAGCCGGGTTCCAGGGTCACGAAGGTCTCGTCCGCTGCTTCTGCGAGGCGGATGCGCTTGCGGGTGGCCAGGCGGTGGTCGGCCGGGACGACGAGGCGGAGTTTCTGTACGTCGAGGCGGTGGGCCACGACGTCGGGGGCGTCGAGGGTCGGGGAGGTCAGGAGGCAGAGGTCCAGTTCGCCGGCGCGTAGCCGTTCCAGCATGGCCTCGCCGTAGTTCTGGACGAGGCTGAAGCGGACGCGGGGGTGGTCGGCGCGGAAGGCGCGGATGAGGCCGGGGACGGTTTCGGAACCGAGGGTGTGGAGGAAGCCGAAGGCGACCTTGCCGGTGGCGGGGTCGGCGTCGGCGCGGACCTCGTCGGCGGCCTTCTCGATCTCGGCGAGGGCACGCTCGACGGAGGTGAGGAAGGTGCGGCCGGCGGGGGTCAACGACACCGTGCGGCCTCTGCGGGCGAACAGGTCGACGCCCAGGTCCTGTTCGAGGCGGACCATCGCCCGCGACAGGGTGGACTGCGGGACCCGCATCTCCTGCGCGGCCCGGGTGACGTGTTCGGTGCGGGCCACGCCGGCGAAGTACGCGAGGCGGGGCGCGAGCAGCGCGACGATGTCTTCTGTGTCACCGGACGGTGACAGGCGAGCCTGTGAGCTGTACTGATGCACCATGGGAACGATTATGGCGTTTCCGTGCATTGGACGGATCAGCGGGCGTCTACGTAACTTCGAAGCATGCCTTCCGCCGATACCGGGGCGTCCACGATCGTGGCCGCCGCGAGCCCTGTCCCCACCTCCGACTCCGACTCCGACTCACGGCTGACGCCGGGTGGTCCCGGCTATCGCCGGATGAGCTTCGCGCTGTTCCTCGCGGGCGTGGCGACCTTCGCGCTCCTCTACTCCACGCAAGCGCTGCTGCCGCTGATCTCCTCGGGTTTCTCGGTGTCGGCGAGCGCGGCGAGCTGGACGGTGGCGGCGGCGACGGGCGGGCTCGCGTTGTTCGTCCTGCCGATGAGCGCGCTGTCGGAACGTTTTGGACGTCGTACGGTCATGACGGCGTCGTTGGTGGTCGCGGTGAGCCTCGGGGTGCTGGTGCCGTTCGCGCCGTCGCTGGGCGCGCTGGTGGCGTTGCGGTTCCTCCAGGGGGCCGCGCTGGCCGGGCTGCCCGCGTCGGCGACGGCGTATCTGGCGGAGGAGGTCCGGCCGAAGGCGCTGGTCACGGCGATCGGCCTGTTCGTAGCGGGCAACAGTGTCGGCGGGATGAGCGGCCGGGTCATCACCGGGTGGGTCGCGCAGGAGTGGGGCTGGCGGGTCGCGGTGGCGGTGATCGGTGTGATCGCGGTCGGCTGCGCGGTCGCCTTCCGCCTCCTGCTCCCCGCCCCTCAGCACTTCACGCCGGGTTCGTTGCGCCCGCGCGTGCTGGCCCGCACGGTCCGCGACCACCTCGCGAACCCGCTGCTGTGCCGGCTGTACGCGATCGGCGCCCTGTTCATGACGGTCTTCGGCGGCGTCTACACGGTCATCGGCTACCGCCTCACCGAGGCCCCCTTCTCCCTCCCCCAGGGCCTCATCGGCTCGATCTTCCTCGTGTACCTGGTGGGGACGGTATCGGCGTCCACGGCAGGCCGGTTGGTGGGTCGGCTGGGGCGCCGGGGTGCCTTGTACCTGGCGGGCGGTACGACAGCGACGGGTCTGCTGGTCTCCCTCGCCGACTCACTCCCCCTCGTACTGCTCGGCCTGGTCCTCATCACGGCCGGCTTCTTCGCGGGGCACGCGGTCGCCTCCTCGGCGGTCAGCAAAACGGCCACGACCGGGCGCGCGCAGGCGTCGGCCCTTTACCAGTCCGCCTACTACATCGGTTCCAGCACCGGCAGCACGGTCGGCGCGATGGCGTTCCACGCGGGGGGTTGGGCCGGGACGGTGGGGGTCGGGGTGCTGGCGGTGGCCGGGGTTGTGACGATCACGGTGTTGGGGTCGCGGGCGGCTCGGGTGGAGCGGCGGGGGGTTGGGGCGGCGGCTGCATGAGGGTGGTTGAGGCGGGGCCTGAACTGAAGGGGCTGGCCTGGAGGGGCTGAGGCGGTGTCTGGCCCGAGGGGGCTGGGGGCAGGGGCCTGGTCGGAGGCGGCTGGGAGCAGGGGCCCGGTCCGAGGCGGCTGGGAGCAGGGGCCCGGTCCGAGGCGGCTGGGAGCAGGGGCCCGGTCGGAGAGGGCGGGAGGCGAGGGCTTGGCCCACGGCGGCTGGGGGCGCGGGCCTGACCCGAGAGGGCTGGAGACGGCGGCCTGGCCTGGAGGGGCCGAGGCGGGGCCTGGCCTGGAGGGCTGGGGGGCGGGGGCTTGGCCCGAGAGGGCTGGAGACAGCGGCCTGGCCTGGAGGGGCCGAGGCGGGGCTTGGCCCGGGAGGGCTGGGGGTGGGGGCTTGGCCCGGGAGGGCGGGAGGCGGGGGCTTGGGGGCTGTCGTATCGGGGCGCTTTCCAGTTCGGGGTTCGAGTGCGGGCAGCGAGATCCAGCGCAGGGCGGCGATCCAGTACGGGCAGCCAGGGCCAGCGCGGGCCAGCTTGCAGACGGGCGCCGAGGTCTAGCACCCGGCGGCTACCAAGTGCAGGCACCGACATCCAGCGCCGGTCGGCTGGCCGATGCAGGCCGTCAACATCCAACGCCGGGCGGCGACCCAATACGGGCGACCAGTACCAGCCCACGGCGGCTACCCGGTACAGGCGTCGGCAGCCAGCGCAGGGCGGCCGCCCAGTACGGGCGGCGAGATCCAGCGCAGGTCGGCAATCCAGTACAGGGTGCGGAAATTCAGCCCGTCCGGCGTTTGAGGACGAGGCCCTTTCGGGGCCGATGGGGGTCTGGGGGCGTAGCCCCCAGGGACGCCCGCATCAATACCGGGTGACCTGTAATCGCGTTGACCTGCACGTTCGTTCACTCCTCGCGCCATTGTCAGTGGGCTGCGCTACGTTTCGGGGTAAGGGAAGAACGGCCACAGGGGTGGGTGGACGAGACCATGAGTGACAGCGTTGTGACTACGACGGACGACCTCGATGTCAGGCTGGAGAAGCACCGCGTCGAGCTGACCGGGTACTGCTATCGGATGCTCGGCTCCTCCTTCGAGGCCGAGGACGCCGTGCAGGACACGATGGTCCGCGCCTGGCGGAACTACGAGAAGTTCGAGGGGCGGTCGAGTCTGCGGTCCTGGTTGTACCGGATCGCGACCAACGTCTGCCTGGACATGCTGTCCGCCGGCAACAAGCGGGCACGGCCCGTCGATCTCAGCGACTCCACCCCCCTCGCGCAGGCCGCGCTGTCGCCCCGCGCGGACAACACCTGGCTGGAGCCGATGCCGGACGCGCGCGTGCTGCCGGCCGTCGCAGACCCCGCGGAGGCTGCCGTGGCCAAGGAGTCCGTACGGCTCGCGTTCATGGCCGCCCTACAGCAACTCCCGCCCAAACAACGGGCGGTGCTGATCCTGCGCGAGGTGCTCGCCTGGCGTGCGAACGAGGTGGCCGAGCTGCTCGACACCTCGGTCGCGTCGGTCAACAGCGCGTTGCAGCGGGCCCGGGCGACCCTCGCCGAGCGGGACGACAAAGCGGCCGACGCCGCCGTGTCGGACCCGCTGGACGAGGAGCAGCGCAAGCTTCTTGAGCGGTACGTCGCCGCCTTCGAGGGCTACGACATGGCCGCGCTCACCGCGCTGCTGCACGAGGACGCCATCATGACGATGCCGCCGTTCGACCTGTGGCTCACCGGCCACGACGACATCACGGGCTTCATGACGACGATCGGTTCCGCCTGCGAGGGCTCACGCCTGATCCCGGTCCAGGTGAACGGTCTGCCGGGCTTCGCCCAGTACAAGCCGGACCCCGAGACGGGTGGTTACGCGCCCTGGGCGGTCCAGATCCTGGAGATCTCAGACGGCGGGCTCACCGGGTTCCACTTCTTCCTGGACACGAAGCGCTGGTTCCCGCTGTTCGACCTGCCCCTCCATCTCGACGCGGAGTCCGACGAGGTCGAGGAGGGCGCGTAGGGCGGGGGCGGGGTCGCGGAGTCTGATCCGGCCACCGGCCCGGCGGGCGGTCAGTGCGAGGCGGGCCAGGAGGTCGACGGTACTGAGCCCCGGCGGTCCTGGTCCCACGACCTCGATCTCGACCAGGACCGCTCCGGTACCGGCCGTCGCCTCCAGCAGTGCCCGTAGCTCGGCGCACAGCCCCGCCACCTCGTCACGGGTGACGGGGCGGGCCGGCACGAGTACAGCGGGTGTCTTGGCGTCCACGATCGGTAGACCGGGTGGGCGGTCGTAACTCATCGGGGGCGACCGCCTAGATTTGCTGTATGCCCCACGGATCAGCCCCGCCCTGGATACCCGACGCCCTCCCGCGCGCCGGCGTCGGTGCCGAGGGGGTGTCGTGCAGGGGGTGCTGACCGGGTTCGCGGTGATCGGTGTGGTCATCGCGGTCGGCTATCTGATCGGCCTGCGCGGTTCCCTCGGCGAACACGGGCGGGACGTCCTGACCAAGCTGGCCTTCAACATCGCGTCCCCGGCACTGCTGTTCACGACCCTCGCGCGGGCCGACCTGTCGGTGATCTTCTCCAGCGGGCTGCTCGTGACGGTGCTGAGCACGGCGGCGGTGGCGGGGGTGTTCGTGGTGGCGGGGGTCGTACGGGGCTGGGGTGTCGGCCGTACGACGATCGGGGCTCTGTGTTCGAGCTACGTCAACTCCGGCAACCTCGGGATTCCGATCTCGGTGTACGTCCTCGGCAATGCGTCGCTGGTGGCGCCGGTGATGTTGTTCCAGCTCGTGGTGGTGAGCCCGCTCGCGTTGACGGTCCTCGATCTGTCGGGGGCGGGTGAGAAGGGGCCGTTGTGGCTACGGCTGCTCACGCCGCTGCGGAATCCGGTTGCGGTGGGGTCGCTTGCGGGGGTTGCGGTTGCGGCGAGCCGGGTTCATGTGCCGGACCCGGTGATGGAACCTCTCACGCTGATCGGGAACATGGCTGTGCCGGCGGTTCTGATCGGGTTCGGGATTTCGTTGCGGGGCAGCAAGATGCCGGGGCGGGGAGCGGATCGTCAACCGGTGTTGTTGTCGGTCGGGTTGAAGGTCGTGGGGCAGCCGGTGATTGCGTGGGCGTTGGCGGTGGGGGTGTTCGGCATTCACGGGGCTGCGTTGCTCGACGTGGTGGTGACCTCGGCGCTGCCTGCCGCGCAGAACCTGTACACGTACGCGAGCCGGTATCGGGTGGGTGAGGGGTTGGCTCGGGACTCGATCCTGCTGTCGACGGTGTTGTCGGTGCCGGTGTTGGTGGGGATTGCCGCGCTGCTCGGGTAGGTGCGGTTGTTGTTTGTCCGCGGGTGCGCTGTGGCTGGTCGCGCAGTTCCCCGCGCCCCTAAAAGAACCAGGTGACCGGAGTCCCAAAGACCAGCCCGCCCCCGCGCCCCAGAAACCGGAAGGGACCGGGATCCGAAAGCTCAGCCCCTTCCGCGCGCCCCTGAAAAGCCGTAAGGGGACTGGGACTTGCAAGCCCCGACCCCCTTCCCCCCAGGCAGAGCGAAAGGGGCCGGAACCCTCGAAGTCCCAGCCCCTCCACCGTGACGAACCGCCAATCACCGATCAGGCGATGCGCTCCAGCACCACCGGCGAAGCCGTGAACGTAGCCCCCGCCGCGCCGATGTCGTAGGAACCCTTCACCGCCTCCAGGGCGTATTCGAAGCGCTCGGGCGTGTCCGTGTGCAGGGTCAGCAGGGGCTGACCCGCTGTCACCACGTCTCCCGGCTTGGCGTGCATCTCCACTCCCGCGCCCGCCTGCACCGGGTCCTCCTTGCGGGCGCGGCCCGCGCCGAGGCGCCACGCGGCGATGCCGATGTCGTAGGCGTCGAGGCGGGTCAGGACTCCCGACGTCGAAGCCGTCACCACATGCTGCTCACGCGCCACCGGCAGCTCCGCGTCCGGGTCGCCGCCCTGTGCCGCGATCATCCGGCGCCAGACGTCCATCGCGGAACCGTCGGCCAGGGCCTTAGCCGGGTCGGCGTCCTTCACTCCGGCCGCGTCGAGCATCTCCCGGGCCAGCGCGATGGTCAGCTCGACCACGTCCGAGGGACCGCCGCCCGCCAACACCTCGACGGATTCCCGTACTTCGAGGGCGTTGCCGGCCGTCAGACCCAGCGGGGTCGACATGTCCGTCAGGAGCGCTACCGTCCGAACGCCGTGGTCCGTGCCCAACCCCACCATCGTGGACGCCAGTTCACGCGCGTCCTCGATCGTCTTCATGAACGCGCCCGTGCCGACCTTCACGTCCAGGACCAGGGAGCCCGTGCCCTCGGCGATCTTCTTCGACATGATCGAGGAGGCGATGAGGGGGATCGCCTCCACCGTGCCCGTCACGTCCCGGAGTGCGTACAGCTTCTTGTCCGCCGGGGCCAGGCCGTCGCCCGCCGCGCAGATCACCGCGCCCGTGGTCTCCAGGACCGACAGCATCTCCTCGTTGGAGAGCAGGGCGCGCCAGCCGGGGATCGACTCCAGCTTGTCGAGGGTACCGCCGGTGTGGCCGAGGCCTCGGCCGGAGAGCTGGGGGACGGCCGCGCCGCAGGCCGCGACCAGCGGGGCCAGGGGGAGCGTGATCTTGTCGCCGACGCCGCCCGTCGAGTGCTTGTCTGCCGTCGGGCGGGAGAGGGACGAGAAGTCCATGCGCTCGCCGGAGGCGATCATCGCGGCGGTCCAGGTGGCGATCTCGCGGCGGTTCATGCCGTTGAGGAGGATCGCCATGTTGAGGGCGGCCATCTGGTAGTCGGCCACATCTCCGCGGGTGTACGCGTCGATGACCCAGTCGATCTGCTCGTCGCTCAGTTCACCGCGGTCCCGCTTGGTGCGGATGACGGAGATGGCGTCCATCGAGACTTGCGCCATGGCTTGGCTTTCCTTCCGAACGTTCAGAAAATGTGCGGCCCCGCCGAGGGGAATGGACCAACTCGGCGGGGCCGTACGGGAGTTACCTGGTGAGATGGTCCGGCCCGAAGGCCTGCGGGAGCATCTCCGAGAGCGGCAGGATGCCCGCCGGTGTCTCCACCAGCAGGCCGGGGCCGCCGAACTCGTACAGCAGCTGACGGCAGCGGCCGCACGGGACGAGGATGTCGCCCTTGCCGTCGACGCACGTGAAGTGCGTCAGCCGGCCGCCGCCGGTGCGCTGGAGGTTGGAGACCAGCCCGCACTCGGCGCACAGGCCGAGGCCGTACGACGCGTTCTCCACGTTGCAGCCGGAGACCGTGCGGCCGTCGTCGACCCGGGCGGCGACCCCTACGGGATAGCCCGAGTACGGCGCGTACGCGTGGGACATCGCCTCCCGCGCCTCGGTGCGCAGTTCGTCCCAGTCGACGGCCAACTCGGCGGCGGGCGAGGTCACTTGCCCTGCCCCTTCCGGTACGGCAGGCCGTCCGCCTTCGGCATCCGCAGGTGCTGCGCGGAGAGCGAGAGCACCAGCAGGGTGACGATGTAGGGGCTGGCGCCGACCAGTTGGGTCGGGACGTCGTCGGTGGTGGCGTACCAGACGAACATCAGGGCCGCGATGACAGCCGTGACGACGGCGGGGACGTAGCGCTTCTTCCAGACCATGTACGCGCAGCCGGCGACCAGCAGGAAGCCGATCAGCAGGATCAGGGCGTGGACGTTGGTGGAGCCGCCGCGCAGGTTGAGGCTGTCGGTGTAGCCGAACAGGCCCGCGCCGAGGGCGAGTCCGCCCGGCATCCAGTTGCCGAAGATCATCGAGGCGAGGCCGATGTAGCCGCGGCCGCCGGTCTGGCCGTCGAGGTAGACGTTGGACGCGACGATCGACAGGAAGGCGCCGCCGAGGCCGGCGAAGCCACCGGAGATGATCACGGCGATGTACTTGTACTTGTAGACGTTGACGCCGAGGGACTCGGCGGCCACCGGGTTCTCACCGCAGGAGCGCAGGCGCAGGCCGAAGGCCGTGCGCCACAGGACCCACCAGGTGGCCGGGACCAGAGCCACCGCGATGACGGTGAGCGGGGAGAGGTCGGTGATCAGACCGCCGATGAGGCCCGCGATGTCCGAGAGCAGGAACCAGTGCTTCTCGTTGAGCTTGTCCAGCCAGGTGGAGAGGCCGGGGATGTCGAAGGTGCCGAGGGAGTCGATCGGCGGGGACTGCTTGGCGGAGCCCTGCTCGGTGTTGGCGAAGGTGAACTTCGAGAGGTAGCGGGTGGTGCCCAGCGCCAGGATGTTGATGGCGACACCGGAGACGATGTGGTTGACGTTGAACGTCACTGTGGCGATGGCGTGCAGCAGCGCGCCGAGGCAGCCGCCGATGATGCCGAAGACGATGCCGACCCACGGGCCCCACTGGTAGCCCGCCCAGGCGCCGAACCAGGTGCCGAGGATCATCATGCCTTCGAGGCCGATGTTGACGACGCCCGCGCGCTCGGCCCACAGGCCGCCGAGACCGGCGAGGCCGATCGGCACCGCCGCGCGCAGGGCCGTGGACATCTGGCCGGTGGAGGTGATGCCGTCCGCGCCGGTGATCACGCGGACCAGCGAGGTGAGGATCAGGGCGCCCGCGATGATCAGCAGGAGCACGGGGAGCGAGAAACGGCGGCCGCCCTTGCCGGGCTGCTGCGCCTGCGGCTTGGCGATGGTCGCGGTACTCATCGGGCCGCCACCTCCTTCTTCTCGGAGTTGTTGCGGGCGGCCGCGGCGAGTTCCTCGCCGACGCGCTTCTGCTGGCGGCGCAGGCCCCAGGTGCGGACGACCTCGTACGAGATGACGACCGCGAAGACGATCAGGCCCTGCATGATCGTGGCGATCTCCTTCTGGTACGCGACCGGGGTCGCGTAGTCCAGGGCGGGGGACGCCTTGTCGAGGAAGGCCCAGAGGAGGGCGGCCAGCGCGATGCCGCCGGGGTTGTTGCGGCCCAGCAGGGCGATGCCGATGGCGGTGAAGCCGAGGCCCTCGGGGAAGGTGAGGCTGTAGGTGTGGCTGTCGCCGAGGAGCAGCGGCAGTCCGGCGAGGCCGGCGACACCGCCGGAGATCAGCATCGCGGTGAGCGTCATGCGCTTGGCGTCGACGCCGGAGGCCGCGGCGGCGGACTCGGACTCGCCGGTGGCGCGCAGGTCGAAGCCGAAGCGGGTGCGGTTGAGGACGAGCCAGTACAGGACGCCCATGATCACGGCGAGGAAGACCAGGCCGTAGATCTCGCCGACGTCCGAGCCCAGGTCGATGCCCGGGATCCAGCCGGACTTCTTCATGATGCCGGTCGTCATGTTGTTGCCGACCTGCACGCCCCAGGTGTTGGTCTGCGTGAGGTAGAGGATCAGGCTGGTCGCGATCGCGTTCAGCATGATCGTGGCGACGACCTCGCTGACCCCGCGGGTGACCTTGAGGACACCCGCGATGCCGGCCCAGAAGGCGCCGGTGAGGACGGCGACCAGGAGCAGCAGCGGCACCTGGAGCACGGCCGGCAGGGCTACGTGCGCGCCGACGACCGCGGTCATCACGGCGCCGAGGCGGTACTGGCCGTCGACGCCGATGTTGAACAGGTTCATCCGGAAGCCGAGGGCGACCGCCAGGGCGGCGATGTAGTACATCGACGCCTGGTTGATGATCAGCACCTGGACGTCGGAGTACCCGATCTGCTGGAGCATCAGGTTGTACGGCTCGATCGGGTTCTTGCCCGAGGCGAGCAGCACGACCGAGGTCAGCAGGATCGCGGCGACCAGCGCCATGACCGGGCCGGCCACGGCGAGGAGCACGCGCTCCTTGTCGAACTTCTTCATCGGGCCTCGTCCTCCGGGGCGGCGGTGTCGTCCGCGTTTTCTACGGTGCTGTCCGCGCCGTCCGCTGCTTCCTCGACGTGTTCGAGGTGACCGGTCGCGGCGCCGGTCATGGCCGAGCCGAGCTCCTCCGGTGTGACGGTGGCCGGGTCGGCATCGGCGACCAGCCTGCCGTCGTAGATCACGCGCAGGGTGTCCGACAGGCCGATCAGTTCGTCCAGGTCGGCGGAGATGAGCAGCACGGCCAGGCCCTCGCGGCGGGCCTCGCGGATCTGGTCCCAGATCGCGGCCTGCGCGCCGACGTCCACCCCGCGGGTGGGGTGGGCGGCGATCAGGAACTTCGGCTTGTGGCTCATCTCGCGGCCGACGATCAGCTTCTGCTGGTTGCCGCCGGAGAGGGAGGCGGCGGTGACGTCGATGCCGGGGGTGCGGACGTCGTACTCCTCGACGATCCGGCGGGTGTCGGCCTGCGCGCCCTTGATGTCGAGCCAGAGGCCCCGGCGACCGCGCGAGTTGGGCTTCTCGGTGACGTGGCCGAGGATGCGGTTCTCCCAGAGCGGGGCTTCCAGGAGGAGGCCGTGGCGGTGGCGGTCCTCGGGGATGTAACCGATGCCCTGTTCGCGGCGCTTGCGGGTGGCCCAGGGCGTGATGTCGTCGCCGAGGAAGCCGATGGTGCCGGAGTCGGCGTTCTTCAGGCCGATCAGCGCGTCGATCAGTTCGGTCTGGCCGTTGCCCTCGACGCCGGCGATGCCCATGACCTCACCGGCGTGGATGGTGAAGGTGACGTCGTCCAGGACGCGCTTGGCGGTGCCGGTCGCGGGGGCGAGGTCGCCGAGCAGGCCGCCTGCGGTGGGCTCGGACTCGGCGCCGAGGGAGGCGCCGCCGGCGGCGTAGACGGTGAGGCCCTTGACCTCGATGACGGGGGTGTCCGTGACCGTGGACTCCGCCGTCTCGGGGGTGGGAAGTTCGCTGCCGACCATCATCTCGGCGAGCTGGCGGGGGGTCGTCGCGGAGGGGACGGCCGTGCCGACGGTGGTGCCGCGCCGGATGACGGTGATCTCGTCGGCGACGGAGAGGACCTCGCCGAGCTTGTGCGAGATGAAGATGACCGCGAGGCCCTCGGACTTCAGCTCGCGCAGGTTGCTGAAGAGGGCGTCGACCTCCTGCGGCACCAGGACGGCGGTGGGCTCGTCCAGGATCAGGGTGCGGGCACCGCGGTAGAGGACCTTGAGGATCTCCACGCGCTGGCGCTCGGCGACACCGAGGCTCTCGACGAGGACGTCCGGGCGGACGTTCAGGCCGTAGCGGTCGGAGATCTCCTTGATCTTCTTGCGGGCGCCGCCGCCGATGCCGTGCAGCTTCTCGCTGCCCAGGACGACGTTCTCCAGGACGGTGAGGTTGTCGGCGAGCATGAAGTGCTGGTGGACCATGCCGATGCCGCGGGCGATGGCGTCGGCGGGGGACGAGAAGGTGACGAGCTCGCCGTCGACGGCGATGGTGCCCTCGTCCGGCTTCTGCATGCCGTAGAGGATCTTCATCAGGGTCGACTTGCCGGCGCCGTTCTCGCCGACGAGGGCGTGCACGGTGCCTTTTCGGACACTGAAGCGGATGTCGCTGTTGGCGACGACACCCGGGAACCGCTTGGTGATCCCCACCAGCTCGACCGCGATCGTCGACTGATCGCCGAGTGGAGGGTTGCTGGACGCGTCGATGGCGAACTCTCCTCGTGGAAAGGGGCCTCTCTACGCGCGTAGCGCCCCTGCTTTAAATAGTGCCCGGACCTGATCGTCTTCTGTCTGGCATCCGATCCGTTCCGAGCATTCTGCCGCGCGAACGGGGCGCGTCCCTGCCGTCGATCTCCCGTCGTCCGCCCGGAGGGCGGCAGGCGGGAGATCGACGGCAGGGGCGCGTGGAGAGACATCCTCCCCACACCCCGTTCCGTGGCCGTAACGCTGTCATTACAGCGCTCTTTTGGCCATGGTCGTGACTGGCCTAGAACCGACCGTTCAGGAGGTCTTGACCTTGATGGAGCCGTCCTTGATGCCCGCCTCGGCCTTCGCGAGGGCGGCCTGGAGGGTGGCGTTGTTCTTGAAGGTCGGGTTCGAGTCGGCCAGGCCGACCGCGCCGTTGCTCAGGGAGCCGCGGATCTCGCCGCTCAGGGGCTTCTTGTCTTTGATGACGGACTTGGAGAGGTCGTAGACCGCGCCCGCGACGTTCTTCAGGGCCGAGGTGAGGATGTACGGCTTGTACTTGGCCAGCGCCGCCTGGTTGTACTGGTCGGAGTCGACACCGATCGCCCAGACCTTGTGCGCGGCGGCGGACTTGATGACGCCCTGGCCGGAGAGACCGGCGGCGGCGAAGACCACGTCCGCACCGGCCTCGATCTGACCGTCGGCGGCGGCCTCGCCCTTGTCGGGGCTGGAGAAGCCACCCTGCGCGGCGGTCTGGGTCAGGTACTGCGTCTTGACCGTGACACCCTTCTTGGTGTCCTTGACGCCCTGCTCGAAGCCCGCCGCGAACTTGTGGATCAGCGGGACGTCCACGCCGCCGACGAAGCCGACCGTGTTCGACTTCGTGGTCAGCGCGGCGGTGACGCCGGCCAGGTACGAGGACTGCTCCTCGTGGAAGACCATGTCGGCGACGTTGGAGGCCTTGATCTGCTCGTCGTCGATGATGCCGAAGGTGATCTTCGGGAACTTCGCGGCGGCTTCCTTGACGGCGGGGGCGTAGGCGAAGCCGACACCGATCACCGGGTTGTAGCCGGACCTGGCGAGGGTCTCCAGGCGCTGCGTCTTGTCCGCGTCGGACTCGTTGTCCTGCGGCTCGACGTCACGGCCGCTGACGCCGAACTCCTTCTCGGCCTTCACCAGACCCGCGTAGGCGGCGTCGTTGAAGGACTGGTCACCCTTGCCGCCGACGTCGTAGGCAAGACCAATACCCTTGGACGTGCCGGAACTGCTGCTGCTGGAGCTGGACTCGCTGGACGAGCTACCGCAGGCGGAGACGGTTACTGCAAGAGCTGCGGTTGCAACGCCTGCAACCGCGATTCGGGACACCCGGCGCATGGAACGAGACTCCTTCGTGCAAGCGCCCAAACCAGGCGCTGGTTCCGCCGCAGCGTAACGCGCGTAGACCAGACGGAAAACCCCATCTGTCCGGTCCGTTATAGAGCTGTGGCCACAGATGGTGGCCAGCGTACGGACAGCCAGGCGCCCCTTGCGGGAGGCAAGGCCCGGGGCGCCGAACTCCCGTCGTCCGCCCGTAGGGCGGGCCGTGCGGCGTCTGGTGCGTGCGATCGCAAGGCGCCGGAGCGTCCTCGTGGCGGAGCCACGTGGGCGGTCCGGCAACGCGGCGAGCGTGCGTGCCAGACGCCGCACGGCAGGCGGGAGTTCGGCGCCCCGGGCCTCGGGGCGCCTGGCTGCAACGATGCACTAAGGGCGTAGTTCTACGGCGTTCCTGCGGGCCGTAACAGAACGGCGGCCTACTTCGTGTTGACGGTGATCTTGCCGTCGATGATGTCCTGCTTGGCCTTGTCCACGGCCGCCACGGCGGCGGTCATGGCCTTGTACTTCGGGTTGGTGTCGGAGAAGCCGACGCCGTCGTTGTCGAGGCCGTAGCGGACCACGCCGGTCTTGGGCTTGCCCTCGTAGACCGACTTCACCAGGTCGTAGACCGCGCCGCCGACGTTCTTGAGCGCCGAGCCGAGGATGGCGTCCTTGTACTTGGCGAGCGCCGCCTGCTCGTACTGGTCGGAGTCCACGCCGATGGCCCAGATGCCCTTGGCCGAGGCCTCGGAGATGACGCCCTGGCCGGAGAGACCGGCGGCGGCGTAGATGACGTCCGCGCCCGCGTCGATCTGGCCGCTCGCCGCGTCCTTGCCCTTGTCGGGGCTGGAGAAGCCGCCCTGCGCCGCGGTCTGCGTCAGGTACTGCGACTCGATCTTGATGCTCGGGTTGACGGACTTGGCGCCCTGGTCGAAGCCGGCTTCGAACTTGTGGATGAGGGGGACGTCCACGCCGCCGACGAAGCCGATGTGGTTCTTCTTGGTCGCCTTGGCCGCGGCGACGCCCGCCAGGTACGAGGACTGCTCCTCGTGGAAGACCAGGTCGGCCACGTTGGAGGCCTTGTCCTGCTCGTCGTCGATGATGCCGAAGGTGATGTTCGGGAACTTCGCCGCGGCCTCCTTGACGGCCGGCGCGTAGGCGAAGCCGACACCGATCACCGGGTTGTAGCCGGCCGTGGCCAGGCTCTCCAGGCGCTGCACCTTGTCCGCGTCGGACTCGTTGTCCTGCGGCTCGATGTCGCGGCCGGAGATCTTGAACTCCTTCTCGGCCTTCTGGAAACCGGCGTACGCGGCGTCGTTGAAGGACTGGTCGCCCTTGCCGCCGACGTCGTAGGCGAGGCCGATGCCCTTGCCGGTGTACTTGCCGGACGAGGACGACGAGGTGTCGCTCGCCTTGTCGGCGTCCTTGCTGGAGCTACCGCAGGCGGTGGCCGCGAGGGCGATGACCGTGACGGCCACCGCTGCTTGGGAGAACTTCGTCCTCCGAGTTGTCTGACGCACAGCAAGCACTCCTTCGTCCTCACGGCACCGTCACCGGACCGCTTCCCCAAGCCGCCGCCTCTGTGGCGATTTCCGCGCACAGTAACGCGCGTAGACGAGGAGGGGAACGGTGTTTCTCCGTGCCGTTACCGGATCGTGCCGCCGCCGCGTTACGTTCACCCGCCGGTGGTTACACCCGGGTGACACAAGGGGACGTAGGGGTACCGAACGGGCGCCCCTACGTCCACCTGAGCCGAGGCGTTCCGCTCAGATCGCGCCGTCGATCAGCGCGGCGGCGGTGAACAGCTCCACGCCGACCGTGATCGCGGACTCGTCGGCGTCGAAGTCGCCCTGGTGGAGGTCCCGCACGGTCCGCTCCCCCGGGGTCCGGACGCCGAGCCGGGCCATGGCGCCGGGCACGTGCTCCAGGTACCAGGAGAAGTCCTCGCCGCCCAGGCTCTGTTCGGTGTCCTCGACGGAGAGCGGGCCGCGGCGCGCGGTCATCGCGTCCCGCAGCAGCTCGGTGACGAGCGCGTCGTTGACGACGGGCGGCACCCCGCGCACATAGGTGATCGCGGACTTGGCCCGGTGCAGCCCGGCGACCTCGTCGATCGCCGCGTGCACGATGTCGGGCGCCTGCCGCCAGGCGTCGAGATCGAGACACCGTACGGTGCCGGACAGCTCGGCGTGCTGCGGGATGACGTTGGGCGCGTGGCCGGACTCGATGCGCCCCCACGTCACGGAGACCCCGCTCCGCGCGTCCATCCTGCGGGAGACGATCGCGGGCACGTCGGTGGCGACGCGGGCGGCGGCGGTCACCAGGTCGGTGGTGAGGTGCGGCCGGGCGGTGTGGCCGCCGGGGCCGTCCAGGGAGACCTCCAGCCGGTCGCAGGCGGAGGTGATGGGGCCGATGCGCAGTCCGATCCGCCCGCTGTCGACCTTGGGGTCGCAGTGCACGGCGATGATCCGGCCGACCCCGTCCAGCACCCCGCACTCGATGGCGTCGGTGGCACCGCCGGGCAGGACCTCCTCGGCGGGCTGGAAGAGCAGCCGTACGGCACGCGGCAGGAGTCCCTGCTCGTGCAGCCGGGCCAGCACGAGACCGGCGCCGAGCACCACGGTGGCGTGGATGTCGTGGCCGCAGGCGTGGGCGCGGTCGGGCACGGTGGAGCGGTACGCGCACTCACTCTTCGTGTCCGGGATGGGCAGGGCGTCGATGTCGGCGCGCAGCGCGAGCATGGGTACGGCGGTGTCGCGGGGTCCGATGTCACAGACGAGCCCGGTGCCCATCGCGAGGACCCGGGGTTCGAGACCGGCCAGTTCAAGCCGCGCCTTGATCGCGGCGGTGGTCCGGAACTCCTGGTTGCCCAGCTCGGGGTGCATGTGCAAGTCCCGCCGGAACGCGACGAGTTCGGCACGCAGGTCCTCCGGCAGGGTGCCCAAAAGCACATTCCCGACGGATTCGACCTCGGACTCTGCCTCGGACTCTGGTGACATCAATTGCTTCACCCTCTGAAGGGTAGGGCGCCCGGGTGGTCAACTGACCCTCGATCAACAAAAGTTCAACCCGTTAGTCGAAGAAAATCTGACCGCCGACCGCATAGCCGCTTGTGGAGATGGGTAAGCTCCTCGCTCCTTCTGGGATACCACGCCTCACCCCAGCACGGCGCGCCCCGTCCGCATCACGGACACGGCCACGGCCACGCAACGTGTCCCTTGGTAGGGTCCGCCGACGTGACCGACCCGAACGCGGCTCCGACCGCGGACTTCATAGAGGCCACCCGCTCCTCCTACGACGCGATCGCCCCCGCGTACAGCGCCGAACACCCCGACGGCCTGGGCGAGGGCCCCGTCGAGACGGGCCTGCTGACCGCCTTCGCCGAACTCGTCCGTACGGCGGCGGCGGGCGAGGCGCAGGTGGCCGATATCGGCAGCGGCCCCGGCTATGTGACCGCACGCCTGAACGCCCTCGGCCTCCAGGCCTTCGGCATCGACATCTCGCCGCACATGGTGGCGCTGGCCCGCGAGGCGCATCCCCAACTCCGGTTCCAGGTCGGCTCGATGACGTCCCTGGACGTACCGGACGCGACCCTCGGCGGCCTGATCGCCCTCTACTCCACGATCCACATCCCGGACGCCGACCTGCCCGGCGTCCTCGCGGAGTTCCACCGGGTCCTACGGCCGGGCGGCTACGTCCTGCTCGCGTTCCAGGCCTCGGAGGGCGAACACATCCACATGACCGAGCGCTACGGCCAGGACATCTCCCTCGACTACTACTTCCGCACCCCGGCCGAGATCACCACGCACCTCACGGAGGCGGGCCTGAGCCTTTACGCGCAGGCCCGCATCGAGCCGCAGGGGCAGCAGAAGTGGGGGCGGGCCTTCGCGCTGGCTCACAAGGCTGCGGCGTCGAGCTTGACCGCATGACACAATCATAGTGTCATTGTGTCATGCTGTACGTGACCCCCTCCCTGGACGACGACGACCTGCGCGCCCTCGACGAGATCGAGACCATGCGCCGCGCCCTCCGACATCTGCTTCGGGCCACTCCCCGCTGGACACGGCAGCTGCGGCGCAACCTCACCGCCCGCGCGATCGCCGGCTCGAACACCATCGAGGGGTACGCCGCGACAGTCGACGACGTGGAAGCCCTCATGTCCGGCGAGGAACCCCTGGAGACCGGGGAACGGACCCGCGCAGAGCTTGAGGGCTACCAGCGGGGCATGACGTACATCCAGGCCCTCGCCGACGCCGGTGACGACTTCCGGTACGACGCCGGGCTGCTCAACGGTCTGCACTTCATGCTCCAGGGTCACCACCTCGACAAGCGTCCCGGCCGCCGGCGCGACGGCCCCGTCTACGTCACGAGCCCCGACGATCCCCTGGTACCCACCTATACCGCGCCCGAACACGAGGAAGTCCCCGTGCTCATGCGGGAGTTCATCGCGTGGCTCAACGAAGGGGACCTCGACGCACCGGTCCATGTGCGCGCTTCCATGGCCCACCTCAACCTCGTCAAGATCCATCCGTGGAAGGACGGCAACGGACGTATGTCCCGCGCCCTGTCCACCCTGGTCTTCTCCCGCGAGGCGCTGATGCCACCGGAGTTCTCCTCGATCGAAGAGTGGCTCGGCCGAGGCCAGAACACCTACGCCTACTACCAGATCCTGGAGGAGGTGGGCGGTCCGCGCTGGAGCCCCGAACGGGACACCCGCCCCTGGATCCGGTTCTGTCTGACCGCTCACCACCGCCAGGCCCAGCAGGCTCAGCGGCGCTTCGACGTGATGTCCCGTGCCTGGACCCATCTGGTCGAGGCCGTCGAAGCGACCGGTCTGGACGAGCGCGTCGTCTACGCCCTCCTGCCCGCTTTCTCCGATGCCAGGGTCCGTCGCACCGTCTACCAGCAGGACGCCGACCTCAGCGATCAGCAAGCCATCCGCGACATCCGCGAACTCGTCGCTCGTGGCTGGCTCGTCCCCCACGGCAAGGCCCGTGGCCGCCACTACGCCCCCGGCCCGCTCATGAACCCCGTCCGGAACGAGGTCCGCCAGTCCTTGGAGCCGTACGCGGACCCTTATCGCCGAGAGCGGTGACCCTCGGGGCCGACGTATCCGTGGCAAAGGGGCCTTCCCTCCTCAACCGCCCTACGCCGCCGTGACCGCCGACAACCGATGCACATCCCGAGCCGTCCCCGTGACCCCCGACAGGAACCCCTGCGCCCTGGGCGAGGCGTTCTCCGTCAGCCACGCGGGGTCGATGTCGCACACCGCGACCCGCACCTCCGTGCCCACCAGCGCCAGCGGCAACGTATGCACCACCGTCGACGGGAAGCTCAGGATCGTACGGCCGATGGGGCCGCGGCGGGCGATCAGTTCCAGGGGGAGGTCCGGGCGGACGATCTCCAGGTCTGTCTCCACCGCCAACCGGTGGAGTTTCTCCGTGCTTTCGCGGCGGTGGGCGAAGTAGCGGGTGGCGCCGTGGGTCTTGGCGAGGGTGGCCACCGCCTCCAGGTAGCGGTCGTTGTCGACCACGCCGGTTTCCACCAGGGACGTGCCGACCAGGTCCGCGCCCTTGGTGATGCGGGGCGGGCCGAAGGTGGCGCGGGTCCAGGCGAAGGCGTTGGCCGTGATCGTGACGCCCTCGGGGGTCGTCTCGATCGGCATCGACGAGAAGATCTCCACCTTGCGGCGGGCGCCGGGGGTCAGGCGGCGGCGGGCCGCCGAGGAGACCGGGGCGAAGATCAGGTCGCGGGGGCCCGGGCGGCCGCCCTTGCGGTGCCAGCGCACCAGGCGTTCGCCGCTGGCGAGCTGGGCGACGAACTCCATCGTCGCGGTGCCGTCGTCGACCACCACCAGCTCGCGTGCCTTGGTGATGGTCAGGAGGAGTTGTACGTAGCGGGAGAACGGGTCTCCCATGACGATCCGGTCCGCCCGGCGGAGGAGCCGGGTGAGGCCGCCGATGGTCTGGAAGGGGGCCAGGGGTCCGCCCCGCGCCTCCTCCCAGCGCACGGTGTGACCCTCGTCGCGGGCGAGGTCGGCCATGCGGCGCAGCTGGCCGCGGGTCATCGGGTCGGTCGGCGACAGGACCACGAGGGTGAGCCCCCCGCCGGATGCCTCCTCGGCCCTGGGCGCACGCAGGTGCGCCCACTCCAGCACGTTCAGAAGCTGTACCGGACTCTCCACGAACGCGAGAGTGTGGGGGGTGAGGCCGGCGGTGCCGGCGTGGGGGCTCATTGTCGTACGACCGTCCCGTGACCGTAAGTGACGCTGGCGCTGGCGCTTGATGGTGCGGACTCGGACTGCTCGGACCGCTCGGACTCAGACCGCGACCGGCTCGCCCGCGGCCGCGGCGATCTCCGCCTCAGCCACCACGCCGTTGACGCGACGCAGCTTCTTCATCGGGCCGAGCTCCGACTCGTAGACCTTCTTGACGCCGTCGCCGAGGGAGGCCTCGATGGTGCGGATGTCGCGGACGAGGCGGGTCAGGCCCTGCGGCTCGACGGAGGCGGCCTGGTCCGAGCCCCACATGGCGCGGTCAAGGGTGATGTGACGCTCGACGAAGGCGGCGCCGAGCGCGACCGCGGCGAGGGTGGTCTGGAGGCCCGTCTCGTGACCGGAGTAGCCGATCGGGACGTTCGGGTACTCGGCCTGGAGGGTGTTGATGACGCGGAGGTTGAGTTCCTCGGCCACCGCCGGGTAGGTCGAAGTGGCGTGGCACATCAGGATGTTGTCGCTGCCGAGGACCTCGACCGCGTGGCGGATCTGCTTCGGCGTCGACATGCCGGTGGAGAGGATGACCGTACGGCCGGTCGCGCGGAGGGAGCGGAGCAGCTCGTCGTCCGTGAGGGACGCGGAGGCGACCTTGTGGGCCGGGACGTCGAACTTCTCCAGGAAGGCGACGGCCTCGGTGTCCCACGGGGAGGCGAACCAGTCGATGTTCTTCGACTTGGCGTAGTCGTCGATCTGGCGGTACTCGTCCTCGCCGAACTCCACGCGGTGGCGGTAGTCGATGTAGGTCATGCGGCCCCAGGGGGTGTCGCGCTCGATGTCCCACTGGTCGCGCGGGGTGCAGATCTCCGGGGTGCGCTTCTGGAACTTGACGGCGTCGCAGCCGGCCTCGGCGGCGGCGTCGATCAGCTTGAAGGCGTTCTCCAGCTCACCGTTGTGGTTGATGCCGATCTCGCCGACGACGTAGACGGGGTGGCCGGGGCCTGCGGTCTTCGAACCGAACTGGCGCAGACGGGAGTTGTTGCTCATGACAGCGGGTTTCCTTACTTGGTGAGGGAATCGAGAGAGGGGCCGAGGATCCAGCTGGCGATCTCTCGGACTGCGCCGTCGCCACCGGGCACGGTGGTGACCGCGCGTGCGGCGCCGCGTACGACGTCGTGGGCGCTCGCGACCGCCACGGGCCAGCCCACGAGGGCGAAGCACGGGAGGTCGTTGACGTCGTTGCCGACGTAGAGCACGCGCTCCGGCGCGATGCCCTGCTCCTCGCACCACTGCTTGAGTGCGAGGTCCTTCCGGTCGATGCCGTGCAGGACCGGGAGTTGGAGCTTCCGGGCCCGGGCGGCGACGACCGGGTTCTGCTCCGAGGACAGGATCAGCATCTTGAGCCCGGTCCTGCGCAGGGCCGCGATGCCGAGGCCGTCTCCGCGGTGCACGGAGACGAACTCCCGTCCGTCGGAATCGATCAGCACCCTGTCGTCGGTCTGGGTGCCGTCGAAGTCGAGTACGACCGCGTCGATGTCGTCGGCGGTCGGGAGCGAACCGGGGCGGTCGGCGTCGAAGAGGGGCGCCAACGCCCTTGCCCTGGCCAGCTCATGGGGGTCGTCGATCTCCAACACCCTTGCGGGGTCGGTCCGGACGAGCTCCGTACGGCCGAAGAAGCGGTGGCCGACCTTGCGGAACCCGGCCGCGTCCATGCCGTAGACCGCGCCGGTCTCCAGGAAGTCCTGGGGGCGGTCCTGGCGGCGCGGGCGGAACGACTTGTCGTGGTTGACGCCGTAACCGCCGCTGGTGACAGGCGGGGTGACGACCTTGGTGGCGCCGCCGACCTCACCGGTGCGGGTCGGCTCGACGACCGTCGTGGCCTCGTCGTCGGCGTCGCGCCACACGAAGCCGTGGAAGGGGGCGACGGTGTGCGCGGTGTCGGCGCCGTTCACGACGATCGCGTTCACGATGCCGTCGACGTCCTCGCGGACGATGAAGGGGCTGGTGCACTGGACGAGGAGGACGACGTCGACCGCGGAGCCGTGCAGCGCCTCGTGGGCGTCCATGGCGTGCAGGACGGCGGCCTCGGAGGTCGCGGTGTCACCGGCGATCGCGGCGGGGCGCAGTACTACCTCGGCGCCGGCCTGGCGGGCGGCGGCGGCGATGGCCTGGTCGTCGGTGGAGACGACCACGTCCGTCACCAGTCGGCTGGCCCGGCACTCACGTACAGCGCGGGCCACCAGCGGTACTCCGCCGACGGGGGCGAGGTTCTTGGCGGGGACGCCCTTGGAGCCGCCGCGCGCGGGGATCACCGCGAGCACCCGACGCACCGAAGCGCCTTGCCCTGCTTGCGAGTTGGACATGGGCTCTACTCCCATGGGATGTGCTCCTTGAGCGGAGGTCTTGGCGTTCGCGGCTCTGGCGTTCACAGCTCCCCCATCCGGCGGATGACGGGCGCCACGCGCTGCACTCCGTGGCGGTAGGCGCCGCGCGCGGCCCGGCGGACGATCTGCCGGACGGGACCGGGCGCCTTGTCCGCGGCCGGGGCGCCGGGCAACGGGGTGCCGTCCGGGCCGAGGTGGTGCCGGGCGAGGATGCCGGGCAGATAGCCGGGGGCGGTCTCGGGCGTGTAGTACGGGGTCAGCGCGGGCATCCCGTCACCGGCCAGCAGCTTGGCGATGCGCTCCCTGGCCGCGTCGAAGGCCGTCTCGTACGACCCCTCGGCGGCGACCCCCTGCCGGGCCACCCACTCGGCGTCCGGCACCGGCTTGTACCCGGCGTCGAGCTGGTCCCAGGAGGCGAGGCACCCGGAGCCAACGAAGTGGTGGTTGCCGAGCCCCTCACGGATGCCGAGGTCGGTCAGCACGACGGTGGGGATACGGCGGTGCAGGGACTCCAGGGCGGCGGTCGAGCTGATGGTCACCAGGAGGTCGGTGCGGTCGAGCACGTCGCCCATGTGCCCGTACACCAGGCTGAAGTTGGCGGGGAGGTCCTTGCCCTGGACCAGCTTCTGGTAGGGCAACTCCTCGATGTGCGTGGTGTGTTCGCCCGGCTTGGAGCGGAGCTTGAGCAGCACCTCGCGGTTCGGGTGGAAACGGGCGTGCTGGATCGCCCTGTTGAGCAGGTAGTCGCGGTCCCGGCGGTTGTCGGGCACCGAGGGCTGCACCGCGAAGACGACCGTGTACGGGTCGTGTTCACCGGTGTAGGCGTCCCCGCCGAGGAACGGCAGGGCCACCTCGGTCACCGCCGAGGAGTCGGCGCCGACCCCGTCGTAGACCGCCGTGAAACGGTCCGCGTCCTGGCGGGAGTTGGCGAGGACGAGGTCCGCGCCGTGCCGCAGCAGGAGGCCGTCGGTGAGCTTCTCGTAGACGACACCGACGTAACCGGTGACGACCACAGGGCGCTTGGCGCGTCCGTGCCAGGCGCGGGCCAGTCCGTGCAGCATCGCCTGGACCCCGCCGCCGACGAGGGAGAGCACGAGGATGTCGTACTGGTCTTCGGGGCCTCTCTCCATGGCACGCAGGAACTCGACGGCGGTCACCTCGCGGAGGGAGTCGGCGGTGACGCCGACTTCCTTCAGCTGGCGGGCTGTTGGGGTGGCACGACCCCGCAGGAGGTACCCGTCCAGAGAGATGTCCGAATTCGGCGGAGCAATACGGTTCGCGGTGAGCGAACCCCATTTCCACCGGGTGTCGGAATCCGCGAGAACGGCGACTCGCAGGGTCTGCGTTGCACTTGCTGGCACACCGAAGACGCTAGGAAGCCATTCCGTTGATCGGCCCAACCCGAAGGCAACAAACGGTTAACAGCACACCGCTGAATGGCGAATCAGGGCGTGGTGGGGGTGTAAAAATTCCTGGTTCACAGGTTCGCCACGTGGCGTTCACCCGACATCAAACCAATGGTAAAGACCGATGCCGGAGCGCCCTCTAACGTCATGCGGGTGGTCAAGCTCTCCGTCATCGTGCCGTTCTACAACGTGCAGCAATACGCGCCCGACACCCTGAAGAGCCTGCGTGCGAACACACGGGAGGACTTCGAATTCATCTTCGTCGACGACTGTTCGACCGACGAGACACCTGACATTCTCTCGCGCGCGGAGCGGGAGTTGCCAGGCGTCGTGCATGTCAGACACCAGAAGAACGGAGGGCTGGCGACCGCCCGCAACACCGGCATCGACGCGGCACGTGGCGAGTATCTGACGTTTCTGGACGGCGACGACTGGCTCGCCCCGGACTACTTCCCGCGACTGCTGGCCGCCATCGAGGAACTCGGCTGCGACTTCGTGCGCACCGACCACGTGGTGTGCACGGCGAAGGCCCGCTCGATCGCCCGGGTCCCGCAGGGCCGGCGTGGTGTGGTGCTGAACCCGCGGGACGCGATCCTGCCCGCCGACCGCTCCACGTCCGTGGACTACGCCTACGCCTGGGCGGGCATCTACCACCGCAGACTCGTCGACCGGGGCCTGCTGCACTTCACCGACGGGCTGCGCACGGCCGAGGACCGGCCGTGGATCTGGAAGCTGCACCGGGAGGCGGAGTCCTTCGCCACGGTGGGGCTGCTCGGGGTGTTCTACCGGCGCGGGGTCGCCTCGTCGCTGACCCAGATCGGGGACGTCCGGCAGCTCGATTTCATTCGTGCGTTCGACCAGGTAATCGAGGAAACGGCGGCTGACCGCGACGCCGATAAACTGCTGCCGAAAGCGGTGCGCACCTATTGCGCGATCATGGCTCATCATCTCGGATCGATCGAGAGGTTCGAACCCGCCGTGGCTCGAAAACTGCGTTCACTGAGTTCCGCCGCGCTGAAGCGCATGCCCCAGGATGTTCTGGCGGAGGTAATGGACTCGATGGACCCCCAGCGCGCGAGCCGGCTGCGGCGTCTGCGCCGCCGTCCCACCTCGGCGCGGACGGTGGCCGCCTGATGCCCCGCACCACCCAGATCCTGTGCGCGTCGACCCTGTACGGCGCCGCGACGCTGGCCGCCGCCCTGGACGCCGGGCTCCTCGGCGAGGCCGACCGCAGGCTGCTGCTGATCACCAACAACGCGGCGAACCCGGAGACCACCCCGTCGGTCGACACCATGCCGGGCTTCGACCGGCTCCGGGACCGCTTCGACGACGTGCTGTCGTGGAACGAGACCATCTCCCCCTTCCACCCGAGCGGTTGGAGCCCCCGGGGCGACGACGTCCCGATGTGGGAGCGGTACGTACGGCTGCTGTGGCGGCTCGGCGACGACGAGATCCGGCTCGCCGTGGAGTCCGTCCAGGTCAATCCGTCGCTCGCGCTGTGCCAGCTGTTCACCGGCGCCCCGGTCGACGTCTACGCGGACGGCCTCATAAGCTACGGCCCCACGCGCGACAAGATCGACCCGCTGGTCGGCACCCGCATCGAGCGGCTGCTGCACCTCGATCTCGTCCCGGGCCTCACCCCGCTGCTCCTCACCGAGTTCGGCGTCCCGCCCGAGCTGGTACCAACGGAGGCCTTCCTCAAGGTACTTGGCGAACTCGCCGAGTCCGAGGAGGAGTTGCCGGCCGTGACGGGCCAACCCGCCCTGCTCCTCGGCCAGTACCTCGCCGCGCTCGGCATCCTCACCGACCAGCAGGAGGAGGAGCTGCACCTGCGCATGGTGCGCGGCGCGGTGGCACTCGGCCACCGCGAGCTGGTGTTCAAACCGCACCCCGTGGCACCCTCCCGCTGGTCGCGCCTCCTGGAGGACGAGGCGACCAAGCTGGGGGCCCAACTCACCCTGCTGGACCGCCCGGTGCTCGCCGAGGTCGCCTTCCAGCGGATGCGCCCCGCCCTGGTCGTCGGCTGCTTCTCCACCGCGCTGTTCACCGCGGCCGGCCTGTACGACATCCCGGTCGCACGGGTCGGCACGGACACCCTGCTGGCCCGGCTCGCGCCCTACCAGAACAGCAACCGGGTGCCGCTGACCATCGTGGACGACGTGCTGCCCGACCTCGCCGACAAGCAGGCGGTGACGGAGTGGCGGATGCCGTCGCCGGAGCGCGTGGCCGAACTGGCCGGACTCCTCAAGGCGGTCGGCTTCGCGATGCAGCCCAGGATCTACCCGCGGCTGCGCGAGGACGCCGAGCGCTATCTCTCGGCCCACCTGAACCCGCACACCTGGCGCTACTTCAAACGCCGCCGCCTGACCGCGCTGGCACTGCCCGGCGCCGTACCGGCACAACTGTCCTTCATTCCGCGCAATCAGACGGTCCGGCGCATCGCACGTCGCGCCCGTGCTTTCTCCGGCCGTTAGCGTCCATTCAAATTGTTCATCCGGGCGACATGTGGGGGACCCCTGTGTGTCGCCGGTGAATCGCCTTTCATCCGTCGAACGTTCGTAGCGTCACATCGTTCCCCTGCGGAACAGCCATTCGACGTCGGCGAGAAAGGCCCAGGATGAACGCGGTTGACCAGGCCCTGGCACCCACCCTGCGGGGCCAGGACCCTGGGCAGGAACCGGAGCAGCCATCCGTCGCCCCGTCCCGCCCGCCCCGGGAGAACCGGCTGCGGGCCCTGGACGGGCTGCGGCTGCTGGCCGCGCTGATGGTGTGCCTATACCACTTCACCGGCAAGAACGGTGAGGTGGCCTCCTCCTGGCACCAGTCCCCCGGGAAGATGTTCCCGACCCTGTCCGAGGCGGGGACCTACGGCTCGCTCGGGGTGCAGTTCTTCTTCCTCATCAGCGGCTTCGTGATCTGCATGAGCAGCTGGGGCAAGTCGATGGGCGAGTTCTTCCGCTCCCGCATCGCCCGCCTGTACCCGGCGTACTGGGTGGCCCTGATCCTGGTGGGCACCGCGTCGGTGCTGATGCCGGTGGTCGTCAAGCCGCTGCGCTCGGACGAGTTCCTGGTCAACTTCACGATGCTCCAGCAGCCGATGGGCGTGCCGAGGGTCATCGGCGTGGACTGGACGCTCTGGGTGGAGATGCGGTTCTACCTGTTCTTCGCGCTGTTCGTGATCTGGAAGGGCGTCACCTACCGCCGGGTGGTGACCTTCTGCATCCTGTGGACGATGGCCGGCTGCTTCGCCCGGGTCGCCGACAACCCGCTGACGACCGAGCTGGTGATGCGCGACCACGCCCCGTACTTCATCGGCGGCCTCGCCTTCTACCTGATCTACCGCTACGGCAGCGACCTGTTGCTGTGGGGCATCGTGGGGATGTCCTTCCTGCTGGGTCAGCGCTACTCGGTGACGGCGCTGTGGCACCCGGGCATGACCGGCGACTTCCACCGCAACCCGCATGTCATCCAGGCGATCGTCCTCGTCGCCTTCGCGGCGGTCGCGGCGGTGGCGCTGGGCTGGACGAGCTGGGCGAACTGGAGCTGGCTGACGCTGGCGGGCGCGCTGACGTACCCGTTCTATCTGATCCACGAGCACCTGGGCTGGTTCGCGATCCGCGTCCTGCACCGGGGCTTCGGGCTCGGCCCGTACGAGACGCTGGCGCTGACCGTGCCGGGGCTGCTGTGCCTGGCGTATCTGATGCACCGCTTCGTCGAGAAGCCGTTCGGGCCACGGCTGAAGCGCACGATGTCGCTCCAGTCGAAGCAGCTGGCGGCGAGGCTCGGGAAGTAGCCCGTCCCTGAAACGCCTCAGGTGCCCCCCGACATGGCCGGGGGGCACCTGTTGTCCGTTCAGGCCTGCGCGGCCCGGATACGGCGCACCACGCGCCGTACGGTCGGGTTGCGGCGCAGCGACTCCGCGCGGACCGCGCTGCCGCCGGGCAGGCGGAGGCTGGTCAGGCGGCGCCGCTTGAAGTACTGCGGGTACTCGTCGAGGTGGACGGCGAGCCAGGCGGTCACCTCGTCGCGCATCCCGTGGTGCTTGAGTGCCTGCATGCAGTAGCCGACGGCCCGCACCAGCGGCGCCAACTGCTCGGCCAGGGCGCCCAGTTCGAGCGGCTGCCCGACCTTGTCCCGCTCCGCGTCCGGCAGGATCGCGTCGATCACGGTGAGCGGGATGCGGTTGCTGTTCTCGTACGGCGTGATGCGTTCGAGGAGCAGTCCGGTGCCGACGCGGGCGACGGGGATGTCGTAGAGGGCGGCGGCCGTCATCAGGGCCGTGGAGAAGCAGCCGATGACCAACTGCGGGCGGAGGTGGGCGAAGACGGTCTCGGCGAGGACCGGCTCGCGCAACACCGTGAGGCGGACGCCTAGTTGGTCGGCGGTCTGCTCAAGTGACGTGCTGTAGACGGCGGGTGCGCTGGGGTGGGGCTTGAACAGGACGTCCTGGTGGCCCGCCTTCGCGGCGGCGCGCAGCATGCGGACGTGCAGGTGCTCCTCCTCGTCCTGGGTGATCAGGTCGATGGCGGAGAGGTACTGGCCGAGCATCACGGCCGTCGGCCTGTTCGTCTCGGGCAGCCGGTCGGCGAGGATCGAGGCGCCCTCCTCGCCGATCTGGGCGAGGACGTCGACGATCGCCTCGTTCGGGATGGGCTGCGGCTCGACGCCGTACTCGGAGAGCAGCATCGGCCGCAGTCCGGGTATCAGGTCGAGGTGCAGGACGCGCGCGATGCGGCTGTTGAGGTTGTGCGGGATGCGGTTGCGGGTGGGGCCGTAGCTCATCAGGCCGTCCGCGTACACGTGCACCTTGCTGTCGGCGAAGATGTCGGCGACCGCGCGGGAGGGGTTGGCCTGGATGGACTCGCAGGCGATCTCCACGTCCTCGTCACCGAGGTTCCAGGCGAGGCGTACGGCCTTCTCCCACAGGGCGGTGTCCTGGGCGCGCGGGGACCAACCGGCCGGGTGGAAGGGGGAGATGAACTCGTTCCACGAGCGGACCTCGTCGAACTCGGGGCGCAGCTTCTCGAAGCCGGGCATCCGGTCCAGCGGGGTGCCGACCTCGGGCACGGCGGCGGTGTTGCTGACGACCAGGATGCGGCGGTGGGCCGTGCGCGGGCCGAAGAAGCCGGCGCGGATCGCGGCGGTGACGGTCGCGGCGGCGTACTGCGTGGCCGAGAAGAAGATCTGTGTCGTGCCGCTCATGCCGCGACTCCCTTCATGCCGCCGCGGATGCGCCGCAGCGTGTGGACGCGTTCCTCGCCCATGCCGACGAGTGCTTCGTTGAGTTCGGTCTCCGTCATCCGGCCGAGCGCCTCGGCGGCCATCTGCCGCAGTTTGGCGTGCACGCTGCGCTCGAACCGGCCCCGGTCCAGGAGCTGGTGGGCGATGACGACGCAGTAGTTGCGCAGCGCCTTCTTCCTCAGTTTCGCAGCTTCCGGGTCGTCGGCGAGTTCGGCGAGGACCAGGTCGAAGGAGCGGAAGAAGTCCAGCTGGCGGACGTCGCCGATCTGGGTCAGCGAACCGGCCAGGCCCCGGCGGTAGAAGACCCCGCGCAGGCTGGCGGCGACGTAGGACTCGGCCTTGCGGTGCAGTTCCCAGATCCAGGGGCGGTCCTCGGCGGTGCGCAGGCCGTCGTGGAAGCGCAGCAGGCCGCGGTCGAGGAGGCGGCGGTGGTAGACGCCGGCCCAGGCGTACGGGTAGTCGACCATCGTCGTGTCGTCGACGGGGAGGATCGAGCTGCGCGGGTCGAGCGGGGTGTGCCGGCGGCCCTCCGGGGAGCGCTGGATGGCGCGCTCGACGCCGGTGACGGTGACGTGGTCGGTGCGCACGAAGTCGACGTCGAAGCGCTGGATGACGTCGACCAGGTCGGCGAGATAGCCGGGCGCGAGCCAGTCGTCGCCGTCGAGGAACGTGAGGTAGCGGCCTGCGGCCTCGTCGATCCCGGTGTTGCGGGCGGTGGCCAGGCCGCCGTTCTTCTCGTGCCGGATCACCCTGCTGTTCGGGAGCCGCTTCGTCAGCTCCAGGAGAGCCTCGTAGGTCTTGTCCTTGGTCGAGCGGTCCTCGACGAACAGGAACTCGAACTCGTCCCGCGCGTTGTTGATCAGGCTGGTCACCGTTTCCGGGACATAGGCCTCGATGTTGTAGCAAGGGACGATCACGGACAGTGTCGGGGGGCGGTTGGTCACGCGTACACCTGGGCTCTCTCCGGGGCGGATTCTTGTGACCGTAGGAGATGTTCGAGCCCGGATATCAACCCTGCCGGGGCCAGCAGGTGAACGTGAAGTTACGGGCCGCCCTCCATTTACAAATTGCCGCTCAAAAGCACATCCCGAACACCCGCTCGACGATCCAACGTTCGAAAGGAACGACTGATCGATCCGGGGGGTACGTGATCAGAACGGTATTTCGGAGCGAGGACCTGCCACCGGCCGACCGACTGGCCGCCTTCGACACATTCCTGCACACCTGCGACCCCCCGATGCGCGTGACGAGCACGCCACCGCACCGGTTCCGGGCCACGGCCCGCACCCGCGACCTCGGCCCGGTCCGCATCCTGGAGCTGACCTGCTCCCCGGCCGTCATCCGCCGCACCACCCGCCTGATCCACCGCTCCGACCCCGCCGTGTGCGCGGTGGTCTTCCCCCTACGGGGCACCCTCACGGTCTCCCAGGCGGGCCACGAGGCCCTCCTGCACGGCCAGGACTTCACCTTCTACGACAGCTCCCGCCCCCTCCGCCTGCGGATCACGAGCCCGGAACCCGCGACCCTGCTGCGGGTCCACGTCCCCTGGACCCTGCTGCCGCTCCCGGCCCGCCGCGCCGACCGCCTGCTCGGCACCCGATTACCCGCCCAGGAGGGACTGGGCGCCCTGCTCACCCACTTCCTCACCGACCTGGCCGCCGAGACGTGCGCCTACCCGGCGGCCGACGAGACCCGGGTGAGCGCGGTCGCCCTGGACCTGCTGGCGGCGACCCTCATCCACCACCTCGACGGCCCGCCCGAACCTCCCGAGCCCGAGCTGCCCGCGCGGATCGCGTCCTACGTCCTGGAGCACGTCGCCGACCCCGAGCTGACCCCGCGCACCGTGGCCGCCGCCCACCACATCTCCGTCAGCTATCTGCACCGCCTCTTCCGGACCCGCGACACCACGGTCACCGCGCTGATCCGCCACGGCCGTCTGGAACGGGCCCGCCGCGACCTCGCCGACCGGCGCCTGCGGGAGACCCCGGTGCACCGCATCGCCGCCCGCTGGGGCTTCCGGGACCACTCCGCCTTCACCCGGGCGTTCCGCACGGCCTACGGCGTAGCGCCGCGGGAGTACCGCGAGACCCGTACCGAATGACCGCACACCCAGGGGGAGTTCATGACCGGACGACTCGTCAGACTAGGTGCGATGCCGGTGTGGTCGGCGGCCTTCCAGCCGCTGGAACTACGCCGGGCCGCCCGCTCCACCCGGAAGACCGGCGTGGACCACTATCGCCTCGCGCTCCTCCTTGAGGGGGAGGCGGTCATCACCTGCGGCCGACGCGAAACGCCCCTGCGCGCGGGCGACTTCTACTGCGACGACGGCCTACGACCGCACGAGATCCGCACCGGCCCGATCAGGGCCGTCGGCGCCGTCGTCCCGGAGGCGCTGCTGCCGCTGCCCCGGGACAACGCCCACCGGATGCTCGGCCACCGCATCCCGGGCCGCGACCTCATGGCCCCGCTGCTCGCCCGCTTCCTCACCCAGGTCATGGAACACACCGGCACCTACCGCCCCGCCGACGGACCCCGGCTGGCCACGGTCCTGAGCAGCCTGGTCGCCGCCCTGCTGGCCCGCGCCGCCGAACCCGACCCCTGTCCGCCGCTGGGACCCCGGGCGCCGCTGACCCCGCTCATCATGGCGTTCATCCAACAGCGCCTGGAGGAACCGGAGTTGACCCCGCAGAGCGTCGCTGCCGCGCACAGCATCTCGCTCAGCTATCTGCACCGGCTCTTCGAGGACGAGAGCGAGACCGTCGCCGCGTTCATCCGCCGCAGGCGCCTGGAGCGCGCCCGCTTCGACCTCGCCGACCCGGCCCAGGCCGGCACCCCCGTGCACGCCGTCGCGGCCCGCTGGGGCTTCGCCCGCGCCACCGACTTCGCGCGCGCCTTCCGCGCCGCGTACGGGATTCCGCCGGGCGACTTCCGCAAGCACTCCCACGGTTCCTGTGGACGCATTGCCACATGAGTGTGCTCTGTGCGCCAACGCCCCAACTGCCCCTTCCGGGGAGGCTGTTGATCAGGACGACCGCTCCACTTCCAACTCTCCGAAAGAGGTTGCAGTGAAGAAACTCCGTCTTGCCGCAGTCGGCGCCGTGGGCGCCCTCGCCGCGAGCGCCGGGCTGATGTTCCCGGCCACGGCCCAAGCCGCGCCCACGTACTGGCAGTTCCAGAACGCCGGGTTCGGGACCTGCCTGACGGCCGGGGACACCGGGACGGCGTTCGCCACGTCGTGCGTCGGGAGCAATCGCCAGCAGTGGGACTTCGTCGGCGCTTCCGGCACCTTCGCGCAGGTCAGGAACCGTGAGACCGGCACCTGTCTGACGACCGACAACAAGACGACCGTCAACGCCGTCTGGATGAGCACCTGCAACGGCGCCACCGGCCAGTGGTGGTGGTACCAGGGCGACAGCGGGCACTTCTTCGACGATCTCGGCTCGGCCGGCGAGGGATACCTGAGGACGAGCACCGTCAAGGACGCGGTCTACGCCACCGACAACAACCAGTCGACGATTCCCTCCTCCTACTACGTCTGGTACGGCACCCACAACTGACCCTCACCTGACCCCGGACCACACCTCCACCCCCGCCACGACTACGGCCAGCCCCTCCTCGAAGTGCCGGCCGTAGTCCTCGAAGATCTCCGCGCCCGCCGCGGCCGACAGAGGGAAGTCGGCCATCAGGCGGGCGCGTTCGTCTACGTCGTACCCCTCGCGGCGCTCGTCCGGCAGCGGCTTGACGCCCTGTTCCTCGCTGACGAAACCGATCGTGAAGAGGTACGACGTCGAGGTCGCGCGGACCGCCTGGGCGAGGGTGAAGCCCGCCTCGGTGAACAGGCGCAGGGTGTTCTCCATCTCCACGGCGTGCAGCGTGCCGGTGAAACGGGAGCCGCTGAAGACCTTGGCGCCGTCGCGATAGCCGAGCAGCGCGTCGCGGAGTCCTCGGTTGGACTTCAGCAGCCGCTCCTGCCAGGTGTCCTCGGGGGCGAGCCGGGCGTCGGCCACCATCCGCCGGTACATCTCCGTCGCCATCTCGTCGAGCAGCGCCTGTTTGTCCTTGAAGTGCCAGTACAGCGCGGGCGCCTTGACGTCCAGCTCCTTGGCGATGGCACGCAGGGACAGCCCGTCGAGGCCGACCTCGTTCAGCAGCTTCAGGGCCGTGTCCGCGACGCGCTTGCGGTCGAGGGGGGTGCGTCGTTCCGTACTCACGCTTGACAGCTTAACAGCGTTAAGGGCACCCTGATGGCCGTAGCCACTTAACAGCGTTAAGGAGACTGGGATCATGGCGGAACAGGTGGACGTACTGATCGTCGGCGCGGGCCCGACCGGCCTCACCCTCGGCATCGACCTCGCCCGGCGTGGCGTGGACGCGCTGGTCGTGGAGAAGGCGGACGTGCTGTTCCCCGGCTCGCGCGGCAAGGGCATCCAGTCGCGCACGATGGAGGTCTTCGACGACCTCGGCGTGATCGACGCGATCCTCGCGCAGGGCGGCGCCTACCCGGTCGGTGCGGTCTGGCAGGACGGCCGGAAGGTCGGCGAGCACCAGATGTTCGACCCGTCCGAGACGGACCCCGACACCCCGTACGGCACCACGTGGATGGTGCCGCAGTGGCGCACCCAGGAGATCCTTCTCGCCCGGCTGACGGAGTTGGGCGGGACGGTGGCCTTCGGACGCGAGGTCACCGGCTTCGTCCAGGACGAGACGGGGGTGAGCGTCGAGTTCGCCTCCGGTACGGCCGTCCGCGCCCGGTACGTCGTGGCCGCCGACGGCGGTCGCTCGGTCGTACGCCGGACCCTGGGGATCGGCATGACCGGCGAGACGGTCGATCCGAACCCGCTGCTGGTGGCGGACACCCGGATCACCGGCCTGGACCGCGACAACGTGCACGTCTTCCCGCCGCGCGGCGACGACGGCTTCCTCGCGGTCTTCCCGCTGGCCGGCACCGAGGACTTCCAGGTCATCGCCCAGTTCCCGGAGGGCACCGACGTCGACCTCTCGCTCGACGGCATCCGCAAGACCGTGGCCGGCCGCACCCACCTCGCCCCCGAGGACGTGACCGAACTCCGCTGGGCCTCGGACTTCCGCCCCCGGGCGGCCCTCGCCGACCGCTTCCGGCAGGGCCGGGTCTTCCTCGCCGGGGACGCGGCGCACGTCCACTCACCGGCCGGCGGCCAGGGCCTCAACACCAGCGTCCAGGACGCCTACAACCTGGGCTGGAAGCTGGGCGCGGTGCTGCGCGGCGAGGCGCCCGCGAGCCTGCTCGACACCTACGAGGAGGAGCGGCTCCCCAACGCCGCCGAGATGCTCGGCCTGTCCACCAAGGTCCACCGGGGCGAGGTCCGCCGCGGCGAGGCGACCCGCCAACTGGGCATCGACTACCGGGAGTCGAGCCTCACGACGGAGACCCGGGCAGCGGGAGAAGGGATCCGCGCCGGTGACCGCGCCCCAACCCGGACCGTCGCGGGCGTACGCCTCCTCGACGCCTTCCGGGGCCCGCACTGGACCCTCCTCGCGCTGGGCACGAAGGCACCGGCGAGCGCGGCGACCGGTGACAGCGACGCCGTACGCGTCGTGGAGGGCCCGGCTGCCGAGACGTACGGAACGGGCCTCTTCCTGGTCCGCCCCGACGGCTACGTCGGCTGGGCGGGCGACACGGACGAGGGCCTGGCCAAGTACGCAGAACGCTTCAACCTCGGCCTGCCGAACGGCAGTTAGACCGAGCTGGCCAGTGACAGCTTCAGCGCGAAGCCCAGGAACAGCGCCCCCGCCGCCGAGGTGGCCCCCGCCGCGAGCCGCCTGCGGCGGCGGAAGGCCGTCGCCAGCCGGGTCCCGCTGAAGATCAGGGCACTGAGGTACAGGAAGCTCGCCAGCTGCGCGAAGGCGCCGAGCACGACGAACGACAGGGCGGGATAGGCGTACCCCGGGTCGACGAACTGCACGAAGAAGGCGACGAAGAACAGGATCGCCTTCGGGTTGAAGAGGCTCACGACGAAGGCACGGCGGTACGGCCGCTCCTCCGCCGCCTCCGCGACGGGCGCCGGTTCCATCGCCGCCCGCTCCTTGCGGCTGCGCCACATCGCCCACGCGGCCCGCAGCATCCCGAACGCCAGCCAGGTCAGATACCCGGCCCCCGCGTACTTCACGATCCCGAACAGCACGGCGTTGGCCTGCAACAGCGAGGCGACCCCGGCCGCGGAGAGCGTCATCAGCACGGTGTCCCCGCACCAGACACCGGCGGCGGCCGTGTACCCGGCCCGGGTGCCGCGCCGGGCGGCGACCGAGAGGACGTACAGCGAGTTGGGCCCGGGCAGCAGGACGATCAGGACCAGGCCGGCGAGGTAGGTGGGGAGGTCTATGACACCGAGCATGAGAACGAGTGTCGCATGCGCCGGACGCCGTTCGCGGCCCCTTTTCCGGGGGTACGTGTCCGAGGTACGAGGCCGGTGAGACGACGGGGGTCCGCGATGCGTACTACGGGTATGGGGAGGCGTACTACGGGCAGGGCGAAAGCGATCGCCGCCGCGGTGGCCCTGTCGGCACTGGTGGCGGTGTGCGGCTGCACGGTGCAGGGCACCGACGCGGACGGCGGGCACCATCTGCCCGTCCGCATCAAGCTTCCCGGCAGCAGTGGCAGTAGCGGCACCGGTGGCAGCGGTGACGGGAAATCCTCCGCCTCCCCGAGCACCGGCCGCGCCGCGAACGTCCTCTGGTCGCGCGGGGACAGCGGCGGGGACGTGCGCGAACTACAGGCGCGGCTACGGCAGGTCGACTGGCTCTTCGACGGGCCGACCGGGACCTACGACGACCTCACCGAGCAGGCCGTCGCGGGTTTCCAGGGCAAGCGCGGGCTGCCGAGGACGGGCGAGACCGACAGCGTCACCTGGCAGCGGCTGCTGAAGATGACGCACGAGCCGGGCAAGTGGGACCTGTACCTGATGGGCGGCCAGCCGGCCGGCGCCCCCGACCCGCGCTGTCTCACCGGCCGGGTGCTGTGCATCGACAAGACGAGCCGGACCCTGCGCTGGATGATCGACGGGCGGACGGTGTCGACGATGTCGGTGCGGTTCGGCGCGCAGTACACCCCGACCCGCGACGGTGTGTTCCAGGTCTACTGGAAGGCCCGGAACTGGGTGTCCACGCTCTACCACTCCCCCATGCCGTACGCGATGTTCTTCAGCGGCGGCCAGGCGGTGCACTACTCGTACGACTTCTCGATGCGGGGTTACGCGGGCGGCTCGCACGGCTGCGTCAACGTACGGGACGAGGCGGCGATCGCGAGTCTCTTCGCGCAGGTACGGACCGGCGACAAGGTCGTCGTCTACCAGTAGGTGTATGAGGCGCGGGCGGGACCGGGGGAACGTGTCCCACCCGCGCCGTGTGCACGAGCCGTAGGTACGGGGGGAACCCCGGCTCTGTGCGTTGGCCGATGACCAGTCGGCTCACTCAGTACTGCGCCACGACGGCCGGAAATGTCACACCTGCCGCGAAGAAATTTCCACGAGCCACGAAAGCGCAGGTCAGCGGCGTGCGATCGGTTCAGAGCACGCCGTACGTCAGAGCACGCTGTACGTCGGGCTCGGCGCCGGGGTCTGCCGGGTGTCGGTGGTGTGCGACGGGACCGGGGTGGACGGCGACTGGTGCCGGGCGAGCGGGGTGAAGACCGTGGGGCCGGAGGTGGAGGCGCCGTTGTTCTGGTAACCGCCGCCACCGCCGTTACCGCCACCGCTGCCGCCATTGCCGCCGCCCGGGGCGACCGGGGCGATGTTCCCGCCGCTGCCGCCGACCTGACCGCCGGCCTGCTCGTCCGAACCGTTCTGGTCGCCGCCCTGACCGCCGGCGTTCTGCCCGTTGCTGTTACCGCTGCCACTGCCGTTGCCGCCACCCTTGCCGCCGGCGTTCTTGTCGTCCGTGTCGGTTCCGGTGCCGGTGTGCTGGAGGAGACCCTTGCAGTACGTCCACACATGGGACGTGCCGCCCGCCGCGCCCTCCAGGGTCCGCTTGCGGCCGGGGGCCAGGGGCTTGCCGTCGCGCACGGCACGGCAGGACGAGGTGACGCCCTTCCACCAGCCGCCGGAGCCGAAGGACTTGTCGTCACCGGTACCGGCGGAGGGCGTGGGGTTCGTGCCGCTGCCGGCCGCCTCGCCGGAGGAGTCGTCGGAACCGCCGCCCGTCGTGGGCGTGCCCGGGCCGCCGGTGCCGCTCGGCGAGGGCGAGACGAGCGTGCGGTCGGGCGGTGTCACGGCGGCGGAGATGGAGGAGGCGGGTGTCGGGTCGTCGTGGAACGGCGTCGGCAGGGCTCCCGTGCCGACCGCGGCCGCGACGCCGCCGAGCATGCCGACGGCGAGCGCGGCGGTCAGGCCGACCCGTACGGGTCTTCCCCAGCGTGGCCCCGGGACGGTCGCGGCGGGCCGTCCGAGCCGGACGAGACCGGCGTCGGAGGACGCACCGCGGCCGCGCCGGCCGAGGACGGACCGCTCGACATCGTTGCCGGTGCGCGCGGCCCTGAAGGCGGCCAACGCGGCTTCCTCGCCCGGGAGTTCGACCTTGGTCTGCGAGGGTTCCACGGACAGCGCGCCGAGGGTTCTGGCGAGCCGCTCGGCCTGGGCGCGGGCGGCCGGGTCGACGGCTTCCGGGGACTCGCCGCGCAGCAGCAGTTCGGCGGTCTCACGGTCCAGCCATCGGCCGGGGGTCCGAGGGGTGTCCCCCGGAAAAGCAGAGCGCTCGTCGGCCATCACATGTCCTTCTGCGTCCGCGCGCGCGTATGCGTCACAGTGGCGGACGTCACCGCGCGGTCGCGCGGGTCTCGCTGGGGCGGCAGGGCGTCGAGGGCCGCGGCCGATTCCGGGTCGCCGCCGAGCAGCTCCGCCAGCCGTTTCAGCCCGCGGTGCGCGGCCGTGCGGACGGCGCCGGGCCGCTTGCCGAGGGTCTCCGCGGCGGTCTTGGCGTCGAGGCCCATGACCACCCGCAGGACGACGGCCTCGGCCTGGTCCTGCGGGAGTTGGGCGATGAGGGAGAGGGTGTTGTCGGTGGCCAGGGCCTCGATGGCCTCGCCGGCGGTGTCGGACTCGGCGGCGCGGCCGGTGAGTTCGGTCTCGTCGCCGCCTATCGCGGGGCGGCGGCCGCGCATCCGTATGTGGTCCAGGGCGCGGTTGCGGGCGATCCGGGCGGCCCACCCCCGGAACCGGTCCGCGTCCCCACTGAACCGGTCCAGGTCCCGGGCTATCTGGAGCCAGGCCTCGGACGCGACATCCTCGGCGTCCGGATCGCCGACCAGCGTCCGTACGTATCCGAGCAACCGTGGGTGCACCGTGCGGTACACAGTCCGGAACGCGGTCTCGTCCCCGTCCTGTGCCGCAAGCACCGCGGCGGTCAGCTCCGCGTCGTCCCCCAGCACGTGGTCCCTCGAATGGTGTTGGTCGCGTCCGCACTCCGGCGCGAAAGGCACGTTACGACCTGAAACTGTTCCTCGTCCATGTCCGTACAAGACGCAACTACTTGGTTCGGGCCCCCGGTGTGACAGAAAACGCACTCCCGGCGCTGTAAAAAGTACGGGCCGCCGCGCGGCCCGTACAGCGCGACGGCCGGGGCCTCTCCTGTGGGGGGTGGCGGCCCCGGCCGTCTCCGCGGTGCACGGCTCTGACTTGCGACGGTGCAGGACATTCGCGACCGACGTGACGCGGCCGGTGGCGAGGGCGACCGGGCACTCGGCGGATCCACGGGATCGCGGGATCGCGTCGAGCAGGGGCAGCAGCTGGATGATGTCGTGGCGGTTGCCACCGTTCAGGGTGATGTCGAGCGGGGTGCCGCCCGCGACGGTGATGACGCGGAGCCAACGGATTTCGTCGGGGTCGAAACGGTACGCCGCTGCCTGACCGGCAGTAACGGCGCGATCCGCCCCCACAGGTCATCCGGGGGACCATCCACGGAGGACCGTTCCCCTTCCCCATGACTCGTTCAACCAGTCGGCCAGGAAGGGGATATGGCTACGACCGGGCTTTCCACCAGGGGCTCCAACTCCCGCAGCTGACGGCCTGGAAAATACAGCCGAAGCTGGCCGAGCCCCGGACGACCTGCACCACGGCATCGCCCTGCGGGGTGTGGTCGGTGAACCGGTCGCGGTCGTCGAAGAGTTCGTCATGGCACTCGGCCCAGTTCTGGGCGAAGGCGGCGGCCAGTCCGGCCACCGCGGGTCCGCTCACCTGGACGTGGGTGTCGCGCCACTCGTCCGGGGTGCGCGCGGCGCCGCACCATTCCTCGGCGATGCCGACGCCGCCGGTGAAGGCCGTCTCCTCGTCGACGACGAGGACCTTGCGGTGACAGCGGTGGTTCTGTTTCAGCGGGGAGAGGTACAACGGCTTGCGGAACCAGGCCAGTTGCACGCCCGCCCGCTCCATCGCCTCCAGCTGGTCCTTCTCGATGAGCCGGCTCCCGAAGCCGTCCAACAGTAGCCGTACCCGCACTCCTTCGCGCGCCCGTTCCGCGAGCGCGTCGGCGAACTGCCGGGCGATCTCGCCCTTCCAGTACACGAACGTCATCATGTCCACGGTGTGGTGGGCGGAACGGATCCGGCCCAGCATGGCGCCGAAGATCTCGTCCCCGTTGCGCAACGGGAGCAGCGCGTTGCCTTCCGTGGCCGCGATCCCTATGAGCCGTTCCAGCCCGCGTCTGGTGCGCCGGGCCCGGTCGTCGAGGACGCTCCCGACGTCCTCCGCGCCGCCAGGCTCCTCGGACCTGACGGTTCCCGCCGTTGCGGCGGCTGCGTTCTGCGTGTTTGGCATGGCTGCACCTTCCTGGACATCGAGCCGGAGGACAAAACCCGGATGACCTCGTCCTTCGAGGGCATCCGGAACGGCATGGCTACTGGATCGGCAACGGCACGCGGGCAGGGACAGGCCCGCCGTGCGGCGAACAGCAAGGCGGTCGCGGCGGCGGCCCGTACGGGCTTCGTGGCCCGCGGGGTCATCTACGTACTGATCGGCGTCCTCTCCCTGCGGATCGCCTTCTTCGGCGGCGGTAAGCAGGCCGACCGGGGTGGCGCGATCGCGGAGATCGCCCAGAAGCCCTTCGGCACAGTGCTGTTGTGGCTGCTGGGGATCGCGCTGGCCGGGATGTCCCTGTGGCGGCTGTCCGAGGCCGCCTTCGGGCAGGCGGGCCCCGACGGCGACAAGCCGGGCAAGAGGGCGATGGCGGCGGGCCGTTCCGTCTTCTACGGCTTCGTCGCGTACTCCGTGCTCTCCTACGCGGGCGGGGACAAGGGCAGTGGCAGCGGCAGTTCCGACAAGAACTCCCAGGACGTCACGGCGAAGGCGCTGGACTGGCCCGGCGGGCAGTGGATCGTCGGCATCGCCGGTGCCGCGGTGACCGCTGCCGGCGTGTGGATCGCTGTCCGTGCGCTCCTGCGCAAGTTCGAGAAGCATCTGAAGACGGCGGAGATGTCCCGGACGACGCGTCAAGTCGTCGTCTCCTTCGGTGTGTTCGGCGGTACGGCCCGGGGCATCGTCTTCGCCACGGCGGGCGGCTTCGCCATCGCCGCGGCGGTCCGGCACAAGCCCGGCGAGGCCAAGGGCATGGACGACACCCTGCGTACCTTCGCCGGCACCCCTGCGGGACCCTGGCTGCTGGCGCTGATAGCGGTCGGCCTCATGGCCTTCGGGGTCTTCTCCTGGGCCAACGCACGCTGGCGCGACGTCTGACCCGACGGCGCGGTTGCGGTTGCGGTTGCGGCACCCCGTCACACGTCGACGGTGCCGTGGCCCGCGCCGCCGACGCCTTGTCAGGAACGCGCGGTGGACATCACCGACGAGGGACTGTGCATCGCCGTCGGGATCGCCGGCACCGGCACACCCATGTGAGCCGTGGACACCGTTTGCTACGCGTCGGAGTCGAGCGGAGCCGCAGCACACCGGCTGCTCCCCACCTCACAAGGGAGACGGGGAGCAGCCGGTGTGTTGCGGATCCGCGCGGCCTAGTTGGTGGTGAGCATGCCTGCGCGGAGCTTGGCGAGGGTGCGGTTGAGCAGGCGGGAGATGTGCATCTGGGAGACGCCGAGGTGTTCGCCGATCTGGGCCTGGGTGAGTTCGTCGACGAACCGCATGTGGATGATGCGCCGTTCGCGGTCGCCGAGTTCGGCGATCAGGGGGGCCAGGGCGTTGAAGTCCTCGACGAGTTCGAGGGCGTTGTCGTCGAGGCCGATGAAGTCGGCCAGCGCGGCTTCGCCGTCGTCGCCGGAGTTGATGGCGGCGTCGAGGGAGGCGGAGTTGTAGCCGTTGGAGGCGAGCCGTGCCTCGTTGACCTCTTCCTCGCTGAGGCACATCAGCTGGGAGAGTTCCTTGGTGGTGGGCGTACGGCCGAGCCGGCTGCGGAGCTCTTCGTTGGCTTTCGCGAGCTGGACACGGGCTTCCTGGAGGCGGCGGGGGACGTGGACGGCCCAGGAGGTGTCGCGGAAGAAGCGCTTGATCTCGCCGGTGATGTAGGGGACGGCGAAGGAGGTGAACTCGACTTCGCGGGTGAGTTCGAACCGGTCGATGGCCTTGATCAGCCCGATCGTGCCGACCTGGACGATGTCCTCCATCTCGTCCTGGCCGCGGCTGCGGAACCGCGAAGCCGCGTACCGGACGAGCGTGATGTTCATTTCGATGAGGGTGTCGCGCGCGTACTGGTACTCGTGCGTGCCCTCTTCGAGGAGGGCCAGCTGGTCGAGGAACAGCCGGGTCAGCTGACGGGCGTCCTTGGGGGCGACCTGTGAGGGGTCCGCGATCTCCGGCAGTACCCGGGTCTGTGCGTCCGCCGTCTTCGTCACCGTCATGTCAGGCCCCTCCCGCGTTGTCCGGACTCCGTGCCGCCGGTTCCTTGTCCGCCGACAATGATCGGCCTACCCGGGTTCGCGGAATGCATGCCAGGTGATTTCGGAGCGGGGCCGGCCGGAGTGTCTCCGGCCGGCCCCGCGTCCGGGCTGATGCTGACATCAGACGCATCGCTGGGTCTGGTAGTACTCGGCGACCTGCGCGTGGTAGCCGGCGTCGCCGACGTGCTTGTCCTTGTCGAACTCGGGGGACTCCCTGATCTGGTCCCGCGTGAGGCCGACGTAGATCTTGCCCTCGGCCTGGTCGACCGTCTTCACGGTTCCGGCGGGCAGCAGGACGTGCTGGCCGAAGATCCACACGCCGGTGTCGACGACGAGATACGCGGAGGCGACGTCGTCCGAGTGCTTGTCGACCTTGCCGATGCCGCCGTCGATGGCCTCGACCTTGTAGCCGATCAGGTCGGTGCCCGTGATGTGGCCGGTGGTCGGCTGGTAGCCCCAGATGTTGTCACTCATGAAAACGGCTCCCTCATCGAGATTCTTTGTCATTCCCGCAGTCGAACCGCGGAGTCGTACCGGCGTTGTCGAATTCAGTGACGTCTCTTCACAACTTCAGAAATCGGAGTGCCGCGCCAGAACGTGATGGGTGTCCGCCTACCAGCGGTACCAGCGGCCACGCTTGCCCCCTTCACGTGCCCTGTGGAGCGATCTTCACTCCCGTGACCCGTGCCGTTTCCGGGTCCCAGCGTCACCGGGCGAGGAGGGCGCTCACGGTCTTGCCGCCGGCCGCCCGACGGGTCACGGCGGTGGTCTGGGCGAGGCGGTCGACCATGGGCCAGCCGAAGCCTCCCGTGCCGCCGTTCAGGTCGGGGGTACGCATGCGTGGCATCTGGGGGCTGCGGTCGTGCACGGCCACCTCGACGCCGTCCGGGTACGCGGTCAGGTTCAGGGTGCAGGTACCGCCGCCGTGACGCAGGGCGTTGGTGACGAGTTCCGAGACGACCAGGACCACGGTGTCGGCGGCCTCGGCTGCGATCGGGCGGTCGAGGCCTCCGAGGAAGGCCCGGGCGCTGTCGCGTGCGCCGGCGACGGAGGTCGCGGAGCCGACGGTCGCGACGTCGACGCTCATGGTGCTCATGGTGCTCATCAGGTCTCCCCGGTCTCTGGATCGTTGTCCGGTTCTGCCTGGCGGGTCTTGTGCCCCGGCCTGTGGCTCGCCAATCAGGCGGGGACAGCCCTCGCTCCTGCGCCCGCCGCTGTTCGAGGCGGATTGCCTGGCTGTCGAACACGCGGAAATCTATGTTTGTTGGAGTAGACATTGGAGCGTGGGCGTGATTATGGTTCTCTCGTAGCCCAGAGAAACAGCAGGGCCCGGCAGACACGAACTGCCGGGCGGAGCAGTACCCGCAGGTGCAGTTCGCAGGACGGTGCGGTGGTGGAGTTCCGAAGCCAGAGCGGTTGCAGGACGGCGACGGGACTGACGACCGGACCGGGTGGCCCGCAGTGATCAGGGGCCGCCATGAGCAGGACCCGGCAGTACGCAGTACCCCACTTGTAAGCAGTTGACCCCAGAGGGAAGAACGGAGGAGCCGAGCGCCATCAGGATCGCCCGGGCCGACATCTTGAACCCGGGTACCGCAGGACATCGATAGTGAGGTGGTCTCCGGTCAAGCAACCGCGATCCCAGCGGCCCCGACGGCATTCAGGTCAGGGCAGCGGAAACAGAGGGCCGACGCCTCGTCAGGGTCGGCAGATGGTGTAGCAGTTCCTTCGGGGCCTTGGTGCCGTACGGCACCAAGGCCCCTCGACGCGTTCCACAGAGAGGTGCGAATGACAGCAGACGACTCGTTCAGCCGTATCGACGACGACGACTACCCCGCCTACACGATGGGCGGAGCCGCCGAACTGCTCGGCACCACCCAGGGCTTCCTCCGCGCCATCGGCGAAGCCCGCCTCATCACCCCGCTCCGCTCCGAAGGCGGACACCGCCGCTACTCCCGCTACCAGCTGCGCATCGCCGCCCGCGCCCGGGAACTCGTCGACCACGGCACGTCCGTCGAGGCCGCCTGCCGCATCATCATCCTCGAAGACCAGCTCGAAGAAGCCCAGCGCATCAACGCCGAATACCGCCGCACCGCGGAAGCGGCGGACCCGACGAGCACGGCCTGAGACAGCTGAGCCCGTCGGCAACGGCGGGCACCGCACTCCCGGTCCCGGTGTCCCGAGTGATCGCTTTCCCTGGTGACGCGGGGTGTGGGCATGTAGCGTCTGTGTCAGCTGTCGTGGTTCGGAATTCCCTACAGCCCACGCTCTTGGCGTGGGCGTTTTGCTGTGCTGTGCCGCAGGGACCAGGGCGATCACCTCCGCCGTCCACAGGGAGTGGGAGGCGTTCATCGACTGGAAGGCATGAGACATGGCTACGGGAACTGTGAAGTGGTTCAACGCGGAGAAGGGCTTCGGCTTCATCGCCCAGGACGGCGGCGGCCCGGATGTCTTCGCGCACTACTCCGCGATCAACTCGTCGGGCTTCCGTGAGCTCCAGGAGGGCCAGGTCGTGACGTTCGACGTCACCCAGGGCCAGAAGGGCCCCCAGGCCGAAAACATCAGCCCGGCCTGACCTCGCACCCCTGCCCGAGGGGGCAGGGCGTCGACAGGACTTGCAGAGCACAGGATCAGGGCCACCCGGCAACGGCTGGGCGGCCCTGGCCCGTTGAAGTGGATCCGGGGTCGGCGCAACCTCGGGCGCGGCCTTCCCCGACCTGCGGTCCGCGTGCAGGACGCGCCAGGCGGTGAGTTCGATCCCGGTCAGGGCCTCAGACACCTCCGGCCGGCGCGTCAACAGGCCGTGCGACACGCCAGGTTGGAGCCCCCGTACCGACCTCGGCCCGCAGGCCGCCGGCGACCTGTCCGCTCCTGGCGCGACATCCCTACAGCGCCCCGCCGCCCCTCGGCCGCCAGTCGTCCTGGCTGCGCGTCGGCGCCGCCTGAACCCCCGCGTCCCGCGCCGCCCTGAACGCGGCCACCGCCCGCCGCTCCGCCTCGCCGTCCACGTCACCCTCGCGGAGAGCCGCGCCCAGCAGGCCCGGGAGACCGGAGGGGTCAGGGAGGCCGGGCAGGCCCGTGTCGTGGTCAGCCATGTCCGTCTCCGTCCCTCTCCCCCACACCGTCCGTCACGCCCAGTTCGCGCGCGAGCCGCCTCAACCCCCGGTAGGCAGCCGTACGCACCGCACCCGGCCGCTTGCCCAACACCCGTGCGGCGGCGGGCCCGTCGAGCCCCACGACCACCCGCAGCAGCACGGCCTCGGCCTGGTCCTGCGGCAACCCCCGGACCAGCCCGAGCGCGTACTCCGTGGAGAGGGACTCCAGCGCCTGGTCGTGGGTGCTGTGCGGGCCGGGCAGTTCGAGTACGTCCTGTTCGAGCGTCGCCGGTCTCGGACGCACCCTCAGCCGCCGTAGATGGTCGAGCGCCCGGTGCCGGGCGATGGTCGCCGTCCAGCCGCGGAAGCCCGCCCCGTCGCCCCGGAACCGGCCCAGGTCGCGGGCGATCTCCAGCCACGCGTCGGACGCCACGTCCTCGGCGTCGTCGCCGACGAGCCCGCGCAGATACCCGAGCAGCCCGGGCTGCACGATCCGGTACGCGACCGCGAAAGCGCCGTCGTCGCCCTCCTGGGCCCGCGCGACGGCCGCGCCCAGTTCCCCGTCGTGCGCGTGCCCGCGCCGGGGCTCGCCTGTCTTGCCCAAGGACTGTCCTCGTCCGTACCGAGTGCGCGAAGTATCCGTATCGGGGCGGCGGTTCCCCGCCGTCCGTGCCGGCGCGACGCACCCCCGCACCCCCGTGCAGCGATCCCCCGCACCCCTCATCGCCATCAGCGCCGCCCCTCACAGAAACGTCACAGCCCGCGGCCCGTCCGGCACATCTCCGGCCCGTCGGCGGGGCACGGTCCCTCTGGCCCCGGTGTACGTCCGCCCGTGGCGTCCCCGCGAACGAAGGAGACCCATGTCCGACCTCCGTATCGGTGTCCTGGGCTACGGCCTGCGCGGCAGCCTCGCCCGCGTCGCCCACCGCCCCGGCGCGGGCTCCCGCGTCACCGCCCTCGCGGACCCCGACCCGGCGGCCCGCCGACAGGCGACAGCGGACTTCCCGGGTGTCTCGACAACCGCCGCCCATCGGGAAGTCGTCACGTCCCCTCACGTCGACGCGGTCCTCGTCCTCACCCCCGACCACACCCACGCCGACCTCGCCTGCGAGGCGCTGCGCGCGGGCAGGCCGGTCCTCGTCGAGAAGCCGCTCGACATCACCGTCGAACGCTGCGACCGCGTCCTGCGCACCGCCCACGAGACCGGCACCCGCCTCTACGTCGGCCACAACATGCGCCACATGCCGGTGATCCGCCTGCTGCGCGACCTCGTCGAGGGCGGTGCGATCGGCACCGTGAAGACGGTGTGGGTACGGCACTTCGTCGGCTACGGCGGTGACTGGTACTTCAAGGACTGGCACGCCGAACGCCGTTACAGCACAGGCCTGTTGCTCCAGAAGGCCGCGCACGACCTCGACGTGGTGCACTGGCTGGCCGGCGGATACACCCGCCAAGTCCAGGCGTTCGGCGACCTGTTGGTCTACGGCGGCCTCCCGCACCGGCGTGCGCCCGGCGAGCCGAAGACCGCCGACTGGTACACCGAGGACGGACACTGGCCGCCGCACACCCAGCGGGCGCTCAACCCGGTCATCGACGTCGAGGACGTGTCGTTGGTCAACATGCGCCTGGACAACGGGGTGTTGGCCGCCTACCAGCAGTGCCACTTCACCCCCGACTACTGGCGCAACTACACCGTCATCGGCGACGCGGGGAGACTGGAGAACTTCGGCGACGGTCCGGGCGCGGTGGTGAAGGTGTGGAACAGTCGCCGTTCGGAATACCGGGAGCACGCCGACGCCGAGCACCGGGTCCCGGACACCGGGCAGAACGGCGAACACGGCGGCGCCGACCCGCTGTTGATCGACGAGTTCCTGCGCTTCGTACGGCACGGCGGCCGCACGGACACCTCGCCCGTCGCCGCGCGGATGGCCGTGGCCGCCGGGTCCGGGGCCACCGAGTCACTGCGGGACGGCGGCAGCCCGCGCGAGGTGCCGCCCCTCGATCCGGAACTCGTCGCCTACTTCGAGCGGGGTCAAGTGCGGGCTTCGTAGGACCAGTTGGAGGCGTGGGCCTAGATGGAGGTCTCCACCGGCTGCTGCGGGGTCTCCTTCGCCACCGCGCCCGGTGTGGGCACCCGGTCCGCGTTCACCAGGACGCCGGCGATGAGCGCGGCGAGCAGGATCGAGGCCATGGCCCACCAGGTGGCGACGTTGAAGCCGTGCACGGCGGCCTTCGCCTCAAGGAGTTTCCGGTTCACGCCGGGGCCCGCGTGGGCGGTGGCGTAGCGGGTGGTGACGGTGGCGGCGATGGTGTTGAGGAGGGCCGTACCGATCGAACCGCCCACCTGCTGGGCCGTGTTGAAGGTGGCGGAGGCCGCGCCGGAGTCGCGGGGTGCGACACCTCCGGTGGCCAGGGACACCGAGGTCATCATCGCCGTACCCATGCCGAGGCCGAGCATCAGCATGCCGGGCAGGATGTACGTGGCGTACGCGGGCTCCACCCCGACCTGCGCGATCAGCGCGAGCGCGCCCGCCGCGCACAGCAGGCCCGGGACCATCAGGGTGCGCGGCGGGACCCGGTGCAGCAGCCGGGCCGCGATCTGCGTCGAGCCGGTGATCATGCCGACGGTGATGGGGAGATAGGCGACGCCCGTCTTGACCGGCGAGTATCCGAGGACGCGCTGCATGTAGTAGGTGAGGAAGAGGAACACGCCGAACATGCCGATGGTGACGAACAGGATGGTCAGGAACGCGCCGACCCGCTGACGGTCCTTCACCACTGACATCGGCAGCAGTGGAACCTTCGCCCGCGTCTGCCAGAACCCGAAGGCGCCGAGCAGGACGACCCCGGCGGCGAGCAGGGTCAGGACCAGTCCGTCGCCCCAACTCCTCGACTCCGCCTCGGAGAAGCCGTACACCAGCGTCAGCATGCCGATGGAGCCGAGGAGCGCGCCGGGGATGTCGAGGTGGGCGTCCGGGTGCCGGGAGCTGTCGCTGAGCAGGACCCAGGCGCCGGCGAACGCGACCAGCGCGATGGGGACGTTGACGTAGAGGCACCAGCGCCAGTCCAGGTACTGGGTGAGGAAGCCGCCCGCCAACAGCCCGACTGCCGCGCCCGCGCCGACAATCGCGCCGAACACTCCGAAGGCCTTGCTGCGGTCCTTGGGGTCGGTGAACGTCGTCGTGAGGAGCGACAGCGCGGAGGGGGCCAGCAGGGCGGCGAAGACTCCTTGCAGCGCGCGGGCGCCGAACAGCATGCCCTGGTTGGCGGCGGCACCGCCGAGCGCGGACGCCGCGGCGAAGCCGATCAGCCCGATCATGAACGTGTTCTTGCGCCCGGCGAGGTCGGCGATCCGGCCACCGAGCAGCAACAGCCCGCCGAACGCGAGGGTGTAGGCGGTGATGACCCACTGCCGGTTCCCGTCCGACATGCCGAGGTCGGTCTGGGCGGACGGGAGTGCGATGTTGACGATGGTCATGTCGAGGACGACCATCAACTGCGCGAGCGCGATGACGACCAGCGCCCACCAACGACGGTTCTCGGCCATGGATCCTCCCCGGGTCCGGCGATCGCCCTCATCGTCCTCCCGCACCCGGCCCTTGGGAACGCCAGCGTCTCTTATTGCGCCGATTTTGCCGACCGGGCCCCGCTGCGTTCCGGGTGCCGAACTCCCCTACCGGTGCGCGCCGTTCACCGCGTCCCGGCACAGCAGCCGCAGCGACCCGTGCCCGCCGAAACACCGCCGCGCCTCGTCGATGGGGTCCCACAACCGCCCCTCCGGAGTACGCAGCCAGTACTCACCCCCGGATGCCCACCACTCGCCACCGGTCTGTCGCGCGATCACCTCACCGGCGTACGCCCCGAACCCGCGCAACTCGCTCTCGATCGCGGCGTACGGCGCCCCGTCCCGCCGTATCTCCTCGATCATCCGGTCGACCCGCCACAGGCTCTGCGCCGAGTAGTCGAGACGGACCCGGGCCCCCTCGCGCATCGTCGCCACCGCGTCCGCCGCCCACCGCACGGGCCGGGTGGCGGCGGAGGGCCTGTGCTCCCGCGCTGTCATCACGTGTGTCATCGCACCGAGAAAACCCTAGTCACGGTGGTTCCCGGCACCCCGATCCGGGCATTTCCCCGGACCGGCGCAGGACCGACCCACCCCCGCCGCACGACGGTCACAGACCTCGCTCCCGACTCCCGCTCAACTCCGCCCGCGCGCCCGGCGCGAGACCACCGCGCGCAGCACCCGGCGCCCCTCCGTCGACACCGCGAGCACTTGGCGCAGTCCGCCCGAGCCGGTTCCGGCGAGGAGTTCGAGGACGGTGATCTGCCGGCGCAGCTCGGCGGCGACGAGGGGTGACATTCCCTCCGTACGACCTTCCCGGCGGGAGTCGATGTCGTCGGCGCCGTCCGCGTCGTCGGCGGGGGCCATGACCTCCAGGAGCCGGTGGATCCGCAGCGAGGCGACCGAGCAGGCATCGGCCCACTCCCGTACCGGAGCGCCGACCGGTTCGGCCGGTGCGGTCGCGAGCATCTGCCGGGCGAGCCGCACGGCGCGGTCGTCACCGGATTCCTCACCGGCTCCCTCTCCGGCTTCCTCGAAGTGCGCGGGCAGTTTGGCGCGGGCCCGCTCCAGGCACTCGCCCCATGTCTCCCCCACGGCCGGGTCGGCGAGGCTGGTCCACAGCGGACGCAGCACCTCGTCGTCGCCGCCCAGCAGCGGCACGCACCGATCCAAACAAGCCAGTCCACTGGCAGTCAGCGCGCGTTCGTCGGCCTGCGCGATCAGTTCCACCAGACTCATCCAGACCTCCCTCAGCGGGGCCCCTCCCCTATGGAGCCCGCATTTCCCCTGACGGCGCGCCCCACCCCGGGAGTGTCACACGGGACACCCCCGAGCAGGCGGAAAAAGGGAAGAAGAGGTTTTCGGCCAACTGAACGGGATCCCTCAGGCCTCGACCGGAACGCCCGCCCTCGCCAGGGCCTTCTCGTGCTGCATCCGGGTCAGGCGCAGGACGACGAGGATCGCGAGCGCGGCGGCCGCGATCTCGACCACGTTGGCGATCAGCGACAATTCGACGACGGCGTGGTTCCCGTCGGGCCCGAACCTCTCCTCGTAGTGCAGGTCGCCCATCCAGTCGGCGAGGAGCGAGAGGAGCCACAGCGTCCACCAGACGTTGACCAGCAGATGCGACCTGCGGGTGCCCGCGGGGCTGCTGGCGTCCCAGATCTCCAGGGTGATCCGGCGCGGGTACCAGAGGTTCAGCCCCGGGACGAACCACCCGACGACCGCCCACGAGGACTTCATGCTCTGCTCGGCCGGATCAAAGACCTCGGCGTTCCCCCGCACCAGCACGAACCACGACACGTAGACGATGACGCACACGAGTAGCGAGCCCGAGTGGACTTTCAGGGCCGGCGAGTCGAGCGACACCGCTGCGTCGGTCCGCCGCAGGACCGCACCGCCGGTCGCGCCGTTCATGAGGTCGCCCGTCACGTCGTACAGGGCGAGACCGGCGTAGACGGCGAACAGATCGGCGGCGATGACGAGCCCGAGCAGCGCGGCGGCGGCCCGGCCCGGACCGACCGGCGAGCGGAGACGGGACACCGGTCTGGGCGTGGGAACGGACATGGTGAAACCCCCCGAGTGCGAACAGAAGAGAGGGGAACATACGTTCCCCGCCCCCTGCCCGTCCAGCCACGCCGAGCGCCCCGCTCAACCCACCTTGTCCGCAAGCGACTTGAACTGCGTCCAGGTCAACGCGGGCGTCCCCGGGTCCCACAGTTTCTGGACCGTGGCGCGCAGCGGCATACGGATACCGGCCGCGACCTGGTTCTGCGTCTGGGAGTTGGCGAGGTCGCACCAGACCGCGAAGGACCCGCCGAGGATCTGGCTGTCGTACTTGGCGGGGACCGCCGTCGTGCCGCGCAGCACGCGCGGCGTCCACTGTTCGTAGATCCGCCGCCCCGTCGGATAGACGAAGGTCTGCGGCTCACCGAGGACGTAATACAGGTATTCGTCGTTGTAGTTGAGGACCTTGCGCCCCGCGCTCAGGTACGCGACGGGCTGCCGGGCGCCGATCTCCTTGCCCGTCCAGTACGCGACCTGGAGATCCTTGGCGGCCCGCACGGACGTGTTCGCGAGGAAGCCGTCGTTCCACACCCGCATCGTCCGGTCGTGGTTGCGGACGGTGTCGGCGCGGTCGTTGAGCCAGCCGGTGGTGAGGTCGGCGACGGTGCCGCCGGAGCCGTAGGCCTTCGTGGCCTCGGCCGCCAACTGCGGGAAAGACGCCTGGGGGTTGGCGACGGTGAGCGCCTGGTACTCGTCGCCGCCGAGGTGCCACTGGTCGCCGGGGAACAACCCGGCGTACTCGTCGAGGAGTTCGTCGACGATCGCGGCGGACGCGTCCTTGGAGATGTCGATCGCACCGCGCGTGGCGACGCCCGACACGTTCCGCAGCTGTAGATCCGGATGCGCGGCGAGCACAGCGCCCAGGTGTCCCGGGGAGTCGATCTCGGGCACGACGGTGATGTGCCGGCCGGCAGCGAGGTCGACGATCTGCTTCACCTGCGCCTTGGTCAGGTGGTCCTTCGACACGATCTCGGGATGGCTGGTGGACTCGATCCGGAAGCCCTGGTCGTCGGAGAAGTGCAGCCCGAGTTCGTTGAACTTGAGGTCGCCCAACTCCCGTACCCGGTCCTCGATCCAGGCCGCGGTGAACGGCTTGCGCGCGATGTCGAGCATGAACCCGCGCCGCGGCTTGGCCGGTTGGTCGTGCACGACGCCCTCCGGCGCCGTACCGCCACCGTGCACTTCCTGCTTGAGCGTCCGGGTGCCGTAGAACACCCCGGCGTCCGAAGGTCCACTGATATTGACCCTCCCCCCGCGCACGGTCATCGCGTACGACTCCGGGTTCGCGCCCTCGTCGTCGTTCAGCGCCAGTCGTACGTCCCCGGCGCGCACGTCACTCGACTCGCCGCCGTACGTCAGCCCCAGCTCCCCGGCGATCAGCCGCCCCTCGTCGACGAGATCGGCGTCCTCGACGACGACCCGGTTCCCCTTGGCCGGCCGCCAGCCGGGACCGCGCGCGGGGGTGTGGGAACGCACGGCGGGAATGGTGCGGGGTGTCTGCGACAGCGGATACGAGCGGGTCGGGCTCGGCGTCGGGGACGCGGAACGCGAGGCCGCGCCGCGCGAGGCGGCGGAGGTCTCGTCGGCGGACCCGACCGCCGTACCCCCGGAACCACCCTCGTCGCCGGACGCGGCCCACAGACCGAGGCCCACCCCGCCGCCGACCACCACCGTGGCCGCGGCGACCGCGATCAGCCCCCGCCGCTGCCTCGACGGCTTCGACGGCTTCACCTGCTTCGCCGACGAGCGGCGCCTGTGCTGGCTCACGGCGCCAACCTACGGCCCCGGGTGGATCGCGGGTGTCCACCACGCGTTCCGAAACCCTCCCGTCCGGGTGAAATTCGGGCATCTGTCGGACACCTCATGACCACTCCCGATAACGTGGTGACGCACTTCTCACTCTTCAGCACCGCATCCCCTGCCGCACCGTCCGTGACGCGAGGATCCACCCTGCCTGCGCACCGCCTCCCCCACCTCCCCGGCCGAGTGGCCATACCGGCGCTGCCCGAGCAGTCCCGGACCTCAAGGTCCCCGAATTCGCTGGCGGGGTTCAACGCCGCGTCCCCCGACGACGCCCGCCACACCCTCCTCACCTGCCTCCACAGCCTCCACTGGTCCCGCCGCCTCACCGACCACCGCCCCTACCCCGACCTCGACTCCCTACTCGCCGCATTCGACGAGGCGGCGTACGACCTGACGCCGGGCGACCTGGCGGAGGCGCTGGCGGGCGAGTCACTTCCGGTCCTCCCGGACGACACGTACGAGGCGGCCCACATGGCCCTGGACGCGGCCCACGCGGCATACGAGGCCCGCTTCGGCCACGTGTTCGTCATCTGCCCGGACGGCATTGCCCCGGACGAGGTCCTCGACCACGTCCTGGCAGGCATCCGATCCCGCCTGACGAACGATCCCGAGGAGGAACGGGTAGTGGTGGCAGAGGAACTCCGCCGCCTGGCAAGAGGACGTTTGCTGGGTACCCTCAGGGGCGCGGGGCTGTGACATTTGCGGCTCCGCCGCGGGGGGCGACCAGCCACAACCGACCCGCACTCGGCATTCAACACAATCCCCCACCCCACTAGCCGCCCGAAACTAGCCCGTCCGTACCCCTTTGGGTGCCATTTTGATCACACCAGCAGGCCCGCCGTAAGACCCACGTCAACGGCTGGATACGATGCTGAGGGCCGGAGGACCGTACCCGGCCGGGCCCGACCGACAGAGAAGCCGGCGCGGCCCTAAATCCCCGCTCCCGGAGGGTTCTTCCGTGCCGGCTGGAACGCTGTACCGCGGCCGGGAAGGAATGTGGTCCTGGGTGGCTCATCGAGTCACCGGCGTCCTCATCTTCTTCTTCCTGTTCGTACACGTGCTGGACACCGCTCTCGTGCGTGTCTCCCCCGAGGACTACGACAAGGTCGTAGCCACCTACAAGACGCCGATCGTGGGCCTGCTGGAGTACGGCCTCGTCGCCGCCATCCTGTTCCACGCCCTCAACGGCCTGCGCGTCATCGCCGTCGACTTCTGGTCGAAGGGCCCGCGCTACCAGAAGCAGATGCTCTGGTCCGTGGTCGGCCTGTGGGTCGTGCTGATGATCGGGGCGATCTACCCCGTACTCGGCCACGCCGCTCGTGAACTGTTCGGGAGCTGACCCATGGCCACCACCGAATCCACCGCTTCCGGCATCGGCCCGGTCGAGGGCGAGTCCCTCTACAACGTGGACAACCCGGCGCCCCTCATCGAGGCCCCCCGCAAGCGCACCAAGAAGACCCCGAAGTCGACCCGGGGCAACTTCGAGATGTACGGCTGGCTCTTCATGCGCCTGTCCGGTGTCGTGCTGGTCGTCCTGGTCCTCGGCCACCTGCTGATCCAGCTCGTGCTGGACGGCGGTGTCTCCAAGATCGGCTTCGCCTTCGTGGCGGGCCGCTGGGCCTCGCCGTTCTGGCAGGTCTGGGACCTGCTGATGCTCTGGCTGGCGATGCTGCACGGCGCCAACGGCCTGCGCACGGTCATCAACGACTACGCGGAGCGCGCGAACACCCGGCTGTGGCTCAAGGGCCTGCTCTACACCGCCACGGTGTTCACCATCCTGCTGGGCACGCTGGTGATCTTCACCTTCGACCCGAACATCCGCTAGGCCATCGGGCTGAGGGACTGAGGAATTCTGATGAAGATCCACAAATACGACACCGTCATCGTCGGCGCCGGCGGCGCCGGTATGCGCGCCGCGATCGAGTCGACGAAGCGCAGCCGCACCGCGGTACTGACGAAGCTCTACCCCACCCGCTCCCACACGGGCGCCGCGCAGGGCGGTATGGCCGCCGCGCTCGCCAACGTGGAGGAGGACAACTGGGAGTGGCACACCTTCGACACGATCAAGGGCGGCGACTACCTGGTCGACCAGGACGCCGCCGAGATCCTGGCGAAGGAGGCCATCGACTCGGTCCTCGACCTGGAGAAGATGGGCCTGCCGTTCAACCGCACGCCGGACGGCACGATCGACCAGCGGCGTTTTGGTGGCCACTCCCGTAATCACGGTGAAGCGCCCGTCCGCCGGTCCTGCTACGCGGCCGACCGCACCGGCCACATGATCCTCCAGACGCTGTACCAGAACTGCGTGAAGGAGGGCGTGGAGTTCTTCAACGAGTTCTACGTCCTCGACCAGCTGATCGCCGATGTCGACGGCGTGAAGACGTCGGTGGGCGTCGTCGCGTACGAGCTGGCGACCGGCGAGATCCACGTCTTCCAGGCGAAGGCCGTGATCTACGCGTCCGGCGGCTGCGGCAAGTTCTTCAAGGTGACGTCGAACGCGCACACCCTGACCGGCGACGGCCAGGCGGCCGTGTACCGGCGCGGGCTGCCGCTGGAGGACATGGAGTTCTTCCAGTTCCACCCGACCGGCATCTGGCGCATGGGCATCCTGCTGACGGAGGGCGCCCGCGGTGAGGGCGGCATCCTCCGCAACAAGGACGGCGAGCGCTTCATGGAGAAGTACGCGCCGGTCATGAAGGACCTCGCGTCCCGTGACGTCGTCTCCCGCTCCATCTACACGGAGATCCGGGAGGGCCGCGGCTGCGGTCCCGAGGGCGACCACGTGTACCTCGACCTGACGCACCTCCCGCCGGAGCAGCTGGACGCCAAGCTGCCCGACATCACGGAGTTCGCGCGCACCTACCTCGGTATCGAGCCGTACACGGACCCGATCCCGATCCAGCCCACCGCGCACTACGCGATGGGCGGCATCCCGACGAACGTCCAGGGTGAGGTCCTCACCGACAACACCACGGTCGTCCCGGGCCTGTACGCGGCCGGCGAGGTCGCCTGCGTGTCGGTGCACGGCGCGAACCGCCTCGGCACCAACTCCCTCCTGGACATCAACGTGTTCGGGCGCCGGGCGGGCATCGCGGCGGCGGAGTACAGCCAGAAGGCGTCCTACGTCGAGCTGCCCGAGGACCCGGCACAGCAGGTCATCGACCAGGTCGAGCACCTGCGCGACTCCACGGGCACCGAGCGCGTGGCGGTCATCCGCCGCGAGCTGCAGGAGACCATGGACGCGAACGTCATGGTGTTCCGCACCGAGCAGACGATCAAGACGGCGGTCGAGAAGATCGCGGAGCTGCGCGAGCGCTACCGCAACGTCTCGATCCAGGACAAGGGCCGCCGTTTCAACACGGACCTGCTGGAAGCGATCGAGCTCGGCAACCTCCTGGACCTCGCCGAGGTCATGGCGGTCTCCGCCCTCGCCCGCAAGGAGTCCCGCGGCGGTCACTACCGCGAGGACTACCCCAACCGCGACGACATCAACTTCATGCGCCACACCATGGCGTACCGCGAGGTCGGCGACGACGGCACCGAGTCCATCCGTCTCGACTACAAGCCGGTCGTCCAGACCCGCTACCAGCCGATGGAGCGTAAGTACTGATGGCTACCCCTGTTCTGGACAAGGCGGAAGCGGCCGGCCAGCCCGAGCCCGGCTTCGCCGACTCCCCGTACATCACGGTCACCTTCCGCATCCGCCGCTTCAACTCCGAGGTCTCGGCGGAAGCGGTCTGGGAAGACTTCCAGCTGGAGATCGACCCCAAGGAGCGCGTCCTCGACGGCCTCCACAAGATCAAGTGGGAGCTGGACGGCACCCTCACCTTCCGCCGTTCCTGCGCCCACGGCATCTGCGGCTCGGACGCGATGCGGATCAACGGCAAGAACCGTCTCGCCTGCAAGACCCTGATCAAGGACCTCAACCCCGAGAAGCCGATCACGGTCGAGCCGATCAAGGGTCTGACGGTCCTGAAGGACCTGGTCGTCGACATGGACCCGTTCTTCCAGGCGTACCGCGACGTGATGCCGTTCCTGATCACCAAGGACACGAACGAGCCGACGCGCGAGCGTCTCCAGACGGCCGAGGACCGCGAGCGCTTCGACGACACCACGAAGTGCATCCTCTGCGCCGCCTGCACGTCCTCGTGCCCGGTCTTCTGGAACGACGGCCAGTACTTCGGCCCGGCCGCCATCGTCAACGCCCACCGCTTCATCTTCGACAGCCGTGACGAGGCGGGCGAACAACGCCTGGAGATCCTCAACGACCGCGACGGCGTGTGGCGTTGCCGCACGACCTTCAACTGCACGGACGCGTGCCCGCGAGGCATCGAGGTCACGAAGGCGATCCAGGAAGTGAAGCGAGCACTGATCACGCGGCGCTTCTGAGGTTGTTTTCCGTACGGCTGTGAGGGCCCCGTTCCTGTTCTGGGAACGGGGCCTTCGGGCGTGCGGGGCCACGATCGGGTGAAGCGCCTCTTTCAGGGCTCCTGAGGGATGCCCGGCCTACGATGATGCTCTCGACACCAGCCCAGCAGGAGGCACGCGATGTCCGCAGCATCCGTCGAGCGGCCGCATGAGGACCGTCCGTTGATCGCGGAGGCGAACCGGATCATGGATCGCCTCCCGGGCTACCGCGTCGAGATCATCGGAGGCCAGATCATCGTGAGCCCGCCCCCGGACGTACCTCACGCCCGCGCGCTGACCGACCTCACGGTCCCCTTCCTTACGGCCGGGCTGCACGGGATCGAGTCAAAGGTGCTTCAGGGCACCGGGCTGTGGCTGCCCACGGGGACAGAGGATTACGCCATCCCTGACCTGGCCGTCGTCGACACCGACATCGAAGACCACTACGTCGAGAACAACTGCTACGACCCGGCGCCGTTCCGCCTCGTCCTGGAAGTGACGTCGAGCAACTACCAGACCGACCTGCGCACCAAGGTCGCCGCCTATGCCGGTGCCGCTGTGCCCGTCTACGTCATCGTCGACCGCAAACACCAGCGCCTCCACGTCCTGACGGACCCGGCCACAGGCGAATACACCAACCACCGCGTCCACGCCCCCGGCGAACTCGTCACCCTCCCCGACACCCTCGGCGCCAAGGTCACCCTCGACGTCGCGGAGATCCTCAAGGCGGGGCAGCCCAAGAGCGACTGACCTCGCCGCCCGGCTCACCACCGGCTCAGGATCGTCGGGCAATCCCGGGCCTGCGCCGATCATCGACCTAATCTGACGGAATGTCAGACGAAGAGTCGTACGAACTGCTCGGCTTCGACAACCTCCTCCTCCCCGTAGGGGACCTCACCGAGGCCGTCCCCTTCTACGAGCGCGCCGGGTTCACCGTCGGGTTCCGCCTCGACGAGGCCGGGATCGCGATCCTGAAGGTCGGCGGCGAGACACCCGGGGTGCTGCTGCGCCACGAGGAAGGGCTGGGGCACCGGCCGCCGCCATGGCCCTCGCCCCGCGTGTGGCTGGAGGTCCCGGACGCGCGGAAGGCGGCGCAGCACCTCACCGCCGCCGGCATCCCCCTCCTCGACCCACCCTTCTCCGTGGCCACCGGGTGGACCGTCGAGATCGCCGATCCCTGGGGCAACGTCATCGGATTCACGGACTACTCGAAGCGGCCCGAGTTGGCGCGGCGCGTGTGACACAGGTCCCAGCGCAAGCGAGTTGAACACGTTCAAAAATGCTCCTACAGTTCTTCCTGTCAGCATTTTTGAACGTGTTCAAGAAGGGGGAGGCGCATGGACCGCACGGTCATCGCCTACGTCATCTATCTGATCGTCAGCATCGGACTCACCGTCTGGGTGGCCCGCACGCTCAGCCACAACGGGCGGATCTTCCTCGCCGACGTCCTACGGGGGAACGAAAAACTCGCGGAGGCCGTGAACCACCTCCTGGTGGTCGGTTTCTATCTCGTCAACCTCGGGTTCGTCGCCCTGTACCTGAGCGGCGACGGCACCATCGACGACACCCGGGGCATCTTCGAGGCCCTGTCGAAGAAGGTGGGCGTGGTGCTGCTGGTGCTCGGGGTGATGCACCTGGGGAACGTGTTCGTGCTGAACAAGATCCGCCGGCGCGGTGTGCTGGAGCACGAGCAGGTGCCGCCGGTCGGGCCGCAGAGCTGGGTTCCGCCGACGGCCGGGGCGTGACGGGGGTGGCCCCGGTCCTCGGCGGGACCCAGGACCGGGACGCCCAGCGCGTCCCGGTTCACGGGCTCACCGTCCTCTACGACGCCGACTGCTCCCTGTGCGCCTTCCTGCGCGACTGGCTCGTACGGCAGTCGCAGCTGGTGCCCCTGGAGCTGGTACCAGCGTCCTCCGAAGAGGCCCGGCGGCGCTTTCCCGGGCTCGACCATCGCGCCACCCTCGACGAGATCACCGTCGTCGGCGACTCCGGGCAGGTCTACCAGGGCGCCGCCGCCTGGATCGTCACCCTGTGGGCGCTGCGCGAACACCGGCCGCTGGCCCACCGGTTGAGCACCCCGGCCGGGGCCAGGATCGCCAAGGGCGCCGTGCTCGCCGCCGCCAAGTGGCGCGGGGCGCAGTGGGGCTCCGGACGCTGGGGCGGCGGTGTGTACCGGCAGCGGGACGGGTGGACGTACGACCCGCGCAAGGGGTGGTCGTACACCGCGCCGGGCTGCGCCGACGGTTCCTGCCCCACTGGATAGGCTCTCTTTCCGTGCCAGCGAAGAACGACAGCCCCGAAGAGGACGGCGGTACGCCCGCCAGGTCCGCGAAGTCCGAGCAGACCCGTGCGCTCATCCTGGAGACGGCCATGCGGCTGTTCCAGGAGCACGGCTACGACAAGACGACGATGCGGGCGATCGCCAAGGAGGCGGGCGTCTCGGTCGGCAACGCGTACTACTACTTCGCCGGCAAGGAGCACCTGATCCAGGGCTTCTACGACCGGCTCGCCGAGGAGCACCGGATCGCGGTCCGCGAGGTGCTGGACCGGGAGACCGATCTGGAGTCGCGGCTCGCGGGCGTGCTGCGGGTGTGGCTGGACATCGCGAAGCCGTACCACCAGTTCGCGGTGCAGTTCTTCAAGAACGCCGCCGACCCGGACAGCCCGCTCAGCCCGTTCTCCGCGGAGAGCGAGCACGCGCGCGTGCAGGCCATCGACGTCCACAAGGAGGTGCTGTTCGGCGCGAAGACCAAGGTCGCGCCGGAACTGCGGGACGTGCTCCCGGAGTTGATGTGGCTCTCCCAGATGGGGCTCGTGCTCTATTGGGTGTTCGACCGGACCGAGGGCCGCGAGCGGAGCTACCGGCTCGCGGAGCGCGGTGCCCGCCTCACCGCGCGCGGGGTGTCCCTGGCGCGCTTCAGGGTGCTGCGGCCGCTCGTCCTGGAGGTGCACGAGCTGTTCACGGACTTCCTGCCGGGCATGACCCACGCGCTGCCCGACCCGGCGAAGGCCAAGAAGAAGCAGGAGAAGCGCGGGGCGCCCGCCGACGTGCCTGCCGACGACGAACGCCCCTGAGCAATCAGGCCGGTGGACGGCGTCAGTTGACGGCGTCCACCTCGCCCTCCGCGAGCTCGACGTCGTGGACCAGCGGACCGTCCGTCACCGCCACGTGGCGGGCGATCGAGCCGTACGAGGTCGCCGTCGTCGCCAGGAGGTAGGTCCCCGGGCCCGGCACCGACACGATGTACGAGCCGTCCGCCAGGGTCTCGACGCGGTCCAGTTGGCGTCCCCCGGCCGACAGCAGCGTCACTGACACGCCCTCCAGGGGCTCACCCTCGGTCGTACGGACGAAACCGTGGACGGCCGAGGACGGGCCCTCCACGGCGGCCGGTGCGGGCTCCTCGGCGGGCTCCACCGCGAGGTGCGGCAGCGCCTTGTCCAGCCAGCCGGGCAGCCACCAGTTGGACTTGCCCAGGAGGTGCATCGCGGCCGGCACCAGGGCCGTACGCAGGATGAAGGCGTCCAGAGCGACCGCGGCGGCCAGGCCGACGCCCGCCGTCGCCGCGCCGGAGTTGCCGCTGAGGACGAAGGCCAGGAAGACGCAGACCATGATCAGGGCCGCGCTGTTGATGACGCGGCTGGTCTCCGCGAGGCCGACGCGGACCGCGCGGGCGTTGTCCTTGGTGTGGACCCACTCCTCGTGCATACGGCTCACCAGGAACACCTGGTAGTCCATGGAGAGGCCGAACAGCAGGGACAGCATGATGACCGGCAGGAAGGCGTTGATCGGGCCCTCCTTGCCGAGGCCGAGCATGTCCAGGCCCCAGCCCCACTGGAAGATCGCCACCAGGACACCGAAGGAGGCCGCCGCCGCGATGAGGTTCATCAGGGCGGCCGTCAGCGGCACCACGAGCGAGCGGAAGGCCAGCAGCAGGAGCAGGAAGCTCAGGCCGATGATCGTCGCGACGAAGAGCGGCAGGCGGTCGCCCGTGACGGTCGCGAAGTCCTTGGAGATCGCTGTCACGCCGCCGACGTGGCCGGTCACGCCGGCCTCGGGTATCACCTTGTCGCGCAGGGTGTCGATCAGGTCGTCCGTCCGCACGGACTGCGGTGAGGTCTTCGGGACGACCTGGATCACCGTCACACCGTGCGCGGGCGGCAGCGCGGCCACCTGGGCCACGTCCTTCGTCGCCCGGATGTTCTCGACCAGGGTGGCGGTGTCGCCGCCCGAAGTGACCACCTGGAGAGGGCCGTTGAAGCCGGGACCGAAACCGTCGGCAAGGAGGTCGTACGCCTGCCTGGTGGTCGTCGACGTGTCGTCGTTGCCCTGGTCGGTGGCGCCGAGGCGCAACGACAGGATGGGGAAGGCGAGGAGGGCCATGACGACGAGGGCGAACACGGCGATCCGGCGCGGGCGCTTCTGCACGGCGGCCGACCAGCGGGCCGCGAGATTGTCGGTGCGCTCCGGCTCGGAACCGGTCGCGGCCAGCTTGCGGCGCTGCTTGCGGCTGAGCACCCGCACGCCCAGGAAGCCGAGCAGGGCGGGCAGCAGCGTCGTGGCCGCGAGCACGCTCAGGACCACGGTGAGCGAGGTGCCGATGACCACGCCGTCCAGGAAGCGCAGGTTCGTCACCAGCATCCCGGCGAGCGCGATGCACACCGTGCCGCCCGCGAACAGCACCGCCCGGCCCGAGGTGTTGAGGGCGATGACCGCCGACTCCTCGGGATCCAGGCCGCGTTGGACGCCGCGTCGGTGCCGGGTGACGATGAACAGGGCGTAGTCGATGCCGACGCCGAGGCCGATCAGGGTGGCCAGCAGCGGGGCCAGGTCGGGGATGTCGGTGGTGTGGCTCAGGAGCTGGGTGGAGAACAGGCCCGTGCCGACGCCGAAGACGGCGATGCCGATCGGGAGCAGGGCCGCGTAGAACGAGCCGAAGGCCAGGAACAGGACGATCGCCGCCGCGAGGATGCCGACGCCTTCGGCGATGCCGCCCGGGGGTTCCTCCACGCGTTGGACGGCCTGCCCGCCCAGCTCTACCTGGAGGCCCTTGCGTCCGGCGTCCCGCGCGGTGTCGACGACCTTCTGGACGAGGTCCTTGGGGACGGCGTTCGCCTGCTCGGCGAAGGTGATCTGCGCGTACGCGATCGTCCCGTCGGAGCTGATCTGCGCCGCGCCCCGGGCGCCCGAGTAGGGGCCGGTGACCCCGCCGACGCCCTTCATGCCGGCGATCTTGTCGAGCGCGGGCTGGATCCGGGACCGTACGGACGGGTCCTTCACCGAACCCGAGTCGACCTTCCAGACCACCGTGTCGGTGTCGCCCGAGGTGTTCGGGAAGGCCTTCGCCATCTGGTCGTACGCGCTCTTGGAGTCCGTGTCCGGGAGGGAGAAGACGTTCGCGTAGTCCGTCCCGGCCGTCGAGGCCGACAGGCCCAGGCCGAACAACGCCCCCACCCACAGCAACAGGACCACCAGCCGGTGCCGATAGCACCACCGTGCCAATGCCGCCACGCTCAACGCTCCTTATTCGAAACCGAGTTGACTCGGTCGATCGGTCGGTTGGTCCCCCAGGTCCTGGCCTACAGAATTGGCGGCGGCACGCACGCGTGGACATGTTCTGGCCATGACTCTCAAGGAACTCCAAAGACCGAACCGGCCCGACTGTCAGTGCCCCGGCCGATACTGGGGGCATGACGGCTCCAGGAACCGTGCTGGTGGTCGAGGACGAACCGAGCATCGCGGACGTCCTCGCCATCGCGCTGCGCTACCACCGCTTCGAGGTGATGGTCGCGGGCACCGTGCGCGAGGCGCTCGCCCTCGCCGAGCGCACCCGCCCGGACTGCGCGCTGCTCGACGTGATGCTCCCGGACGGCGACGGCCGCGCCCTGGGGCAGGAACTGCGCGCCCGCAGGCCGGACCTGGCGGTCGTCTTCCTCACCGCGCGGGACGCGCCGGCCGAGATCGTCGGCGCCCTCGGCTTCGGCGACGACTACATCACCAAGCCGTTCGACATCGACGTGGTCGTCGCCCGCATCACCGCCGTCCTGCGCCGCACCCGCCCCGCCGACGTCCTCCCCCAGCGCCCGCCCCTGCGCTACGGCGACCTGGAGCTGGACGAGACGACGTACTCGGTGCACCGCGCGGGCAACTCGGTCGAGCTGACCCCCACCGAGTACGCCCTGCTGCGCTTCCTGGTGCGCAACGGCGGCCGGGTCGTGCCCAAGGAGCAACTCCTGCGCCACGTCTGGCAGTACGAGCACACCCCGCCGGAGTCGACCGTCGTCGAGACCTACATCAGCTATCTGCGGCGCAAGCTGGAGACCCTGGGACCGCCCGTGATCACCACGCGGCGGGGCGTCGGATACGGGCTCGCATGAGGAAGTTCCACCTCCCGAACTGCGAGCGCGGGGCCCACTCCCTGCGCGCCAAGCTGACCCTGGCGAACGTGGCACTGCTCGCGCTCGGCATCGTCATGGCCACCGCCGTCAGCCTGATGGGCATGCGGCACTACCTGCTCGCCCAGGTCGACGCCGAGCTGACCAAGTCCCGTGACTCGCTGAGCGGTTCGCAGCTCACCATGGAGCAGCTCAACACGCTGAGCACGCTGGCCGGCATCGGCGACCACCTGATCCCGAAGCAGATGGGCGACTCGCCGAACCCGGACACCGTGTTCGCGGCGGTCGGCGCACAGGGCCGGGTCCTCACCGTCGCCGGCTTCGAGCCGACCGCCGCCCAGCGGGCACTCGCCGCCGACTTCCACGACCCGGCCACGCTGACCGCCAACGGCACACCGCGCGACATCACGCTGCGCGGCGACCCGTACCGCGCCACCGGGACCCGGCTCGCCGACGGCACGTACATCCTGATCGCCGCCTCCACCGACGGCTTGCACCACGGCATGGCCAAGGCCCTCAAGCTGGACCTCGCCTTCGGCAGCCTGCTGCTCGTACTGCTCGCCGCGCTGACCATGATGAGTGTGCGACGGCGGATGCTGCCCCTGGAAGACATGGTCGAGACCTCCACGGCCATCGCCGAGGGCGACCTGACCCGGCGCGTGCCCTCCAGCCACCATCCGACGCAGGAGGTCGAGCAACTGCGGGTCGCCCTCAACTCCATGCTCCACCAGGTGGAGTCGGCGTACCGCACGCGCGAGCGTACGGCGGCCCAGCTGCGCCGCTTCGTCGCCGACGCCTCGCACGAGCTGCGCACCCCGCTGTCGGCGATACGCGGCTACCTCCAGCTGTACGACAAGGGCATGCTGACCGAGCCCGACGAGCGCAAGCGGGCCTGGGACCGGATGAACGCGGAGGCGGACCGTATGGGCCGTCTCGTCGACGAACTCCTCATGCTGGCCCGCCTGGACCAGCAGCCCGAACTGCGCTTCCGCAGCGTCGATCTGAGCCGCCTGGTGCGCGACGCCGCCGAGGACCTGCGGGTGCAGCAGCCGGAGCGGCCCGTCACGGTCGGCGCCGACGGCTCCCTCCTGGTGCGCGCCGACGAGTCGGGGCTGCGCCAGATACTCGGCAACCTGGTGACCAACGTCCGCACCCACACGCCGGCGGACGTGCCCGTACGGCTCGGTGTGGAGCGCGAGGACGGGGTCGTACGGCTGTGTGTCGCGGACCAGGGTCCGGGGCTCTGCGAGGACGACGCGGCGCGCATCTTCGACCGCTTCTTCCGGGCGGGCGGCGGCGCGGGCAGCGGTCTGGGGCTGGCGATCGTGCAGGGCGTCGTCAAGGCGCACGGCGGCGACGTGGCGGTGCGGACGGCGCCGGGCGAGGGGCTCGCGGTGACGGTGACCCTGCCGACGCGGACGCCCGTGCCGTCGTAGAAGAACAGGGGTGTCAGGGGGTGTCGGCCTGGACCAGGGCCCAGACCGTCTTGCCGTGTGGGCCGCGGCTCCAGACGCCCCAGGCGGCCGCGATGCCCTCCACGAGGTGGAGACCGCGGCCGGCCTCCTCCAGGGCCGTCACGACCCGCAGACGGGGTTCCAGGCGGCCCTCGTCCGACACCTCTATGAGGCAGGAGCCGTCCGCGAGGGCCGTCACCGCCACCTCGAACTCCCGCTCCAGGAGCGGCCCGTGGCGTACGACGTTGGTCGCCAGCTCGGACACCAGCAGTACGGCGTCCTGGAGCGCCGGATCGTCACTCCGGTGTCCCCAGTCGGCCAGATGGTCCCGGACCCGGCGCCGGGCGAGACCCACCGAAGCCGGGTGCCGGGGCAGCCGGAATGCGTTGCGTCTGACCACGTCGGCTCCTCACCCACACACCTCCGTCACATGGTGCTGCGTGCGATGGCCCACCGGCGTCACTCGGACAAAAGATCGAACAAAGGTCAGCCCCGCGGCATCACGTCCGATGCCGCGGGATCGCCTCAGATCCAGTCCAGCGCCCACAGCCGGAACACGCCGGTGCCGTCCGTGAGGTAGGAGATGCCGCCGACGTCCTCGCTGCTCACGACGTACTCCTTGCGCTGCCACAGCGGGATCAGCGGCACGTCCGCGGCCACGTCCGACTGGAGGTCGCGGAAGTCGTCGTCGACGCGGCTGCGGTCGGCGAACTTCTGGCTGCCGAGGATCAGTTGGTCGACGATCTTGTTGCTGTAGCCGGTGTTCATGGTGGAGCCGGAGCCGACGAGCGGGGAGCCGAAGGTGTCCGGGTCGGGGTAGTCGGCGACCCAGCCCACCGCGTACGCGTCGAGCTTGCCGGTCGCCCAGCGCTTCTGGAAGTCGGTCCACTCGTAGCCCTTGACGTCCACCTTGAAGAGGCCACCCGCCTCCAGCTGCTTCTTCAGCTCGGCGGCCTCCTCCTTGCCGGCGCCGTGCCCGATGCCGTAGCCGTAGGTGAAGTGCACCGGGACGGAAACGTCGGCCTCTTCGAGGAGTGCCTTCGCCTTTTCGACGTTCTGGGAGGGGTAGTCGTCGAAGAAGGACGTCGTGTGGCCGACGATGCCGGTGGGGATCAGCGAGTACAGCGGGTCGACCGTGTCGTCGTACACCGTGGCGGCCAGCTGTTCGCGGTTGATCAGCCAGGCCATGGCCCGCCGCACGAGGACGTCGTGCAGGGGCGTGCCCTTACGGGTGTTGAGGTACAGGTTGCGGGTCTCGGAGCTGTCCGCCTCCGACACGCGCTGGTTCGGGTCGCTCGCCGAGAGCCCGGAGAGCATCTTCGGCGGCAACTGACGGGTGGCGACCTGGACCTGCTTCGCCTGGTACGCCTTCTGAAGCGCGTCCGAGTCGGCGTAGTAGCGCAGCTCGATCGGGCTCCCGGTGTTCTTGACGGCACCCTTGTAGTGGCTGTTCGGCGAAAGGACCGCCTTCTTGTCCTTCGTATACGTGGACAGGGTGTACGGCCCGGTGCCGTCGACCCGGTAGCCGTTGCGCGGGGCGCCCTTCGGGTACTTGGTGCTGTCGACGATCGCACCGGCGCCGGTGGCCACCTTGAACGGGAACGTGGCGTCCGGGGACGACAGATGGAAGGTGACCTTCATCCCGGAGGCGTCGACCGAGCCGAGCGTGGAGAGCAGCGACGACGGACCCACATCGGAGTTGATCTTCTTGACCCGGTCGAAGGAGAACTTCACGTCCTCGGCGGTCATCGCGCGCCCGCTCGGGAAGGTGAGCCCGTCGCGCACCACACAGCGGTACGTCGTCAGCCCGCCGCCCACGAACGCGCAGCTCTTGGCCGCGTCCGGCACGGGTGTCGTACCGCCCGAGTCGAACGTCATGAGCGACTGGAAGACGTTGCTGTAGAGCGCCCAGGAACCGGCGTCGTAGGCGGCTGCCGGGTCGAGGGACGTGACAGCGTCCGTCGTCCCGACCGTGATCGTCTTGTCCTTGCTCCCGTCCGAGGGCAGCAACTGCCAGCCCCCGACTCCCACGGCCGCCAGAACCAGCAGCGTCGCGAGAATCCGTATGCGAACCGACCGCATCGGTGTGCCCTCCCAAGGGCCCTCCCGGGCCCCTCACATGCCACTCCCCTAGTGGCGCGGATCACCTAACCACAGGAGTTTCATCCGGGGGAAGAGGGTTCTGCCGAGATGAGAAAGAACTTACCGACGGGTGTTAATCGCCTGTTTCACAGCCGGTTCTCAGCCAGTTCGCAAGTGCGCGCCCGCATGGGCAACTAAGCCTGTTTCGAGGCCAGTTCGACGACCGTGATGTCCGAAGGCGCCCCCACGCGCGTGGGCGGTCCCCAGGCGCCCGCGCCCCTGCTGACGTACAACTCGATGTCGCCGTACCGCTCCAGGCCCGCGACCGTCGGATTGGCCGCCGCGGCGACGAAGTTGCCGGGCCACAACTGGCCGCCGTGGGTGTGCCCGGAGAGCTGGAGGTCGACGTCGTGCTTCACGGCCTCGTGGATCTGCACGGGCTGATGCGCGAGCAGCACGCACGCGCGCGTGGTGTCACGGTCGCCGAGCGCCTTCCCGAAGTCGGGCCCCTGTCCCTCGCTCTCGCCCTGGAGGTCGTTGACCCCGGCGAGGTCGAACCCGGCCAGTTCGGTACGGGCGTTCTCCAGGGGGTGGATCCCGAGCGTGCGGACCTCTTCCAGCCACTGTTGGGCGCCGGAGAAGTACTCGTGATTGCCAGTGACGAAGAACGACCCGTGCCGCGCCCGCAGTTGAGCCAAGGGAGCCGCGGCGGGCCCCAGGTTCTTGACGCTCCCGTCGACCAGGTCGCCGACGACCGCGATGAGGTCGGGCTGCGTCGCGTTGATCGTGTCGACGACCTTCTGCGCGAAGCCGCGCCCCAGGAGCGGCCCCAGGTGAATGTCACTGACCACCGCGATCCTGAACCCGTGCGCGGACCGCGGCAGCTTGGCCAACGGCACGGTGACCCGCTTGACGCTCGGCCCGCGCAGCACACCGTAGGTGCCGTATCCGACGGTCCCGACGGCCGCGGCGGCGGCCGCGCCTCCGACGACACGGGAGACGAAGAGCCGACGGGAGGGGACGGAGAGCGGACCACTGCCCTGCGGCTCTTCAGGGGCCGTTTCAGAGGCTTCTTCCGGGGCTGTGGCGGAGACCGGGGCCTCACGCTCCTCCACGGCCGTCCCGGGCCGCCCGCGCCGTTCGAGGAGCCGGCGCAGCAGCGGCCGTAGGACCTCGCCCGCGAGGACGGCCAGCAGGAGGTAGATCGCGAGGGCCATCCACAGGAAGCCGGGCCAGCCCAGGGCCTGTTGGAGCCAGAAGGGCGCGCCGCCCCGTTCGGCGGCCAGGGCCGCGATCATCAGGACCGGGCCGGCGACGAGCACGGCCGTGCCGGTGACGCGGGCGGGACCCCACGCGCGCGTGGTGTCGCGGACGAGGCGGCGCCAGACGTACCAGTGCCCGCCGCCGAGGACGGCGACCGCGACCAGGGCGACGAGAGCGATGACGACGACGGCCACTTCTCTATGACGTCTCGCGCAGTGCGCGCAGTCCACGCAACCCGAGGCCCCCGATGACCGTCCCCAATACGAAGGAGACGATGGCGAGGGTCAGGTGCACCCAGAAGTACGCCGTCGGGTGGCCGTCGTCGAAGGCCAGTCCGCTGCTGTCCGCTACGAGGTTTTTGACGAAAGTGACCCAGATGACCCAGCTCCACACCCCGAAGGCGAGCAGGAACCAGGAGACGGGGCGGCTGAGCTTCATGAGTCCAGTATCGCCGTCGTCCCCGGGGGCCCGTGTCCGGGGTGGGGCCGGTGACGGGACTTCGGGTCCCCCGGCATGTACGTTCTCGTCCGTGCCCGCTCCACTGCAGACCATCAGGCGACCCCTGCTGGTGCTTTCCGCCGCCCTGTCGTCCCTCGCGCTCACCGCGCCCGTCGCCCTCGCGGCCCCGAGTCCGACGCCCACCCCGACCGCGACTCCGAGTTCGTCGGCGAGTTCGTCGGCCGGTTCGTCGGCGACTCCTGCGGCCACTCCCCCGGCGAACATGTCGTCGGTGGGCGGCACCCGGCTCGGCCAAGCGGGGACGCAGGTCAATCTGACGTCCGGGGTCCCGGTGCTGCCGAAGGACGTCACCGCACGGTCGTGGATCGTGAGCGACGCCGAGTCGGGCGCGGTGCTCGCCTCGCACAACGCGCACTGGCGGCTGCCTCCGGCGAGCACCCTGAAGATGCTGTTCGCGGACACCGTGCTGCCGAAGTTCCCGAAGACGACCGAGCACAAGGTCGTCGCGTCCGACCTGGCCGGCATGGGCACCGGTTCGAGCCTGGTCGGGATAAAGGAGGGCGAGAGCTACACGGTGCACGATCTGTGGCTCGGTGTCTTCCTGCGCTCCGGCAACGACGCGGTGCACGTCCTGTCCCACATGAACGGGGGCGTCGCCAAGACCGTCTCCGACATGAACGCGCACGCCCAGGACCTCCAGGCGCTGGACACGCGCGTGGTGACGCCGGACGGCTACGACGAGCCGGGGCAGGTCTCGTCGGCGTACGACCTGACGCTGTTCGCGCGCTCCGGGCTTCAGAAGAAGGACTTCCGGGAGTACTGCTCGACGGTGAGCGCGAAGTTCCCGGGCGAGACGACGAAGAAGAAGGGCAAGTCGGTCCGCGGGACCTTCGACATCCAGAACACCAACCGGCTGCTGAGCGGCGACTCGGACGTCTCGGTGTACCCGGGCATCGCGGGCGTCAAGAACGGCAACACCACCAACGCGGGCGCGACCTTCACCGGCGTCGCCGAGCGCAACGGCAAGGTGCTGCTGGTGACGGTCATGAACCCGGAGAAGGCCGAGCACAACGAGGTCTACAAGGAGGCCGCGAAAATCCTCGACTGGGGCTTCCAGGCGGACGGGAAGGTGCAGCCGGTGGGTGAGCTGGTCGCGCCCAAGAACGTCCCGCAGGCGAGCGCACAGCCGGGTGCGACGGCCACCGGGGAAGCGGGCGGCGACACGTCCACGAAGCCGAGCGCCGGCGGTTCGGCCTCGGCGTCGGCCGCGGAGGAGGACAGTTCGAGCGGGGTCGGGATCGCGCTCGCGGTCACCGGCGGGCTGCTCGTGCTGCTCGCGGCCGGGGTCTTCCTCGTCAACCGGCGCTGGCCGCTGCCGGATCTGGTCCGGCGCCGTCGTCCCTGACCTTGGGGTTCTCGGTCTCGTCGGCCGGGTCGTACGCGTCGTCCTCGGGGTCCCCCTTGCTCGGCGTCGCCGTCCAGGCGGCGCAGAACAGGACCAGCTTCGAGGTGAAGTTCATCCACAGCAGCAGCGCCACGGGGACGCCGAACGCGCCGTACATGCTCTTCGCGGCGACGCCCTGGATGTAGCCGCTGAGCAGCAGCTTCAGCAGTTCGAAGCCGACGGCGCCGATCAGCGCGGCCACCAGGAGCCGGCGGCGCGGGGGTTCGACGCCGGGCAGCAGCGTCAGGACGTACAGCAGAAGCAGGAAGTCGACGAACACGGCGACGCCGAACGCGGCGACGCGCAGCAGGATCCCGCCCCAGCCGCCCTGCACCAGGCCCAGTTCGCGGCTGATCCAGTCGACCAGGGCGGAGGCGACCGTGGAGATGGCGATCGTGGCGAGGACGGCGCCGCCCAGGCCGATCAGCACTCCGGTGTCGATGAGTTTGCGCAGCAGGGGGTTCTCGTCGCGGTCGGGCAGCTCCCACACCGCGCGCAGGCACTCCCGCATCGAGCCGACCCAGCCGATGCCGGTGAACAGCAGGACGGCACCGGCGATGAGACCGATGGTGCCCGCGTTGTCCACCAGGGAACCGATGTTGAGCTGCTCGGAGATGCCGGGGACCTGCTCGGCGATCTTGTCCTGAAGCTGGTGCTGCTGGTCGGTGCTGAGAGTGGCGGCGGCGATCGCGGCAGCCACGGTCAGCAGCGGGAACAGCGCGATGAAGCTGATGAACGTCATCGCGGCGGCCAGCTGCGACCACTTCACCCGGTCCAGCCGCTCGTACGACCGCCACGCGTGCGTGAGCATCACGCGCGCCACCAGCGGCCCGATGACGGGGAGCTTCTTCAGCCAGTCCATGATCCGATTCTGCCCTCCTCCGGGGAGACCGATGTGCGGGTACCCCACAAACACGCGCGCGTGCCGTCATCGTCGGCGGCATCCGATTAATCGCCCATTTCAGGGAGGGGGTCGATGCCGCACAACTGAACGCCCATAGCGGGACGATACGGTCACCCGCATGCGTCCTCCACAGTCCCTCCTTGTCCTCGGCGGTACCTCAGAGATCGCGTTGGCCACCGCCCGCCGGATGATCGCGCGGCGCACCCGCACGGTGTGGCTGGCGGGCCGTCCGTCGCCCGCCCTGGAGAGTGCCGCTTCGGAACTGCGTGTCCTGGGGGCCGACGTCCACACCGTCGCCTTCGACGCACTCGACCCCGATTCCCACGAGACCGTGCTCGGCAAGGTCTTCGCGGAGGGCGACGTCGACATGGTCCTGCTCGCCTTCGGCATCCTCGGCGACCAGGCGCGGGACGAGCGCGAACCGGCCGCCGCGGTGCGGGTCGCGCGGACCAACTACATCGGTGCCGTCTCGGCCGGCCTGGTCAGCGCGCGGGCGCTTCAGACCCAGGAGCACGGCTCCCTGGTGGTGCTCTCCTCGGTCGCCGGCGAACGGGCCCGCCGCGCGGACTTCATCTACGGCTCCAGCAAGGCCGGCCTGGACACGTTCACCCAGGGGCTGGGCGACGCGCTGCACGGCACGGGCGTGCACGTCATGGTCGTACGCCCGGGGTTCGTACGGTCGAAGAAGACGGCCGGTCCGGAGAAGGCGCCCTTCGCGACGACTCCGGAAGCCGTCGCCACGGCCATCGAACTGGGCCTGCGCCGAGGCTCGGAGGCCGTCTGGGTGCCCGGGACGCTGCGCGTGGTGATGTCGGCGCTGCGGCACACGCCGCGGGCGCTGTTCCGGCGACTGACGGTCTGACCCCGCGCGCCCAGGTCGTGTCCGGCCCAGTGGCTGTCGTGTCCGGCCTAGTGGCTGGGGATCGTGCCGCGTTCGGTGTGGGCCGCCTGGGGCGGTACGACGGCTCCTCCGAAGGCGAACTCGCGGAGCTTGCGCCAGACGCCGTCGGGGCCCTGCTCGTAGAGCGCGAAGGCGGTGCACGACCACTCCGCGCGGTAGTCGGCGAGCGCTTCGAAGGCGCGGTCCATCAGCTCGTCGTCGATGCCGTGCGCCACGGTGACGTGCGGGTGGTACGGGAAGTGCAGGTCGCGTGCCACGGGCCCGGAGGCGTCGCGGATCTGCTTCTGGAGCCAGGTGCAGGCGGAAGCGCCCTCGACGACCTGGACGTAGACGACCGGGGACAGCGGCCGGAAGGTCCCGGTGCCGGACAGACGCATCGGGAACGGGCGCCCGGCGGCGGCGACATCGACCAGGTGTGCCTCGATCGCGGGCAGTTGCGAGGCGTCCACCTCGGTCGGCGGCACCAGCGTGACGTGCGTGGGAATGCCGTGAGCCGCGGCGTCGCCGAAGCCCGCGCGCCGCTCCTGGAGCAGGCTGCCGTGAGGCTCCGGGACCGCGATCGACACACCGATCGTTACGGTCCCCACGTCGTCTCCTGTCGTCCTGTCGGTGGTCCTGATGGCGGTCTTCATAGTGAGCGGGGGCGGCCACGCGCGCGGCCACCCGGCTATCGACTGTACGGCCACACCTGAGTTGTGGGCAGGCGCAACCGTAGTGATGTGCAGCGCTCTGTCCAGTGGTACGTCAGTCGGTACTACGGTGCGGTCGCACGCCTCAGTGCTTGGCGGGCAGGAAGCCGACCCGGTCGTACGTCTGGGCGAGGGTCTCGGCCGCGACGGCTCGCGCCTTCTCCGCGCCCTTGGCCAGGATCGAGTCGAGCGTCTCCGGGTCGTCCAGATATTGCTCGGTGCGCTCCCTGAAGGGCGTCACGAACTCGACCATGACCTCGGCCAGGTCCGTCTTGAGCGCACCGTAGCCCTTGCCCTCGTACCTCTGCTCCAGTTCCGGGATTCCGGTGCCGGTGAGGGTCGAGTAGATGGTGAGCAGGTTGCTGACGCCCGGCTTGTGCTCCGCGTCGTAGCGGATCACGGTGTCCGTGTCGGTGACCGCGCTCTTGACCTTCTTGGCGGTCGCCTTCGGGTCGTCGAGGAGGTTGATGAGGCCCTTCGGAGTCGACGCCGACTTGCTCATCTTGATCGACGGGTCCTGAAGGTCGTAGATCTTCGCCGTCTCCTTGAGGATGTACGGCTTCGGGATCGTGAAGGTCTCGCCGAAGCGGCCGTTGAAGCGCTCGGCGAGGTCGCGGGTCAGCTCGATGTGCTGGCGCTGGTCCTCGCCGACCGGCACCTCGTGCGCCTGGTACAGCAGGATGTCGGCGACCTGGAGGATCGGGTACGTGAACAGGCCGACGCTGGCACGGTCGGCTCCCTGCTTGGCGGACTTGTCCTTGAACTGGGTCATGCGGGCCGCCTCACCGAAGCCGGTCAGGCAGTTCATGACCCAGGCGAGCTGGGCGTGCTCGGGGACATGGCTCTGGACGAAGAGCGTGCAGCGCTCCGGGTCGAGCCCGGCGGCCAGCAGCTGTGCGGTGGCGAGCCGGGTGTTGGCGCGCAGGTCCGCCGGGTCCTGCGGGACCGTGATCGCGTGCAGGTCGACGACCATGTAGAACGCGTCGTGGGACTCCTGGAGGGCCACCCACTGGCGGACGGCGCCGAGGTAGTTGCCGAGGTGGAACGAGCCTGCGGTGGGCTGGATTCCGGAGAGCACGCGGGGTCGGTCTGAGGCCATGTTCACCATTCTCTCAGGTCTTGGGGGCCGGTCAGAAACAGGCCCGGAGCCGGGTTCGGAACTCGTTCGGAACCCGTTCGGAAGAGATGCGACACGGGTGGGAACCGATCCGGCTCGGGCGGTGTACCAAATGTGTGGAGACGCGGGAGGGGGGCCGCATCGTCGATGAGGCAGCGGTGATCGCACGCGTACGCGCCGGAGAGCCGGAGGCGTACGCGGAGTTGGTGCGGGCCCACACGGGCATCGCACTCAGGGCGGCCGCGGCACTCGGGGCGGGAGCGGACGCGGAGGACGTGGTGCAGCAGGCCTTCGTCAAGGCGTACTGCGCGCTGGGCAGGTTCCGGGACGGCGCGGCGTTCAAGCCGTGGCTGCTGTCGATCGTCGCCAATGAGACGAGGAACACAGTGCGTACGGCGGCGCGTCAGCGCACGCTCGCCGGCCGGGAGGCGGCGTTCGCGGAGGCCGAGCCGCTGATACCGGAATCGGCGGACCCTGCGGTCGCCACGCTGGAGACGGAGCGCCGCGCGGCCCTGCTCACCGCCCTGGAGCAGCTGAGCGAGGAGCACCGCCTGGTCGTGACCTACCGCTATCTCCTGGAGATGGACGAACCGGAGACGGCCCAGGCCCTGGGCTGGCCGCGCGGCACGGTGAAGTCCCGGCTGAACCGCGCGTTGCGGAAACTCGGGCGGTTGCTGCCGGATTTCCGACCTCGGGAAGGGGGTGATGAGTGTGAGTGACGGACGGGAGTCGTACGACGGTGAGGGCGCCGGTGCCGGTGAGGGCTCCGGACGTCGGCGGGCGGGGCGCGATGGGCACGCGGGTGCCTCCCGGTTGCCCGCGGAGCTGCGGGCGTTGGGGCGCTCGCTGGACGCGCGGGGCGGTGGTGGAGGCGAGGGCGAGGCCGCCGGGTCCGAGACGATGGTCGAGCGGGTGCTGGCGCAGATACTGGCCGAGCAGATCCCGGTCCCCGTGCCTGTGCCCGGGCCGACCGGAGTCCGGGCGCGGATGCAGGCGGTCCGGCGCTGGATGCGGCTGCGGCGGCGGGCGCTGGTGGCGGCCCTGTGCGGTGTGCTGACGGTGCTCGTGCTCACGCCTCCGGTGCGGGCGGCGGTCTTCGACTGGTTCGGCTTCGGCGGAGTCGAGGTGCGGTACGACCCGTCGGCGGTGCCCTCGGCCGGGGCCGAGGTGCCGGGGTGCGGGCGGTCGGTGACGCTGGCGCAGGCCGGTCGGCGCGCGGGGTTCGAGCCGGTGGTGCCGGACGCGCTGGGTGTGCCGGACGCGGTGACGGTGACCGGTGAGCCGCGGGGGCGCTTTCTGGTGAGCCTGTGCTGGCGGGAGGGCGGGCACACGGTCCGGGTCGACGAGTATCCGGCGCGGCTGGACATCGGTTTCGCCAAGACGGTGCGCGAGCCGCCGGAGTGGCTGTCGCTGGACGGGACCGTCCCTCCGGAGGGCATACAGGACCCGGCGCTGTGGTTCGCGCGACCGCATCTGCTGAGCTTCTGGCTGGTGGACGCGGACGGGGACCGCTATACGCGGGAGGAGCGGACGGCGAGGCCGACGCTGTTGTGGACCCATGCGGTGAGGGGGGTTCCGGGCGGGGATCTGACGTTCCGTCTGGAGGGCGTGGGATCGAAGCGGCGGGCCTTGGAGATCGCGCGGTCGCTCGACGGGCGGGGGTAGGACGCGTTGAGCGACGGGTGTGGGTGGCGCAAGTCGTGTGAGGGGTGCGAGCAGTTCAAGCAGTGCGGGCGGAGTGGGAACCTCGGCGGGTCGAGCGGTGTACCAGAAGTGACAGGCGGCTCGCGGGCGGGCCGTACGGGGATCGGCTGGTTGGGGGTTCGGATGTCCGGAGGCGGAAGTACGGGCGGGGCAGGCGGGGTCAGGGTCACGGGCAGGCCCGGGAGGCGTTCGGGCGGGGTTCGTGAACTGACTGCACTGAGCGGGGCGTTGGCGATGACGCTGGCCCTGATGGTGTGGGGTGCGTCGGACGCTGCGGCGGGTGGACCCACGAGCGTGCTCGTGACCTCGCCGGCAAGCGGGCAGGCCAAAGCGCTGTACTACTCGGACGAACAGTACGGAAAACTCCAGCAGTTGCTCGGACCGGAGGGTAAGGGCACCCGCGACAAGCCGCCCGAGGCCGATCTGGCCCACGCCCGGCAGATCAACGTCACCTGGCTGGCGCACGACATATCACCCTGGCGGATCGACCGGGTCTTTCCGGTCGAGTCCCGACCGCAGGCGGTCTGGATCCACACGGCGGCCGACGCGTCGGAGAACACGAACCTGAACGGCTATTGGCACCGGGCGGGGCAGCCCGCCCAACTGCGCGCCCTCTTGAAGAAGTTGGGCGTGATGGGCAAGGGCACCGGTGATGGCTACTCCGGCATCTTCCCGGCGCCGTGGCAGTCGACCGAGCCCGCCACCGCCGCGCCTGACACCGACACGGGGACGGGGACGGGGACCACCACGGTGCAGGTCTCCCTGCCGGACAAGGGGCACGGCACCGACTGGTGGTGGGCGATACCGGGTGCGGCGGCCGGAGCGGTACTGGCCCTGGTTCTGCGGCCGTTCGTCGCGCGGCTGCCGTTGGACCGGTGGCGGACGAGACGGCGGGAGCCGGGGCCCAGACAGGAGTTGCGGGACGTGTGAGGGGCGGAGGGGACGAGGAGAGATGGAGAGGGGGGACGGATGGAACGCGGGAGGGGACGGGCGACGGGGCGGGCGAGGTTGCGGGGCCTGTGTCTCGTGGCTGGGCCGGTGTTGACGGTTCTGGCCGGGTCTGCTCAGGCTCAGGCTGTCGGGACGGATCAGATGTGGACCGGAGTCGTGAATCAGGCGCAGACGCGAGCTCAGGACCCGCTGCGGGACATCCCGGATCTGGCGCTGGTCGTGGCCGGTGACTCGGGCCGGACGGAGACATGGCGTTCCGGGGAGTCGTCGTTCGCCCGCCTGTGGACGCTGTTGCGGCCGACGTACGCGGGGACGGAGCGGGTGTCGCAGGAGTGGGAGGCGGGCCGGTATCCGGCGGTGCGGATCACCGTGGTGTGGGGGCTGACCGGGGTCGGGGGGTGGCCTCGGACGAGTCGGGCTCCGGGTGGTGACGTGGCGGTGGAGCGGGAGGACCAGTTGTTCGTGGCCGCGGACGGCACACCGTGGGTGCGGACGGATCCGGCTCCGGAGGTGGCGGACGACGACATCCGCTGGCATCGGGCGCCGCGCGCGGTCTTCGCGCAGATGGAGCGGGCGGGGGTGCTCGGCTCAACCGGTACCGGCAGCACGGCAGTTGGGGGCGGAGCTGGATCGGAAGGGCTTGCCGGACCTGTCTGGTGGGCGGCCGCGGGGGTGGCTGTCGGAGTCGGCGGCACGCTGCTGATACGCCGCGCGGCGGCCCGGCGTGAGACCGGACCGCCGCGCGAGGAACCTCGACAGGAACTCATCGATCTGTGAGAGTCGCCGATCTTTGACAACTCAAGAGAGAGCGTGTGTCAGCTGTCAGCCGAGGTCGATCTCCGGGTACAGCGGGAAGCCGGCGACGAGGTCGGTGGCGCGGTGGGAGATCTCGTCCGCGATCTTCGGGTCGAGGATGTGCTTGGCCTTGGACGGCGCGCCCTTGCTGGTGGTGCCGGGCTCCGTGGTGGTGAGGACGCGGTCGATGAGACCGGCGACCTCGTCCATCTCGGCGGTGCCCAGGCCACGGGTGGTCAGGGCGGGCGTGCCGATGCGGATGCCGGAGGTGTACCAGGCGCCGTTGGGGTCGGCGGGGATGGCGTTGCGGTTGGTGACGATGCCCGAGTCGAGGAGGGCGGCCTCGGCCTGGCGGCCGGTGAGGCCGTAGGAGGAGGCGACGTCGATCAGGTTGAGGTGGTTGTCGGTGCCGCCGGTGACGAGGGTGGCGCCCCGGCGCATCAGACCGTCCGCCAGCGCACGGGAGTTGTCGACGATGCGCTGGGCGTAGTCCTGGAAGGAGGGCTGCCGGGCCTCGGCGAGGGCGACGGCCTTGGCGGCCATGACGTGCGGGAGCGGGCCGCCGAGGACCATCGGGCAGCCGCGGTCGACCTGGTCCTTGAGGGAGTCGTCGCACAGGACCATGCCGCCACGCGGCCCGCGCAGCGACTTGTGGGTGGTGGTGGTGACGATCTGGGCGTGCGGGACCGGGTCGAAGTCGCCGGTCAGCACCTTGCCCGCGACCAGGCCGGCGAAGTGCGCCATGTCGACCATCAGGGTCGCCCCGACCTCGTCGGCGATCTCGCGCATGATGCGGAAGTTCACCAGGCGCGGGTAGGCGGAGTAGCCGCCGACGATGATCAGCGGCTTGAACTCACGGGCGGAGGCGCGCAGGGCCTCGTAGTCGATGAGGCCGGTGACGGGGTCGGTGCCGTAGGAGCGCTGGTCGAACATCTTGCCGGAGATGTTGGGGCGGAAGCCGTGGGTGAGGTGGCCGCCGGCGTCCAGGGACATGCCGAGCATGCGCTGGTTGCCGAAGGCCTGGCGGAGTTCGGCCCAGTCGGCGTCGGAGAGGTCGTTGACCTGGCGGACGCCCGCCTTCGCGAGGGCCGGGACCTCGACGCGGTCGGCGAGGATCGACCAGAAGGCGACGAGGTTGGCGTCGATGCCGGAGTGCGGCTGGACGTAGGCGTGGCGGGCGCCGAAGAGTTCGCGGGCGTGCTCGGCGGCAAGGGACTCGACGGTGTCGACGTTGCGGCAGCCGGCGTAGAAGCGGCGGCCGATGGTGCCCTCGGCGTACTTGTCGCTGAACCAGTTGCCCATGGCCAGGAGGGCGGCCGGGGAGGCGTAGTTCTCGGAGGCGATCAGCTTGAGCATCTCGCGCTGGTCGGCGACTTCCTGGCCGATGGCGTCGGCGACGCGGGGCTCGACGGCACGGATCACGTCGAGGGCGGCGCGGAAGGCGGTGGACTCGTTGGAAAGGGGCGCGGAATTGTCGGGCATGGGGACCTCCGGACGTGGCGTTCGGCGTTCTCGGTACGGCCCAGGCGCACGGCACACATTCCAGCTCGGGCCGCTCCCCGATGGTCGGTCCCATCCCAGCGCGCCAGTCACGGCCCGCCGGTCAGCCTACCGGGCGGGCCGGACGGTGCGGCTCCCGCGTCCACCATGCGGGCGAGGATAGGAAAGGGGCACCCTCACCCCCGGGAGACGCCGTGACCAGTACGGAAGCCAGTAGCGAAGACAGTACGGAAGCCCTCGTCGCCGCCGGCGAGGCGCACACCCCGCACAACTACCACCCGCTGCCGGTGGTCGTCGCCACCGCCGACGGGGCGTGGATGACGGACGTGCGGGGGCGGCGGTATCTGGACCTGCTCGCCGGGTACTCGGCGCTGAACTTCGGGCACGGCAATCCGCGGTTGATCGCGGCGGCGAAGGCGCAGTTGGAGCGGGTGACGCTGACGTCGCGGGCGTTCCACCACGACCGGTTCGCCGCGTTCTGCGAGCAGTTGGCGGAGCTGTGCGGCATGGAGCTGGTGCTGCCGATGAACACGGGCGCGGAAGCGGTCGAGACCGCGGTGAAGACCGCGCGGAAGTGGGGGTACCGGGTCAAGGGCGTGCCCGAAGGAAGAGCGAAGATCGTGGTGGCGGGCAACAACTTCCACGGCCGTACGACGACGATCGTCAGCTTCTCGACCGACCCGGAGGCGCGGGCGGACTTCGGGCCGTACACGCCGGGCTTCGGGGTCGTGCCGTACGGGGATCTCACCGCGATGCGGACGGCGGTCAGTGAGAACACGGTGGCCGTGTTGCTGGAGCCGATCCAGGGGGAGGCGGGGGTGCTGGTGCCGCCGGCCGGATATCTGGCGGGGGTACGGGAGTTGACGCGGGAGCGGAACGTGCTCCTCATCGCCGACGAGATCCAGTCGGGGCTCGGGCGGACGGGGCGGACGTTCGCGTGTGAGCACGAGGGGGTGGTGCCCGACATGTATGTGCTCGGGAAGGCGCTGGGCGGTGGGGTGGTGCCGGTGTCGGCGGTGGTGTCGAGTGCGGAGGTGCTGGGCGTGTTCCGGCCCGGGGAGCACGGGTCGACGTTCGGCGGGAATCCGCTGGCGTGTGCGGTGGCACTGGAGGTGATCGCGATGCTGCGGTCGGGCGAGTACCAGGCGCGGGCCGCGGAGCTGGGGGAGCATCTGCACCGGGAATTGCGGCAGTTGACGGACACCGGGCGGGTGACGGCGGTGCGTGGGCGGGGGCTGTGGGCGGGGGTCGACATCACGCCGGCGGTCGGGACGGGCCGGGAGATCTCGGAGAGGTTGATGGACCGGGGCGTCCTCGTGAAGGACACTCACGGGTCGACGATCCGGATCGCGCCGCCGCTGATGATCAGCCGGGAGGATCTGGACTGGGGGCTGGCCCAACTCCGCGCGGTGCTGGGGGTCTAGGGCCGTTGCCGGTCCGGGGAATCTCCAGAGATCGGTGAGAGGGCCCACACGGGAGGCCCGTGGCGATCTCCCCTCCCCTAGAGTCACTTTGTGCTCTTTGGAATGGTGTGCGCGCTCGGCGCGGCGGTCTGCTTCGGTACGGCGACGGTGTTGCAGGCGGTCGCCGCGCGGGCGGCCACGACCGGTGGGGGCGGGGACGCGGCGCTGTTGCTGCGGGCGCTGCGTCAGTGGCGGTATCTGGCGGGGCTGGGGCTGGACTGTCTGGGGTTCGTGTTCCAGATCGTGGCGCTGCGGTCGCTGCCCATCTACGCGGTCGGGGCGGCGCTGGCGTCGAGCCTCGCGGTGACGGCCGTGGTGGCCGCCCGGCTGCTGGGAGTTCGGCTCAGCGGGGTGGAGTGGGCGGCCGTCGGCGTGGTGTGCGCGGGGCTGGCGATGCTGGGGCTGGCGTCCGGGGCGGAGGGGCACCGGGCCGGGTCCATGGCGTTGAAGTGGGCGATGTTGGGGACGTCGGTGGCGGTGCTGTTGCTCGGGCTGGTCGGGGGGCGACTGCCGGAGCGGGGGCGGGCGTTGACGCTGGGGCTGGGGGCGGGCTTCGGGTTCGGGGTGGTCGAGGTGGCGGTTCGGTTGATCGACTCGTTGAAGCCCTCGACGCTGGTCGGCAATCCGGCGACGTACGCACTGCTGGTCGGTGGGGGTGCGGCGTTCTTGTTGCTGACGACAGCGTTGCAGCGGGGGTCTGTGACGACGGCGACGGCGGGGTTGGTGATCGGGGAGACGCTCGGGCCGGCGGCGGTGGGGGTGGTGTGGCTCGGGGACCGTACGCGGGACGGGTTGGAGTGGCTGGCGGTGTTGGGGTTCCTGGTGGCGGTGGCGGGGGCGTTGGCGTTGGCGCGTTTTGGTGAGGCGCCGGCGGAAGCAGCCGACGAAGCTCCCGTGGAAACGGCGTAGGCCAGGCCGCACGAAAACGGCGGCCTAGGTCACGGCAACACCCTGCACAACGCCTCCACCGCCCCCGCCCACGCATGGTCCGGCGGTGTGCCGTAGCCCACGACCAGGGCGTCCAGCGGATCGACGAGGGCGTGTTCGTGGCGGTAGAAGGACAGGGCGTGGAGGGCGAGGCCCTGCCAGGCGGCGGCTTGGACCACGGACTGTTCGGTGCCGGGCGGGAGGCTGAGGACGGCGTGGAAGCCGGCCGCGATGCCGGTGACGTGGACGTCGGGGGCGCGCTGGGCGAGGGCCTCGACCAGGGTGTCGCGGCGGCGGCGGTAGCGCAGGCGGGCGGCGCGAACGTGGCGGTCGTAGGCGCCGGAGGTGATGAACTCGGCGAGGGTCAGCTGGTCCAGGACGCCGCAGGTGTCGGTGCCGCCCTTGGCCTTCGCGACCTCCTCCATGAGGGAGGGGGGCAGGACCATCCAGGCGAGGCGGAGGCCGGGGGCGAGGGACTTGCTGGCGGTGCCGAGGTAGACGACGTGGTTCGGGTCGAGGCCCTGTAGGGCGCCGATGGGCTGGCGGTCGTAGCGGAACTCGCCGTCGTAGTCGTCCTCCAGGACCAGGCCGCCGGTGCGTCGGGCCCAGTCGACGACGGCGGAGCGGCGGTCGTGGTGGAGGGGGACGCCCATGGGGAACTGGTGGGCAGGGGTCAGGAGGACCCCCGGTTCGTCCGTCAACTGGCCTGGGTTCGCGCCCAGTTCGTCGAAGGGGAGCGGGCGGGTGCGCAGGCCGGCCTCGTCCAGGATCTGCCAGTGGACGGCGAGGCCGTAGGACTCCACCGCGATCGTGTGGGCGCCGCGGGCCCGCAGGACGGCGCCGAGGAGGCGCAGGCCGCCGGAGATGCCCGCGCTGATCAGGATGTGCTCGGGGTCGGCGCGTACGCCGCGGGCGCGGGAGAGGTAGGCGGCGAGGGCGGTGCGGAGTTCGACGCGGCCGCGCGGGTCGCCGTAGCCGAGGGCCTGGTACGGGGCGTTGGTGAGGGCGCGGCGGGCGGCCTTGAGCCACTCGGTGCGGGGGAAGGCGGCGAGGTCGGGGGTGCCGGGGACGAGGTCGTAGGTGGGGCGGCTGCTGAGGCGGCGGGGTGGGGTGGGGTGCGTGGGCGGGACGACAGCACTCCCCCACTGCCTTAAGGGCGTGGGAGGTGCCCCCATGCCGACGCGGGTGCCGGAGCCCTGGCGGGCGGTGAGCCAGCCCTCGGCGACGAGGTCGGCGTAGGCGTCGGCGACCGTGTTGCGGGCGATGCCCAGGTCGGCGGCGAGGGAGCGGGAGGAGGGCAGTCGGGTGCCGGGGGCGAGGCGGCCGGTGCGGACGGCGTCGCGCAGCGCGTCCGTGAGGCCGCGGCGGACGCCGGTGCTGGTGGCGGTCGGATCGAGATGCAGGTCGACGCCGAAAGTGGCCCATGATTTCGCCATGGAAATGGACCATACTCCTGGGCTGCCTGGCTTCTAGAGTCGAGACATGACCACGACACAGGAAACTCCTTACGCCCACGAGCACAGCCCCCGCCTGGACTGGGCCCAGCACGCGCCCGAGGTCTACAAGGCGATGGTCCGTCTCGACATCGCCGCCCGGCGAGGCCTCGACCCGAAGCTGCTGGAACTGGTGAAGATCCGCACCTCGCAGCTCAACCACTGCGCGTACTGCCTCGACATGCACACCAAGGACGCGCTCGCGGCGGGCGAGAGCGTGGAGCGGATCATCCAGCTCGGCGCGTGGGAGGAGTCGCGGCACTTCTACACCGAGAAGGAGCTGGCGGCGATCGAGCTGACCGAAGCGGTCACCGTGATCACGGACGGCTTTGTGCCGGACGAGGTCTACGCGCGGGCGGCCGAGCAGTTCGAGGAGGCCGAGCTGGCGCAGCTGATCGCCGCGATCACGGTGATCAACGCGTGGAACCGGTTCGGGGTGAGCACGCGGATGGTGCCGGGGCACTACAAGGCGGGACAGTTCAAGTGACGTCGCCCGCACGGGTGTTGGACCGAGTGGTGCGGGGGCGTCGGCCGTGAGCGAGGTGGAGCTGTTCCGGAGTCTGCATCGGCGGCGGCTGCCCGGTGATCCGCTGGTGCTGCCCGGGCCCTGGGACGCGGTCAGTGCGCGGGTGTTCGTGGAGGCCGGGTTCACGGCGCTCGCCACACCCAGTGCCGGGGTCGCCGCCTCGCTCGGGTGCGAGGACGGGGCGGTGCCGGCGGACGAGATGTTCGCGGCGGTCGCGCGGATCGTGCGGGCCGTGGACGTGCCGGTGTCGGCGGATGTCGAGAGCGGGTACGGGCTCGCGCCGAAGGAGCTGGTGGAGCGGCTGCTGGAGGCGGGGGCGGTGGGGTGCAACCTTGAGGACTCCGAGGGTGGGGTGCTCAAGGATCCGCGTCAGCACGCTGATTGGCTGGCCGAGGTGCGGGCGGTGGCGGCGGAGCGGTTGTTCGTCAACGCGCGGGTCGACACCTTCCTGCACGGTGACGGCAACCCCGAACGGGCCATCGAGCGGGCCGCGTTGTACGTCGCGGCAGGGGCCGACTGTGTCTATCCGATCATGGCTCCGGCCGAGGTGCTGCCGTTCCTGCGGTCCGGTATCCAGGGGCCGGTGAACGCGCTCGCGCGGCTGGACGGCGAGAGCCCCTCGCCCACCGAACTGGGTGAACTCGGGGCCACGCGCATCACGTTCGGGCCGGGGCTCCAGCGCTGGGCGGCACTCGCGCTCAAGGAGCGGGCCGTAGAGCTGAAGGGGTGACCGGGGTCAGGACAGCCAGGCCTTCCAGGTGGAGGGGTGGCTGTCCACCCACTTCTTCGCGGCGTCGGCCGGGGAGAGTTTCTGGTCGGCGATCATCAGGGAGACCTCGTTCTGGTCCTCGGTCGTCCACTTGAACTTCTTCAGGAAGGCCGCCGCCTTGCCACCCTTCTTGGCGAAGTCCGTGTTGAGGTACTTCTCCAGCGGGGTGTGGGGGTAGGCGCAGGCGACCTTGGTGGCGTCGGCGTCGCAACCCTCCTTGTAGGCGGGGAGTTTCACCTCCGTCATGGGGACCTTCTTGAAGAGCCACTGGGGTGCGTACCAGTAGGTGAGGAAGGGCTTCTTCTCCTTGGCGAACTGCTTCATCTGGGTGATCTGCGCGGCCTCCGAACCGGCGAACACCACTTGGTAGTTGAGCTTCAGGTTCGTCACCAGGGCCTTGTCGTTGGTGACGTAGGAGGGCGAGCCGTCCATCAACTGGCCCTTGCTGCCGCTCTCGGCGGTGCGGAACATCGAGGAGTACTTGTTGAGGTTCTTCCAGTCGATGATGTCCGGGTGCTGCTTGACCAGGTAGGTCGGGACGTACCAGCCGATGTGCCCGGTGACGCCGAGGCCGCCCGCGCGGGTGATCGTCTTCTTGTCGTCGACGTAGCGCTTCTCCTGGTCGGGGTGGCCCCAGTCCTCCAGGATCGCGTCGACCCGGCCCTGGCTGAGCGCGTCCCACGCGGGGACCTCGTCGACCTGGACGGTGTCGACGCGGTAGTCGAGCTTGTGCTCCAACAGGTACTGCGCGACAGCCACGTTGGCCTGTGCGCCCACCCAGGACTGGACGGAGAGGGTCACGGTCTTGGAGCCCTGCGCGTTGGCGAAGGGCGAGGCCTGCTTGGTCATGTCGGCGGCGCCACAGCCCGAGAGCAGGGCGAGGGACGTCACCGCGGCCACTGAGTAAGCCGTACGAACTCGCATGTCACGCTCCCTTCTTGGTGCGGCGTTCCGTCGGCTGGGTCACTCGGTCGAGCATCAGGCCGAGGCAGACGATCGCGGCGCCCGCCACCAGTCCGGTCGCCAGGTCGCCCTGTGCCAGGCCGAACACGGCGTCGTAGCCGAGCGCGCCGCCGCCGACCAGGCCGCCGATGATGACGACGGCGAGGACGAGGACCACACCCTGGTTGACGGCGAGGAGCAACGCCGGGCGGGCGAGCGGGAGTTGGATCTGCCGCAGCTGCTGGGCGCTGGTCGCGCCGAGTGAGCGGGCCGATTCCAGGGCGGCCGGGTCGACCTGGCGCAGGCCCTGGGTGGTGATGCGGACGACGGCGGGGAGGGCGTAGACGACCGCCGCCGCGACGGCCGGGGCGCGGCCGACGCCGAAGAGGGCGACGACCGGGATCAGGTACACGAACTGCGGCATCGTCTGGCAGACGTCGAGGACGGGGCGCAGGGCGCGTTCGAAGCGGTCGCTGCGGGCGGCGGCGATGCCGGTCGCGAAGCCGAGGACGAGGGTGACGGCCACGGCTGCGAGTACCTGCGACAGGGTGTCGAGGGACGGCTTCCACACGCCGAGCACGCCGATCGCGGCCATGGCGAGGACGGCGGTGAGCGCGGTGCGCCAGGTGCCGATCACCCAGGCGAGGGCGGCGACGATCAGCAGCACCGACCACCACGGCAGCCACTGGAGGCCGTCGCGTACGGGGTCCAGGACCCAGGTGGTGAAGTGGCCGGCCCAGTCGGCGGTGCCGCCGAGGTAGGGGACGCCGGAGTAGAGGTGGGCGGTCATCCAGTCGACGACGCGGTTCACCGGTTCGGCGATGTTCAGGGTCCAGCCGGAGGGCCAGTCCAGGGCGCCGGCGAGCCGGGCCACCACCGCTACGGCCACGGTGGCGCCGAGCGCGTACAGCCACGGGCGGAGAGTCGACCCCGGTTCGCCCGCGGACTCGTCGGTCTGTTCGCCCGCCGCCGCGGTCACTCGGTCCAGTACGACGGCCAGGAGCACGATCGGGATGCCGGCGGCCAGGGCCGCGCCGACGTCCACGGAGGCGAGTGCCTGGTAGACGCGGTCGCCGAGGCCTCCGGCGCCGATGACGGAGGCGATGACGGCCATGGAGAGGGCCATCATGATCGTCTGGTTGAGGCCGAGGAGGAGTTGCTTGCGGGCCAGCGGGAGCCGTGCCGTCAACAGGCGTTGGCGTCCGGTGGCGCCCAGGGACTCGACGGCTTCCAGGACCTCCGGGTCGGCGTTGCGCAGGCCGAGCGCGGTGAGGCGGGCCATGGGCGGGGCGGCGTAGACGACGGTGGCGAGGACGGCGGCGGGGACGCCGATGCCGAAGACCAGGACGACGGGGAGGAGGTAGGCGAAGGCCGGGAGCACCTGCATGGTGTCCAGGACCGGGCGCAGTGCGCGGTCCGTGCGCTCGGAGAGGCCGCCGGCCAGGCCGAGCAGGGCGCCCACGACGACCGAGGTGAGCACCGCGACCACCATCAGCGCGAGGGTCTGCATGGTCGGGACCCACATGCCGAGCAGTCCGCAGGCGAGGAAGGCGACGCCGGTTCCGACCGCGAGCCGTACGCCCGCCACCCGCCAGGCGACGAGGGCGCCGAACGCGGTGACGCCCGCCCAGCCCGCGGCGAGCAGCACCAGGTAGACGGCGCGTACGGAGAGGACGACGGCGTTGCTGATGTAGCCGAAGAAGTAGAGGAACACCGGGGAGCTGTCGCGGTTGTCGATGATCCAGTCGTTGGCCCGGCCCAGCGGACCGGACAGGTCGACGGTGAGGTCGTGCGGCCAACTCCCGCTGGCCCAGTGCGCGTTGGCGAGCGGTACGAGGATCGCGGCGGCGAGCGCGAGCAGCAGGAGCTTGTGCGCGGCCCGGTGCCGGAGGACGCCGGGGAGGGCGAGACGGGGGGCGGGTGCGGTGGCCGTTGCCATCAGACCGCCTCCTTGCCGGTGCCGGCGAGCTCCGCCCCGGCCACGACGTCCAGCAGCCGGGCATGGTCGACCACGCCCAGGCAGTGGCCGTCCTCGACGACGCAGGCGGGCTTTCCGCTGCGGGACACGACCTTGATGGCCTCGGCGACGACCGCGTCGGCCGCGAGGGCGCCGGGGTGCTCCCGGTCTCCGCAGTCCCCGGGCCGCATCGCCGTACGGACCGTCATGACGTCCGCGCGCGGGACGTCGCGCACGAACTCGCGGACGTAGTCGTCGGCGGGTGAGCCGACGATCTCCTCGGGGGTGCCGAGCTGGACGATGCGGCCGTCGCGCATCAGGGCGATGCGGTCGCCGAGTTTCAGCGCCTCGTTCAGGTCGTGGGTGATGAAGACCATCGTGCGGCCCTCTTCCTGGTGCAGCCGGACGACCTCCTCCTGCATGTCGCGCCGGATCAGCGGGTCGAGCGCGCTGAACGGCTCGTCGAACAGCAGGACTTGGGGGTCGACCGCCAACGCCCGGGCCAGGCCGACGCGTTGGCGCTGGCCGCCGGAGAGCTGGCCGGGGCGGCGCTGCTCCATGCCTTCCAGGCCGACCTTGGTGACGACCTCGGCGGCGCGGCGGCGGCGCTCGGCCTTGCCGACGCCCTGGATCTCCAGGCCGTAGGCGACGTTGTCGAGGACCGTGCGGTGCGGGAGGAGGCCGAAGTGCTGGAAGACCATCGCGGCGCGGTGGCGGCGGAGTTCGCGCAGCCGGGACCTGTCCATCGCGCGGACGTCCTCGCCGTCGATGGCGATGGTGCCGGCGGTGGGTTCGATGAGGCGGGTGAGGCAGCGGACCAGGGTGGACTTGCCGGAGCCGGACAGGCCCATCACCACGAAGACCTCGCCCTTGCGGACGTCGAAGGAGACGTCGCGGACGGCGGCGGTGCAGCCGGTGCGGGTGCGCAGGTCGGCGGCGTCGAGGGCGGTGAGTTCGGGGTCGGCGGGGACCTGGTCGGCCTTCGGGCCGAAGACCTTCCAGAGGCCGTCCACCGAGAACACGGGGTTGCCGGAGACGCTGGGGGTACTGGAGGTACTCGTCGTCGCGGTACTCATCACGCACCATCTCCGATCAGGTCGACAGCCCTCTCGCCGACCATGAGCACCCCGATCATCGGGTTCACGGCGGGCATGGTCGGGAAGACGGAGGCATCGGCGATGCGGATGCCGTCCAGGCCGCGGACCCTCAACTCGGGGTCGACCACGGCCAGTTCGTCGGTGTCGTCGCCCATGCGGCAGGTGCCGGCCGGGTGGTAGACGGTGTGGGCGACCTTGCGGGCGTACTCGCTCAGTTCCGCGTCGCCGAGGATCTCCGGGCCGGGGCACACCTCGCGCTTGAGCCAGCGGGCGAGTGGTTCGGTCTTCGCGATCTCGCGGGCGATGCGGATGCCGTCGACGAGGGTGCGGCCGTCGTAGTCGTCCTCGTCGGTGAAGTACCGGAAGTCCAGGGCGGGTTTGACGGCCGGGTCGGCGCTCTCCAGGTACAGGCGCCCGCGGCTCTTCGGCTTGGGGATGTTCGGGGTCATGGAGACGCCGAACTCCGGGCGTTCGTAGCCGAGGCGCTCGGGATTGTCCGTGAAGGGGACCTGGTAGAAGTGGAACATCAGGTCCGGGCCCGGGAGTTGGGGGTCGCGGCGCACGAACAGGCCCGCGTCGGAGTCCATCGCGGAGTTCTCCGGGATCGGCCCGTTCGTCTCCCAGACGATCACCGACTCGGGGTGGTCGAGGAGGTTCTCGCCGACGCCCGGGAGGTCTACGGCGACCGGGATGCCGAGCGCTTCGAGATCCTTGCGGGGGCCGATGCCCGAGTGCAGGAGCAGCCGCGGGGAGTCGACGGCGCCGGCGCACAGGACGACCTCGCGGCGGGCGCGGACGAGGAGTTCCTCGCCGTCCTCGGTGCGGACGTGCACGCCTTCCGCGCGGGTGCCGTTCAGCTCCAGCCGGTGCGCCCAGGTCTCAAGGAAGAGGGTGAGGTTGGGGCGCTCGTCCATCACCGGGTGGAGATACGCGACGGACGCGCTGGACCGCTTGTTGTTCTCCGGGTGGTATGCGAGGTCGAAGAAGCCGACGCCGTCCGTGAACGGCGCCTTGTTGAAGCCCTCGACGCGCGGGACGTCGAGTGCTTCCTGGGCCGCCTCGACGAAGTCGCGGGCGATGGCGTTCCGGTCCTTCTCGTCGACGGGGACGATGTTGTTGAGGAGGCGGGCGTAGTACGCCTCCATCGATATCGAGCCCCAGCCCTTGGCGCCGGCCGCCTCCCACTCGTCCCAGTCGGACGGCAGCGGCTTGAAGGCGATGAGGGTGTTGTGCGAGGAGCAGCCGCCGAGCACGCGGGCGCGGCTGTGCCGGATGTGGGAGTTGCCGCGCGGCTGCTCGGTGGTCGGGTAGTCGTAGTCCAGGTCGCCGCCGAGGAGGCCCATCCAGCGGCGCAGGGTCAGTACGTCCTCGCGGCCGACGTCGCTGGGGCCGCCTTCGATGACGGCGACGGTGACGTCGGGGTTCTCGGTGAGGCGGGAGGCGATGACGGAGCCTGCGGTGCCGCCGCCGATGACGACATAGTCGTACATGTACTCGTTCTCGGGCATGGGGGTACTCACTCCAGTCGGAAAAGATCGAGGCGGGGCTCAGCCCGCGAGGCAGCCGGGAGCCGGGAGCCGGGACCGGGGGATCAGCCCGCGAACCAGCGCACCGGCTTCGGCGCCAGGTTCTGGTAGACGTGCTTGGCCTCGCGGTACTCGGCGAGTCCGGCGGGGCCGAGTTCGCGGCCCACACCGCTCTTTCCGAAGCCGCCCCACTCCGCCTGCGGGAGGTAGGGGTGGAAGTCGTTGATCCAGACGGTGCCGTGCCGCAGCCGTCCGGCGACGCGGCGCGCGCGGCCCGCGTCGGCGGTCCAGACGGCGCCCGCGAGGCCGTACTCGGTGTCGTTGGCGAGCGCGACCGCCTCGTCCTCGGTGCGGAAGGTCTCGACGGTGAGGACCGGTCCGAAGACCTCCTCGCGTACGACGGTCATCTCGCGGTGGCACTGGTCGAGGACGGTCGGCTCGTAGAAGTAGCCGGTGGCGGGCCGGGTCGCGGTGGGCTCGGGGCGCTTGCCGCCGGAGCGCAGCACCGCGCCCTCGGCCAGGGCGGAGGCGACGTACGACTCGGTCTTGGCGCGCTGCTGTTCGGAGACGAGGGGGCCGCACTCGACGCCGTCCTCGGTGCCGCGGCCGAGGCGGATCTTCTCGGCGCGGCGGGCGAGTTCGGCGACGAAGCGCTCGCGGACGGACTCCTCGACGATGAGGCGGGCGCCCGCGGAGCAGACCTGGCCGCTGTGGATGAAGGCCGCGTTGAGAGCCTGGTCGACGGCGGTGTCGAAGCCCTCCTCGGTGGCGCAGGCGTCGGCGAAGACGACATTGGGGTTCTTGCCGCCGAGTTCGAGGGCGACCTTCTTGACGGTCACGGCGGCGGCCTGGGCGACCTTCGTGCCGCTGATGAGGCCGCCGGTGAAGGAGACGAGGTCGACGTCGGGGTGCTCGGCGAGCCGGGCGCCGACCGAGTGGCCGGGGCCGGTGACGATGTTGGCGACACCGGCGGGCAGACCGGCCTCGACGAGCAGGTCGATCAGGGCGACCGTCGTCAGCGGGGTGATCTCGCTGGGCTTGACGACGAAGGTGTTGCCGGCCGCGAGGGCGGGCGCGATCTTCCAACTCGCCTGGAGCAGCGGGTAGTTCCAGGGGGTGATCAGCGCGCAGACACCGACGGACTCGTGCACGACGACGCTGTGCACCTCGGGCGTGCCCGCGTCGACGACCCGGCCGGGGGCCTCACCCGCGACGAGGTCGGCGAAGTAGCGGAAGGCGTCGGCGACACAGTCGATGTCGACACGACCTTCTTCTACGGTCTTGCCCGCGTCCCGGCTCTCCAGCAGCCCGAGCTGTTCGCGGTCGCGCACGAGGAGGTCGGCGACGCGGCGCAGCAGGGCGGCGCGCTCGGTGACGGGGGTGAGCGGCCAGGCTCCCTGGCCGCCGTCGAAGGCGGCACGGGCGGCGGCCACGGCTATGTCCGTGTCCTTCTCGTCGCCCTCCGCGACCACGGCGAACGGCAGCGCGTCCGCGGGGTCGATGATCTCGCGGGTGGCGCCGGAGACCGCTTCGAGCCACTCCCCGCCCGCGTGAATGGTCTTCCCCGCCTGCTGTTCCGTGTTGTCGGCCATGATCGGTATTGCCTTCCGTTCCTGTTCAGCGCCCCAGCGTCACCTAACTGTCACTCTCGGGGACTGCGAGCGCCTGCCCGGGACGTCCGTATGCATGCGTAATCCATGGCCGAAAGTGGGCCGCGTCACTGAACATGTGGACATATGGGGCGAAACGTAGGCTCGCCGATGGCACGGGCCACGAAGGCGACGGTGCGGCCCCGGGTCAGTTAACGGAGGCGTCGTCGCAGGTCCCTGCCTGCGGGCAGAACCAGGTCACCGCCGTGGCGAGCAGCTGGAGCTCGTCCTCGCGGCCGTCCGCGTCGGGGCCGTAGGCGGCGACGGCGTAGATGGTGCCGTCGGAGGCGACGAAGCGTTCGTCGTAGACATGCCAGGTGCCGATGTCGGGCTCGCCCTTGAGGGAGCCGGCCGTGTACTCCAGTCGTGAACCCGTGAAGGTGCCGTCATCGAGGGTCTGAAGGCCGAGCTTGTGGAAGCCGTCCGGCTTGGGTGTCTCGTCGGAGAGGTAGAGCTCGAACGACGCGGCCGGGGAGGGCTCTGCCACCTGGTACACCTGAAGCCGGTGTTCGCCGTCCCCGCTGCGGTAGTTGACCACGTCGATGCCGTACGAGGACGCCACCGTGGAGCGGGTCCAGCCGTCCGGGTAGGCGATCCGGAAGCCCTCGGGGTCCTCGTGCGACTGGTAGCCGGCGGGGAGTTCCGGGGTGGAGGCGGAAGGGGACGCGGTGTCGGTCGAAGGGGACGGGGACACGTCCGTCGGTTCCGAGGTGCCGGGCGTCGGCGACGACGCGGCGACCGTGTGACCGCCCTTGCCGTCGTCGTCCCCCGACTCGACCACGAGGGTGAGCACCAGGCTCACGGCCACACCGACCACGGCGGCACCGACGACCACGGACCAGACGAGCCGGCGGCTGAACCCGGGGCGAGGCCACCCGGGGACCGGCGCTCCGACGCCGGTCAGCGGCTCGGGCGAGGGCCAGAAGCCGGGCCCAGGGTCGGCGCCGGCGCCGGTTCCCGCTCCGGCGTCGCTGCCCGCGCCCATGCCGCTCGGCCCGTGCCACGTGCCCGCCTCGGCCGGCCAGGGCACCGGCACCGGCCCCGGCGGCAGGGTGGGCGGCGTACGGGCCTCACTCGGCGCGTCCGCCGCCGCCCACCACTCCGGCATGGAGTCCGGTCGGGGCGGAGGCAGGAGCGAGGGCGGAGGCAAGGGCGAGGGCGGGGCCGGAGGCGGGGTCACCGAAGCTGTCGGCGCCTCCGGGCCAACGGCCCCGGCACCCGCCACGTCCCCCGAACCCGAGCCCAGGCCCGTCGCCGCACCGGAACCCGAGCCCGTCGCCGCACCCGAGCCCAAGCCCGCCCCCGAGCCCAAGCCCTCCCCCGAGCCCGTCCCCGTACCGTCGCCGTCCTCCCACCGCTGGGTCTCCTCGTTCCAGTACCGCGGCCCCGGTCCCCCGCTCATGGCGTCCCTCTCCCGCCCCGACTCACAGCCCGACCAACCCGGCCACGGCACCCGCCGACGCGAGCACGCCGAGCAGGGCCTGCGAGTCGGCGAGCAGTTCCCGGAGGCGTTCGCGGCGCGTCGGGGCCGCCTCGCCGGTGCGGGTGATCTCGTCCTCCGTGTCGGCGAGCGCCGCGTCCAGCGCCGCCGTCCGGTCCGTGCCGCGCACCCGGGTGAGATCGGCGCGCAACTCCCGTACTGCCTTCAGGAGTTCCTCGGCCGCCTCGTCGCGCTGCGGTGCCGTGCCGTGGTGACTGACGGCCTGCGCGTGGCTGCCGACGGCGAAGGTGCTGTGGGAGACGTCTCCGAAGCTGACGTTCGGCTCATCCGTTGCCATCGGTCGAGGGTCCCTTCATGAGGTCGTGAGATTCATCAGGTCGCGGGGTTCATAGGGTCGCGCGGCTCATCAGGCCGTGGAGTTCGTGGAGTTCGTCGTGCGGGTGGAGGACGCGGACCCGTGATCGCCGACCACGAACGTGCTGCCCTCCACCTTGTGCGCGTGCACGGTGTTGTTGCTGATGTTCGTGACCTTGCTGACGAACTCGCCCGTCAGACAGCCGGCTTCGGCGAGCGCGTCGCGCACCCCGTTGGCGACCCGGTCCTGCATGTTGCGCAGATACCGCTGGACGTCCATCTCCTGGAACGTGGACCCGGCCGGCGCCGAGCCCAACTCCCGTACGGACAGGGCCGGTCCGTCGGGCAGCGCGCCCGCGTAGCCGCCGGTCAGCAGCCGCCAGGCGTAGCTCAGGCCACGACCGAGGACGACGACGGAGCCGACCGCGGAGCGGGGTACCCGGGCGACGGCCCAAGCGGCCTTGCCGAGCGCGTTGTTGTGGCGGAAGCGGTGGGCCGTACGGTCCGCGTTCTTGAAGTCCTCGCGGATCGGCAGCAGGACGTGCGGGGCGATCTCCAGGGTGAGCATGCGCCCCTGGGTGTGGACGCGCACGAACACCGTGACGACCAGCTCCTCCTCCCAGCCGCCGACGCGGATGCGCAGGAAGTGCCGCCGCTTCTCGGCGCCCTCCTCGACCGCGCGCGCCCGGTGGTCCTCGAAGGCCTGCGGGTAGTACGGCGCCTCCTCGCGCCGCGACAGCCCCTCCGCGGGCAGGAACACGCACTCGTCGATCTCCAGCCGGCGCAGCCGGTCGCGCCCCAGGTGGACGGCGTGGTCGGCGGGCAGCCGGAGTTGGGCGAGCAGGGGGCGGATCGTCTCCAGGACCGTGCGGTTGCTGATCGGCCGCTGTTCCTTCTCGGGGTCGGGCCGCATCTCGACCGCGAGCACCCAGGTCTCGTACGGCACTCCGGCCCCGCAGAACGGGCGGGCCTCGTGGTACATGACCAGCGGCGCGTGCTGTTCGATCCGCACCCGGTTCCTGAGCCGCTGGAAGCGCTGGCCCTCGCCCCGCTCGGCGGGGTCGCTCGCGGCGTCCGGGAAGCGCTGCGGGGACAGTTCGGCGGCCAACACCCGGGCGAACTGCCCGCGTTGGGCCGCCAGGCAGAACGCGATCAGCGCGAACAGGGCGAGAGTGAGCCAGGCCTGCCAGGGCTTGATCAGGCTGTCGAAGTCGTCGGTGCTGGGGACCAGCAGATCGGTGGCGCCGGAGGAGCCGTCGCCGTAGAGACCGGACGAGCCCGAGGAACCGAACGAGTCGTACGACCCGTAGGACCCGGAGGTCGAACCGTAGGACGACGAGTCGTCCGAGCCGCCGCCGAAGGCCAGGACCACCGTGAAGAACAGCAGGAACGCGAACATGAGGCGGCCCCACCAGCGGAACAGGAAGGCGCCCACCAGCCGGTACAGCGGCGGATGCGCCGCCCGGCCCCTGATCCAGCCGCCGATCGCGAGGTAGAGGCTGGGGAACAGGAACAGGGTCAGCAACCAGCCGGTGAGCACCGAGCCCACCACCCACAGACCGAGGATCGCCCCGGCCCACTGCACCTCCTGGCGGCGGGCGCGCAGCGCGTGCGCGAGGACGCGGGCCGCGTCGAAGCCGAGCGAAGGGGCCACGATGCGTTGCTCGTTGAGGTGCAGTTCGTCGATGACTCGGTCGCGGTACCCGGCGTCCAGATAGGTGCCCGCACACAGCAGCCGGGTGGCCTCACTGGCGTGCGGCGGCGTGGGAGGCGGCTGTGGTTGTGGCTGTTGCGGCACGAAAGCGGTACTCACGCGACTCCCCCGATGCGCGGAACTTGCCTGCTGAACATCACACCTCAGCAGTTACTGACAGAGAGTCAGCATAGACCCGCACTGCGCCACGATGGACTCCATCGACTCCTTTGACTAAAGTCAAAGAAATATGAGGCCCGTTGGGAAACCAGCCATGGAACCGGTGTCGCCCGCGGACGTCGCGGCCTTCCGGCACTTCAACCGCTACTTCACCCGCCGTATCGGCGCGCTCGACGACCACTACCTCGGCCAGGACCGCCCCCTCGGCGAGGCCCGGCTGCTCTTCGAGATCGGGGACGGCGTCTCGCTGCGCGAACTGCGCGGCCGACTCGCCCTGGACGCGGGCTACTTGAGCCGGATGGCGAAGTCGCTGGAGGCAGAGGGGCTGGTCCGGCTGACCGTGCCCCCGCACGACACCCGCCTGCGCCTGATCGAGCTGACCGACGTCGGCCGCGTCGAGGTCGAGGAGCAGCAGCGCCGCGCCGACGCACTCGCCGCCGGCCTCCTCACCACCCTCACCCCACCCCAACGCACCGAACTCACCGACGCGTTGGCGACCACCCGACGCCTCCTCCGTCTCGCCGGGATCACGGTCGCCCTCGTCGACGGCGCCGCCGAGGACGCCCGCTCCTGCCTCGACGCCTACGCCGCCGACATCGACGCCCGTTTCCCGGAGGGCTTCGACAAGACGGATCTCGTACGGCCGGAGGAGGTCACCGGGGACGCGGGCGCGTTCTTCGTCGCGTACGAGGAGGGGCGGCCCGTGGCCTGCGGGGCGCTGCGCACCCTGGAGCCGGGCGTCGGCGAGATCCGGCACGTCTGGGTGCACCCCGACGCCCGCCGCCTCGGCCTCGCCCGCCGCATCCTCGCGGAGCTCGAACTGGCCGCCGTAGAACACGACTTCACCGTCGTACGACTGGACACGCACGCGGCGCTCACGGAGGCGCAGGCGATGTACCGGGCGTGCGGGTACGCGGAGATTCCGGCGTACGTCGACCATGTCTACGCGGACCACTGGTTCGAGAAGCGGCTGGCTGGTTCGAGAAGGGGTTAGCCGGTTCGAGAAGCGGCTAGCCGGTTCGACAAGGGGCTAACCGGAGCCCGCTGACATCTCCTCCGCCAGCAACGTCCTCACGCAGTCGCGCAGCCAGGCGTGGGCCGGGTCGGCGTCGTGGCGTGGGTGCCAGGCCAGGCCGACCTCCAGGACGGGGAGTTGGAGCGGTACGTCGAAGGTGACCAGGCCCAGGGAGTGGGCGATGGACACGCTCCAGAGGCTGATCATGCCGACCAGGTCCGTGTCGCGCACCACGAAGAGCGAGGCGGGGAAGGTGCCCACCGTGCCCACCACCCGTCGTTTCAGGCCCAGTTCGGCGAGGCGGGTGTCGACGGGGCCGTGCAGTTTGCCCCGCCGCGAGACGATCAGGTGGTCGGCCTCGACGGCGAAGCGTTCGGGCGTCAACTCCCCTTCCAGCAACGGGTGTCCGGCCCGCACGACACCGACCATCCGGTCCTCGTGCAGCATCTCGACATGCACCTCGGGCGCCGTCGAGTCGACGACACCGACCTCCAGGTCGGCGGTGCCCTGCCGCAGAAACGGCGTGTCCACATGACTCTCGGCGAGGAAGCGGACCCGGATGCCGGGCGCCTCGGCGGCGGCGCGGGCGAGCAGCCGGGCGCCGTGGAGCGCGGGGAACGAGTCGTGGCCGATGATCGTGAGCGTACGGCTGACGGTCCTGAGATCGGTGTCCCGGCCGGGCGCGAAGAGCGCGCGGGCCCGCTCCACCACCGCGCTCACCTCCGCCCGTACGGCGAGCGCGCGCGGCGTGGGCACCATCTTCCGCCCGGCGCGGACCAGTACGGGATCACCGAGCGCCTTTCGGATCCGGCCCAGGGTGCGGCTCATCGCCGGTTCGGAGAGATGCAGCCGGTGCGCGGCACCCTGCACGCTCTGCTCCTCCAGCAGCACGTCGAGGGCGACCAGCAGATTGAGGTCCAGGCTCCCCGGACCGCCGGAATTCACAGAACTCACGGATTGCGTCACACGCATTCGCCCCTTGCAAAGGCTGCACTGGAAAGCAGGTCACTCCCGAGCCTACGGTGACAGGGCACCCACCACCACACCGGACTCCCTGGAGGAGCCGTGCCCTCACACGTCCTGAAACGGTCCACCTTGTTGACCCTCTGCGCCTGCGTCCTCGTCGCGCAGAGCATGGTCGCCGCCATCAACCTCCTCATCCCGCAGCTGAGTTCGTCCTCCCTGCACCCCTCGCACAGCGAACTGCTGTGGATGGTCGACGCCTACGTCATCGTCTTCGCCGGACTCCTCATCCCGGCCGGCGCACTCGGTGACCGGCACGGCCGCAAGGGCGCGCTGCTCGCCGGTCTCGCCCTGTTCGCGGCGGGCGCCGCCACCAGCGCGCTCGCCCAGAACCCGGCGACGCTGATCGCGGGCCGCGGCCTGTCCGGCGCGGGCGCGGCGCTCATCACGCCCGCGACGATGTCGATCCTGGTGCACCTGTCCGCCCCGGAGAACAGGGCCCGCGCCATGGGCAGTTGGACCCTCGCGCTCGGCCTCGGCGGACTCGCCGGCAACCTCGGCGGCGGCCTGGTCGGTCAATTCCTGTCCTGGCGTGCCCTGTTCGGGGCGATGGTCCCGCTGGCCGCCCTGCTCGCCCTCGCGGTCGCCCTCACCACACCCCGCACGGAACGGTCCGCGCACAGCAACCTCGACCCCACCGGCACCGCCCTCCTGACCACCGGCCTGGTCGCCGTCCTCTTCGGCATCATCGAGGGCCCGACCTACGGCTGGACCTCCCCGCGCATCATCACGGCCTTCGCGGCGGGCGCCGCACTGATCGCCACGTTCACCGTCCACGCCCTGCGCTCCCGCACCCCACTCCTCGACCCGCGCGTCTTCGCCTCCCCCACCCTCCGCGCGGCCACCCTCGGCACGGCCACCGGCTTCTTCGGCCTGTTCTCCCTCTTCTACGTCAACTCCCAGTACCTGCAAGGAATCAAGGGCTACGGCGCCGCCGTCACCGGCGTCGCGATCGTGCCGCTGACGATCGGCATGGCCCTCGTCCCGAAGCTCGCCGTCCGCTGGTCGCACCGCCCCCGCCCGGTCATCGGCACCGGTCTCGCCCTCATCGGCCTGGGCCTGCTGGGCGCGTCCACCGCCGACGCGGGCACCCCGTACTGGACGTACGCCTGCTGGCTGCTCGTGATCTCTGCGGGCACCGGGCTCTCCATGCCCGCGCTCACGGTCGGCGTCGTCACCTCGCTCCCGCCTCACCGGACGGGCCTCGGCTCCGGTCTCGGCACCTCGGCCCGCGAACTCGGCGCGGCCCTGGGCGTGGCGGTCACCGGCACGATCCTCGCCGCCCACCCCGACCTCGCCCACGGCATGGCCCCGGCCCTGCGCACGGTCGCCCTGATCGTCCTCGCGGCCACCGCACTCGTGATCATCGGCCATCGCGACCGCAAGACCACCACACGCACTATCGTGTCTGACGAGGAACGCGTACTATCGCGTCCAGCCCGCCACTCCTGATCGCCAACTCCCCACACGCGCCGCCCAGTTGAGGAGCCCTCTGTGCCGTCCGCCCTCCTGAACCCCGTCCTCGACCTGGTCACCCTCCGAGCCACCGTCACCGCGGCCGAACCGATCACCGCCCGCATGCGCCGCCTGCGCATCGAGAGCGACGCCCTCGCCGGACTCGACGTCCACCCCGGCCAGCAGGTCCGCGTCCTGGTCACCGGCCTGACCCTGCGCACGTACTCCGTGTGGCACTACGACCCGTCCGGCGCCGTCGAGTTGTGCGTGCTGGACCACTCCGAGGACGGACCCGGGACCCGCTGGGGGAAGAGCGTCGGCACCGGCGAGCAGGTGCGCCTGCGGAAGCCCGAGGGCACCTTCACGCTCCGCCCCGACGCCTCCCACCACGTCTTCGTCGGCGAGGAGACGGCCTCGGTCGCCTTCGGCGCGATGCTGGCCGCGCTGCCCGAGGGGGCGCGGATCTCCGGCGCCGTGGAGACGGAGTCGGACGGGGACCGGCTGCCGCTGGCCCACTCCGAGCGCCTCAACTGGCTCACCAGGGGCGGGACTTCCCTCCCGGACGCGGTACAACAGCTCGCTCCCGAGCCGGGCGGCATCGCGTACGTCGCCGGGGAGGCCCGTACCGTGCAGCAGGTCCGGCAGGTGCTCGTACGGGAGTTGGGCTGGGACCGGCGTTCCGTCCTCACGAAGCCGTTCTGGGCGCCGGGGAAGAAGGGGATGGAGTAGGAACCCGCCCTCGCCTAACGGCAGTTCGCACCCGCCGGGCAGAAGGAGTCCACCGCCGCGGTGAGCGGTGCGCGGACCAGCGCGGGATCGAGGGACTCGGGGCCACTGGACCGGACCGCGTAGAGCGAACCGTCCGCCGCCTCGAAGCGATGGTCGATCACCCGACGGGCGCCCTTGTCCCGGTCGTCGTAGCGATAGGTGAGTTCGGCCCAACTGGAGCCAGTGGCACGGTCGATGACCTGGTAACCGGGCTGGCGGACGAAGCCGTAGCCGGGGTCGTTCTCCGCGAGGTCGAGGGACTCGGCCGGGGAGTTCTCGGTGATCCGGAAGATCTGGAGTCGGCGGGTGCCGTCCGGGGAGTCGTAAGTGACCACCGGCGCCTTCGCGCCCTGCCGTTGGGCGCGGGTCCAGCCTCGTGGGATGTCAACGGTGTAGCCGGTGGGGTCCTTGGCGGTGCGGTACGACGATCCGGACCCGGCCGCGCCCGCGCTCATCTCCACGTGCTTGTGCGTGCCGCGATCGTGGGTGACGTACCAGACCCCGCCACCGGCACCCGCGCCCACCACTACCGCGAGAGCCACCGCGAGGACCAACCACCAGGCACGACGGCCGGAAGCGGGCGCAGGAACCGGAGTCCGCGTCGGAACGGACGGCGACACCCACGCCGGCGGGGTCAGCGAAGTCTGTGTCTCCGCCGTCGACCACACCGACCAGGCCGCCTGCCCCCGCTCCTCGCTCGGCCCGCGCTCGGCACCGAAGCCCCCGTAGCCGGAGCCATCCCAACCAGCCATCACGAACCCCCCGAATCACCCCACCACGTACTGCTTCAGACCGTAGCGACGAAAACGGAAACGGGCCCCGCTCCGGCCGTAACCGGAACAGGGCCCGCGCAAGTCCGTGACAGAGCCGTCGAGAACGGCCCCGCGGGTGACTCCCCGCTGACGACTAGATGAGGCCGAGGGAGCGGACCGCGTCGCGCTCCTCCCCCAGCTCCTTCACCGACGCGTCGATGCGGGCGCGGGAGAACTCGTTGATGTCCAGGCCCTGGACGATCTCGTAGACGCCGTCCTTCGTAGTGACCGGGAAGGAGGAGATGAGGCCCTCGGGGACGCCGTAGGAACCGTCCGACGGGATGCCCATGGAGGTCCAGTCGCCGTCCGCCGTGCCGTTGACCCAGGTGTGGACGTGGTCGATCGCGGCGTTCGCGGCGGAGGCCGCCGAGGACGCGCCGCGGGCCTCGATGATCGCGGCGCCGCGCTTGGCGACGGTCGGGATGAAGTCCTCGGCCAGCCACTTCTCGTCGTTCACGGTCTCGGCGGCGTTCTTGCCGGCGACCGTGGCGTGGAAGATGTCGGGGTACTGGGTGGCGGAGTGGTTGCCCCAGATGGTCAGGCGCTTGATGTCGGCGACCGTGGTGCCCGTCTTCTTCGCGAGCTGGGTCAGCGCGCGGTTGTGGTCGAGGCGGGTCATCGCGGTGAAGCGGTCGGCCGGTACGTCCGGGGCGGCGGCCTGCGCGATGAGCGCGTTCGTGTTGGCCGGGTTGCCGACGACGAGGACCTTGATGTCGTCCGCCGCGTTGTCGTTGATGGCCTTGCCCTGCGGCTTGAAGATGCCGCCGTTCGCGGAGAGCAGGTCGCCGCGCTCCATGCCCTTGGTGCGGGGACGGGCGCCGACGAGGAGGGCGACGTTCGCGCCGGCGAAGGCGACGTTCGGGTCGTCCGTGATGTCGATGCCCTGGAGGAGCGGGAAGGCGGAGTCGTCGAGCTCCATCGCCGTGCCCTCGGCGGCCTTGAGCGCCGGGGTGATCTCCAGGAGACGCAGCTTGACCGGCACGTCCGCGCCGAGCAGCTGGCCGGAGGCGATGCGGAAGAGCAGGGCGTAACCGATCTGGCCGGCCGCGCCGGTGACGGTGACGTTCACGGGAGTGCGGGTCATGGCGTTCTCCGTTATGACAGCTGGCGGTGGGGCGGCACTGCCCCGGGGTGCGGGACGTACAAATGATCGATCTCTTGGCATCAAGAGATCCACCGGTCAGGCTATCGCGCATCCGCGATCCCGGACTCCCGGGTCCGTGTGGCCCACCCCACAGAACCCCGGAGAAACAGGGTCCACGCACACATGCGGCGGCCGTCCGGCTCGGGAGAGGAACACCGGACGACCGCCGTGGGGGGAACCGGGGGTCCGGAATCCCGTGGGGGTATTTTCCGCCTGCCCCGGATACCGGGTGGGCATTCCGCACGTACACAGAATCCCCACACACGCGGACTACATGGTGCACCCCTTCTGCCCCGACGCCAGCGTCACGCAGGCCTTCGCCTCTCCGGCGTCCTTCACGGCCACCATCGGGGTGTAGGCGATGGCGTCGCCGGACGCCGTGATGCTGTCGATCTCCTTGGCGGTCCCCGCGCTGACCTGCACGGAGTCCCCCGCGACACCTGTGGTGATCCGGCCCCAGGCGGCGCCGCACGTCTTGCTGTAGCGGACCTCGACGACGGTCGTCCCGACGGTCGCGGTCTTGGCGGTGGTCACCGCGCCCGCGTCCGTGGTGCAGCCCATCGCCTCGGCGTCCTTGCCGGTGCAGCCCGCGCCCACGCACTTCACTCCGGCCGGCAGATCGGCGTTCGTACTGGCGGGCGCCGAGGCCGAGGTGTGCGCGGCACCGGCCTTCTTGCCCCCGCCGCCGCCGTTGTTGGTGAAGAGGAACACCGCCCCGATCACGACCAGCACCCCGAGGACCCCGGCGCCGAACATCAGTGCCCGCCGCTTGGCACCACCCACCCCATTGGGCGGCGCGGGACGGGACGGCTGCGAGGGTTCGCCGTACGGGACCGGCGTCTCGGGCACCTCGGGCTTCACGGCGGCCGTCTCGGCAGCCGCCTCCGCACCGGACGGCCTCGGCCTCGAATACCCGGCTATCCCCCACGAGTTGGCGACCTTGGAGGGACCTTCCCGCACGTCCTTCGAAGCACCTTCCCCTACGTCACTGTCGGGCGCCGCCGGCTGCGGCGGCACCGTCGGGGACACTCCCGCCGGGCCCGCGATCCCCGGGCTCGCGGTGGCACCGCCGCCACCCTTACGGGCCGGCTTGCCGCCCTTCGCGGGTGCCGCTGGTGCCGGGGGCGCCCCGAACTCCCCCAGCGCGGCGCGCGCCTGGGAGACCCGGATCGCCTCCATGGTCATGTCGTGCCGCATCTCCGAGCGACTCCAAGAACGCTCGGCGAGCTCCCACATCGTGGTCAGATGTACGGGATTGGTGCCGGTGACCTCGGCCAGGGCGATGATCGCGCCCTTCGGTGCGAGGAGCCGGCCGTTGAGGTAGCGGTCCCAGGACGTCTTGCTGTAGCCCGTGCGGTCGGCCACCGCCGCGATGCTCAGGCCGCTGCGGTCCACCAGTCTGCGCAACTGGCTCGCGAACTCTCTGACCTGCGGATCGAGTTCATCCGGCAAGGCCCTCCAACGAGGCATTGCTTCCCCCCTCTGCCCTGAATCGCCCACGCTAACGCGGTTGTTGGTCGAGTTCGTTGCACATCCGCAAACTTGTCAATACATCGACACAAGGGCTGCCACTCCCACAACAGCCGTAAGAAGCATGAAAAGCAACAGCAACAACGCATACCGGAGCAGCCGTCCACCGGGTTGCCCGTGCCCGTTCTCCGACGTCTCCGGCGGGGTGTCCCACCACGGCAGGGTCGGGTCGTCCCGGTACTCGTCCCCAGCCTGCCCGGCTCCCTCCCCCTGCACCGGAACCGTCTCCGGGCGGGGCCAGGCCTGGACCGCCAACTCCCAGCGCACGCCGATGCGTTCGGGGTCGGCGCCGGCCACCCGGCACAGGGCGAGAACGGCCTGCCGGGGCGGGGGCTGGGTGGCGTTGAGATACCGGTGCCAGGAGGACTTGCTGTACGCGGTGCGCGCCCCGAGGGCCACCAGGCTCAGCCCGGTGCGGTCCTTGAGGAGGCGCAGCTGTTCCACGAAGTGCCGCACCTCCGCCGGGAGTTCGTCCGGCAGCGGCTGCCAGCCGCCCATCGCACCTCCATCGCCCGCGCCCGCCCCACTTGCCCGTTCCGAGCGAAATGACGACACCGGAAGGGGAACGGTTCCCTCGTCGCCGGGCGGTGCGGAGCGCGTAGCGAAACGGTCACCTCCCTGCCACAGCGCGCTGACAGGTATTGAGCGGGACCCCCACCGGGCGCCACGGTGAATGCAGACGGCGGCGCGTCCTTGCTCGGGGGAGAGGACGGGCCGCCGTCGTGTGTCGCGAACTTCCAGGAGCGGCGAGCTAGTTGCTGTTGACGGTGTAGTGCAGGGTGTCCTTCAGATACGGGAGCGTCAGCCACGGCTTCGGCTGCGCCATCAGCGCCAGCAGGACGATCGCGAGGCCGAGCACGCCGTAGGTGACGATGTCGGTGAAGCGGGAGCGTACGGCGAGCATGCCGACGTCCGGCATGACCCAGCGCAGGACGGCGCCGGCCAGTAGCGCTGCGCCGATCAGCAGGATGCCGTAGCGGAAGACGTCGAAGGCGGTCAGGAGGAGGCCGAGGCCGACCGTGCCGAGGATGGCGAGGATCGGCCACTGGCGGGCCGGGGCCGGGGCGTCGCGCGGGGCGGCCCGGCCGCCGCCCTCGGGGCGGGCGGTGTCCCGGGTGAAGAGGGGGAAGCGGCGGGTGGCGCGGCGCGGCCTGCCGTCGGCGTCGGGCGCGCTGACCGGGTCCGTGACCTCGATGTCGTCGTCCCCGGGAGCTACGGTGGCCACGGCGTCCGCGCTCGTGGCGGGGTCCGTCACCTCGGTGTCTTCCACGGCGTCCACACCCTTACTGGGACCGGGGTCCTTGCTCGCAGGGCCTTCAGAGTTTTCAGGGTTCTCAGGGCTTCCAGAGCTTTCAGGCGACACTGCGCTCGGCCGCCTCGACCACGTTGACGAGCAGCTGGGCGCGGGTCATCGGGCCGACTCCGCCGGGGTTCGGGGAGATGAAGCCGGCGACCTCGGCGACGCCCGGGTGGACGTCCCCCACGATCTTGCCGTCGGCGTTGCGGGAGACGCCCACGTCGAGGACGGCGGCGCCCGGCTTCACGTCCTCGGGGCGGATCAGGTGGGCGGAACCGGCGGCGGCGACGATGATGTCGGCGCGCTTGAGGTGCGAGGAGAGGTCGCGGGTGCCCGTGTGGCACTGGGTCACGGTGGCGTTCTCGCTGCGCCGGGTCAGGAGGAGCGGCATCGGGCGGCCGATGGTGACACCACGTCCGACGACCACGACCTCGGCGCCCTTGATCTCCACGCCGTAGCGGCGCAGGAGGGTGAGGACGCCGTTCGGGGTGCAGGGCAGCGGGGCGGGCTCGTTGAGGACGAGGCGGCCGAGGTTCATCGGGTGGAGGCCGTCGGCGTCCTTGTCCGGGTCCATGAGTTCGAGGATGCGGTTCTCGTCGATGCCCTTGGGGAGCGGGAGTTGGACGATGTACCCGGTGCAGGTGGGGTCCTCGTTCAGCTCCTTCACCACCGCCTCGATCTCCTCCTGCGAGGCGGTGGCGGGCAGCTGGCGCTGGATGGACGCGATGCCCACCTGGGCGCAGTCCCGGTGCTTGCCGGCGACGTACTTCTGGCTGCCGGGGTCGTCCCCGACCAGGATCGTGCCGAGGCCGGGCGTGACGCCCTTCTCCTTCAGCGCCGCCACGCGGGCGGTCAGATCGGACTTGATCGCGGCTGCGGTGGCCTTGCCATCGAGAATCTGGGCGGTCATGGACCCATCCTCGCGGATGACGCCCTCCGGGTTCCAATCCGGGTACACCCCGGGTGTATCGCCATGATCACTGATGTTGCACTTACACAACACCTATGGAATGCCGCTGGACAAATTCCAGCCTCGACTAGAACGATGAACGCCGCAGTACTGCGGTAGGTGTTGGGGGGCAAGCCGCTCATCTTGTGACATTCCTCCGCGCGATCCGCATCGTCCCCGCATTGCCAACGGAGGAAAACCCGTCATGAGTTACGACCCGAACAACCCCTACGGACAGCCGCAGCAGAACCCCCAGCAGGGCTACGGCCAGCCGCAGCAGCCCCAGGGCCAGCCGGGCTACGGCTACCCGCAGGGCGCGCCCCAGGGTGTCCCGCCGCAGCAGGGCTACGGCTACCCGCAGCAGCCGGCGTACCCCGGTTACCAGCAGGCCGGTTACGGCGCGACCCCGCCGTACGCGAACTGGGGCCAGCGCTTCCTCGGCACCCTGGTCGACATCCTCGTCTTCATCGTGCCGTACATCCTGGTCATCGTCAGCCAGGGCAAGGGGGTGCTGCTGGCCATCGGTGGCCTCGCTCTTGTCGCCCTCGCCATCTGGCAGCTGATCCGCGAGGGCCGCACCGGCCAGACCGTCGGCAAGCAGGCGCTGGGCATCCGCCTGGTCCGCGAGAGCGACGGCCAGCCGCTCGGTGTCGGCATGGCGTTCGTCCGCCGCCTCGCCCACTTCCTCGACAGCCTCGCGTGCTACCTCGGCTGGCTGTGGCCGGCGTGGGACGCGAAGCGTCAGACGTTCGCGGACAAGGTCTGCGGTTCGATCGTGATCCGCACGCAGTAGTCCGCCTGTTCGCGTGTTCGCCCCCGGGGCCGGGTCACCAGGTGGTGACCCGGCCCCGGGGCGTTTGAGCTCCGCTACTTGAGCCCGTCGACGAAGGGGGTCCAGGCGGGGGCGGGGATGAGGAGCGCGGGGCCATGGGGGACCTTGGAGTCCCGGACGGGGACGAGGCCGGGGAGGTCGTCGCGGACGTCAGGCCCTGAGCTTGCCGTTCCGGTGGTCGTCCGCCGCTTGTTCGACCATGTCCAAGGACGTCTCCGGAGGTAGGGCCACGGCCCGGAGCAGGTCGTACGACCGGCGGTAGTCCGTCACCAGGCTCGGGCAGTCGATCAGTTGGCCGGTGTGGAGGCCCTCTGTGTACACCACGGGCGGTGCGTCCGGGAAGGTCATCACCTTGACCATGCCCATCATGAACGGATGGGCCGCCAGCGTTTCCAGGAGGATCTGCAGAACGCCCCGCGTGGAGCGGATCACGTGTGCGACGTGCTCCAACTGGACGGCCATCTCCTCCGACGGCAGCAGCGGCCTGCGGATCAGGCTCTCGTGCACGATCGTCCAGATCTCCGGCCGGTCCTCCGCTCGCCAGACCTTGGCCCGGTCCATGCGAGCCTTGACCTGCTTCTCGACGGCTTCGGGCCGCAGCCAGGGGCTACCGATCGTCACGACCTTCCGGGCGAACGCCTCCGTCTGCAACAGCCCCGGAAGCAGCATCGGCCCCCAGTCCTCGATCGAGGCCGCGTGCCTCTCGATCGCCGCGGCATCCGCGAAGTACTCCGCGTGCCCCGACTGCTTCGCCTTCTGTACGTCTTCACAACGCCGCTCGAAAAAACCGTCGGTCTCCAGCACCTTGTCGACGTGCCGGGCCAGATCCAGCGGCATCCGCCGCTCACCGCGCTCGACCTGACTCAGGAGCGAGATGCCCCGGTAGTTTCCCTCCACCAACTCCTTGAGCGTGAGCCCCGCTTCTTCCCTCTTGAAGCGCAACTCGGCGCCGTAAAAAGAGGGAACGTCCGCCGACGCGTCGGGCTCTTTGCGTACCGGCACGAATCACCACCGTCATTTCCCAGTTCCCGTGTGCAATCCAAACCACTGTCACGGTACGAGATTTGACGCCATTGTGTGAGGGATTCGTCACGGAGCGCACGACGCGCGCAGAGAAAGGCGTAGGGGCATGACTAGCCACTTCTCCCACGAGGCCAACAGCGAAGTGGCCGAACTCCAGGCCGCGTTGAAAGCCAACGGGATCATCCTGCCGTCCCTCGGCCTCGACCTCCCCTCCGTCGTCCAGACCTACGGCCCCCCGCTCGTCGAACTCGGGAACTGCAACCTCGACACCGCCAGGGCCCTCACCGCCGCCCTCCTCAAGGCGGCCGGCCGGTGACTCCGCTCGTCCTGGAACTCCTCGCCGTACCCATGGTGGTGCCGGAGGCCCGCCGTGCCGTACGCGCGCATCTCGGCGTCCCGTGTCCCGAAGTCCAGCTCTGTGTCAGCGAGTTGCTGACCAACGTGATCCGGCACATCGGCGAGGGCACCCCGGTGACCCTGAGAGTGACCCACACCGACGGCCGTACCCGAGTCGCCGTCACGGACCCGGAACCGTACGCCTGGCTCGTCGTACGCGCGGCCGGGCCCGGCGACGAGAACGGCCGCGGGCTCGTGCTGCTCGACGCGCTCGCTACGCGGTGGGGCGTGGAACAGGGGCCCGAGGGCAAGACGGTGTGGTGCGAACTCCCCCCGCCCGAGGCCGACTTCAGCTCCGGAGCCCGCCCCGCCCCACTGAACAGTTCGCGCCAATAAGCGCCAGCGCCCGGGTCTCGGCCGCACAAGGGGGACACCGGCCCGGTACGTCGCCCTACCCTGACACCGGTAGCTGTCGGGCACGGGGAGACGCACCTTGTACAGCATCGTCGTGGTACCTCCGCCCACCTCGGAGGACGAGCGAAACCGCACCCAGCACCGGCTCGCCCCCGGCGAGCGGCTCACCTTCGGACGTGCCGGGTGCGGCGCCGACCTGCCGATCGCGCACGAGGGCGTCTCGCGCCGGGCGGGTGAGATCGGCGCCCAGGGCGCGTTCTGGACGCTCAGCAACCTCAGCCGGGAGCAGACGTACGTCGTCGAGAACCCGGAGGGCGCGGGCGAGCACATCAAGGTCGGACCGGGGCGGCTGGACGCACCCGTCCCCTTCGAGTTCTCGCGGATCGTGCTGCCCGCGGCCGGTGACCTGCTCCCCATCGAGGTGTGGGCGCCCCGCCACGACTACCTGCACGCGGAGGCCGGCGGCGACAACGCTGTCGGCGGGACCACCGCGCCCGCGTTCTCCGTCGACCGCACCAAGCGCTACTTCGCGGTCCTCGCCGCCCTGTGCGAACCCCGCCTGCGCGGCGAACCGCACGCCCCGCTGCCCACGGTCGACCAGGTCGTCGACCGGCTGCGCCCCAACTGGCCCGCCGCGTCCCGTACTTCGGTCCAGTGGAACATCGACTACCTGGCCGTGAAGCTGCGCCTGAAGCCCGGCCCGGACGAGGCGGACCAGGGCCCGCGCCTCAACGGCAAGAAGGAGTCCCTGGTGTCGCTGGCTCTCCGCTTCGACCTCGTCCGGGAGGACGACCTGCTCGTCCTCGCCGCCGCGCCGACGGGCCGGTCGGCCCGGTGACCGAGCCGTACGCCGTCGAGGTCCCCCGGGGCTACCGCGTCGGCGTGTGGGAGGTGCGGGCACCGATCGCCACGGGCGCGTTCGGCAGCGTCTACGAGGCCCGGCGCACCGCCGACGCACCCGGCGAGGGCCGGGACCAGAACCTCCCCCCGGACCAGGGCCAGGAACTCCCCCGCACCGCCGCCCTGAAGTTCCTGCCGACCGGCACGGGCACCCCGCGCCAACTCGCCCATCTGCGCGAACTCGTCGAGCGCGAGGTCGAGTTGCACCGGCGCCTGAAGAGACCCCGGCTCATCCGGATGTACGACACCCTCACCGTCGACGACCCGTCCCGCCCCGCCCTCGACGGCGCCACCGTGCTCGTCCTGGAGAAGGCGGAGAGATCGCTGGCGTCCCTGCTGTCCGGCACCCCGCGCCCCGCCGCCGGACCCGTCCTCCTCGCGCAGATCTGCGAGGGGCTGGCCCAGCTGCACCGCGCCGGCTGGGTGCACGGTGACCTGAAACCGGCCAACGTCCTGCTGATGAAGGACGGTTCGGCACGGCTGGCGGACTTCAACATGGCGGCGGAACTGGAGGGCACGCACGCGTACACCCCGGCGTTCTCCACCCCGGACTACACACCCCCCGAAGTCCTCTGGTCGGAGGTCGACGAACGCGGCCGCCGTATCCGCCCCTCCGCGGACGTCTGGGCCTTCGGCGTCCTGTCCCACCTCGTCCTCGCCGACTCCTTCCCCCTCCCCGGCACCACCCCGGCGGCCCGCCGGGACGCGGCGGCCTCCTACGCCACCGGCACCGACGAGTTACGGCTCTCCCCCGAACTCCCCGACGCCTGGCGGGAGATCGTCCGCGACTGCCTCACCCGCACCCACGCCGACCGCATCGCCACGGCCGCCCTGCTGCGCCGCGTCGAGTCGGCGGCCGGCACGGGCACCTCGCCCCGGCTGTCGCGCGGCCCGGTGCCGCAGCGCCGCCGGACCGCCGTGACCGTCGGCTCGGTGATCGCCACGGTGGCCGTCGCCGCCGCCGGCTACGGCATCAGCACCTGGGCCGGATCGGGCACGACCACGACCCCGGACGCCACGGGCTCGCCCGCCGCGTACGGTGCCGCCGAACTCCGCACCGACAAGGGCGTCCCGGTCCGGTACCGCGAGCTGATCGTCGACTCCGCCCACCAGTGCGCCCTGCCGGAGGTCACCCCGGCCCTCGTCGCGGCGATGCTGAAGACGGAGAGCAACTTCGACCCGGACCTCTCGGACCCGTCGGTGCCGGGCGGCGGCGAGTACGGCATCGCCCGCTGGACACCGGCCGTCCTGCGCTGGTGGATCCGCGCCGACGGCGCCCCGGCCTCCGCGACCCCGGCCCCGCCCCTGACCCCGGCCCAGTCGATCCCGGCCATGGGCCGCTACCTGTGCTTCATCGACAGCGGACTGAAGGCCTCGCTGCCCGGAGACCGCCGCGTGCTGATCGCCGCCGCCTACCGGACGTCGTACAAGAAAGTGAACGACACGGGCGGCGTTCCCCCGAAGAACCGCGCCTACGCCGACCGCGTCGCGCACTACCTCACGGAGTACACGCCTCTCGGCGGACCGTGACCCTCAGAGTTCCCAGGTACCCCGCGCGGCCTGCGTGCCCCACGGTGTGAGTGCCGCCCTGGACGGGGTGGCAGGGGGAAACGGGGGCGTTTCATGAAGCGTGCGTTCGCTTCGCTGTGCGCGGCCCTGGCGGTGACGGGGGCCGTCGTGACCGGATGCGGTCACGGCCCGGACTCCGGCACCCCGGGGCCGGCCGGCACGGCGGCCGACCAGTCCGGTCCGCGGCCGCTGACCTGGCAGCAGGAACTCCGGATCGGCGACGCCCAACAGCGCCTGACCAGGCGGTGCATGAACAGCCACGGGTTCGCGTACTGGGAGGACCGCACGCTGACCCTGCGCGAGAGCCTGCCGGTGCGGTACGTACAGGACGACGTGGGGTGGGCCCGCGAGTACGGCTACGGCGGCCGCATCGAGGCGCGACAGGACCGGCTGCGCCTGCACAACCCCATCGCGGCCTACCGCCAGAGCCTGTCCGCCACGCGCCGGACCGCCTTCGACAAGGCACTCGACGGCGGCGGCGACGTCCAGGTCCTCTCGGCCCGGCTGCCCGGCGGCGGCCAGGAGGTCCGCACCCGCCTCGGCGGCTGCACGAAGGTTGCCGAGAAGGCGCTCTACGGCGACCCGGCCGACTGGTTCCGCGCCTCGAAGACCGCGACCGGCCTGCCCGCCCTGTACGACCAAAACCTGCTCCGCGACCGGCAGTTGACCACCGCCGTAAGCGCCTGGTCGCGGTGCGTGAAACGGGCCGGGCTGTCCTATCCCGACCCCCAGGCCGCCCGGGACGCGGTGCGGGAGAACACCGCCCGCCTGGGCACCGACGACGCGGACAAGGCGTTCGCGACCGAACGGAGGACCGCGGCCGCCGACGCCACGTGCGCCCGCGCGACCTCCCTGAAGACCGTGGCCACGGCCCGGGAGACGTACTACGTCGACCGGCTGCCCGGCCGCTACGGCGAGGCGCTCGACACCTACCGGCGCCTTGAGCGGCAGGCGTACGACCGCGCGGTGCGGATCGTGCCGCAACGCGCCTGACGCGGACTCGCACGACATCCATCCGCAGACCCGTACCACCCACACGGAAACAACGGAAACAAGGGGGATCCACCATGCGCAAGCTCGCGATCGCGGCGGCCGTCATCGGCCTGACCGCCCTGGGGCTCGGCGTGCCCGCCACGGCCGCCCAGGCGTCCGACACCGGCGTCCAGGCCACCGGCTGCAACAACAAGTGGCCGGGCCGCAACGGCGACGTCTACGCCTGGGACGGCCTGGACTGCCAGGGCACGCTCCTGGGAGTGACGGCCGGCAGCGACAGCGACTGGAACGCGGCCGGCGGCGGCTTCGCCGGTGTCTGGGACCGGGCGTCGTCCGTCATGAACGCCGGCTACACCGGCGGCAACGACGTCGTCCAGTTCTGGTACCTGGCCGGCTACGGCGGCGGTTACACCTGCCTGTCCCCGAACGAGTACTTCGCGGACAACCTGACCGACAACTACTTCAGCAACGGCTTCGTCGTGGACAACAACATCCGCTCCCACAGGTGGGTGACGTCCGCCTCCTGCTCGGTCTGGCTCACCTGATCCACCGAACGACCGACGGGGCTCCCGCACAGGTCGACCTGTGCGGGAGCCCCGTACTCCTGGCGCGTGCGCGACCCGTCAGTGGAAGAAGTGCCGCGTCCCCGTGAAGTACATCGTGACGCCCGCCTTCTTCGCGGCCTCGACCACCAGCTCGTCGCGGACCGAACCGCCCGGCTGGACAACGGCCTTGACGCCGGCCGCGGTCAGGATCTCCAGCCCGTCCGGGAACGGGAAGAACGCGTCCGAGGCCGCGAACGAACCCCGCGCCCGCTCCTCGCCCGCCCGCTCGACGGCCAGCTTCGCGGAGTCGACGCGGTTGACCTGGCCCATGCCGACGCCGACCGAGGCACCGTCCTTGGCCAGCAGGATCGCGTTGGACTTCACCGCGCGGCAGGCCTTCCACGCGAACGCGAGGTCGGCGAGGTCGGACGCGGAGAGCGCCTCGCCCGTCGCCAGCGTCCAGTTGACCGGGTTGTCGCCGTCGGCCTGGAGGCGGTCGGTGACCTGGAGCAGGGCGCCACCGTCGATGGGCTTGACCTCGGCCGGGTGGGAGGGTGCGGCCGGGGTCTTCAGAACCCGGATGTTCTTCTTCCTGGCGAGGGTTTCGAGGGCGCCGTCCTCGTAGTCCGGCGCGACGATGACCTCGGTGAAGATCTCGGCGACCTGCTCCGCCAGCTCCTTGCTGACCGGCCGGTTGACGGCGATCACACCGCCGAACGCCGACAGCGGGTCACACGCGTGCGCCTTGCGGTGCGCCTCGGCGACGTCCGAACCGACCGCGATACCGCAGGGGTTGGCGTGCTTGATGATCGCGACACAGGGCTCGTCGTGGTCGTACGCGGCACGGCGGGCGGCGTCCGTGTCCGTGTAGTTGTTGAACGACATCTCTTTCCCGTGCAGCTGCTCGGCCTCGGCGAGGCCCGTGCCCGTGCCGTCGACGTAGAGGGCCGCGGGCTGGTGCGGGTTCTCGCCGTACCGGAGCGTGCTCCTGCGCTCCAGGGTGGCGCCCAGGAAGTCCGGGAACAGCGAGTCGTCCACGGGCGCGTAAGAGCTCGCGAACCAGCCGGCGACGGCGATGTCGTACGACGCCGTGTGCTGGAAGGCCTCCGCCGCGAGCCGCTTGCGGGTGGAGAGGTCGAAACCGCCGTTCTGTACGGCGTTCAGGACGTCGGCGTAGCGCGCGGGGCTGGTGACGACCGCGACCGACGGGTGGTTCTTGGCGGCGGCGCGGACCATCGACGGGCCGCCGATGTCGATCTGCTCGACGCACTCGTCCGGGGACGCGCCCGAGGCGACGGTCTCCCGGAACGGGTAGAGGTTGACGACCACGAGGTCGAAGGGGGCCACGCCCAGCTCGTCGAGCTGCTGCCGGTGGCTCTCCAGGCGCAGGTCGGCGAGGATGCCGGCGTGCACCTTGGGGTGCAGGGTCTTGACCCGGCCGTCCAGGCACTCGGGGAAGCCGGTCAGCTCCTCGACCTTGGTGACGGGGACACCGGCGGCGGCGATACGGGCGGCGGTGGAGCCCGTGGAGACGAGCTCCACGCCCGCCTCGTGCAGGCCGCGGGCCAGCTCCTCCAGGCCGGTCTTGTCGTAGACGCTGACGAGCGCGCGACGGATGGCCCGCTTGCCGCTCTCGATGTTCTCGGCGGTCACTGGATAACTACCTTTCGTCCCTCAATGCGATAGCCGTTGCGGGCGAGCCGCCCCACGACATCGACGAGCAGCGTGCGCTCGACTTCCTTGATGCGCTCGTGCAGAGCGCTCTCGTCGTCCTCGTCCAGGATCTCGACCACGCCCTGAGCGATGATCGGCCCGGTGTCGACGCCGTCGTCGACGAAGTGGACGGTGCAGCCGGTGACCCGGGCGCCGTACGCGAGCGCGTCCCGTACGCCGTGGGCTCCCGGAAAACTGGGCAGCAGGGCGGGGTGCGTGTTCACGACCCGGCCGCCGAAACGGGCCAGGAACTCCTTGCCCACGATCTTCATGAACCCGGCCGACACGATCAGGTCGGGTTCGTACGCGGCGGTGGCCTCGGCGAGGGCCGCGTCCCACTCCTCACGCGTCCCGAAGTCCTTGACCTTGCACACGTAAGTGGGCAGCCCGGCGCGCTCGGCGCGGGCGAGCCCCTCGATGCCCTCGCGGTCCGCGCCGACGGCCACGATCTCGGCTCCGTACGCCTCGCTGCCGACGGTCTCGATGGCGTCGAGGAGCGCCTGCAAGTTCGTACCGGATCCGGAGACCAGCACGACGAGGCGCTTGGCCACGGGCTTGGCGGCCACGGCGGGGCCCTTTCTCGGGGGAGCGTCTTCAACACGGCCGGCTCGTGCGTTCATACGAATGCTTCGCGCCCCGGGATACGGGGAAGTCTACGAAGCGGCCGACCGTCAGCAACGATACCGGCACACCGGACAGCCCCCACGGGACGGGGGCGTGGCCGGAAGGTAGCGTCTGGGGAGAGCGGGTCCGGGAACGCCGTTGTCGTGCGAGGCGTTCACGTACTGCCGGCTCGTGTCGGAGAGACGTATCCACCAAGCACATCCACAAGGGGAAGACGCTCATTTGATGCCGGACCGCAGTCTGCGACTTCTCACGTTCCCGCCGCAGTCGGTGCTGCTCCGGGAGCGGCCCTCGTCGCCGCCCGACGCGCCCTCGGACGGGAAGAGCGGTGCGGGGCAGGACGACAATCCCTTCGCGCCGCCGCCCGAGGGCACCCCGGACCGGCCGTGGCAGCCGCGGCGCCCCGAGAGTGGCGAGGACGGCGACGCCCCGCAGGGTGACGGCGGTCACTCGCCGTGGGGCAGTCAGTGGAGCGACCGGCAGCCTGGGCGTTCGTCGGGCAACTTCGGCGACCGGCCCGGCGGGCCCACCGGACAGGGCGGCCCCGAGGGCCCGGGCAACGGCGGCCCCGGCCAGGGCGGCATGCGCTGGGACCCGACGGACCCGGCCCAGCGCCGCGCCCGTTACGCCCTGCTGAGCGGCATGTGGGCCTTCTTCTTCGCCCTCTTCAGCTGGCCGTACGTGGCCCTGCTGCTCGGCGCACTCGCCCTCTACTGGGGCGGCAGCGCCCTGCGCGCCAAGCCCCCCACGCCCGACCCGGACACCCCGGCGGTGCCCGAGACGCAGACCCGCCCGCAGACGACGGCGGCGATCAGCGGCCTGGTCACCGCGTCCCTCGCCATCGCCCTGGTCGCCGCGATGTTCGTCGCGCAGCTGGCCTACAAGGACTACTACACCTGCGCCAACGACGCCCTCACGAACGAGGCGAAGCAGTCCTGCAACCAGTTGCTGCCCAAGGAGCTGCGGGGGTTCCTGGGAACCGCCAACTGACAGACGGCACCGGTCAGTTCGGCCCCTTCATATCGGGCGGTTCCGGCTGGTCCGCATGGTCCGACGGCTCGGGCTCAGGTGGCGTGGACGCCTCCCGCAAGGCCGCCCAGCGGGCCTCGCGGGAGGCGTCGTCGTACCAGGGGGTGGGCGTCGGCTCCGACGGCACGTCGACGGGCAGGAAGTCGTACGGGTCGAACGTGGGGTCGTGGTCGTAGGCGATGTACGGCTGGTCGACGGGAGCCTGCGCCGGTACGGGTACCGGGAGCGGCTGCTCCGCCTTCTTCGGCTTGCGCGCGAACCACCAGCCCCGAACGACTGCGAACGGCCTCCGGAACCAGCGTTCCGAGTCGCCTGTGACGGGGGTGGGAATGGTGGTGGGGATAGCAGTGGGGATGTCGGTGGGAGCGTTCTCGCCCTCGCGCGGCTTCCCGATCGTCGACTGCCCGGTCGTCGGCGCAGGCACCCTGCGCTCCCGCAGCCGCCACGCCCGCAACCCGAGCGCCGTAGGCACCGCCACCGCCGCGATCCACGCCAGCGCGGCGCCCCCGGTCTCCCACCACACCGGCCCGAACCGCGCGAGTGCCGCACTCCCGAGCGGCCCGCCGGACAACTCCGCGAGCAGACCCAGGACTACGGCACAGAGCGCGGCGGCGAGCAGGGCGGTGGCGGCGGTGCGGCCTTGCGCCCAGGGGGCCTGTGCCGAGGGAGTGTGCGCGGAAGGACCACGCGCGGAGAGGACGTGCGGCGGCTGTTGGCGGAGCCCGGCACCGGCCGCCTTCCGCTTCCGCTCCTCCGTCAACTCGCCCGCGCCGTCGGCCCGTTGACCAGCCGTGCCGCTCACCGCGACCCGTGCCACGAACCACCCCACCATCACCCCGGCCGCCACCGGCACCAACCCGGCGAGCCAGTTCAGCGGGGTTCCGGCGCCCGCGTCCGGGACCGCCGCGAGGAGCGGGAACGGCGGGAGGAGGGGGGCCGGGGCCGAGGAGAGCGGCGCGACCGTGTGGTGGACGCCGAGCGCGAAGCCGGGGCCGAGGCCGTAGGACGCGGACCACACCGCCGCGTTCGGGATCAGGGCGAGGCAGAGCAGCAGGACGGCGAACCGGCCCGACAGCCCTTCCGTCAGCTGGAGGAAGGACATCCGGGCGGCACCGCCGTGCCAGATCAGCGACGCCCCGAGCAGCAGCGCGCCGCCCCCGACGAGGACCGCCGTGCCGAGTCCCGCGGCGCGTACCGCGGTGCCGATACGAGCCCTCGACTCACGGGCCTCCGGGCCGAGGACGAGCCGTCGCAGCCCGGCCGGCAGCAGGATCAGCACGCTCAGCACGGGCTCGCGCGGGCGCCCGTACGCCGTCCACACACCGGAACCGGCCGCGCCCGCGGCGAGCAGCGGCAGGCAGACCGCGGTCCAGCTCCAGGAGGGGGAGAGTTCGCCGCCGGACGCGTAGAGGGCGGCTGCGGTGCCCACTGCGAGGTAGCCGAGGGCGACGCCGGTCCAGGCGGTGCGGGCGGCGATCAGGGGCGGGGCCTCGGCGTCGTCCTCGCCGGTCTCCCCGCCCAGCACCGCGTGCCGGGCGGCCCGGTGCAGCAGCCACAACGGCAGGGCGAGGAGGAGGAGCGGGGTGACGCCCACGGGGGCGGGGACTCCGGAGAGGGTGTCGGCGCGGACCAGTTCGACGCCGTGGGCGAGGAGCCACAGGGCGGCGGCCATGTGCAGGGCGCCGCCGGGTCCGCTGTCGGGGTACGGCGAACTGATCCACAGCACCATCACGAGCACCGCGAACGAGCCGAGCCCGAGCCCCGCCGCGACCGCGCCACCCAAGAGGCTGGCGGCCAGTCCGGGGGATCGGTCGCGCATCCGGGTGAGCAGGGGCGACAACAGCGCTCGGCGGTGGGTCATCGGCATCACGCCCGCCATGCTCCCAACGACACGCGCTTTCTCGTCGTAACAGGCGAACCTCGGAAGTGTCGCTCAATATACGTTTATGTACTTTTTCGTACGAAGGGGCGTCCGGTGACGCAGAGCCCTGCAACCCCGCTCCCTCCGCCCAAGGAACGCCGACGCCTGCGCGAGGCGGGATCCCTGACGCAGGCTCAGGTCGCCGAGCGGGTGGGCGTCAGCCGCGAGACGGTGCGCTCGTGGGAGACCGGCCGTACGACACCACGTGGCCGGAAACGGGAGGCGTACGCGAAATTGCTGACCAGCCTGGGTGAAGAAGAGACCGTGACGGAGCCTCCGGCGGTCGAGACGGCTGAGGTTGAGGTGGCGGAGGTGAAGGTGGAGGTGGTGGAGGTCGATGTGGTGGACGACACCGCCGTACTCGAACCCGTCCTCGTCCCCGCCCCCGTCCCCGTACCGATCGAGGAACCGCCCCGCGCACCCCTGACGCCCGCTCAGGCCTTCGACGCGCTCTACGCGTTCTGCGCGCCCGCCCTCGTACGGCAGGCGTATCTGCTGACCGGGCGGCGCGAACTGGCGCGGGAGTCCGTCGAGCGGGCCTTCCAGGTCGCCTGGCAGCGCTGGCCCGAGGTGGCGGTCGACCGCGACCCGGCCGGCTGGGTGCGCTCGGTGGCCTACGAGCACGCCCTCTCCCCCTGGCACCGGTTCCGCCCCAGATACCGCCACCCGGAGCCCCCGCCCCCGGACGCCGCCGACCGCGCCCTGCTGACCGCCCTCCTCAAGCTCCCGCCGTCGTACCGCCGCACGCTTCTCCTCTACGACGGGGTCGGGCTCGGTCTCGCGGAGACCGCGGCGGAGACGGAGGCGAGTACGCCGGCGGCGGCCAACCGGCTGCTGCACGCGCGCGAGGCGCTCGTCGTGCAGCTCCCGGATCTGTCCGACCCGGCCGAGTTGCACCGGCGGATGACCGAACTCGCCTCCACCGGGCGGCTGCACGCGGCCAAGCCGCCGACGGTTCGTTTCGTGGGCGAACGCCGGGCCGTGTTCTGGACCCGGGCGGCGATCGCGTTCACCGTCGCGATCATCGGGGCGACGACGTTCACGCTGCGGGTTGCGCCCACGCGTTACGAGCCGCCGGTACCGTTGGGGGAACGGGTGGAGGGGGTGCCTGCGCGGGTGGTGCAGGGTTCCTTGTCCGAGGAGGAGGTCGCTCTCCGGGACCGCCTCCGGAACGGGATGACGAGCGGCCCGGAGAGGCTGGCACCGCTGAGTCGGTAGTTCGTCGACCGCAGCCCGGTGGGGGCTGGTCGCAGCCGACCGACAACGCATCGATGGGCCCGCCCCCACACAGGGAACGGGCCCATCAACGTTCAGCTAGGTAAATCAGCCGGCCAGGATCTCGCGGGCCAGCTTCGCCGTCTCGGTCGGGGTCTTGCCGACCTTGACGCCGGCGGCCTCAAGGGCCTCCTTCTTCGCGGCGGCCGTACCGGAGGAACCGGAGACGATGGCACCGGCGTGGCCCATCGTCTTGCCCTCGGGCGCGGTGAAGCCCGCGACGTAACCGACGACCGGCTTCGTCACGTTCTTCGCGATGAAGTCCGCCGCCCGCTCCTCCGCGTCGCCACCGATCTCACCGATCATCACGATCAGGTCGGTGTCGGGGTCGGCCTCGAACGCGGCGAGCGCGTCGATGTGCGTCGTACCGATGACCGGGTCGCCACCGATACCGACGGCCGACGAGAAGCCGAGGTCACGCAGCTCGTACATCATCTGGTACGTCAGCGTGCCGGACTTCGAGACCAGGCCGATACGGCCCGGCTTCGTGATGTCGCCCGGGATGATGCCGGCGTTCGACTGACCGGGGGTGATCAGACCCGGGCAGTTCGGACCGATGATGCGCGTCTTGTTGCCCTTCGCGACCGCGTACGCGTAGAACGCGGCCGAGTCGTGGACGGCGATGCCCTCGGTGATGACGACCGCGAGCGGAATCTCGGCGTCGATCGCCTCGACGACCGCGGCCTTCGAGAAGGCCGGCGGTACGAAGAGGACGGACACGTTCGCGCCCGTCTTCTCGATCGCCTCGGCGACCGTGCCGAAGACCGGGATCTCGGTGCCGTCGACGTCGACGGACGTGCCGGCCTTACGGGGGTTGACGCCACCGACGATGTTGGTGCCGTCGGCCAGCATGAGCTTGGTGTGCTTCATGCCCGTGGAGCCGGTCATGCCCTGGACGATGACCTTGCTGTCCTTGGTGAGGAAGATAGCCATGGCTGTGTCTGTCCCTCTTCCCTTACTTCGCAGCCGCGAGCTCGGCGGCCTTGTCGGCCGCGCCGTCCATGGTGTCCACGCGCTGGACCAGCGGGTGGTTGGCGTCGGAGAGGATCTTGCGACCCAGCTCGGCGTTGTTGCCGTCGAGACGGACGACGAGGGGCTTGGTGACTTCCTCGCCCTTGTCCGCGAGCAGCTGAAGCGCCTGGACGATGCCGTTGGCGACCTCGTCGCACGCGGTGATGCCGCCGAAGACGTTGACGAACACGGACTTGACGTCCGGGTCGCCGAGGATGATCTCCAGGCCGTTCGCCATCACGGCCGCGGACGCGCCGCCGCCGATGTCGAGGAAGTTGGCCGGCTTCACGCCACCGTGGTTCTCACCGGCGTACGCGACGACGTCGAGGGTGCTCATGACGAGACCCGCGCCGTTGCCGATGATGCCGACCTCGCCGTCGAGCTTGACGTAGTTGAGGTTCTTCTCCTTGGCGGCCGCCTCAAGGGGGTTCGCCGAGTCCTTGTCCTCAAGCGCCGCGTGGTCCGGCTGGCGGAACTCGGCGTTCTCGTCCAGCGACACCTTGCCGTCGAGGGCGATGACCTTGCCGGAGGCGACCTTGGCGAGGGGGTTGACCTCGACGAGGAGAGCGTCCTCCTTGATGAAGGTGTCCCACAGGGTCACCAGGATCTCGGCGACCTGCTCGGCGACGTCGGCCGGGAACTTCGCCTGGGCGACGATCTCACGGGCCTTCTCGATCGAGACACCTTCGTTGGCGTCGACCGGGACCTTCGCGAGGGCCTCGGGGTTCTCCTCCGCGACGACCTCGATCTCCACGCCGCCCTGGACGGACGCCATGGCGAGGAAGGTGCGGTTGGTGCGGTCGAGGAGGTACGAGACGTAGTACTCCTCGACGATCTCGGGCGCGGTCTCGGCGATCATCACCTTGTGGACCGTGTGGCCCTTGATGTCCATGCCGAGGATGTCCGTCGCACGCGCGACGGCCTCGTCCGGGGTGGCGGCGAGCTTCACGCCACCGGCCTTGCCACGGCCGCCGACCTTCACCTGGGCCTTGACGACGGACTTGCCACCGAGCCGCTCGGTGGCTGCGCGGGCCGCCTCAGGCGTGTCGATGACTTCACCGGCCAGCACCGGTACATCGTGCTTGGCGAAGAGGTCCCTCGCCTGATACTCGAACAGGTCCACGCGCTTCCGTCCTCAGTGATATTCGCGGTTCGTTGGATGCGTGGGCGTGCCGCGAAGGGCAACGTGACGTCCGCTGTCACAAGGGAGGCGCACACGGTGACCGAGCGCGCGGCATGTCCGTCTCGCAGGTTATCGCTGCTTGCAGGGGGCCCCTAAATCGAGGGTCACACCTGAGCGGTGATACCTGTCACATGATGCCGGTTTTCGTGACACGGAGTGCCGCGGACGGGACGTTCGGGCAGGTCGTTCGGGTGGGTGTCCGGGCGCGTGGTGGGTTGGGTGGTGGGTGGTTCGGGCGGGGCCCCGCCGGGTTGGGGTTGGCCCGGCGGGGCCCCATACCGCGAGACGCGCTCCGGACAGACCGACGGCATTCGGCCGTCCGGGGTCACTGCCTCACGGAGTCGGTCACTCCCGGTGCCGAACGGTCCGGGCGCAGACATTGCGTGCGGCCCGTGCACCCTGGATGGCCGCGGCGGCCCTGACCCGGGACCCTCTCGGGACGGAGACCACGGCATCGACGAGGCGTCGTCGGAATTCGGCCGGGGTGATGTCGCTGTTCGTGCTCGTATTGCTGCTCATGCGTACGTCGGTTCCTCAGGCGTTCCAGAAATGGAGACATGGCGACATTCCGGGCAGGTCAACTGCCGGAAAGGGCCTGCCTAGCCTGGGAAAACGGGAACGTCCCGGTACCTGTCCCGGGTCTCTGCCGCGTCCGCGCCCGCGACGACACCGGGCACGATCCGCACGGACACGCGGAAGCCCAAGGTCACGGCGCACGCGTCACAGTGCCGCGAGCCGCCGTTGTCCACACCCGACTGATTGCGCTGCGCGCCGTCGGGGTCACCGGCAGGCGCCTGGTGCCGAGTGGGGGTGCGTCCGGCGAAGGAGGACGGGGCGTGACGTACGACGACTGCACGGCCTACGGCGCCGACGCTCGGCCCGTACGTGACGCTTACGGCCACGTGGGTGGAGACCGCCGCGGGTTCCGAGGCGTGCCTGTGAGCCGTGACCACGCCCACTTTGCTTCCGCTGCCGTGCGAGGGCTGTGGGGTGGCGGGGACCGGCACGGGTGTCGACTGTGCCGGAAGCGTCCGCACCGGAAGAGTCGGCTCGGCGGGCAACGAGGGCAGAGCCGGCAGCGACGAAAGCGGCGGCACCTGCGCCTTGGCCAACACCTCGGTCACCGTCTTCACGACATCGGCGACCGGCTGTACGACCTGGGCCGTGGTCTCCGGAACCAGAACCAGAACCGGAACCGACTTCACGACCGAAGCCACCACCGGAATCCCAGGCTTGCCCAGATTCACCGGCTTCGCCGGGACCGGACCGCCCTCCGCCGCCTGCGCCTGTCCCCCGAAGACAACGCCGAGCACGAACAACCCGCCTACCAGCAGGGCGACTTGAAGCACCCGTTGACACACACGCCGCCCAACCGCCGTACGCGTCACGCGCAGGGCGGCACCGGGCAGTGCGGCGGGCCGGTTCATGAGGCGACGATCCTTGCACGGTCCGTCCCAGGACGCGCACCCCCCCTGTCCCACAAGCCAGTTCGTCACGCGGTGTCCGGTATCGGCAGCGGCCGCTTCTCGATCGCCGCCGCCATCACCTCCGGGAACAGGTCGGGCGTACAGGCGAAGGCCGGCGCGCCCAACGCGGCCAGCGCGGAGGCGTGTTCGCGGTCGTAGGCGGGCGTGCCCTCGTCGGAGAGCGCGAGCAGGGTCACGAACTGCACCCCCGACGCCTTCATCGCCGCGACCCGCTTCAGCATCTCGTTGCGGATGCCGCCTTCGTAGAGGTCGCTGATCAGCACGACCACCGTCTCGGCGGGCCGGGTGATCTGCGACTGGCAGTACGCGAGCGCCCTGTTGATGTCCGTACCGCCGCCGAGCTGTGTTCCGAAGAGCACGTCCACCGGGTCGTCGAGCTGGTCGGTGAGGTCGACGACCGCCGTGTCGAAGACGACGAGCCGGGTGTTGATCGACCGCATGGACGCCAGCACCGCCCCGAACACGGAGGCGTAGACGACGGACGCCGCCATCGACCCGGACTGGTCGATGCAGAGGATGACCTCCTTCTTCACGGACTGGGACGCGCGCCCGTATCCGATCAGCCGCTCCGGCACGATCGTCCGGTACTCGGGCAGGTAGTGCTTGAGGTTGGCCGCGATCGTGCGGTTCCAGTCGATGTCGTGGTGGCGCGGCCGGTTGACACGGGCGCTGCGGTCGAGCGCGCCGGTGAGGGTGGCCCGGGTACGGGAGGCGAGCCGCTTCTCCAGGTCCTGGACGACCTTGCGCACCACCGCCCGCGCCGTCTCCTTCGTGGTCTCCGGCATCGCCTTGTTGAGGGAGAGCAGCGTGCCGACGAGATGCACGTCGGCCTCGACCGCCTCCAGCATCTCCGGTTCGAGGAGCAGCGCGGACAGCCCGAGCCGGTCGATGGCGTCGCGCTGCATGACCTGGACGACGGAGGACGGGAAGTACGTCCGGATGTCCCCGAGCCAGCGCGCGACGGACGGCGCCGACGCCCCGAGCCCCGCCGAACGGTCCTTCGCCGCCCGCCCCTTGTCCTGCCTGCCGTACAGCGCGGCGAGCGCCCCGTCCATCGCGGCGTCCTGCCCGGACAGCTCGCACCCGGTGCCGTCGGCCGCGTCGCCCCCGAGCACCAGCCGCCACCGCCGCAACCGCTCCTGGCCGGGCTGCCCGGGATCCGCGACCCCGCTGACGGCGACGGCCTCGGCTGTCATCCGCGCACCCCCGTACGCAGCCCTTCCCACAGCGGTACGACCCGTACAGCCGTCGCCGGGCGGTCCACGCCCCTGCCGGCACGCGCCAGTTGGACTCTCTCGCCCGGCCTTCTCGTGCCCTGCCTGCCGTCGCCGTTCGTCATCCCGCCACCCCCACAAGCTCGTTGTCGCCGTTGTTCAGTACGTCGTCCAGCCCCAACAGCAGCCGCAGCACCGGCACGACCGCGTCCGCGCGCCCGGCGTCCAACTCCGTCCCGAACCCGGGTATCCCGGCCGCCGTCGCCGCCGTACCCACCTGCTTCCCCGGACCGCGCCGCACCAACTCCCCGAGTGTTCGGCGCACTCCGGGCTCGTACGACGAGAACGTTCGCCTCAGCAAAGGCAGTACGTCCGTGAACGCCTCCGCCGGCACCCCGGTCAGCCACGCGTCCACCAGCCCGAGCAACCGCTCGTCGTGGACGAGGAGCAGCCCGCCCCCGCCACCGACGAACCCCTCGATCCACGCGGCCGCGTCCGCCGGAGGTGTCCCCGGCGAGAGCACGAGCCCCATCAACCGGGCCGCCTCGTCCGGCCCCAACTCCCCTTCGTCCAGGAGGAGTCGTACGGCCCGCCCGCGAATGACACCGGGAATGGTGTCCCGCGCGGAGAGCGTCCGCAGCACCGCGCGCCAACGGACCCGCAGGTCACCGTGCCCGGGTCCGGGGCCAGGTCCGTCGCTCTGCCCAGGTGCGGAGGTGTCACCGTGGCCGGTTCCGGAGGCGTCGCCCAACAGCGCCACCGCCCCGTGCACCGCGTCCACGTGCCGCCGCATCTCCTCCGCGGCATCCGCGTCGAGGGCCGCGCAGGCCGGAGGCAGCCCGACGAAGACGCGCTCGGCGAGGCCCGCCGCGACCTCGGTCAGCGCGCCGGTGTCGGTGCCGCGCACGTCGCCGTAGCGCAGTGAACGGACCAACGCGGGCAGTGCCTGGGCGAGATGGCCGACATCCGTGTCGAGGGCCGCGCGGTCGGCGAGGACCTTCATCACCACCGGGAGCGCGTCCGGCAGTTCGGCCAGCAGGCAGTGCTCGGCGAGTGCGGTGACGTCGGCGAGGCTCTGCGCCCCGACCGCGTCCGCCTCCGCCTTCGCGGTCGCCGCCGCGAGCACGGTGGTCCCCCATACCCCCGCCTCGGCGACCCGTACCGCCAACTCCGGTTCCCAGCGCAGCCGCCAGGTCTCCCGGAACGTCCCCGTGCTCCCCCGCGACGCGGCCGGCTCGCCCCACTCGATACCCAGCAGCCGCAGTCGGTGCAGCAGCCTGCTGCGCCCGGCGTCGGTCTCCTTGCGCAGGTCGAGCTCCAACTCCCGCTCCAGCGCCTCCGGTTTGATCCGCAGCCTGCGCTGCGACCGGTCGAGGTCGCGCTGCAACGGCACGGCGGGCGCCCCCGGCGGTACCTCGCCCAGCACATCCCCGACGACGAGCCGGTCGTGCACCAGCGCCAGCGGGACGTCCGAGCCCTCGCACATCACCGCGCGCACCGCGTCGGTGGCTTCCCCGAGCCCCGGCAACGGACGGCCGCGCATCACCGCGAGGGTCTCCGCCAGCCGTACGGCCTCGATGACATGGGCCGGGGAGACGATCCGGTCCTCCTCCCGGAACAGTCCCGCCACCTTGGTCATCCACCGCTCGACCGGCCGGTCCGGGGCGCCGAACAGATGGCCGTACCAGCCCGGCGAGTCGATACCCGCGCCATAACCGCTGGCCCGCGACAGCCTGCGGTGCGTCCACGGCACCCAGGTCAGATCGACCTTGACCTTGGGCAGCCCCTTCAGCAGCGCACGGTCCGCGGCGACGGCCGTCTTCTGGCGCAGCGCGGGCACATGCCAGGCCCCGCACACCACGGCCACGTCGTCCTCGAACTCCCGCTGTGCCGCCCGCACTTGGAGCCGCATATAGGCCTCCCGCACAAGATCCCGCTCGTGCCCGCCGAACCCGTACGTCTCGCGCAGCGCCCCCATCGCCTCCTCCAGCGCGGTGAACGGCGCGAACGCGTCCCGCTCCCCCGCACCCCGGTGCTCGACGACGTCCTCCCACCAGCGCTCGGGATCGTCGTAGCCGGCGGCCTCGGCGAGGACGGCGAGGGGATCGACGCGGATGTCCGGGACAGAGGGGTCCGGATCGGAAGGGTCCGGGTCGGAAGGGGACTCGCCGGACGGAGTCCCGGCGGTCGGGGTCTCGGCAGTCGGGTCCGGCGGCTGCTCCTCTCCCGTCAACTCGCCCTCGGCGTCGTCCTTCCCCCACGCCAGCGTGTGCGTGGCCGGGAGGTCGATGAAACGGGCCGGGACCTCGTGGTCCAGGGCCCAGCGGATCGCGACCCATTCCGGGGAGAACTCGGCCAGCGGCCAGAAGGCCGAGCGGCCCGGCTCGTCCACGGCGTGGCCGAGGAGCGCGACCGGCGGCCGCATGTCCTCGTCGGCGGCCAGCGGGATCAACGCGTCGGCCTCGGGCGGCCCTTCGATCAGGACGACCCGCGGTTGGGCCGCGTCCAACGCCGCCCGCACGGCCCGCGCCGAACCGGGCCCGTGATGCCGCACCCCGAGCAACAGCGGCCCGGCGCCCCGGCCCCCCTCAGTACCCGTCACTACGCTCCCCTCCCCCTCCGGGTCGGACTCCACGCGGAGCCGTCGTCGACCTGCTCCCTGGATTCGCTCACGCGCTCACCTCACGGCAGGCGCGGTAGAAGTCCTTCCAGCCGTCGCGCTCACGGACGACCGCCTCCAGGTACTCCTGCCAGATGACCCGGTCGGCCGCCGGGTCGCGGACGACGGCGCCGAGGATGCCCGCGGCGACATCGCTGGGCCGCAGCAGTCCGTCGCCGAAGTGGGCTGCCAAAGCAAGCCCGTTGGTGACGACGGAGATCGCCTCGGCCGTCGACAGCGTGCCGCTGGGCGACTTGAGCTTCGTCCGGCCGTCCGCCGTGATCCCGTCGCGCAGTTCGCGGAAGACGGTCACCACCCGGCGGATCTCGTCGACGCCCTCGGGCACGGCGGGCAGGTCGAGGGAGCGGCCGATCTGGTCGACGCGGCGGGCGACGATCTCGACCTCGGCGTCCGCGCTCTCCGGCAACGGCAGCACCACCGTGTTGAAACGGCGGCGCAGCGCGCTGGAGAGGTCGTTGACCCCGCGGTCGCGGTCGTTGGCCGTGGCGATCAGGTTGAAGCCACGGACCGCCTGCACCTCCTGCCCCAACTCCGGTATCGGCAGCGTCTTTTCCGACAGGATCGTGATGAGCGAGTCCTGTACGTCGGCCGGAATACGGGTCAGCTCCTCGACGCGCGCGGTCATCCCCTCGGCCATGGCCCGCATGACGGGGCTGGGCACGAGGGCGTCGCGGCTCGGGCCGTTGGCGAGCAGCTGCGCGTAGTTCCAGCCGTAGCGGATCGCCTCCTCCGGGGTGCCCGCGGTGCCCTGCACGATCAGGGTCGAGTCGCCGCTGACCGCCGCCGCGAGGTGCTCGGACACCCAGGTCTTGGCGGTGCCGGGCACGCCGAGCAGGAGCAGGGCGCGGTCGGTGGCGAGGGTGGTGACGGCGACCTCGACGATGCGGCGCGGGCCGACGTACTTCGGCGTGATCACCGTGCCGTCCGGCAGCGTGCCGCCGAGCAGATAGGTGGCGACCGCCCACGGCGACATCTTCCAGCGGACCGGACGCGGCCGGTCGTCCTGCGCGGCCAGCGCGGCGAGTTCGTCGGCGAAGGCGTCCTCGGCGTGCGGCCGCAACACCTCGTCCGACGCCTTCTCGTGCGCTTGCCCAGGCGTGGTTTCTACAGACACAGTCATGGCTGAGGCCCCCTCCAGCTCGGCCGGTTCGGATCTGGTGTCCACCTTGCACGACCCCACTGACAACGCGATCCGACCTGCGGAAACGCGCCCCCGACCCCCGCGCCGTCGCCGCCCTCCACCCCACCCGCCACCCGCTCGCGGACCGATTGTCAGTGCTGGGATCTACCTTCGATGACATGACTCAGCAGGGGGTGCGCTGGACGGCTGATCAGGTGCTGGCACTGGCGCCTGACGCAGCGTCACGCAAAGCGGGAAGCAAGCTCGGGGCGGCGGGGCCGTGGTCCGAGGCGGGCAGTTCTGACGAGGGGACGGTGTGGGGGCTGTGCAAGGGCAGTGGCAGCAAGCCGTATCAGACGGTCGTCGACATCGCGGACACCGCGGGGCCGGCGTACAAGTGCAGTTGTCCGAGCCGCAAGTTCCCGTGCAAGCACGCGCTGGGGCTGCTGCTGTTGTGGGCGAGCGAGGACGGCGCGGTGCCGTCGGGGCAGGCGCCGGGCTGGGCCGAGGAGTGGCTGGCGGGGCGGCGGAAGCGGACGGAGGAGAAGCGTGCGGCGGGGGCGTCCGGTTCCCCGACAGCCGCTGATCCGGAGGCGGCGCGGCGGCGGGCGGAGCGGCGGGCCGAGCGGATCACCGCGGGCGCGGGCGAGTTGGAGCAGCGGCTGACGGACCTGCTGCGCACCGGCCTGGCCTCGGCGGAGCAGGCGGGGTACGGGTTGTGGGAGGAGACCGCGGCCCGCATGGTCGACGCCCAGGCCCCCGGACTGGCCGCACGCGCAAGGGAGTTGGGGGCGATCCCGTCCTCGGGTCCCGGCTGGCCGGTGCGACTGCTGGAGGAGTGCGCGCTGCTCCACCTCCTCGACCAGGCCTGGCTGCGCCGCGAGCGCCTGCCCGACGACCTGGCGGCGACGGTCCGTTCCCGCATCGGCCTGCCCGCCTCACCGGACGGCCCACCGCTCCGCGACCTGTGGCTGGTCCTCGCCCAGTACGACACGACCGACCCGAAACTGACGACCCGAAGAATATGGCTGTACGGCACGGACTCGGGCCGCACGTCCCTCCTCCTCTCCTACGGCGCCGCGGGCCGCGCCCCCGAGTTGGCGCTGCCGATGGGGCTGGCCCTGGACGCGGAGGTGTCCGCGTTCCCGGGTGCCGGACAGCTCCGGGCCGCCCTGGGTGAGCAGTTCGCGGCACCTTCGCCCACGACGGCCCGACCGCAGGGGGTGACGACAGCTCAGGCCGCCGTCCACTACGGGGAGGCCCTACGGCACGACCCCTGGCTGGACTCGGTCCCGGTGACGCTGGACCGGGTCGTCCCCACCCCGGACGGCGACTCCTGGCAACTGGCGGACACCGATGCGGACTCGGCGCTCCCCCTCACGTCCACCGCCCGTTCCCGCCCCGGCCTGTGGCGACTCGTCGCCCTCTCCGGCGGCGCCCCGGTGAAGGTCTTCGGCGAACTGGGCCACCGCGGCTTCACCCCGCTGACGGCCTGGCCGGAGGGGGCGGGAGAGCCGGTGTCCCTGTGCTGAGCCCACTCACCGACTCGACGGAAGGCACCGCATGAACACCACCCCCGCACCGGCGCCCCCGGCGGCCGACTGGGAAGAGCTCGTCACCAGCGCACTGCTCGGCACGGACCGCCGTACGCCTCCGGGGCACGCGCCGGGCCAGGACGCACCCGTGGCGCTGTTGGACGCGGCGGCCGTGGAGACCGTACGGCGGCGGGCGGGACTGTGTCCGGCCCGGGCGGCACAACGTCCGGAGCCCGCCGCGCCCGACACGCGTCCGGCGCTGCCCGTCGCGGCGGCGCGCAGGCTGGCGATGCTGCTGACCGACCGTCCGGGTACGGGCGGTGGGGGCCGTAGGGGCACCTCGCCGGATCTCATGGAGTTGCTGCCCCAGTGGCTGACGGCGGCCAACGCGCGCGGTTTCGCCGCGCCCGTCCAGGCCTTGCCCGCGCTGTTGGACGCGGCCCGGGGTCGTACGGATCTGCGGCCGGCGGCGCTGGAGTTCGCGGGCCCGCGCGCGTTGTGGCTGGCCCGGCTGAACCCGGACTGGCGGTTCGCCCTGCGCGCGACACCGGGCGGCGGCACGGCCCTGCCGGACCTGGACGCCCCGGACCAGGTCCAACTGCTCTGGCAGGAGGGCCTGTTCGCCGAGCGGGTGGCTCTGCTCGCGGCGATACGCGCCCAACGGCCCTCCTCCGCGCGCGAGTTGCTGGTCACGACCTGGGCGACGGAGCGGGCGGAGGACCGGCTGATGTTCCTCGACTCGCTGCGGATGGGTCTTACAGCCGAGGACGAGCCGTTCCTGGAGCAGGCGTTGGCCGACCGGAGCCGCAACGTCCGTGCCACGGCGGCGGAGTTGCTGTCGGCGCTCCCCGACTCGGCGCTCGCCGCGCGGATGGCGATCCGGGCGTCGGCCTGCGTGGCCGTGGACCGTACGCGCGAGGAACCGGGCTTGGTGGTCGAGGCACCGCACGAGTGCGACTCGGGCATGGAGCGGGACGGTGTGGTCGCCAAGGCTCCGGCGGGACGCGGTGAACGCTCGTGGTGGCTCGGCCAGTTGGTGGAGGCGACTCCGCTCGCGACCTGGGAGCGGCGGCTCGGCGGACGTACGCCCAAGGAGATCGTGGCGCTCCCGGTGGCGGACGACTGGCGGAGCGAGCTGCACGCCGCGTGGTGCCGGGCGGCGGTGCGGCAGCGGAACGCCGACTGGTCCCGGGCGCTGCTGGGGACGCCGTCCGCACCGGAGGCGGGCGGGCCGGGGGCCGTCTCCCTGGCCGAGCGCGCCAAGCTGCTGAGCACGCTGGGCGGGGGTGAACGGGCCGACTGGGTCGCCGGGTTCATCGCGTCGCAGGGGCTGTCCGAGGCGTTCCAGCTGCTCGGTGTGTGTGCGGTGCCGTGGGCTGCGCCGCTTGGGCGGGCTGTCGTGGACGCGCTCAACATCGCGCGGGACGCGGGGAGTTATCCGTGGAGTTTCAGTGGGGTGATGGGGCTGGCAGAGCGGTGTCTCGATCCGGCCGAGGCGAGTCGGCTGGACGGGTTGCTGGCGGTGCCGGACGAGACGGAGGATGCGGCGCCGGGGGCGGGGGGTTATTGGGCGGAGGCGTTCCAGCGGCTGGTGACTACGTTGCGGTTGCGCGCGGCGATGGCGGAGGAGTTGGGGGCGCCGTAGAGGCATGGGGGCTGCGCCCCCAAACCCCCCTTCGGCCTGAACGGCCTCGTCCTCAAACGCCGGACGGGCTGAGAAGGTCGGCCTGCGCTGAAAAAGCGAACCCCAGACAGGCTGGATGATGCCGGTCCGCGCCGAGAAGCGAAGCCCTACTCGCCGAAGACCAAGCCGAAGAGTCACCGGTTCCAAGAAGCCAAGCCCCGTCCGCCGCAGGCCTACGCCCCCGCCGGCTGCCTCACGTTCTCCCGCACCCAGTCCACGATCGCCTGCGTCGTCGCCCCGGGCGTGAAGATCTCCGCGACGCCCTTCTCCTTGAGGGGGGCGATGTCCGCCTCGGGGATGATGCCGCCGCCGAAGACGAGGATGTCCTCCGCCTCGCGCCGGCGGAGGAGGTCGATGACCGCGGCGAAGAGGGTGTTGTGGGCGCCGGAGAGGATGGAGAGGCCGATCGCGTCGGCGTCCTCCTGGATCGCGGTGTCGACGATCTGCTCGGGGGTCTGGTGGAGGCCGGTGTAGATGACCTCCATACCGGCGTCGCGCAGCGCCCGCGCGATCACCTTTGCCCCGCGATCGTGGCCGTCGAGCCCCGGCTTGGCCACCACCACGCGGATCGGACCGGCTGCCACACCCATCACTGCCTCCATGAAGCGACTGCGTTCATCCCTACCCACGGGTACCGCGGTACCCGCTTCAGTGCGGGAAGTGAACGAACGTTATCTCCAGCATCCCGCAACCGGCAGTTTCGCGGCGGATACCGAGGGGGAAATCACACGATGGGACACGTTCGCCGCGCAGCGTTCCAGCGGGAACAAGCGCACCGGGAGCCGCAACGAGGTCGCCGTACCGCCGCGCAGCAGGCCGCGCGGCGCGGTGGTACGGCGCATCGGCGCAGGCACGAAGGGCACGCAGGGCAGGTACGGCACGACAGCGGGAAGCCTCGTCGCCAGACCGACAAGGCTCCTCGGTACGTCAACGGCGTCGGTCACGCCGTGCGCCGCGCTCACCCGGCGCTCACCCCTCGCGCACCGTCGGTGACCCTCGCCGTGGCCTCCCACGAGGGCACACGGGGGACGGAGCTGTCGTTCCGTGTGCCGACAGGAGGTCGGCCATGAAGGTCACCGGGGTCGCAGCGCCCTTTCTCCCTCTATGTCAGCGCCTCCTGCCCAGCAGGCTGGCGGGCCTCTCGATGACCCTCCTGAAAGCGACCGCCCTGGAGATCGTGATCCTCGCGGGCCACCTTCTCCTCTATCCCTCCGGCATCGCCCAGGAACGCCGGGAACCCCTCCCCGAGCCGCCCGCACCGGAGTACGCGACACAGTTGCCGACCGAGGCGAAACCGCCGGTGGTGCTGCTGCACGGGTTCATCGACAACCGCTCGGTCTTCGTGCTGCTGCGCCGTTCCCTGGCCCAGCACGGCCGCCGACAGGTCGAGTCCCTCAACTACTCGCCGCTGACCTGCGACATCCGCACCGCCGCCGAGTTGCTCGGCCGGCACATCGAGGAGATCTGCGAGCGCACGGGCAGCCGGGAGGTCGACATCGTCGGGCACAGCCTCGGTGGCCTGATCGCGCGGTACTACGTACAGCGGCTCGGCGGCGATCTGCGGGTCCGCACGCTGGTGACGCTCGGCACCCCGCACTCCGGCACGGCCGTCGTCCCGCTGGCCAACGCCCACCCGATCGTCCGGCAGATGCGGCCCGGCTCGCCGGTGATCGAGGAACTGACCCGGCCCGCGCCCGGCTGCCGTACGCACTTCGTCAGTTTCTGGAGCGACCTCGACCACCTGATGGAGCCACTGGAGACGGCCTGCGTCGACCACCCCGACCTGATCGCCGAGAACGTCCAGGTCAGCGGCATCGGCCACCTCGCCCTGCCGGTCCACCCGGCCGTCGCGACCGGCATCCGCCAGGCCCTCGACACCCCGCTGCCGGAAACCCCGGCCGCGACCCGCACCAATACCCGCACCGGGGGTCTGACAGTGGCCTGATCGGACACCGACAGCGGGCGCACAGCCTCCTGAAGATCGAACGCTATTCGAACCCACGGCCAAACCCGTGCCCGCCGTCCCCCGAAACACGGCCGAATGCCCGTTTCCTGCTGACGCGAAACCTGACGAAGATTGTCGTGCCCGCATACTGCCGGGTACAGTCCACCGCACTGCTCTGGCAGCCCCTGTTGTCGAGGCGAATAGAGAAGTTGGTGAACGATCGTCACCCGTCGGGGACCATGACCACCCCGGCTCCGGCTTCCGATGCCACCTCGGCGCACTACGCGTCGTACGGCGGGCAGGACGCCCAGTACGGTGACTTCACCACGTACGGCGACCACACCGCCACGGATTTCCACCCGGGCGCGCAGGCCACCGCGAGCTTCGCCACCGACCCGCTCTTCGGCGACATGCCGGGCAACGGCCAGGGCCACGCCCATGACACCGGGTCGCACGCCACCGGCGCCTACGACTCCTCGGCCTGGTCCACGGGTGCCCAACACACCCTGAACTACGACCCGTACGCGGCCCAGCACCACGCCACGTACGACACGGGCGCCTACGAGACCACCGCCTGGTCGGCCGACTACCAGCAGCTGTCCGCCATCCCGCCGCAGACCGGAGCCCCCGACGTCAGCGGCCAGTGGGACGCGAACGCCTGGCTCCAGTCGGACACTTCGGCGCATGCCGCCGCCCCCGCCGACCAGACCCAGCAGTGGGAATGGGGCACGCAGACCTTCGACACCGGCACGTACGACGCCACGCAGTGGAACGCCGACGGCACCGCCGCCGACGCGACCACCACCTTTGAACAGGCGTCGTACGACGGGACGCACGAGGGCACGTACGACGAACCCGCCCCGGAAGACCGCGAGTTGACCGGCGAGTTGACCGCCACCGGCGAGATGCCCGCCCCCGACGAGGCCGAGCCGGAACAGCAGGACGGGCACCAGACCCACCCCGAACTCCTCGACGACCAGGAGGAGTTCACCCCGAGCCCGGCCCCGGCCGGCTCGCGTGCCGCGGCCCGCAACGGGAGCCGTTCCCGGCGCCGTACGCCCCCGAAGCGGTCCGCGCTGATGACCATCGCCGTGCCGTCCGCGTGTGTGATGGGTGTCGCCGGGATCGCCGCCGCGTCCGTCGGCACGCTGACCGGCGGCAGCGACACGACGGCCTCCGCCTCGGACGCGACCTCGGTCAAGCCGTCCGTCGCGAACAACAAGCTGGACGCCCAGATCAAGAGCCTGTCGGCCGGTGCCGACGACTTCGCCGACCGGGCCAGCCGTACGCAGGAACGTATCGACCTCAAGGCCCAGCAGGAGGCCGACAAGAAGAAGGCGGCTGCGGAGGCGGCCCGCAAGGAGCGGCTGCGCCCCAAGTACGTGCTGCCGGTGACGCAGCGGGGCCTCAGCGCCTACTTCGGCCAGGCCGGCGTCAACTGGATGTCCGTGCACACGGGCATCGACTTCCCCGTCTCGTACGGCACGACGGTGATGGCCGCGACCGACGGCGTCGTCTCCACGAAGTGGAACAGCGCCTACGGCAACATGCTGATCCTCACAGAGAAGGACGGCACGCAGACCTGGTACTGCCACCTCTCCACCTACCGGGTCGCCTCCGGTACGACGGTGAAGGCCGGCGACCCGATCGCGTACTCCGGGAACTCGGGCAACTCCACCGGCCCGCACCTGCACTTCGAGGTGCGCCCGGCGGGCGGGGCGGCGATCGACCCGCTCCCGTGGCTCCGCAGCCACGGGCTCGACCCGACCTAAGCCGCCCCAACTCCCTTACGGGCTACAGCTTTTCCACCGGCGCGTACCGCAGCAGCAGCCGCTTCGGCTTCGGTTCCCCGAAGTCGACCGTCGCCTCCGCGTTCGCCCCCGTGCCGTTCACGCCGACCACCGTGCCGAGCCCGAACTGGTCGTGCGTGACCCGGTCCCCGACGGCCAGCGCCACGACCGGCTTCTCCGAGGTGCGGCGCGTGGCGAAACCCGAGGCGCCCGACGCCGACGAGCGCGAGCGGGACGAGGACAGCGAGGCCGCGAGGCCCGAGGCCGGACCCGTCGACGGCGGAGCCGCCATCGCGCCGGTCCGCTTCCATTCCACGTGCGCCGCCGGGATCTCCTCCAGGAAGCGGGAGGGCGGGTTGTACGACGGCTGTCCCCAGGCGCTGCGCAGCGACGAGCGGGTCAGGTAGAGGCGTTCACGCGCGCGCGTGATGCCCACGTACGCGAGGCGCCGCTCCTCCTCCAGCTCCTTGGCCTGGCCGAGGGCGCGCATGTGCGGGAAGACGCCGTCCTCCATGCCGGTGAGGAAGACGACCGGGAACTCAAGTCCCTTGGCGGTGTGCAGGGTCATCAGCGTGATGACTCCGGAGCCGTCCTCGTCCTCGTCGGGGATCTGGTCGGAGTCGGCGACGAGCGCCACCCGCTCCAGGAAGGCGGCGAGCCCGACCGGCGTCTCGCTCTCCCCCTCACCTGAACTGTTCTCCTGCTCAAACTCCAGGGCCACGGCGGCCAGTTCCTGGAGGTTCTCGATGCGGGTCTCGTCCTGCGGGTCGGTGGAGGCCTGCAACTCGGCGAGATAGCCGGTGCGTTCGAAGATCGCCTCCAGGACCGTCGCCGGGCCCGCGCCGGAGTCGACGATCGTACGGAGGTCCTCCATCAGCGTGTTGAACTTCTTGACCGCGTTCGTCGACCGCGCGGCCATGCCGTAGGCCTCGTCGACGCGCCTCAACGCCTGCGGGAAGCTGATCTTCTCGCGCTGCGAGAGGGCGTCGATCATCGCCTCGGCGCGCTCGCCGATGCCGCGCTTGGGGACGTTGAGGATGCGGCGCAGCGGGACCGCGTCCTCCGGGTTGGCCAGCACACGCAGGTAGGCCAGGACGTCCCGGACCTCCTTGCGCTCGTAGAAGCGGACACCGCCGACGACCTTGTAGGGCAGGCCGACGCGGATGAAGATCTCCTCGAAGACACGGGACTGCGCGTTCGTCCGGTAGAAGACGGCGACGTCTCCCGCCTTCGCGTCGCCCGCGTCGGTGAGACGGTCTATCTCCTCGGCGACGAACTGCGCCTCGTCGTGCTCCGTGTCCGCGACATAGCCGGTGATCCGCGCGCCCGCGCCCGCGTTGGTCCACAGGTTCTTGGGGCGGCGGGACTCGTTGCGCTCGATGACCGCGTTGGCGGCGCTCAGGATCGTCTGTGTGGAGCGGTAGTTCTGCTCCAGGAGGATCGTCGTCGCGTTCGGGTAGTCCTCCTCGAACTGGAGGATGTTGCGGATCGTCGCGCCCCGGAAGGCGTAGATCGACTGGTCGGCGTCGCCCACGACGCACAACTCGGCGGGCGGCAGGTCGTGTTCACTGGGCGGGACGTCGACCGGGTGCTCGGAGGTGCCGACCAGCTCGCGCACGAGCGCGTACTGGGCGTGGTTGGTGTCCTGGTACTCGTCGACCATGACGTGCCGGAAGCGGCGGCGGTAGTGCTCGGCGACGTCCGGGAAGGCTCGCAGCAGGTTGACCGTCGTCATGATCAGGTCGTCGAAGTCGAGGGCGTTGGCCTCGCGCAGCCGCGACTGGTACATCGCGTAGGCCTGGGCGACGGTCTTCTCGAAACCGTCGGCGGCCTGGGCGGCGAAGTCCTCCTCGTCGATCAGCTCGTTCTTCAGGTTCGAGATCTTGGCGCTGAAGGACTTCGGGGGGAAGCGCTTCGGGTCGAGGTCCAGGTCGCGGCAGACCAGGGCCATGAGCCGCTTGGAGTCGGCGGCGTCGTAGATCGAGAACGAGGACGTGAAGCCGAGCTTCTTCGACTCGCGGCGCAGGATGCGGACGCACGCGCTGTGGAAGGTCATCACCCACATCGCGTTGGCGCGCGGGCCGACGAGCTGCTCGACGCGCTCCTTCATCTCGCCCGCGGCCTTGTTGGTGAAGGTGATCGCGAGGATCTGCCCGGGGTGCACGTTGCGCTCGCCCAGGAGGTAGGCGATGCGGTGGGTGAGCACGCGGGTCTTGCCTGAGCCGGCGCCGGCCACGATGAGCAGCGGGGTGTCGGAGTGGACGACGGCCGCGCGCTGGTTCTCGTTCAGCCCGTCCAGGAGTGCGGCCGGGTCGGCCACGGGGCGTGGGGCGCCGTCCCGGTAGTGGGCGTCTCTGCTCGCGGGCACGTCGAACTTCCCGCCGAACAGGTCGTCCGGAATGGGCTCCGGTCCGTGCTCGTCCTCGGGCGGGGGCGGGGGCTCTCCCTCGTGGGCCCGAGGGCCCTGGAGATCCGCCAGGAAGCTGTCGTCAAAGAGGCTGCTCATCGCCTTCCGAGTTTAGGGCGCCCCACTGACAACCGACTGCCACCCCGGGAACTCGGGGAAATTCACGGACCAGAACCGGTCCGTCACGATCAGCGATGACCGGCCTCGCGCATGGCCAAGGTCACGACCGCATATCAGGCATATCGAACATCAACCTTCACACAAACCACACGAGTTGGTTAACGTTCGATCAGGCCGTACGACCCCACGGACCTGGGGTGCGTCGGCCCAACTCCCTTTTCGGGCACGGACCGTAGGCAACAACGGCCCGTAGGACAGCAACGGCCCGCAGGGCACCATCTGGAAGGAGTCGCCTCCTTTGGCGTCGTCGCACCGCAAGCCGCGTTCCGCGGGCTCGCGCATCGCAGGCATATGGGCCCCCGCCGACGACGGCGACCGGAGCGTCGACGAGGTCGAGCGGAAGGTCGACGACCTCTACCGGCAGGCGGAGTCGGGGACCGAGACGTACAACGCGACCAGGGAGAGGGCGGCCAGGCAGCGCGGGCGCGTCGACACCGGCCCGGAGGACGTGCCCAAGCCGGCGCGGAAGCTCAACTCCGCGCGGCAGCGGCTGGGTTCGTTCACCGCAGCGCAGTACCGCACCGGGGCCTCCGCCCCGGACGCCTCGGCGTTCCTGCTCCCGGACACCCCGCAGGACTACTTCGAGCAGGCCCAGCTGATGAGCCGGCTGACCAGCCGCCAGAAGAACGCGGTCCGGCACGAGACGACCGAGAGCCTCCGGACCCCCGACGACACGCAGAGCGACCTCAGGACGGCCAAGGCCACCGTCCAGAAGAAGCTCTCCACCGCGCGCGAGCTGTTGGCGCGACCGACCGCGCGGAACCAGCGGACCGAGGCGACGCGGAGCACCCCTTCCGGCTCCTCGCCCGCCAGCTCCTTCTACGCCACCAAGGCCGCCAAGGCCATCGCCTTCGCCCGCGCCCAGGTCGGCAAACCGTACGTCTGGGGCGCCGCAGGCCCCGGCTCGTACGACTCCTCAGGCCTCGTCCAGGCCGCCTGGAAGGCCGCCGAAGTGACCCTCCCGCGCCTCATCACCGACCAGGCGAACGCCGGCACGACGGTCTCCCTGGCCGACGCGCAACCCGGCGACCTGGTCTTCTTCCACGACGACAGCAGCCACGTCGGCGTCTACGTAGGCGACGGCACGATGATCCACGCCCCGAAGCCCGGCGCCTACGTGCGCGAGGAGTCGATCCACTACGACGACACGGCGACCGTCCACAGCCTGGTGCGGCCTGCCTGAGCGGAGTGCGCACGCGCGCGTGCGGGTGTTTTCGAGCGCCACGCACGCGTGCAGGTGTTTTTGACATCCACGCGCGCGTGGCCCGTCGTCGGCATTGGGGCCGCTCCCTAGCATCGGGCCATGCCCGATACCGGTATCTCCCGCTTCCGCGCCTGGTGGGCACAGCGTCCGCCGGCGGCCGGAGCCGTCGTGATGGCTACCGCGATCATGTCGGTCGGCCTGCACGTCACGGGGTACGAGGTGCTGTCCCGTATCGCCTTCGCGGTGGCCTGCGCCTTCTGGCTGGGGCTGGCCGCGGACTTCGTCGTACGGCTGCTGTGGGACCGGCGGCGGTGGCTCACGGAGGCGGGGACGCCCGGCGCGCTGACCGCCACGGCCGCGACCGCCGTACTGGGGACGCGGTTCTCGATCGCCGGCTGGCAGACGGTGGCCGAGGCTCTGCTGGCGCTCGCCGCGGTGCTGTGGCCCTGGCTGCTCGTGCGGGTCCTACGGAACTGGCAGGGGCGGATGCCCGGAACCGTTTTCCTCGGGTGTGTGGCCACGCAGTCGCTGGCCGTGCTGGGGGCGACGATCGCCGGGGCCGAGTCGGTGGCCTGGCTCGCGCACACGGCGCTGGTGCTGTTCTGGTTCGGGCTGATCCTGTACGGGTTCGCGCTGGCCCGTTTCGAGTGGCGGCAGGTGATCACCGGGGTCGGGGACCACTGGATCGTCGGCGGCGCGCTGGCCGTCTCTGCGCTGGCGGGGTCGAAGCTGATCGCCGCCGACAGCGCGCGCCTGTATCTGTGGAACTCCGACGATCGGGGCGTCCTGCGGGCCGTGACCGTGGCCCTGCTGGTGCTCGACGTGGCCTGGTGTGTCGTCCTGGTGGGCGCCGAGATCGCCTGGCCGCGGCTGCGCTTCGACGTGCGTCGCTGGTCGACGGTGTTCCCGCTGGGGATGACGGCGGCGACCATGTTGTCCGTGGGGACCGCCGTGGACGTGTCGTGGCTGCGGACGCCCGGGGAGGTGGTGCTGTGGATCGCGGTGGCGGCCTGGCTGGTGGTCGCCGCGGGGACGGTCCGCTTCTACCTGGCCGCCACGTCGGGGGTCACGTCCACAGGACCGCGATGAAGATGTTCACCATGGTGAGCCCGCCCACCAGCGCGAACTGGCTCTTGTCGACCGTCTCCTCGTCCCGCTTCACATAGACGAGGCCGAGGATCACGATCAGCAGCGCGAGCTTGATGCCGATCTTGATGTTGTTGACGTGCTGATCGTCGGCCTGGTTGAGGCCGACCAGGATCGCGCCGGTGACCAGCATGGTCAGCGCGCCGTGCAGCATGCCGGGGACGAAGCGGGCCGTGCCCTGGCCCATCGCCTTCATCTGGGTGAGGAAACCGCCGAGCAGCGCGGCGATGCCGATGATGTGCAGGCCGACGAAGAGATGGATGAGTACGTCCATGGGGTCGGAGCCTAATCAGGGGCTCCGGGACCGACCGACACCGCCCCTCCCTACCACTCCCCGGCCGTTGCATATATGCGGCCCATAGCACCGCGCCCTCCCGCCCCGCGTCGGAACCGCCGCTTCGGTCAGCGCTCCGCGCGAAGGCGGCGGCCCCGGACCGCGATCAACGTCACTTGCGGTCAATCGCCGATCACCTCATGTCAGTTGTGCACATGCGTTACCGGGCCGTCACCATCAGGTTTAGCGTCCTCCATCAGGTGACCGGCTCCCCACCGCCGCCCGGACCAGGGGCGGCAGTCGGCCACCACCGCCGAAGAATGTCCGGCGGCGGCCCGCTCCCCCTGTGCGGGCCGCCGCCGGACGCGCAATCGCCCGCTCCCCCGGCGGTCGTACGAAAGGACGTGCAGTCCACGTGGCAGCGCACCGCAAGCCCCGACAGCGCTCGCTCAGCGGCAATACAGCCCGTACGGCGGCGACGATCGCCCTCGCGGGCGCGGCGACGGCGACCGGCTTCGACGGGACCTCGCACGCCGAGCCACAGCTGACACCGACGCAGGTCAAGACCAAGGTGGACAAGCTGTACCAGGAGGCGGAGGTCGCGACCGAGAAGTACGACGGCGCGAAGGAGAAGGCGGACGCGGCCGAGAAGCAGCTGAACACCCTGCGGGACGAGGCGGCACGCAAGACGGAGAAGCTCAACTCGGCCCGGGACTCGCTGGGTTATGTCGCCGCCGCGCAGTACCGCGGCGGCGGGATCGACCCCGCGGTGCAGCTCATGCTCTCCAGCAACCCCGAACGGTATCTGGACGGCACCGAGTTCGCCGACCGCATGGGCCATCGGCAGACGGCGGCCGTCGAGCTCGTACGGCAACAGCTGCGGGAGATCGAGCAGTTGCGCGGCGCCGCCCACATCGAGCTGACCTCGCTGAAGTCGCGGCAGGCGGAGCTGGGGAAGCAGAAGAAAACCATCAACGGCAAGCTGGACCAGGCACGCCGGCTGCTGTCCGGCCTGACCCCGCAGCAGCGGGCGCAGGTCGGCGACGCGGGTGGTACCGGCCGCGCGTCACGGTCGTCGACCACGGCCCGGGGCGCGCTGGCCGCGCCCGGTTCCTCCGCCGCCAGGGCCGACGCCCCCAACTCCCGTGCGGCAGCGGCCGTTTCCTACGCCTACCAGAAGCTCGGCAGCCCCTACGTCTGGGGGGCGACCGGCCCCAACGCCTTCGACTGCTCGGGCCTCGTGCAGGCCGCGTACAGCTCCGCCGGGGTCTCCCTGCCCCGCACGACCTACGCCCAGATCAACGCCGGCCAACGGGTCTCCCGGTCCGAACTGCGCCCCGGCGACCTGGTGTTCTTCTACTCGGGCATCAGTCACGTCGGCATCTACGTCGGCGACGGCCAGATGATCCACGCCCCGAACCCGACGGCGCCGGTGCGACTGGCGCCGATCGACGAGATGCCGTTCGCGGGGGCGACCCGGGTGGTGTGAATCCCCGGGGTATCCCTCAGGGGCCCCGGGTGAACTCCCTTACGGGTCACACCAGTCGACGTGCCGTCGCCCAGCGCGTCAGCTCGTGCCGGTTGGACAGCTGGAGCTTCCTCAGTACCGCCGAGACATGGGACTCGACCGTCTTCACCGAGATGAACAGCTGCTTGGCGATCTCCTTGTAGGCGTAGCCGCGCGCGATGAGGCGGAGCACCTCGCGCTCGCGCTGGGTGAGGCGGTCGAGGTCCTCGTCGACCGGCGGGGCGTCGGTCGACGCGAAGGCGTCGAGGACGAAGCCGGCCAGGCGGGGCGAGAAGACCGCGTCGCCCTCCTGGACCCGGAAGATGGAGTTGACGAGGTCCGTGCCGGTGATCGTCTTGGTGACGTAGCCGCGCGCACCGCCGCGGATCACCCCGATCACGTCCTCCGCCGCGTCCGACACGGACAGGGCGAGGAAGCGGACGGGCTGTTCGGCGTCGCTCATCAACGGGGCGCAGCGGCGCAGGACTTCGACCCCGCCGCCGCCCGGGAGGTGGACGTCGAGGAGGACCACCTCAGGGCGGGTCGCGGTGATGACCGTGACCGCCTGGTCGACGTCAGCGGCCTCGCCGACCACCTCGACTCCGGTCTCCTCGGTGCGGCCGATCTCGGCCTGTACCCCCGTACGGAACATGCGGTGGTCGTCGACGAGGACCACGCGCACGTGACGCCCGCCCGCGCTCCCGCCGGTCGGCTCCGCCGGTTCGTTCGTCTCGGTCGCGTCGCTCATGACGTCTTCTCCACCCTCTCCATCTCCAGCTCGACCTCGGTACCGCCGTCCGGCACCGCGCGCAGTCGTGCCGTACCGCCGTGGCGCTCCATACGGCCGATGATCGATTCTCTGACACCCATGCGGTCGGCGGGTATCGAGTCGAGATCGAAGCCCGGTCCGCGGTCACGGACGGACACGAAGACCGTCTTCCCCTCCACCTCGGCGTAGACCTGTACGGCGCCGCCCTCGCCACCGTACTTGGCCGCGTTCACCATCGCTTCGCGCGCGGCCTGCATCTGGGCGCCGATTCTCTCGTCGAGCGGGCAGTCGCCGACGATGACGACCTCGATGGGGACGCCGTGCTTGTCCTCGACCTCGGCCGCGCTGCGGCGCACCGCCTCGGCGAGGGTGTCGGGTTCGTCGGCCTCGTCCTTGCCGGTGCCCTCCGGTTTGTAGAGCCAGGCGCGCAGGTCGCGCTCCTGGGCCCGGGCCAGGCGGCGCACTTCGTTGGGGCTCTCCGCGTTGCGCTGGATCAGGGTCAGGGTGTGCAGCACGGAGTCGTGGACATGGGCGGCGACCTCGGCGCGCTCCTGGGCGCGGATGCGCATCAGACGCTCCTCGGAGAGGTCCTGGGTCATCCGCACGAGGTACGGGCCGGCGAGCAGCGTGATACCGACGAGGACCGCGAGAGCGGCCTGGAGGACTGAGCCGAGATGGTCGGCGGAGCCCTGGAGCACGAAGATCGCGGTGGCACCGGCGGTGACGAGCAGGACCCCGCCGCCCGCGCGCAGCAGGCTGAGCGTACGGCGGCGGCTGCCGACCTCGGCCCAGCGTGCGCGGCGGGCGTTGTCCGCCTGGCGCCAGACGAGAGCGACGCCCGCGCCGACGAGGACGGTCGGGAAGAGATAGGCCTTGGCGCCATTGCCCAGGTTCACATTGCCGACGAAGACCAGCGCGACGACGACCATGAGGAGCAGGGCGACGATCTGGCCCTTGTCCGGCTTGCGGGCGACGAGTCTGCGGCGGCCGTCCGGCGAGGTCTCGGTGGAGACGAGCGACGGGGGCCGCTGGCCGGCGACCCCGCCGACGCCGAGCGGCACGAAGAACCAGAACGAGGCGTACAGCAACGCGCCGAGTCCGTCCGCGAGGAACAGCCCCACGAACACCAGCCGCACCCAGATCACCGGCAGCCCGAGATGCCCGGCGAGCCCCCGCGCCACACCACCGAGCCAGCGTCCGTCACTGCTGCGGTAGAGCTTGCGCGGCGGCCGCGGGTCCTCGACGGGCAATGCTGCGGCTTCCGGCATGCCACCGATGTTCACACGCCCCGCCGCCCGAGGCATCAGGGTCGACCCCCGAGACTCCCCTGATCTTCGAATCCGGCGCGCTCGGTCCGCGAAAACGGCGTGCGGCGGGGGTTCTGACGGGTTGCCGGAAGATGAGGCGGGCGTCCTCGGTCCATGGGTCGGCTGCGGCTGCGGGGGATCTGGGCGTCACCAGCACGCGGGCCGGTCGCGGTGCCGGTCGCCGTGGCACGCGAGCCCGGATGGCAACCCGGCGCTGCGGTCTGTGGGCCGTCGGCGGCTGCGGCTGCGGCTGCGGCTGCGGCTGCGGCTGCGGCTGCGGCTGCGGGGGATCTGAGCACCACCGGCACACGAGCCAGCCGCGGTGCCGGTCGCCGTGGCACGCGAGCCCGGATGGCAACCCGGCGCTGCGGTCTGTGGGTCGTCGGCGGCTGCGGCTGCGGCTGCGGCTGCGGCTGCGGCTGCGGCTGCGGCTGCGGCTGCGGCTGCGGCTGCGGCTGCGGCTGCGGCTGCGGCTGCGGGGGATCTGAGCACCACCGGCACACGGGCCGGTCGCGGTGCCGGTCGCCGTGGCACGGGAGCCCGGCGGGCAACCCGCCGCCGCGATCCGTGGGTCGCCGACGGCTGCCGGAGATCCCGAGCGCCACCGGCACACGAGCCAGCCGCGGTGCCAGGCGCCATGGCACGGGAGCCCGGCAGGCAATCCGCCGCCGCGATCCGTGGGTCGCCGACGGCTGCCGGAGATCCCGAGCGCCACCGGCACACGAGCCGGTGGTGGTGCCGGTCGTGATGTCAGTCGCCGTGGCACAGGAAGCCCGGCGGGCACCCGGCCGCCCGCGGCGACCGCGCCCGCCCGGCGAACAGCTCGCGGCGCAGCCCGCCCGCACACACCACAGGCCCTCGAACACTCCCCCGGTCCGGGTCAGGGCGGATTTCAGGGTTCGGCCAGGGTCGTCCCGACTGCCATCGGCGGCTCGCGGCGGGCAGCATGGACGCATGACAGATCACGAGCGCGCCGCGACGGGTCAGGGACCCGGCTCCGGCCCACGTCCGCAAGCGGGCGGCGGGCCGCAGGACGCCGTGCCCGGCGCGGGTGCCGCCTCTGCGCCGGGTGCCGTGCCCGGCGGCGGCACCGCGGCCGCGGCTCCGCACCGGTTCCGCCGGGACCGGCGGTCCAAGGTGCTCGCGGGGGTGTGCGCGGGGCTCGGGCGGCAGTGCGACATGGACCCGGTGATCTTCCGGATCACGCTCGCCGTGCTCTCGGCGACGGGCGGCATCGGCCTCATCTTCTACGGCTTCGCATGGCTCTTCGTCCCGTACGACGACGAGGAGGAGAACGAGGTCCGCAAGCTCTTCACCGGCCGCGTGGACGGCCAGGCCCTGGCCGCCGTGCTGTTCGCGCTGGTCGGCTGCGGTGTGTTCCTGTCGATGCTGAACAACGCCAGCGTGCTCACCTTCGCCGTCGTCCTCTCCCTCCTGCTGGCGGGCGCGGGGTACTGGTCGCAGCAGCGCGGCGCCCCCGACCCCGACCCGCTCGCCGCGCAGGCCGTCGCCGACGCCCCGCCGGAGGCCCAGGCGCCGCCGGTGGCCACCACCTACCCCTCCTGGTGGCGTGATCCGATCGTCAAGGACGGCACACACGTCGGTGGCACCGGTTATCTGTGGGGCCCGGGCGACTCCCGCGACCGTGACATCGCGGACGTGATCGACGTCAGGCTCGCCCCCTCCTACCCGCACTGGCCCGCGGATCAGCGGGCCCCTCGCCCGGCGCCCCCGAAAACGCGCGGCCCGCGCTGGATCGGCGGCTGGGTGTTCCTGCTCGCGTTGCTCGCGGGGGCCCTCGGCACCGCCGCGAAGTGGGACGACCAGGCGCTCGGCACCAGCCTCCAGGCGGGCCTGGCCTGTGCGCTCGTCGTCTTCGGCCTGGGCATCGCGGTCAGCGCGTTCCTCGGGCGTACGGGGGCGGGCTCGGTGTTCCTCGCGATCGTCACGGCCGGCCTGCTCGCCGCCTCGGCGGCCCTGCCCAAGGACCTCACCACGCACTGGGACCGCCTCACCTGGCAGCCCGCGACGGTGGCGGACGTACAGAAGAAGTACGACCTCGGGAACGGTGTGGGCACGCTCGACCTGACCCGGCTGCGGCCGGCCAAGGGGCAGACGGTCGCGACGGACGCGGAGGTGGGCGTCGGGCAGCTGAAGGTGATCGTGCCGCCGAACGTGACGGTGCGGCTGAGTGTGGACGTACGCGTCGGGGACATCCAGTTGCCCGGTGACGACAAGAAGGACGTGGACGTGGAGCCGGGCAAGCACAAGCAGGTCACCCTGACCCCGGCGACGGGCGTCAAGAGCATCGGCACGCTGGACCTGGACCTCCAAGTCGGCGTCGGACAGGCGGAGGTCAGCCGTGCTGCGTCATGAGTTCCAGCCCGGAAAGCTGGTCGCCGGTCTCTTCCTCGCCGCCGCGGGCGTCCTCTACGCCGGGGACGCGGGCGGACTGTGGGTGACCGAGTGGTTCGCGGTGATCCCGCTGGTCACGGTCGGCCTGGTCCTGGCCGGTGTGGTGGCGGGCGTCAACGGCGCGGTCCGCAGACGCCGAGGGGCCGGCCGCAGGAACACGGCCGACCCCGGTCCGGACATATCCGGCTGAAGATCGTCTACGAACGGTACGGACAGCCCGCCCGGAAGGAGCCCGGCGGATTCACCGCCGGCGGCTCCCTCCTCGGGAGCTACCGGTAGCCGCCCGTCCGTTGCCTTCGCCTTCCGCGGATCACCGCGTCGAAGGAGAACATCGAGGCGCCGGCGAGGACTAGGGGCAGCCAGGCCATCAGGTAGGCGAGGTCGTTGCCGTAGTAGTACGGGTCGTTGGCCCAGCTGATGGTCAGCCACAGGCTGAGCGAGATAAGCGCGCCGCCGAGTGCGGCGAGGCGGGCCAGCAGGCCGATCAACGTGCCGATGCCGACGGCGAGTTCACCGAAGGCGATGGCGTAGCCGAAGCCGACGGGGTTCTTCAGGGACAGGTCCACCAGGGCCGGGATCGCCGCCGAGTCGCGGACCGCGCGCATCGTCTCGCCGATCGAACCGGCGCCGGAGGACTTCATGAAGGCACTGTCGGTGAGTTTGTCCAGGCCTGCATAGATGAAGGTGACGCCGAGGAAGACGCGCAATGGGAGCAGGGCGTATCGGGTGGCGGTGTCCCGCCAGCCCCGGTCGCCGTCTAGGTATGGGGTTTGCGTATCCATTCGAGTGCCGTGAGTCATCGCCCGTGGCCGCCTCTCGCCTGCTGTGCCGTGACCCCTCAACAGACCATACGTACGAATAGGGGGACCCGCTCAATGATTCTTCAACCAGTTTTCGCGACCTTGGCACGGCTCATTCGGTGGGCGGCCCGTCGAGGGCGTCAGTCCATGACGTCGACGACGCAGGCGTTGGTCTCCACGCCCGCCGCGGTCACGACCTGTACCTCCACGCGTCCGGGTTCGACGTCGACCGGGACCGGGACGGTCAGGAGGGTGTCCGTCGGGTTGGAGAAGCCGCCGGTGACCGGGACCAGCGGGACGTGGACGTTGACCGGGCCGATCCGGACGACCATCCGGGAGAGCCGGTCGGCGGTCTGGGCGCCCGGGGGTACGAAGCCCGCGCCGCGGATCTCGATGTCGTCGCCGGTGCGGATGGGGGCGTCGAGGTCGCCCGCCTCACGGGAACGCACCACGGAGAGGATGACCGGGCGGCCGCCCTCCGCGTACTTGCCGGCCAGGTATGTCGCGGCCGAGATCAGCACCACGACCGCCAATCCCCAGGGCAGGTCGGGCAGTTGGTCGGGGCGGCGGGCCAGGCGTACGGCCACGAAGACGAGGGCCACGGCGCTGATCGCGACGTACTGGATGTCGGCGAAGGTGCCGCGGCCCGCGTCGTCGGTGAGGAGGTCGGCGGCGCGGGGGCGGTCGGCGGGGAGTTTCTGGAGCCGCTGGCCCAGCACGCGCAGGCCGACGACCCGGCGGACGAGCACGGCGATCGCGCAGACCACGGCGAGGACGGTCACCACACCGGCGCCGCGGGCGAGTTCGAGGCCGGAGATGAGGGCGTCGCGTTCGGCGTGGTCGGAGGCGGCGGCGAGGCGGCCGGCCAGGACCAGCACCGCGTACGCCACGAACAGAACCCAGGAGACGGCCACGGCACGGGAGGTCGACAGCCGGTTGTCCTCACCGATGACCGGGGCCAGCGCACCGCCACGGGCTCGGTGGAACCAGGAGGCCGCCGTCAGCGCACCGGCGACCACGAGCGCGGCGAGCAGTCCGGCCGTGCGAGCCGCCGTCCAGCCGGCGCCGATCGCGGTGAGCGCCTGCACCAGGAGCAGCACGACGAAGGCGCTCCACACCGCGAAGGCCGTGCGGTGCCACAGGCGGGCCAGCCAGGCGCCGCCCTCGGCGCGGCCGCGTTCGGCGACGACGTCGGCTGACTGGGTCAGTTCGTCCGAGACCCACTGCCGGGAGGCGGACACCGAGTGCGCCACCGCCGCGGGCAGGCCCTCGCCGGCCGCGAAGCCGTCCCGCTTGACGAGGAACGCGGCGACCGCGCGCCGATGCCCCTCGCGTGCTCCGTGCGGGCAGTCCCCGCAGGTGCAGCCGCCTCCGTGGGCACCGACGTGCTCGCCGCCCTGTCTCGCCTCCTGCACCGCCACGCCCGACGCCTGCCTTCCCCATGCCCCTCGGCCCGCGACCCCGGACCCTCACGTTCGGCGGCCGGCTCCGAAGCCTTTGGCCACCGCCTTGCAACTCCCGCACGACAACAGCGGATTGTGCCCTACGGGACACGGCCCGCGTCCGGCAGGTCTGGTCAGCGCGGGTGAAGTGACGGCCGCCGTGTTGACCCGGCTGCGAGAATTTCCCTATGGCCGAGATCATCCAGCGCGACGGGACCTGGGCCTTCGACGGCACAACGGTCCGTATCACGCCGGGACTTCACCGCTCCGTGCCACTGTTCCGGCAGACGTACGGGGAGATCGCCGTGCCCCTCGAAGCCGTCGCGGGCGTCGTCTACGAACCCGAACGCAAGCGTGGCCGACTGCGGCTGAGGCTGCGCGAGGGCGCCGACCCGCTGCTCCAGGCGACCGGCGGCCGGCTGCCGGACGCGGCGGATCCGTACCGGCTGATCGTGGACATCGACCGGTCCGGGGTGGCCGAGTACGTGGCGGAGGAGATCCGGCACGGGCTGCTCCTCGACCAGATCCCCAAGGACCCCACCAAGGCGTATCTCCTGCCGGGCCCGCCGGTGCCGGTCTCGGTGCGCTCGTCCGACGGCACGGTGTCGTTCGACGGCGCCCAGGTGCGCATCGACTGGTCCGACACCTCGGAGCGCGTCAAGCGGGCCACCGGGCCGCGCATAGTCGCCGTGGGCGACCTCGTCCAGGTGGAGTGGCTGCCCAACTGCGGTTACGAGGATGGGTTCATGCGGTTCGTGACCCGCGAGACGGTGTTCTCCAAACTGCCGCCGGAGAAGGACCCGTACGCCCTCGATCTGTGGGGCAGCACCCGCCGGGACCTGCTCACGGCACTGGTCGCGACGGCGGTGACCGCGCGGCTGCCGCATCCATCGGCCCGGGAACACGAACGCGACGAGGGCGAGTTCGCGGACCGGCCCCGACGGGCGGCCCTCGTCCCGCCGCCGGCCGACCATCACGACGTACTCCTGCGCAGGCTGCGGGAGTTGGGGGAGCTGCACCGGGAAGGGGTGCTCACCGACGAGGAGTTCACGATGACCAAGGCGGCGGTGCTGCGGGGTTTCCGGTAGGGGCCTCAGCTGAGGAGGTCCGGTTCGCAGCGGCTGATGTCCTGCCACAGGGGCTGGTAGTTGATCCACGCGACGAGGTCACCGCCGGTCTGTTCGCGGGTGGCGACGGCGAGTTTGTGGTCGATGAGGAGAGGACGGCCGGCCGCTTTCGCGAGGAGCTGGACCTGGCAGGAGCGTTCCATGGACAGGAACCACCAGGCCGCCGCGTCCACCGAGTCGCCCACGGTGAGCAGTCCGTGGTTGCGCAGCACGAGCGCCTTGCGCGAGCCGAGCCCTGCGGCGATCCGCTTGCCCTCCTCGGCGTCGACGGAGACCCCGCTGTAGGCGTCGTAGAGCGCGTGGTCCTCGTAGAAGGCGCAGCTCTCCTGGCTGATCGGGTCGAGGAAGTCGCCGAGGGCGGAGAGCGCGCGGCCGTGCACGGAGTGGCAGTGGGCGACCGCGACGACGTCCGGGCGGGCGGCGTGGACCTGCGAGTGCACGGTGAACGCGGCCTGGTTGACATGGTGGCGGCCCTGGAGCACCTGGCCGTCCGAGTTGGCCAGCACCAGATCGGTCACGGTGACGTGCCGGAAGGGCATCCCGAAGGGGTTGACCCAGAAGCAGTCGGTGAACTCGGGGTCGCGGGCGGTGATGTGCCCCGAGACCCCGTCCTCGAAGCCGTACCGGCCGAACAGGCGCAGGGCGCCCGCGAGCCGTTCCTTGCGGTGCCGGCGTTCGTCCTCGACCGACTCGTGCATCGGCGGCATGGCGAACCGCAGCCGGTCGGTGGGCAGGGGGGAGGGCGGTGTCGGCCCGTGCATCGGTCCTCCAGCACTGGGTTCCTGTTACCGGCGGAAGTTACCGTCGGTGAGGCGAAAAGGGCAGTGGTGTTCTGTAAAGATGCGGCACCAAGCGGGGCCGGGTGCCTTCCGAGTGCTTTCTGGGGCCGTCCCGAGTCCCGACCGAGTCCCGACCGAGTCCGTCCTGAGTCCGTCCCGCAGTCCTTTGCGAATCCGGACAGTGGGTGTCGGGTATCGGCGGGACAGTGGTCCTATGACTGCGAACTGGGCGGTATTCGTCGCCGCGGAACCCGAACTCGCCGCGACCGTGGAGGAGCGCTTCGGGGCCCTCACACATCACGTCCTCGCGACGCTGCGCAAGGACGGGTCGCCGCGGACGAGCGGGATCGAAGTGCGGTTCCTGGACGGGGAGTTGTGGTTCGGGATGATGCCCGACTCGCTCAAGGCGCTGGATCTGCGGCGCGATCCGCGGTTCGCCCTCCAGGCCAATCCGGGGGTGGGTACGGAGATGGGCGGCGGGGATGTGCGGGTCGGCGGGCGGGCGGTGGAGGTGACGGATGCCGGGGTGAAGGGGGCGTACAGGGAAGAGGTGGAACCGCCGGAGCCGTTCCACCTCTTCCGCACCGAGCTGACGGAGGTCGTGCGGACCTTTGTCGAGGACGAGACGTATCTCGTCACTCAGGTCTGGCACCCCGGAAAACCGGTGCGCACGCTCAAGCGGACCTGAGCCTCAAGAAAGGCCTACTCCCACTCGATCGTGCCCGGCGGCTTCGACGTGATGTCGAGGACGACCCGGTTGACGTCGGCGACCTCGTTCGTGATGCGGGTGGAGATCTTCGCGAGGACGTCGTACGGCAGACGCGACCAGTCGGCGGTCATCGCGTCCTCGGAGGAGACCGGGCGCAGGACGATCGGGTGGCCGTAGGTGCGGCCGTCGCCCTGGACGCCGACGCTGCGGACGTCGGCGAGGAGGACCACCGGGCACTGCCAGATGTCGCGGTCGAGGCCGGCCGCGGTCAGTTCCTCGCGGGCGATCGCGTCGGCCTCACGGAGGAGGTCGAGGCGGTCCTTGGTGACCTCGCCGACGATGCGGATGCCGAGACCGGGACCCGGGAAGGGCTGGCGCTGGACGATCTCGTCCGGGAGGCCCAGCTCCTGGCCGACCATCCGGACCTCGTCCTTGAACAGCTTGCGGAGCGGTTCGATGAGCTGGAATTCGAGGTCTTCGGGGAGGCCGCCCACGTTGTGGTGGGACTTGATGTTGGCCGTGCCGGTGCCGCCGCCGGACTCGACGACGTCCGGGTAGAGCGTGCCCTGCACCAGGAACGCGACCTCGGGGCCCTCGTCCGCGATGATCTCGGCCTGCGCCTGCTCGAAGACGCGGATGAACTCGCGGCCGATGATCTTCCGCTTCTGCTCCGGGTCGGAGACCCCGGCGAGCGCGGTGAGGAAGCGCTCCTCCGCGTCCACGACCTTCAGCTGTACGCCGGTCGCGGCCACGAAGTCCTTCTCGACCTGCTCGGTCTCGCCCTTGCGCATCAGACCGTGGTCGACGTACACGCAGGTCAGCTGGGAACCGATCGCCTTCTGGACGAGGGCGGCGGCCACGGCGGAGTCGACACCGCCGGACAGACCGCAGATCGCGCGCTTGTCGCCGACCTGCTCGCGGATCGCGGCGACCTGCTCGTCGATGACGTTGCCGGTGGTCCAGTTCGGGGTGAGGCCCGCGCCCCGGTACAGGAAGTGCTCCAGGACCTGCTGGCCGTGCGTGGAGTGCATGACCTCGGGGTGGTACTGGACGCCGTAGAGCTTCTTCTCGTCGTTCTCGAAGGCGGCGACCGGGACGACGTCCGTGGACGCGCTGACCGTGAAGCCCTCGGGGGCGGCGGAGCAGGCGTCGCCGTGCGACATCCACACCGACTGCTCGTCCGGGGTGCCTTCGAAGAGGGTGGAGGACGACTTGGAGACGTGCAGTTCCGTACGGCCGTACTCGCGGGCGCCCGTGTTGTCGACGGTGCCGCCGAGGGTCGTGGCCATCAGCTGGAAGCCGTAGCACATGCCGAAGACGGGGACGCCGGCGTCGAAGAGTTCGCGGTCCAGGCGGGGGGCGCCCTCCGCGTACACCGACGAGGGGCCGCCGGAGAGGATGATCGCCGCCGGGTTCTTGGCGAGCATCTCGGCGACCGGCATGGTGCTCGGCACGATCTCGCTGTAGACCCGGGCCTCGCGGACGCGGCGGGCGATGAGCTGGGCGTACTGCGCGCCGAAGTCGACGACCAGGACGGTGTCGGGGGCGGGGGTCGCTGCTGACACGGGGGCCTTCCGGCGGTTGGGCGGGGTTCTGGTCATCGATTCTAACGGGGCTCGGGTGGGGCACCTGGTCGTGCCTGTGTGACGAGGCTCGGGTGGGTCACCTGGTCGTCCCCGAGGGCTCCGCCCCGGGCCTGTGCCATACTCGCCCCATGCTCACGCACCCGACCTCCCTCTTTACCTATGGCAACCGGCCCGCCGGCTGCCATGGTCGAGCTGCTTGAGTTACTGACGAGCGACTTTCCAGGCGCCCCGGGCCGACAAGGCCCGGGGCGCCTGTCGTTTTCCGGGGGTTGTCGGTCGGGGGTGGCCGTTCCGCGACGAGGAGATCCTTATGACCACCACCACGCCCGAGCAGACCATCGCCGATGCCCGGGAGCGCATCGACGCCCTGGACGACCGGATCATCGGTCTCATCCAGGAACGGGTCGCCGTGTCCGCCGTCGTCCAGGAGGCGCGGATCGCGTCGGGTGGGCGGCGGGTGAGCCTTACCCGGGAGAACGAGATCCTCAGCCACTACAGTGCGGCGCTCGGCAAGCCCGGTACCTCGCTGGCCATGACGTTGCTCGAACTGTCCCGGGGTCGTATCTGAGGCCGGTCGTATCTGAATTCGGTGCCGCTCTCACCCGTACGGCGCGTGACCGCCTGGCGAACCGTTTCGTTGGGGGTGGTGTCCGCGCCAGCCAGGGGCGGGCCCGAAAGAACCACGCGTGGCTCGGCTGGGGCGATGAGACGTACGGATCGTGCCGTGCGTCGTGGGACCTCGCTCCAGGGTCGTGACCGGACGGCAGGGGACAGCGGCCCGGTCACCCAAGAGAACGGTCGGCTCCGGGGACGCCCGGGGCCGCCCGGCGGAAACTGCAAAAATGCACAAAGCCGGATCGAACGGTTGCGGAGGCCGCGTCCATCCAGCACGATGCGTAGAGGACCCTGAGGCTTCCCCGAGCCCCAAGTCCCCATGCAGACAACCGCATTGCAGTGCACTGTCCCTCTGCCGGACCCCCGCCAAAGGTCGAGACCAAGCGCGCGCCCCGTGTGCGCCGGGGCGCCGACCCAGGGCACTTGAGACAAGCGGCGCAACCCCCCGGCGCCGCTCCCAGGCACCGGCGCTGCCCTGACGTCGGTGCTGACGGAGAAGGGCCCCGCGGCTCCGTCCCGCGGGGCCCTTCGCTTGCCCTCAACCGCCCATCACCGCAACGGCGTCAAGTCGGGCTCCCTGTCCCTAAGTTCGGCTCACCGTCCCGCATGTCTCGTTCTCGCCCTCGCCCTCGCCGATCCCCTTGCTCCGGTCGTACGGGTCCGTCGTCGGGCCGGACGGCGCGGCTCCCGTGGGTTCCGCCGAGGAGGGCGAGGAGAAGCCCGGGTGGAAGTAGCCGTCGTAGACGTCGCAGGCGCTGTTGCCGAAGTCCGCGTTATAGGTGAGGACGCTGAGCCGGCCGGAGGTGACCTGGTAGCGGGCGGGGTCGAGGAGTTGGAGGTCGAGCACGCGGCGGACGATGGTGCGGGTGACCTCGGTGGAGCCGTCGGTGCGGACGACCGGGTAGACGAAGGTGTAGTCGGCGTGGATCAGGACGCCGGAGTGCTCGCCCTTCTTGAACGTGATCCGGCCGCGGGTCTTCACGACGTCACCGACGAGCCGTACGTCCTTGGGGGCGAAGCGGCTGAACATCATCAGTGGGTCGTGGGCCTTGGTCGGGGTGCTCAGGGATGTGTTCAACTCGGCGATCAGGCCGGGTTGTTTCGGGTCCAGCACCGCGAGCGCGGCGGTCGGGCGGGCGCCGGCGATCGTCTTCGGGCGGAGGTTGGCGTCGACGAGGAGCTTCTCGGCCTGCTTCAGGGCGAGTTGGACCTGACCCTTCGAGAAGACACCCACGGCCTTCGCCTGCGGCAGGACGATACCGGCAGCGCCGTCCGCCCAGTTCAGCGCGGGTGAACCGGCGAACGGCCGGTCCAGGGTGGGGGTTTCGGGGTCCACGGCGGAGGGCGCGGCGGTCGGGGCGGCCGTTTCCGGCGCGAGCGGGGAGGCCGCGGCGGCGTCCGGGCCGTCCTTGCCGCCGTCGCTCTTGCCGAACGGGTCGCCGGGTATGAGCGACGGCCTCATCGCGACCACGGCGACGGCGATCGCGAGCGGCACGCCGATCACGGCCCACGCGCGGCGCCTGCGCCGGGCCCGCCCGTTCATCTCCTGCCAGGCTGGACCGGTCCGCCACCCCTCGGGCTCCTGGCGCTTGGCCTTCCCCTTCTTCTTGCTCTCGTCCTGCTTCAGCCGCTCGGTCACCTCACGGGCGCGGGCGGACGGTTCCTTGGGGGCGGAGGCACGGATGTCGCGCTCCGTGTCGCGGGCGAACTGTTCCCAGACATCGTCGGGGATCTCCGGGGTCGAGGAAGGTTCCTCTGAAGGCTTGTCAGACACGTCCCCAAGTTCTAGACGTTCCGAAAGCCTGTTCACAAGAAGAACTTGGGTGTGACACAGCCCACATAAGAATCCGGTGAGAGTGGGCACAACCGTTCGCAGGTTTCCCGGGTCTCACCTGCATACCCAAGGGCCACACCCGCGCCCCACACGCGGAGCCCTCCGCCCAGCGTGCTGCGCTGCCGCAGCACACCGGACTTCCCGAGGACTTCATGAAGCTGCGCCGTGCCATGGCCGCGGCGGCCGCGACGGCCGTCATCGCTCCGCTCGCCCTGCTCTCCGCGCCCGCCGCGTTCGCGGAGGACTCGGCGTCGCCGACCCCGAGCGACAGCGCGAGCGAGTCCGTCTCCGCTTCGCCGTCCGACTCGGTCTCCCCGACGCCGTCCGGCTCCGACTCCGCGTCGCCGTCCGGCAGCACCCTGCCGAGCGGCTCGACCTCGCCCTCGGCGAGCGACAGCGCCTCCACGTCGGCCACGCCGTCCACCTCGGCCGAGCCGAGTGAGGAGCCGACCGACCCGGACGTGCCGTTCTGCGAGGACCTGGACGAGGACTTCTCCGACGCCAAGGTGTCCGCGGACATCAAGGGCCTGCCGGGCAAGATCGTCGCGGGCGACGGCTTCCACAGCTTCAAGCTGACCGTCACGAACAAGTCGAAGACCACGGTCGACGGCGTCGCCTTCTACGCAGAGGTCGAGAACTACGAGCTCGACGAGTCGAAGTTCCTGAGCCCGTACGTGGACCTGGAGTTCAAGAACCCCGAGTCCGGCAAGTGGGACCGCATCGGCAACGACGAGTGGGCCGGCGACTACTTCTTCTACATCAACGCCCTGAAGTCCGGGAAGAGCGAGACCGTCGACCTGCGCGTCAGCATCAGCGCGAAGGCCCCGGCCGGCGACGCCTACTCCTTCGGCTCCGGCGCCTACCTCGACAACGTCAAGGGCCAGGACTGCATCGCCGAGGGCTGGGCCCAGTACGACTTCGAGGTCCTGAAGGCCGGCTCCACCAACACCGACCCGGGCACCGCCACCCCGAGCACCGGTGACAAGGACACCTCGGTGAAGAAGCCGCAGGGCGAGGTCTCCGACCTCCCGACCGGCAACCTCGCCGAGACCGGCTCCAGTTCCGCGCTCCCGGTGATCGGCCTCGTCGGCGGCGCCGCCGTCGTCGCGGGTGCCGCCGCGGTGGTCATGGTGCGTCGACGCAAGAGCGGGGCGAGCGCGTAACACGCGGCTCGCCGCACAAGCAGAAGGACCTGCGCTCGGAGGGGGGCGCAGGTCCTTCTGCTTGTGCCGACCGTTCAAGTACCGCTGATCGGCTACGACTTGGGCGGCACCGTCGGTATCCCCAAGAACGGCAGCTTCAGCGCGCCGAACGCGCCCTCGGGGACCGCGGGTTGACGCGGCTCCACCGGCGTCAGGCGTTCGTACGACAGCCCCTGCTCCGGGCGCCGGTCCGGCTCGCCCCTGTTGGGCCAGTACGACATCGCGCGCTCGGCCTGTGCCGTGATGGTGAGGGACGGGTTGACGCCGAGGTTCGCGGAGACCGCCGAGCCGTCGACGACCGAGATGCCGGCGTGGCCGTAGAGGCGGTGGTACGGGTCGATCACGCCGGTCTCGCGGGAGGCGCCGATGGGGCAGCCGCCGAGGAAGTGGGCGGTGAGCGGGGTGCCCATCAACTCGCCGACGTTGGAGCCCGCGAAGCCGTTGATCTCGGCGGCGATCGCCGCCGCGCCCTCCGAAGCCGCCCTGATCTGCTTGGGGTTGGGGGCGCCGTGTCCCTGACGGGCCGTCAACAGCCCCTTGCCGACGCCGTCCGGTTTCAGGTACGTCGTCAGGGAGTTGTCCAGCGACTGCATCACCAGGCCGATGATGGTCCGCTCCGACCAATGCCGGTTGGAGAGCGAACGCAGGACCAGGAGAGGGTGCTTCGCCGCGTTCGCCAGCCAGCCCAGTGCCCTCGACGAGCCCTCCGCGTACGGGACTTGGAGGATGGAGAGGCCGCCCATCGAGTTGGAGCCCTTGCCGTAGCGGACCGGTTCGATGTGGGTGTTCTCGTCGGGGTGGATCGAGGACGTGATGGCGACCCCGCGCGTGAAGTCGACCTGCCGGGTGCCGGTCGCCTTGCGGTAACGGCGGTTGTTCGTCTGGGCGCCGACCAACGCCTCCGAGTTGGTGCGGGTCAGCTCACCCAACTTCTCGGAGAGGTACGGCAGTTGACCGCCCGCCTTCATGCGGTGCAGGAGGGTCTGAGTGCCGTAGGTGCCGGCGGCGAGGACGACTTGGCGGGCCTTGAAGGTGTGGCCCTTCGACGACTTCCTCGCGTCCGTGGGCAGGGTGGCTATCGCGTAGCCGCCCTGCGAGTCGTCCGTGACCGACACGACCGTCGTCATCGGGTGGACCTTCGCGCCCGCCTTCTCGGCGAGGTAGAGGTAGTTCTCGTTCAGGGTGTTCTTGGCGCCGTGCCGGCAGCCCGTCATGCACTCGCCGCACTCGGTGCAGGCCTTGCGGTCCGGGCCCGCGCCGCCGAAGTACGGGTCGGCGGCCTGTTCGCCGGGGCGCGCCTTCGCTGTCCCCTCGGCGTCCTTGCCGTCGCCGAAGAAGACGCCGACGGGGGCCATGTGGAAGGTGTCGCCCACGCCCATTCGCTGGGCCGCGGCCTTCAGGTGGACGTCCGACGGGGTCATCGTCGGGTTCAGGCGTACGCCGAGCATGCGGCGGGCCTGGTCGTAGTACGGGGTCAACTCCTCTTCCCAGTCGGTGATTTCGCGCCACTGGGGGTCCTCGAAGAACGGCTTCGGGGGGACGTAGAGGGTGTTGGCGTAGTTGAGGGAGCCGCCGCCCACGCCTGCGCCGGCGAGGACCATGACGTTGCCCAGCAGGTGGATGCGCTGGATGCCGTACATGTTGAGCTTGGGGGCCCAGAGGTAGTTCTTGAGGTCCCAGGAGTTCTTGGGGAGCGTCGACGGGGTGAAGCGGCGGCCTGCTTCCAACACGCCGACGCTGTAGCCCTTTTCGGTCAGGCGGAGGGCGGTTACTGAACCACCGAAGCCGGAGCCGACGACGAGGACGTCATAGTCGTAGGCATCTTGCGACAACGTGTTCTCCTCATTGAGATTCGCTGCGGGTCGTGTGTGGCTGGGCGCGCCCACGCGGCGGAGCCGCATATCGATACAGTCCCGCGCCCCTAAAAGACACTCACCTGAGCCTGAATGCCTTCATTGCCCGGAGACTGCGGCTCATGAACTGCGCGTACGCCTCGTCGGTCATTCCCAGTGAAGGCGCCATCGGCAACAACCGCTGCTGGGCGATCGTCTGGGCCTCTGTGTACTTGAGGATGCCCTCGGAGCCGTGGCGGCGGCCGAGGCCGGAGTCCTTCATGCCGCCCATCGGGGACTGGACGCTGCCGTAGGCGGAGGCGTAGCCCTCGTTGACGTTGACCGTGCCGGTGCTGAGGCGGGCGGCGATGGCGCGGCCCCGGCTGCCGCTCTTCGTCCAGACCGAGGAATTGAGGCCGTACGGGGTGGAGTTGACCTCCGCCACCACCTCGTCCTCCGTTTTGAAGCGGTAGACGGAGACGACCGGGCCGAAGGTCTCCTCGGCGCAGACGGCCATGGGGGCCTCGACGCCGTCGAGGATGGTGGGCTCGAAGAAGTACGGGCCGATGTCCGGGCGGGCGACGCCACCGGCCAGCACCTTCGCGCCCTTGGCGACCGCCTCGTCCACGTGGCGGGTGACCGACTCCAACTGGCGTTCCCCTGCCAGCGATCCCATGTCCGCGCCGTACGCGAGGGACGTGCCGAGGCGCATCGCCTTGGTGCGGGCGGCGAAGCGCTCCAGGAAGGTGTCGGCGATCGACTCGTGGACGTACAACCGCTCGATGGAGACGCAGAGTTGGCCGGCGGAGGAGAAGCAGGCGCGGACCGCGCCCGCCGCCGCCTTCTCGATGTCGGCGTCCTCCAGGACCACCATGGCGTTCTTGCCGCCGAGTTCGAGGGAGACGCCGATGAGGCGGGCGGCGGCGGCCTGCGCGACCTCGCGCCCTGTGCGGGTGGAGCCGGTGAAGGAGACGTAGTCGGCGTGCTTGACGACCTCGGGGCCGACGACCGGGCCCTCGCCGAGGACGACCTGGAAGACGTCGGCGGGCAGGCCGGCCTCGATGAGGAGGTCGCGGGCCCACAGGGCGGTGAGGCAGGTCTCGGTGTCCGGCTTCATCACGACGGCGTTGCCCGCGGCGAAGGCCGGGAGCGCGTCGCCGACGGAGAGTTCGAACGGGTAGTTCCAGGGGGCGATCTGCCCAACTACCCCGCGCGGGTGCCGGAGTTCGGTGACCTTGGTGAGGGTCGGGACGGCGCCGGTGTGCCGCTTCGGCTTGAGGTAGGCGGGGGCCTTGCGGCCGTAGTGGCGGGCCGCGACCGCGACGGCCTGCACCTCCTCGTGCGCGTGCAGCCGCGCCTTGCCGGTCTCCAGCTGGATCAGGTCGAGGACCTCGGCCTGGCGGGCGAGGACGAGATCGTGGAAGCGGAGCAGGACGGCCGCGCGCTGCCGTACCGGCGTCCGCGCCCACAGGGCCTGCGCGGCGCGGGCCGCGTCGAAGGCCTTCGCCACGTCCTCGGGGGTGGACTCGGGCAGATCCGCCAACTTCTCACCGGTGAACGGCGAGTGGTTGGCGGTCCGGCCGGAGCCGACCACACCCTTCGTGAGCTGGGCGACCAGCTCCGGGGTGACCACATCGGCGGCGGTACGGGCGCCTGTGGGGGCCGGCGCGAGGGGGTTCGTGCCGGTCGTCGTTTCCGTACCGGTCTTTTCCGGGGCCTGCGAGTCCGTCATGTGCGGCAGGGTATGCCGCGAGGGGAGGTTTGGGTACCCGTCGGTAATCGGGATTCACCCAGTACTCACATCACGCCAGCGATCACTGGCAACGAACGCCCTGATCAGGGCGTTGTACGGGGATGATCACCATCGGATCGCCACCGGACCGCCGCCGGATCACTTTTCCGTGAGCGCGAGCCGGGCGCGGGCGCCCTTGAAGAGCGCGGTGCCCTTCTTCTCGTCCGGGGTGCCCTTGGGCATGTCCACGCGCAGTTCGTACATACGGCCGTCCGCGGTGCGGATGATCAGGGCCATGATGCGGGTGGGGACGCCGGACTGTTGGTAGGTGGTGTCGAGGAGGACGGCGTCCTTGTTCCCGCGGAAGCTGGTCCGGGTGTACTGGGGGCGGGACGTGCCGACGCTCAGGGTCTTGGCCTCGTTGAGGGGTGAGCCGGTGGCCCCGTCCCATTCGGTGAGGCGGACGCGGAGGGTGCCGGTGCCGTAGACGACGATCCGGCCGCCGGCCGCCGTCCGCGCGTCGAGCCGCTTGTAGTGCGGCGGGAGGGAGAGGACGGCGGACGACGCCTTCTCCCGGTGCGCGGTCCAGGAGCTGCCGGTGTCCATGAGGTTGCCGACGACCGTGCCGAAGACCAGGCCCGCCGCCAGGAGCGCCCCGGCCGCGATGAGAAGGGCACGGCGAGGCCTGGGGCGCCGGGGGCGGGACGTGGGCTCCGTTCTCGGTTCCGGTACGGCCTCGGGGACGGACGCGGCACCCTCAGGCACCTCCCCGGGCTCCGCCTCGGGCACCTCCCTGGGCTCCGCCTCGCGCACCGCATCGCGCGGGACCGCGATGACCGTCGGCTCCGGTACGTCCTTCCCCTCGGCCACCGCGTCCAGTACCGCGCCGACCTCCTCCGCCCCGGGCCGTTCCTCCGGGTCCCGCGCCAACATCCGTACGAGCAGCGGCCCGAGAGGTCCCGCGCGGGTCGGCTCGGGTGGCTCGCCGGCGAGGATCGCGCCGAGGGTGGACTCAACGGTCGTACGCCGGAAGGGAGATGCCCCTTCGACGGCCGCGTACAGGAGGACACCCAGGGACCAGAGGTCGGAGGCCGGTCCCGCGCCGGTGCCCGACATGCGCTCGGGGGCGATGAATTCGAGCGAGCCCACGAACTCCCCGCTGGCGGTGAGGGATTCCTCGCCCTGGATGTGGGCGATGCCGAAGTCGGTGAGGACGACGCGGTCGTGCGGGCCGAGCAGGACGTTGGCCGGTTTCACGTCCCGGTGCACGATCCCCACGGCGTGCGCGGCGCACAGGGCGCCGAGGACGGCGCGGCCGATGCGGGCGGCGTCGGCGGGGGTGAGGGGGCCGCGTCTGAGCAGTTCGTGCAGGGACTCGCCGCGCACCAACTCCATGACGATCCACGGGAGTTCGTCCTCGATGACGACATCGTGGATGGCGACGGCGGAGGGATGGTCGACCCGGGCGGCGGCGCGGGCCTCGCGGTAGAGCCGGTGGGCGGCGCGCTGGAACTCCTCGTCCTCCGGGTCGCCGGGCAACCGCGGTTGTTTGACGGCGACTTCGCGGTCCACGAGTTCGTCGAAGGCCCGCCATACGGTGCCCATGCCGCCGGAGCCGATCCGTTCGAGCAGCCGGTAGCGACCGCCGACCAGACGTCCGTCGCGCACCTGTTCGCCGACTTCGCTCATGCCCCATCAGTACCGTGCCCGGTACGGCCTTGTCGACGCGCGTCCTACTTCCCGAGCACCAGCGTGTCGCCCACCCGCCGCACCTCCGCGACACCGGTACCGCCGAAGTGCGCCGGGATCACCAACTCCCGCTCGTCAGCGGCCCGTTCGAGCACACGCCGACGGCTGTCCGCGGCCTGCCGGGGATCGAGGCAGAAGCAGCTGCTGCACTCCGGATGCGGAATCTGGACGGGGCTGTGCAGCAAGTCCCCGACGAACACGGCCCGTTCACCACCGGAGGCGACCCGGAGCACGGACGAACCGGGCGTGTGCCCCGGCGCCGACTCCAACGTCAGCTGCTCGTCGACGCGGTACGTGCCGTCCCACAGGGTCGCCAACCCGGCGCGGTGCACGGGCGCGACGCTGTCCTCGTAGGTCAGGCGGTCGTCGGGCCGTACCGCACCGCCGTAGTTGTTCTCGGGCCCGAAGTGGAAGTCGTCGGCGGCGGGGAGGAGGTAGCGCGCGTTGGGGAACAGTGGCACCCAACTCCCGTCCACGTCATGGGTGTTCCAGCCGACGTGGTCGCCGTGGATGTGCGTGTTGACGACGACGTCGACCTCCTCCGGCCGCACACCGGCCCGCGCCAGCCGCCCCGGCAGGTCGCCCTGGCTCATGTGGAACAGCGGATTGCCGGGCCGTTCCCGCCCGTTGCCGACCCCGGTGTCCACGAGCACGGTCCGTCCGGCGCTGCGCACCACCCAGGTCTGGAGCGCCACGACCGCGCGGTCGGTCTCGGGGTCCCAGTGGTCGGGGGCGAGCGTCTCGCGGTGCTCCTGCCAGACGCCGGGCGGCAGGTCCGGGACGAGGGTGCGGGCGGGGGCGTAGGGCCGCGCCCACTCGACGACGCGGATCACTTCGACGTCGCCGATGGGGAAGGTCTGCGCGTCGTTCAGCTGGGTCTGTGTGTCGTTCAGTTGGGTCTGTGCGTTGTCCTCGGTCATGGAACCAAGCCTAGGAAGGGCAGTGCGAGTGTCTCAATGCGTGAATTGCTCGTTCGGATACGCATACGGCTCACCGGCGCCCCTTTCGCGTAACCTGGCCGCATGGACGTGGTGAGCGACGCGATCTCCGCCGTACGGACCGGGCGGCCCTCCTCCAACCGCCTGCGCGTGAGCGGCGGTTGGTGCACGCGGCTCGCGCCGTACGAGGGTGCCGGGTTCCATGTCGTGCTGGCGGGCGGCTGCTGGCTGGTGCCCGACACGGGCGGTGAACCGGTGACGCTGGGCGCGGGGGACGTCGTACTGCTGCCGCACGGTGCGGGACACGTGCTGGCGGACTCGCCCGGGGACACGGCGCGTGCGGTGCCGTTCGAGGAGATGCGGCGGCCGGACGGGGACGCCGGGGACGGGCGCGAGGTCGAGTTGCTGTGCGGGAAGTACCGGCTGGACCGGAGCCGGACGCATCCACTGATGGCGGAGCTGCCGGAGGTGGTCCATCTGCCGAACCGGGTCGGCCGTTATCCCGAACTCCGGTCTGCCGTCGACCTGTTGGCGAACGAACTCGACGAACGACGGCCGGGGGCCTGCCTGGCGCTGCCGAGTCTGCTCGATCTGCTGCTCATCTACATGGTGCGGGCGTGGATGTCCGAGGCGGAGACGGGCAGTTGGCCGTCCGTGCTGAGCGACCCGGTGACCACGGCCGCGCTCCGGGCCCTGCACTCGGACCCCGCCGCCCCCTGGACCAACGACCGGCTGGCCGCCGCGGCGGGCGTGTCCCGGGCGACGCTGGCCCGCCGGTTCACCGCGCTGGTGGGGCGGGCGCCGATGGCGTATCTGACGTGGTGGCGGCTGACGTTGGCGGCGACGCGACTGCGGGACACGGACGCCTCGTTGGCGGCGGTGGCGCGGGATGCGGGGTACGGCAGCCCGTATGCGCTGTCGCACGCGTTCAGCCGGGAGTTCGGGGTGACGCCCGGCAAGTACCGGGTATCGGCGGGGAGTTCGTAGCTACCCGTTCTCGCCGTCCGGGCCGTCGTCGTACTCCTCCGCGAGCCGCAGCCCGAGATCGGACTCCCACTCCAGGGCCCAGCGCCTCAACTCCGCGGTCTCCGCCGCGTCGAGCCCGTGCGCCGCGAACTCCTCGTCGCTCACCCACACGACACTCTCCAGCCGGTCGCGCAGGCCGAAGAGATCGAAGTCCGGGCCGTCGGCCCCGAGTGCCGACTGCTCCAGCTCGATCACGGAGTGGTGGCGGCAGGCCGCGCGCACGTCGATCACGTCCTGCGGCAGACCACGGTCACCGAGCGCGCGCATGCTCGCGAGCGCCAGGTCGTCCTGCCCCGTCGTGTTCTCCTGCTGCGACCGCACCGCCACCTCCCCGCTTCCGGCGCCCGGTCAGACGTCCGTGCCGCCCGCTCTCAACATCGCGAGCCGCGTCTGGTCCAGCACTCCGGCGTAGGTGTGGACCTCGTCGATCTCACCGGCCAGGTAGTCCGTGCCCCCGTCCGCCGTGACGCTCCGGCCGACCTGGAGGTCGCCGGTGGGCGTCCAGGTGTCCTTGCCGGTGACACTCGCCGTGTCCGCGGCGTAGTCGTAGTCCACGTAGAGCCGCAGCTGGTCGGCCCGCTCGTCGTAGACCACCGCGAGGAACTCGTCCTGCCCCCACCCGAACGGCGCGACGGGCGCGCTGACCGTCGTGGTCGGCGCGCCGGCGCTGTCCGCGTGGGCGACCACGGCCTCCCAGGACCTGGACGCGGCGACGTAGCGCAGGGTGAACAGGTCGGTGTGCTCGCCGGGTTGGGACAGGACCGTCATGTCGTGCGTGGCCGTGTCCTCGTCGAGGCGCACGTGGGCCGTCACCGAGAAGCCCGCGTCGGACGGGCGTACCGCGTCCGGTGTCGTGGCGTAGTCGCCGTCACCGTCCAGGAGCAGGTTGCCGGAGCCCACCATCGGGTACAGCGCCGGGGTGCAGTCGGGGTTCACGTCGCAGTCGTCGGTGCCCGTGTAGATCGACGCGTCGCCGACCAGCGTGAGCGGGTCGCCGCCCGCGAACTCGGGGCTCCTGCCGCCGGGCGCCGTCTCCAGGTCCCAGTAGCCCTGGCGCTGCGGGGTGCGGGTGGCGGCGGCCGTGATCTCGTCCGGGACGAACACCCGGTCCCAGACGTTCACTTGGGTGAGGAGGCCGTGCCAGTGCGCGGTGGTGGTGTCGCTGCCCGCGCCGAGCCGCAGGGTGCCCGTGCCGCCGGTCGCGACCGTGTTCTCGGCGGTGCCGACGAGGTCTCCGTCGACGTAGAACCGGGCCGTGTGCTGCTCGGCGTCGTACACGCCGACGAGGTGGGCCCACTCGCCCACTTCCGGCGAACCGCCGGTGACGCGTGCGGTGCCGCCGCCCTCAGTGGGCAGTGCGAAGGACCAAGTGGGGGCGCCGGTCGTCGAGTTCGTCGCCGCGCCCAGGGAGAAGCCCGCCTGGCTCACGGCGGTCATGTCGCTGTCGAGCGCGTCCGGCCGGACCCACGCGCCGACCGAGAAGATCTTCGCCGTGTCCACCGCGGAGTCGAGCGTCACGTACGCCTCGTCCGTGCCGTCGAAGCGGGCGGCGGAGGTGATGTCCGTCCCGGTGGGGCCCTGTGCGTCGAGGGTGACGCCGGTGCCGGTGTCCGTGCCTGAGCCTGAGTTGCTCTGCGGGTCCCAGTGGGAGACCGCCGCCCGGCCCGCCTTGACCCGGACGAAGTAGGTCGTACTGGCGCTGACGTTCCCTGCGGCGTCGAGCGCCTGGGCGGAGAGATACGTGACTCCGCGCGTCTGCGGCAGCCAGCGGAGGGAGACCGCGGCGCCGGGCTCGGCCGCCGTGAGGGTCTGCTGGGAGCCGCCCATCCACTCATAGCGGTACGACACCACGTCGTCGGACGCCGAGTCGATGACGAACGTGCCGTAACTGCCGGTCCCGTCATGCTCGTTCGAGTCGTCCGGATACTCCTGCGACGAGACGACCGGCGCCTGCGGTGCCTCGGTGTCGTCGGCCGCGGTCGCGACTCCGGTCATGGCGGCCGCGGTCAGTGCCACGGCGGCACAGGTCACCCCGGTGCGTCTCCAGTTGGACGTCCTCATGATCAAACCCCTCCCAAGATCCGGTAAAGAGGAGAATGACCTTAACTGCCGCCGCTGACAACGCATTTGCGCGCCGTCGCACCCTCGCTCAGAGCGTGTCGACGTCCAGGTTCGCGATCGCCGCCTTGGCCACCTCGCGGCCGCGGGCCGTGAAATCGCCGTCGCCCGGGTAGCCGATGGTGAGTCGGTACATGTTGCCGGAGGTGGTCTTGTAGTAGAAGATCTGCACCTCCCGGGGGCGGGGGTACTGGCTGTCGTCGGTCTTGTAGGTGACCGTGTTCATGGCGGCGGGCCTGCCCCGGTAGGTGCCGGTCGGCTTCGTGTCCGTGTCCGGGTTCTCCGGCATGTCGAGGCTGGAGCTGCCGCTCTGCTTGAAGTCGCCGTTGTCGTCGTACATCTGGGCCGCGGCCGAGTCCTTGATCTCGCCGAGGGTGTCCTCGGACTTCTTGACGAGGGCCAGGCCGATCGAGATGCTCCCGCTCGGGTCGGTGTACGTGATCCAGTGGCCCTTGTCCGTCCGGCGGTCGGGCAGGACGGGCTCGTACTTGGCGGGGGTCGCGAGCGTCGCCGCCACGTCCGTCTCGTGGTGCTTCTTCCAGCCCTGCGGGAGTGTCCGCGATCCGGCGAACGGGTTCGCGATCAGCAGATACGCCGTCACCGCCGCCGCGACGAGGCCGAACCACGTCCTGCGGCCCGGGCGGAATCCGCTTCCGGTTCCGGGGCGTTCGACGTACCGCACCTCCTGCGTGGGCACCGGCGCCGGCGGGTTGGCCACCGACTCCAGTACGGCGCGCACCTGGGCCGCGTTCGGGCGGCTCGCGGCGCCCTTGGCGAGGAGGGCGGTGATGAGGTCGGCGAGCGGACCCGGGGCCGAAGTCGGCGGAGCGGGCGCGGAGTTGAGGACCGACTGGAGGGTGGCGGGGGTGTTGCTGCGGCGGAACGGGGAGACGCCCTCCGTCGCCGCGTACAGGACCACGCCGAGGGACCACAGGTCGGAGGCGGGGCCGGGACGCTGGCCCAACACCCGTTCCGGCGCGATGTATTCGGGTGAGCCGACGAACCCGCCGGTGTCGGTCAGGTTCGTCTCGCCCTCGATCTGCGCGATACCGAAGTCGGTCAGGACGACCCGGTCGTGGCGGCCCAGCAGGACGTTGTCCGGCTTGACGTCACGGTGCAGGACGCCCGCCGCGTGTGCCGCCTCCAGCGCGCCCAGCACCTGGAGGCCGATCCGGGCCGCGTCGCGTGCGTCGAGGGTGCCCTCCTGCAACGCGTCGCCCAGCGAGCGGCCGGTCACCAGCTCCATCACGATCCACGGCTGACCGTCGACCACGGCCACATCATGCACGTTCACGACAGCCGGGTGGTCGAGCCGTGCCGCCGCGCGCGCCTCGCGGCGCATCCGCTCGAAGGCGTTGGCGCGTTCGCGTTCGGGAAGATGGTCCGGGACACGTGGTTCTTTTACGGCCACCTCGCGGTCCACCGTCTCGTCCTTGGCCCGCCACACCGTGCCCATACCGCCGTGCCCGAGCTTGCCGAGCAACCGGTACCGCCCGGCTATGAGACGTCCGGTGCCGGGGTCCGGCGTCGGCTCGGGCGATGAACTCGGCGTCGCGTACGGGTTGTTCGGGTGCGGCACCTGCGCCGGGACGGCCATGCGCGGGTTCGGCGGTTGCAGGGCGAAACTCGTCGGCTCGTCGGCTCCGTGTCTGGCTCCCCCGTTGCTGCTCATGCGTCCATCCATATCGCGCCAACCGCCGCCGTATCCACCTCTGGTGCTTTCCGGTCACAGACCCGTGACCGAGGGCGCGGCTTATCTCCCGTTACGTGCTTACGGGTTCACGCGAAGCCTCACGTGCGGGCGAAGGTGTCCAGCGCGACGTCGAAGTACTCCTTCGCCTCCCGCACCTTCCCGACCGGCGCCGACACCCACACGTCGTACATCCGGCCGTTCTCCTCCCAGCACATGTCGTACGTGTGCCGGGGTCCCTCCGCCGTGCTGAAGCCGTTCCAGCTGAACTCCCAGAGCGCGGCGGGGTGTCCGTAGTGCGTGGTGTCGGTGACCCTGCCGTCGTGGTAACCGGGGTTCGTGGCCGCTCCCTTGGCCGCCGCGCTCTTCATCACCGCGAGCGGGCCGCCCTGTTCGGGGTCGGACATCTTGATGCCGAGCCGGAAGGTCTCCCCCGGCGACATGTAGAAGATGCGCTCGCCCTGCGGCACGCGCACGAAGTCCTCCGGTACGGCGAGGGAGAAGCCGTCGGGGTCGTGGGCGACGCGGTAACCGGAGGGCGCGGTGGGGGTGTTGGGCGTCCCGGTGCTCACCGAGGGGGTGGGCGACGGTGACCGTGTACCGGCACTCGTGGAGGTCAACGGCGCCGAACTCACCGGCGCGGCGACGCCCCCGTCTCCGTCCCCTCGCATCAAGAGAGCCGCCGCCGACACCCCGGCCCCCGCCATCGCCGCGACCAGCAGCGCGGTGACGAGCACACCGCGGGTGGTGCGCCGGGGGGTCTGCTCGGCCGTGGAGGCGGGTGTCGGTGACGGCTCGGGGGCCGACGGCGACGGCGGTGGCACCAACTCCCGTCGTGGAACGTCCCGTTGGGTCGGTGTGTACCCGGGTGTCCGCTTACCCGTCTGGCCGGATGTCGCCTTCGGTGTCCGACCGGTGTCGAGAAAGGCCCGCAGCAGCCGCTCGGCCTCCGCCGCCTCCAGCCGCCGTTCCGGATCGCGTTCGAGCAGTCCCCGTACGACGGGCAGCAGCGGCCGGGCCTGCTCCGGCGGGCGGATCTCGTCGATGACGACCGCGTGCAGGATGCCGCCCAGCGAGTCGCGGTGGAACGGCGATTCACCGCTCAGCACCGTGCACAGCAGCACGCCCAGCGACCACAGGTCGGACGCGGGACCGGTCCGCACGCCCGACATCCGCTCCGGCGCGGTGTACTCGGGCGAGCCGACGAACGCGCCGCTCTCGGTGAGGGTCGTGGCGCCCGCGACCTGCGCGATACCGAAGTCGGTCAGCACGACCCGCTCGGAGTCGGCCTCGTCGGCTGCGGTCTGCAACAGGACGTTGGCCGGTTTGATGTCCCGGTGCAGGACGCCCGCCGCGTGGGCCGTGCGCAGCGCGCCGAGGAGGGCGATCCCGATCCGCGCGGCCTCGGCGGCGTCGACCGGGCCACGGCCGGAGATCCGCTCGGCGAGCGAACCGCCGTCGATCAACTCCATGACGATGTACGGCCGTTCGTCCTGCTCGACGACATCGTGCACGACGATGATGTGCGGGTGCCGCAGCTGCGCCACCGCCCGCGCCTCGCGCAGAGTGCGGTCGCGCTGCTGGCGGGCCTCCTCCTCGGAGAGCGAGTCGTCCTGGGCGATCTCCTTCACCGCGACCTGCCGGCCCAGGAGTTGGTCGGTCGCCCGCCACACGACGCCCATGCCACCGCGCCCGAGCCGCTTCTCCAGTCGGTAACGCCCGGCGATCATCCGGGCGTTGTCCCCCTCGGTCCCCATGCGCACCATCATGACGCAACCGGAAGCGGTCAGCCCGAGTCGGGACTCCAGCTCTGTAGGACCGTCTTGAACTGCGCGCTGGTCGTCGCCCAGTCCGCGGCCGGCGCGGACATGTAGATCGCGAACTCGACGCCGTCGCGGGACATGTACGTCTCCTCGATGGCGCGCCGGGGTCCCGGGTAGGGCGTGTCCTTCGGCTGCGCGGTCCAGGTGTAGTCCCACAGGGAGCCGGGACGGTCGCGGTAGGTGTTCGCCTCCAGGGTCACCCGGTTGTAGTCGACCAGCCGCTGGAGCTGAACTTCCAGGTCGAGTTGGTGGGCGTTCGCGGTGGGGAAGTCCGGGGAGGTGTCGATCGCTATGCGGACGAAGTGCTTGCCGTTGTCGGGCGTGTAGTCGACCTGCTTGATGCCGCCGGAGTCGCCGTAGACCTTCCGCGCCCAGCCCTTGGGGAGGGATATGTCGAAGCCCCAAGGGTCGTGGTAGACCTGCCAGTTGGCGGGACCCGAACTGTGCGGGGTCGGCGTGGCGCTCTGTGAGGCCGATGCGCCCGGGGTGCCGCCCTGGTCCTGGTCCTGATGCCACTTCTGAAGCCCCAGCGCCGTACCGCCGCCGACGAGCGCGGCGGCGACGACCACGAGGACCACCGAGCGCAGCCGGCGGCGCTTCGGCGGAGCGATCGCCCCGGGGGGCGCGAGGGAGACGGGCGGTGTGTGCTGGTACGTGGCCCCGGTCGCCGACGCGTACGGCGCCGCGCCCCCGGTCGCCGACGGGTACGGCGTCGCACCCGAGCCCGAACCGAAGTCCTCCGCCAACCCGCCCTGCCGGGAGCCCACTCGCTGGGTCGGCAGCCACTCCTCCGCCGCGCGCGGGCGCCGCCCCTCGGCCGCCTCCGCGAGCATCTGCTCGGTCTGGTCCGCGTCGGGCCGTAGCGCGGGGTCCTTGTTCAGCAGCGCGGCGATGACGGGCGCGAGCGCACCGGCGTACCGCGGTTCGCCGGCGTCCTCCTCGACGACGGCCTGCATGGTGGACAGCGGCGAGGTGCGGCGGAACGGCGAACGGCCCTCAACGGCCGTGAAGAGCGTGGCGCCCAGCGCCCACAGGTCGGAGGACGGTCCGGGGTCGGCGCCGCGGACGCGCTCGGGGGCGAGGTAGTCGACGGAGCCCACGACCTCTCCCGTGCGCGTGATGGTGCTGTCGCCCTCGATCTGCGCGATGCCGAAGTCGGTGAGCAGCACCCGCCCGTCCTGCCCGAGCAGCACGTTGCCGGGCTTGACGTCACGGTGCAGGACACCGGCGGCGTGCGCGGCGCGCAGCGCGCGCAGCACCCATACACCGATGCGCGCGGCCTCGGCAGGCTCGATCCGGCCCTTCTCCTTGACCTCGTCGGCAAGGGAGTTGCCCTCGACCAGCTCCATGACGATCCATGGGCGGCCGTCGTGTTCGAGTACGTCGTGCACGGTGACGACGGCGGAGTGGTTGATCCGCGCGGCGGCGCGCGCCTCGGCGCGGGTGCGCGCCAGCAGTCTCGGCTGGTCGCTCTCGGACACATAGAGCGCGGCCGTCAACTCCTTGATGGCGACGGCCCGGTGCAACACCTCGTCGTGCGCCCGCCACACCCGGCCCATACCGCCGCTGCCGATCGATTCGGCCAGCCGATAGCGCCCCGCGAGGAGCAGGCCCTGCATCTGATTCACGTTTCCCCGCAATGCTCTTGACAGGCTCAGCGTAAGGACAGGGCCTCGTCCAGGGAACCAGCGGGGTACCACGGAGACCGCACTGTGACGGTTGTCGCTTCTGCGCCCGAACGGGAACCGCCGGGCCTCGGCGCGCCGCCTCCGCAGGTCACCCGGTGTACTGATAGGTGGACGACGCCTGCTCGTACAGCCGTGTCACTTCGTCCCGTTGAGCCTCCGGGCCGCGTACCTGCACGATGTGGTAGCGGCCGTTGATGAGGAACGCCATGTTGCGCACGAACAGGGCGCCGCCCTGACTGTCCGTCCAGGTGAACTGCCCCTCGGCCATGGTCTTTCCGCCCACCGTGATGGTCCGCAGCCCGGTCGCGGTGGCCCAGCTGGAGTTGCGGTACGGCTGCAACTCGGCCTCCTTGTCCCGCTGATAGACCATCGGGTCGCTGCCGTCCGTCGTGGCACTGTCCCGCCCCGCTACGACGATCAGCTCGAAGTCGCCGTGGGAGTAGACGACTTGACCGCTCCCGTTCTTGGGCGTCCGGGTCCAGCCCTTCGCCACCGCGACCCGGAACCCTTCGGGGTCCTTGCGCAGCACGAACCCGTCGGCGACGTTCGGGTCCGTCTGCGTCTCGGTCGAACTGGCGGAGTTCGAGGGGCTGTTGTGGGCACTGGGCGAGGTCTGATCGGGCTGCGGCTGACTGCCGGCCCCGGCCGAGGACAGACTGGGCGCGGTACTGACCTCCCCTGCGGCCCCGGTCCGATCCCCGTCCCCTGCACCGGAGTTCTCCCCGGACTTGGGCATGAAGAGCATGGCGTACGCGACGGCGCCGGCCAGCAACAGGAAGATGAGAATCAACAGGGTCCGGCCAAGTCTGCGCGGCGACCCGCCGACCTCCTCCTTGGCCCGCTTGTGCCGCCCGTGCGGACTGGTCGCGGGCAGCCCGGCCCGCCGCCTGCGCACCAACTCGCCCCGCCTGCGCACGATCGGCAGCCGCCGGGGATCGGTCGGCGGGGTGGCGACGACATACGTACCGGCCTCGGGCTCGGGCGCCGAACGCACCAACGACCGCAGCCAGCCCCGCAGTTCCTCGAAGTCGAGCCGCTCGGTCGGGTCCTGCCGCAACAGCGACTCCACGACCGGCCTCAGCGGCCCGCACTCCTCGGCGAAGGCAGGCGGCTCCGCACACACGAGTTGCACCAGCTCGGCAGTCGCCTCCTCCGGGTAAGGCGCATGCCCTTGCACGGCCCGGAAGAGCAACGCCCCGAGCGCCCACAGGTCGGTCGCGGGCCCGATCGGCGCGGCCAACTGCCAGTTCTCATGCACCGGTACGGCCTGCTCGGGCGCCCACCGCTCGGTCACCGGCCCCACGACCGTCATCCGCACCTGCCGCGCGCGCTCGGCGGCCAGTGCGGTGGCGGGGCCCCGGCGAGCGGGCACACCGGCGGCGGCCAGCTCGTCCCAACGGGCGGGAGGGCGAGGGGAGTTGCCGGAGCCGGGGACGGCGGCCTGACCTGGAGGAACGGGTCCGTCCAGGCCGGGGAGGCGGGGAGCGCCGGTGGAGGGCGGGGCGGGGTGACCGGTGGCGGGGGTCAGGGCGCCGTAGGTGGAGGGGTCGGGGCTCTGGGCGGCGGGGTCCGCGCCGTGAGGGTCGGCGCCGTGGGCCGGGGTGCCCGGGCCGTAGGGGCGGGCTCCTCCGCCGTAGGCCGAGGGGTCCGCGCCGTAGGCAGAAGGGTCCGCGCCATGAGGGCGGGGGGCGCCGCCAGGGGCCGGGGTGTTCGCGCCGTAAGCAGAAGGGTCCGCGCCGTGAGGGCGGGGGGTACCGCCGGGGGCCGGGGTGTTCGCGCCGGGGAACGTGCCTGTTCCGCCCGGGGACAGTGCACCGGTGCCGCCGCCCTCCTGCTGAGGGAACGGCCGGTCACCCTGTACTGCCGGAGCCTGTCCACCGGTGCCGGGCCGCGGTGTCGCACCGTGCCAGGCGGTGTTGCGGACGCCGTAGGGGTCGGCTATCTGGCCCGGGGGTGTGGTGCCGGGCGGGTGCTGCTCCACGCCGTTGCCGCCGGAGTACGGCAGTTGGGCCGAACCGTTGGCCTGGGCGGTGCCGCGCTCGCCCTCGGCCGGGGGCCGGGCACCGGGGAGCGCCGGCTGCTGGGTCTCCTGGACCCGGGCGGCGGCTCGCGCGCCTGCCCGGTACGCGGCGATCGCACCGGCCCGCGCGGCCCTGGCGTCACCGCCGACCTCCGCTTCCCTGCGGGCCAGCGCCGCGGAGGACGCGCTTGCGCCACCGCTCTCCGCACCGACTCCGGGCAGCCCTCCGGCGGCCCTCGCCTCGATCGCGGCCCGCCGGGCGGCCTCGGGGTCCACAGCGCCGGGGCCTACGGCAGCGGCAGTTGCACCTGTGGCGGTTCCGCCGCCCGCGCCGCCGAAGCCGATCGCGCCACCGCCACGAGAGTTACCGGGGACCGCAGGGAGCGTAGAACCGCCGGGAGCCCTGGGACCGGGCGGAGTCGTCGAGCCGGAAGGAGATACGGAACCGCGCGGGGCCGTAGAACCCGCACGCGGTACAGCGCCGCCGGCCTGAGCCCTGAGACTCGCGGGTACCGCCGCACCGCCGCCGTGCTGTCCTTGCTGCCCGCGTCCGTCCTCGTCGCCGTCCTGGGGCGGCACCGGGTCGTAGCCGCACAGTGCCTCCTCCGCCGCGCCGACCGCGAGGCCGGTCAGCATGACGCGGCCGTCGTCGCAGACGAGCACCGTGCGGGCGGTGATGTTCCGGTGGACCCAGCCGTGCGCGTGCAGGACCCGCAGCGCCATCAGCACGTCGGAGGCGACCTCGGCCGCCCGGTACGGCGACAACGGCTTCTCGACGAGCAGTGCGGACAACGGCTGGGCGGAGACCAGTTCGCTCACTATCCACAGCGAACCGCCCTCGGCGAACACGTCGAAGACCTGGTCCAGCCGGGGATGGTCGGGAATCCGCGCCGCGGCCTGCGCGGCCTCGACCGCGCGCCGCACCGCCGGATCGGAAGGCCGCCGCGTCGCGGTCCGCGCCGCGGCCGGCCGCCGCGCCCCGCGATCACGCGCCGTGAACCCGTCGGGCAGCCCGTCCTCGCCGAGCACCTCCGCCTCGACGACCTCCGGCAACGGCACCTGGCGGACCAGGACTTCCTGCCCGCTGTAGGTGTCGAAGGCCCGGGTCTCGGTGAGTTCGTACTCGTCGGAGGGCGGCAGCGGCAGGCGGTAGCGGTCGGCGAGCACCCGACCCGCATAGTCGTCCACGTTGCCTCCCCCGGCCGCCCGGTTGGTCAATTCCGTTCGCCTTGCGCCCCGTTCCGCCTCAATACCTGGATGCGTACGGTCCGCAACCACTCACGATACGTGCCGGAGGCAACCCACAAAGAGGGGTTGACGGATCTGGCGCGCCAAACCCGGACCCACCCGCCTCACGACTTCGGTTCGAACGTCTTCGTCAGGGTCGTCCAGGTGTCCTTGCGGAGCTCGCTGCCCCAATTGGCGTCTTTCGCGGTGTACATGAGGGCATATCCGAGATGACTGTTGACGACGAACCCGCGGTCGATGGTGCGGTACTTCGTCCCGCCGTCCTCATAGGTGAACTCCCAGTCGGCCGTGTTCCAGCCCCGGTAGTCCACCTTCTCTATTCGGATCCGGTGGTACCCGGAGCGCGTCATGTACTGCTCCTGGTTCTTCCAGTCCGCCACCGCGTCGCCCTTCGGCGTACTGGTCCAGGCGATCAGCAGCTTCTGCCCATCGGGCCCGGTCAGCCGGACCCCGGCCGAGTCGGTCGACTGGTACGACCACCCGGCGGGCAGGCCTATCGAGAAGCCCTGGCTCCCCTTGTACGTCTTCACGACCGCGGCGCCGCCCGAGGAACCGTCCGTCTCGTCACCGCTCCCGCCGGACGCGTTCGTACCCGAACCCGCCGTGCTCCCCGAGGCCGTTGCCGTCGCCTTGGAGTCGCTCTTCGAACCGCCCGTGCTCCCGGTGTCGCCGCTGTCCTTCTTGGTGTCGGTGCTCGCACTCGCGCTCGCGCTGACACTGCTGTCCGCCTTGGCGCCGCCGGTGTGCTTCGACCCCTTGGAGTCGTCGTCATCGCCACCGAGCGTGAGCGCCAGCACGACACTGATCACCGCGAGCGCGATGACGACCGCGATGATCACCAGCGTCCGCTTCGGCACCACGTCGGTGATCGGCGCCCTCGGCACCGGCCGCGGCGGCAGATCCGGCGGCGTCATCACGGGCCACCCGGAACTCCGCCCACCCGAACCCGAGGTGGCCGACCGAGTACTCGACTCGTGCGTCGCGCCCCCCAGGTCCCGGGTACCGGAGTCCCCCAGTCCCGTCTCCCGCAGCCCGGACGCCTGCACACCCGGATCACGCGTACCGGGGTCACGGGTACCCGCCGAGTCACGTGCACCCGCCGAGTCACGCGTCCCCGAGTCCGCCGCACCGGCCTGCGCCGCCGAGCCGGCCGCAGCACCGGAACCGGCCGCACTCCCGGAACCAGCCGAAGCGCCGGCACCCGACGCAGTTCCCGCACCGGCCGACGTCCCGGAACGGGTCGCCGGACCAGAAGCACCCGCCGACCGAGCCGAAGGCACCCCGGGCGTCCGAGGCCCGTCGACAACAGGCTTCGAACTCCCGCCGGCAGCACCGCTCTTCACTCCACCAGGGCCGGCGGTCCCGGCAGCACCGGAGCCACTCCTGCCCGAAGTACCGGCAACACCGGCCGAACCAGCCCCGGCGGCAGCCGCACCAGCTCCAACACCCGCGCCCGAGCCACCCGGCTTACCGGCAACGGGAGTTGAAGCCCCACCGGAACCCGACCCGGCACCCGGACCCGTAGCAGAACCCGCAGCCGCACCAGAACTCGTAGCCGAACCCGCAGCCGCCGAAGACGCGGCAGCCCCGGCCCCCGCCGAACCCCCCGCCGCCTTCCGCATGGACCGCAGCGCCCCACGCAACCGCTCGGCCCCCGCCGAAGGACCCGAACTCCCGCTCCCGCCACCGCTCTTCTTGGCGCCGGTCTTCCTGCCACCGGACTCCGCGGGCCCCGGCTGCGCCGGCAACGGCACCACCCTCGTCGCGTCCGCCGCCGGCTCCGGCTCAGCCTTCGGCTCGGGCGCGTGGATCACCGCGTTGAGCATCGCCCGGGCACCCGCGTCGTCGAGACGCTGGGCCGGGTCCTTGTTCAGCAGGCCGTAGATGACGTCCTTCAACGGCCCGGCGTTCTTCGGCTCCTCCAACGGCTCCGTCATCACCGCGGTGAGCGTGGCGATCGCGGAACCCTTGTCGTACGGCGGTGCGCCCTCGACCGCCGCATACAACAACCCGCCGAGCGACCACAGGTCGGCCGCCGGACCGGGCTTGTGCCCGCGGGCCCGCTCCGGAGAGATGTAGGAGGGCGCGCCGACGAGCATGCCGGTGGAGGTGATCGACGGGTCGCCCTCGACCTGCGCGATACCGAAGTCGGTGAGCACGACCCGGCCGTCCTCGGCGATCAGCACGTTCGACGGCTTCACGTCGCGGTGCAGGATGCCCTCGCGGTGCGCGGACCGCAGGACGTCGAGTATCGCGAGCCCGACCTCCGCGGCGCGCCGCGGCTCCAGCAGGCCGTCCTCCCGGATGGCCTCGGCGAGCGACTTGCCCTCGACCAACTCCATGACGATCCACGGCCGGTCGTCCTCGTCGACGACGTCGTAGACCGTCACCGCGCTGGTGTTGCGGATCCGCGCGATGGCCTTGGCCTCGCGCAACGTCCGCGTGATCAGCCGGCGTTTCTCGTCCTCGTCGATGCTGGTCGGGAACCGCAGCTCCTTGACGGCGACCGTCCGGCCCAGGGTCTCGTCCTCGGCACGCCACACCGTGCCCATGCCTCCGCGGCCGAGCACTGCTCCCAACCGGTACCGCCCGGCGAGGAGACGTTCGCTCTTGTCCTGACGGGATGTCCCCGCCCGCTCCGCCTCCGACATGCGTCCCCTCATGCAACCCGCCCTGACAGAGCCTCCATTGTCCCCCACCGAACAAGTGCCCAACGCCCAGGGGGCCCCTCCCCGCGCACCGACGGCGCATCCGGTCCCCTATCCGCCGCAGGTCACACAGCCAAGCCGGGCAGGATGACCGGTGAGAACGGAGGACCACGATGCCCACTCCTCGGACACTCCTCGCCCTTCCGGTGTCCCTGGCTCTCCTCTGTCTGTCCGCGGCCGCCTCCCAGGCCCACTCGGCACCGGACACGAACGCCCTGGTCAGACTGCTGGTCATCCGGGGCAGAGCCCCCGCCGCGGCGCTACTGGCCCACGACAGCACGGGCGTTGGCATCGCCCCGGCCGGGACGGACCACGCGCGGGCCGAGTCGGACTACGCACTCGGCACGACGGAGTACACACAGGCGGGAAAAGGCATCAGCCGTGCCGACCACTTCCGCGCCGGCAGCATCACGAAGACCTTCATCGCGACCGTGATCCTCCAACTGGCGGCCGAACACCGGTTGTCCCTGTCCGACACGGTGGAGCGACACCTGCCCGGTCTGGTACACGGAGCGGGCAACGACGGGCGCGCGCTGACCCTCCGTTCCCTGCTCACCCACACCAGCGGTCTGTACGACTTCACCGCGGTCACCGGGGGCACGGTCCCCGTCTCCCCAACTCAGGCCGTCCGTATGGCAGTCACCCACCCACCGGCCGATCGCGGCCGCTTCTCCTACTCGAACACCAACTACGTGCTGCTCGGCCTGGTGATCGAGAAGGTCACCGGCAACTCGTACGCCACCGAGGCCGAGCGCCGCATCATCGCTCCGCTGCGTCTGACGGGCACCTCCTTCCCGGGCTCCCGCACCACTCTTCCCTCGCCGCACGGCCGCGCCTACGCGACCGACGGCTCCGACGTCACCGATCTCGACCCGCGGGTGGCCGGGGCCGCGGGCGAGCTGGTGACCACGCTCACCGACCTGGACCGCTTCTACTCGGCCCTGCTCGGCGGCGAACTCCTGCCCCCGCGTTGGCTGCGCGAGATGCTCGACACCCGTACCGCACGCGGCTCGTACGGCATGGGTCTGTTTCCGGTGAAGCTCCCGTGCGGCACCACGGTGTGGGGGCACAACGGCCGGATCTCCGGCAGCTACGTGCGCACCGCAGCCACCGTCGACGGCCGTCATGTCCTCACCTTCCGGGTGAACACGAGCGAGATGGCCGACCCCGGTCTCGAACCGGCCCTGCTCGCCGCCGAGTTCTGCCCCCGCACCTCGTAGAACGGCCGGGCTCCGGACAAAGATCCCGGTTCACGACACTCGTTCGAGTGAAGCGGGCCGATCCGCGACCCGGCTACAGCGGCGCGATGTCTGGCGCCCCCAACCTCGCCGCGTCCGCCGTCAGGTCGTCGGGCTGGCGTTGCGACTCCCGCTCGGCCTCCACCCGCTTCTCGTAGTGCTCGACCTCGCGCTCGATCTGGTCCTTGTCCCAGCCGAGCACCGGTGCCATCAGCTCGGCCGCCTCACGGGCGCTGCGCGTGCCCCGGTCGAAGGTCTCGATCGAGATGCGGGTGCGGCGGGTGAGGACGTCGTCCAGGTGCCGTGCGCCCTCGTGCGAGGCGGCGTAGACGACCTCGGCGCGCAGATAGTCGTCGGCGAACTGGAGGGGTTCGCCGAGCGCGGGGTCCTTGGCGATGAGGTCGAGGACCTCCTCCGCCATCGACCCGAAACGGTTCAGCAGGTGCTCCACCCGCACCACATGGATGCCGGTCTTCGAGGCGATCCGTGCCCGCGCGTTCCACAGCGCCCGGTACCCCTCAGCGCCGAGCAGCGGCACGTCCTCGGTGACGCACTCGGCGACCCGCATGTCGAGCCCGTGCACCGCCTCGTCCACGGCGTCCTTGGCCATCACCCGGTACGTCGTGTACTTGCCGCCCGCCACGACGACGAGCCCCGGCACCGGATGCGCGACGGTGTGCTCGCGCGACAGCTTGCTGGTGGCGTCCGACTCACCGGCCAGCAGCGGGCGCAGCCCCGCGTACACACCCTGGACGTCGTCTCTGGTCAGCGGCACCGCGAGCACCGAGTTCACGTGCTCCAGCAGGTAGTCGATGTCGGCGCTGGACGCGGCCGGGTGGGCCTTGTCGAGGTCCCAGTCGGTGTCGGTGGTGCCGACGATCCAGTGCCGGCCCCAGGGGATGACGAACAGCACGGACTTCTCGGTGCGCAGGATCAGCCCGCTGGTGGAGTTGATGCGGTCCTTGGGGACGACCAGGTGGATGCCCTTGGAGGCCCTGACGTGGAACTGGCCGCGCTCGCCGACCATCGCCTGGGTGTCGTCGGTCCACACGCCCGTGGCGTTCACGATCTGCTTGGCGCGGATCTCGTACTCGCCGCCCGCCTCGACGTCCTGCACCCGGGCGCCGACCACGCGCTCGCCCTCGCGCAGGAAACCGGTCACCCGCGCGCGGTTGGCGACTTTCGCGCCGTAGGAGGAAGCCGTGCGCACCAGGGTGGCCACATAGCGGGCGTCGTCCATCTGCGCGTCGTAGTACTGAAGGGCGCCGACCAGCGCGTCCTTCTTCAACGCGGGCGCCACGCGCAGGGCGTGACGGCGGCTCAGGTGACGGTGGGTGGGCAGACCCCGCCCATGCGCGCGGGCCATGGACATCGCGTCGTAGAGCGCGACGCCCGAGCCGGCGTAGAGACGCTCCCAGCCCTTGTGCTGGAGCGGGTACAGGAACGGCACCGGCTTCACCAGGTGCGGGGCGAGGCGCTCCAGGAGCAGTCCGCGTTCCTTGAGGGCCTCGCGGACGAGGGCGAAGTCGAGCATCTCCAGATAGCGCAGACCTCCGTGGATGAGCTTGCTCGACCTGCTCGATGTGCCGGACGCCCAGTCGCGCGCCTCGACCAGTCCCGTGGACAGGCCGCGTGTCACGGCGTCCAGGGCGGTGCCCGCGCCGACCACGCCCGCGCCCACCACGAGCACATCCAGTTCGCGCTCGGCCATTCCCGCCAGTGCCTCGGCTCGCTGCGCCGGACCCAGTGTCGCTGTCCTCACCGCTGCCTCCCGCTATCGGTAGCGCCGGCCGCACCCGTTCGGCGAAGCCCGGTTCGTATCCCTCCTGCCCAAATTCTGACCGGGTTGCCCGACTTCAGCCACCACTCGCCCCCAGCCTGTGGACAACAATCACAGGACTGCCGAAAAACACAGCCGTCCAATCCCGCATAACGGTCATATTTACTCCTAGTCTGACATTGCGCTCGCTCGTTCTGTCCACAGGGCTTGCGCACCTGTCCCACTTCGGTTATCTGTCCCGCTTCGGTATCTGTCCCACTTCGGTTATTGGGAAGGACGGCCCACGCCATGCCCGCAGATCTCGCCGTCATCGGACTCGGTCCTCTCGGCCTGCCCCTGGCCCAGGCCGCTGTCGCCGCCGGAATCGCCACGGCCGGCTTCAAGACCGGCCCCGAGGTCGGTTCCCTCAGCCCCGCCGAACTGCGCCGGATGCTCTCGGGGGGCTTCCGGCCGGCCACCGACCCCGCCGAGCTCGGCCGCGTACGCACCGCCGTGATCTGCGCGCCGACTCCCCCGGACGCGGACGGCAACCTCGACCTCAGCCAGGTGGAGACGGCCGCCCGCGCCCTCGCCGCGCACCTGCGGCCGCACACCACGGTGATCCTGGAGTCGTCGGTGCACCCCGGCACCACCGAGAACTTCCTCCGCCCCCTCCTCGAAGAGGGATCGGGCCTCCGCGCGGGCCGCGACTTCCACCTCGCCTACTCCCCCAGCCGCGTCGACCCCGGCAACCGCGACTTCACCCCGGCCAACACCCCCAAGGTGATCGGCGGCCTCACCCCGGCCTGCACCGAGTCGGCCGCCGCCTTCTACGGTCGCCTCACCGACAAGGTGGTACGCGCGCGTGGCCTGCGCGAAGCGGAGACCGTGCAGCTACTGGAGACCAATTTCCGGCACGTCAACATCGCCCTCGTCAACGAAATGGCCGTCCTGTGCCACGACTTGGGCGTCGACCTCTGGGACGTCATCCGCTGCGCGGAGACCAAGCCGTTCGGCTACCAGGCCTTCCGCCCCGGCCCCGGCGTCGGCGGCCACGCCGTCCCCCAGGACCTCACCGGCCACGGCCCCCGCCCCCTGCGCATGGTCGAACTCGCCCAGCAGGTCAACAACCAGATGCCCCGCTACGTCATCCAGCGCGCCGCCACGCTCCTCAACGAGCACGGCAAGTCCGCGCGCGGGGCCCGCGTCCTGCTGCTCGGCGTCACCTACAAGGCCGACCTCGCCGACCAACAGGGCACCCCCGCCCAGGAGATCGCGATCCGCCTGATGGAACTCGGCGCCTCCGTCAGCTACCACGACCCCCACATCCCGTCCTGGAGCGTCCTGGACCGCCCGGTCCCCCGCGCGGACTCCCTCTACGAGGCGGCGGCCGACGCCGACCTGACGATCCTGCTCCAGCAGCACCGGACGTACGACCTCCAAGGCCTGTCGGTGAAGGCGCAGTTGCTGCTGGACACGCGCGGGGCCACACCGACGGGCGCGGCACACCGGCTCTGAGCACGAAAACGACTGGTCACAGGGTCACGTCGACCTGCTAATCTCCCCACACCCGTCGCACAGTTGTCGCATATCCGCGTGCAGGCGACTCCGCTTCACCTTTCCTGTCTTCACATCCCGTGGGGGGATTTCTGTCATGAGCCAGTCAGCCACGCCTCCGCAGCCACAGCCCGAGGCCCAGCCGCAGGCGCCCGCGCAGCCGCAGCCGGTCGACGGCAACCCGTACGCCCAGCAGCCCGGCGCCGTACCGCCGGCGCCCCCGGCCCCGTACGCCACGCCCGCGCCCCAACGGAACACCATGGTGCTCGGCCTGCTGACCGCCGTCGCCGCGGCCCTGGTCGCCGCCGGCATCTACGGCGTCGTCATCGGCACCACCAAGCACGAGATCGGCTGGGCGGCGGTCGGCGTCGGCTTCGTGATCGGCCTGGCTGCGGGCAAGCTCGGCGGGCGCAACCCCGTCCTTCCCGTGTTCAGCGCGGTCCTGGCCCTGGGCGCGGTCTATCTCGGCCAGCTGATCGGCGAAGCGATGATCGGCGCGGACGAACTCGGCGTGAACTTCAGCAAGGTGTTCTTCGACCACTTCGACGTGGTCCAGGACGCCTGGAAGGCCGACGCCGACCCGCTCACCTTCGTCTTCTTCGCCATCGCCGCGTTCGCCGCGTTCTCGGGCGCCAAGAAGGCGGCGCTCTGACCCCGGCGCGCGGGGTGTGCAGGGGGGCGCTTGGGGCGGGGTGTGCGTCGGGGGCTGGTGGCGTGCGGCGCGCGCCGCCGGTACCGTGAGAAACAGGTGGAGCCCACCGCAGTAGGCCCTGCGGTGAGCTCCTGAAAAGTGAACGGAGTGTCCACCCCTAGTTCATATAGGGGTGGCCGCTCACTTTCCGCCGTGAATCCACAAGATCCACCTCCTCCGTTGCTTCACCATCCGAAGACGGATCCGGTCCCAGCGGGTGGGCTTGCGGTGGCGACCCATGGGCGCCCCCTTCCACGAGGCCGCCCATTAGCCCGGTAGGCGGTTCGTCTGGAATTCGGGCCGGGCCCCGAGAGCCCGGGTCCGGAACGATTTCCGTGGAAGGGGGCGACCCAAAAGAACTGGGCCGCCGATCAAGGACACTAGCCGCCCGACACGGCCAAACGGCTCACAATCACCCCGAACGCAACCGTGCGCCCCCCAGTCCCAACACGCGCCCCACCAGCCCCACTTGGGCACGCGAAAGGGCCCGGACCACCCAGGTCCGGGCCCTTCGAGGCGTCGTAGAACCGCCTACCACCTACCGCTTGTGCTGCGAGTCCGCCACCGTGACCTCGACCCGCTGGAACTCCTTCAGCTCGCTGTACCCGGTCGTCGCCATCGCCCGCCGCAGCGCCCCGAAGATGTTCATCGAGCCGTCGGGGATGTGGGACGGGCCGGCGAGGATCTCCTCGATCGTGCCGACCGTGCCGAGGTCGACCTTCTTGCCGCGCGGGAGTTCCTCGTTGACCGCTTCCATGCCCCAGTGGTGGCCCTTGCCCGGCGCGTCCGTGGCGCGGGCGAGCGGGGAACCCATCATGACCGCGTCCGCGCCGCAGGCGATCGCCTTGGGGAGGTCGCCGGACCAGCCGACGCCGCCGTCGGCGATGACGTGCACGTACCGGCCGCCGGACTCGTCCATGTAGTCGCGGCGGGCGGCGGCCACGTCGGCGACCGCCGTGGCCATCGGGACCTGGATGCCCAGGACGTTGCGCGTGGTGTGCGCCGCGCCGCCGCCGAAGCCGACGAGGACGCCCGCCGCGCCGGTGCGCATCAGGTGCAGGGCCGCCGTGTACGTGGCGCAGCCGCCGACGATCACCGGGACGTCCAGCTCGTAGATGAACTGCTTCAGGTTCAGCGGCTCGTGCGAGCCCGACACGTGCTCCGCCGAGACCGTCGTACCGCGGATGACGAAGATGTCCACGCCCGCGTCGACCACGGCCTTGGAGAACTGGGCCGTGCGCTGCGGGGAGAGCGCGGCGGCGGTGACCACGCCCGAGTCGCGCACCTCCTTGATGCGCTGCCCGATCAGCTCCTCCTTGATGGGAGCGGCGTAGATCTCCTGGAGGCGGCGGGTCGCGGTGTCCACGTCCAACCCGGTGATCTCGTCGAGGAGCGGCTGCGGGTCCTCGTAGCGCGTCCAGAGGCCTTCGAGGTTCAGCACGCCGAGGCCGCCGAGCTCGCCGATGCGGATCGCGGTGGCCGGGGAGACGACCGAGTCCATGGGGGCGGCCAGGAAGGGCAGTTCGAAGCGGTAGGCGTCGATCTGCCAGGCGATCGAGACCTCCTTCGGGTCCCGCGTACGGCGGCTGGGGACGACGGCGATGTCGTCGAAGGCGTACGCCCGGCGGCCGCGCTTGCCGCGCCCGATCTCGATCTCAGTCACGTGTGTGGCCTTTCCTTCTTGCGTCTCAGCGTCTTCCAGTATCGCCGACGGGTACGACAAGGGCGGCCCCGGTGTGTCCGGAGCCGCCCTTGAGGAAGCCTGCCGACTACTTGCTGCGGCTGTAGTTCGGTGCCTCGACCGTCATCTGGATGTCGTGCGGGTGGCTCTCCTTGAGGCCCGCCGAGGTGATCCGGACGAAGCGGCCCTTGGTCTCCATCTCCTCGATGGTGGCCGCGCCCACGTAGCCCATGGTCTGGCGCAGACCGCCGACGAGCTGGTGCAGCACGTTGGCCAGCGGGCCGCGGTAGGGCACCTGGCCCTCGATGCCCTCGGGCACGAGCTTGTCGTCGGAGGCGACCTCGGCCTGGAAGTAGCGGTCCTTCGAGTACGACCGGCCCTGGCCGCGGGACTGCATCGCGCCGAGCGAGCCCATGCCGCGGTACGACTTGAACTGCTTGCCGTTGATGAACTGGAGCTCGCCCGGGGACTCCTCGCAGCCCGCGAGCAGGCTGCCGAGCATCACCGTGTCGGCGCCGGCGGCGAGCGCCTTGCCGATGTCGCCGGAGTACTGGAGGCCGCCGTCGCCGATGAGCGGGACGCCGGCCGCGCGGGCGGCGAGGGAGGCTTCGTAGATCGCGGTGACCTGCGGGACGCCGATGCCGGCGACGACGCGGGTCGTACAGATCGAGCCGGGGCCCACGCCGACCTTGATGCCGTCGACACCGGCGTCGACCAGGGCCTGGGCGCCGTCGCGGGTGGCGACGTTGCCGCCGATCACGTCGACGCCGACGCTCGACTTGATCTTCGCCATCCAGTTGAGGGCGTTGCTGTTGTGGCCGTGCGAGGTGTCGACGACCAGGAAGTCCACGCCGGCCTCGGCGAGGGCCTGGGCGCGCTCAAGGGCCTCGGGGCTGGCGCCGACGGCGGCGCCGACGATGAGGCGGCCCTCGGCGTCCTTGGCGGCGTTCGGGTACTGCTCGGCCTTGACGAAGTCCTTGACCGTGATGAGGCCCTTGAGGATGCCGGCCTCGTCGACGAGGGGCAGCTTCTCGATCTTGTGGCGGCGCAGCAGCTGCATGGCGTCGGCGCCGGTGATGCCGACCTTGCCGGTGACCAGGGGCATCGGGGTCATGACCTCGCGCACCTGACGGGAGCGGTCGGTCTCGAAGGCCATGTCGCGGTTGGTGACGATGCCCAGCAGCTTGCCGTTGCCGTCGGTCACCGGGACGCCGCTGATGCGGAACTTGGCACACAGCGCGTCGGCCTCGCCGAGCGTGGCGTCCGGGTGCACGGTGATCGGGTCGGTGACCATGCCGGACTCGGAACGCTTCACGAGGTCGACCTGGTTGACCTGGTCCTCGACCGAGAGGTTGCGGTGCAGGACACCGACACCGCCCTGGCGGGCCATCGCGATCGCCATCCGGGACTCGGTCACCTTGTCCATCGCCGCGGAGAGGAGCGGGATGTTGACCCGGACGTTGCGCGAGATGCGGGACGAGGTGTCGACCGCGTTCGGGAGCACGTCGGACGCGCCCGGCAGCAGCAGCACGTCGTCGTAGGTCAGCCCTAGTGTCGCGAATTTGGCGGGCACTCCGTCGACGTTGGCAGTCATGACACCTTCCCCAAATGGCCTTGATCGGTGCGGATGTCCATGCTAACGGGAAGCGCGGTCACCTCATTCCACGATTCCACGGCTACGGCCCGCTCCGGGCTTCGTATGTTCGTACGTACGCCGTCGCCCGGCTGTTCACGGAAGGCGTCGCGGCGCAGGGCTCCGCCGTCGAGGGCAGTGCCCGTACGGGAGTTACTGCTCGGCCAGGGCCCGCAGCCGGCTCAGCGCGCGGTGCTGGGCGACCCGGACCGCGCCGGGTGACATTCCCAACATCTGGCCGGTCTCCTCGGCGGTGAGGCCGACGGCGATGCGCAGCAGGAGCAGTTCGCGCTGGTTGTCCGGGAGGTTGGCCAGGAGTTTCTTGGCCCATTCGGCGTCGCTGCTGAGCAAGGCGCGCTCTTCGGGGCCGAGGGAGTCGTCCGGGCGCTCCGGCATCTCGTCGGAGGGGACGGCCGTGGAGCCGGGGTGGCGCATCGCGGCGCGCTGGAGGTCGGCGACCTTGTGGGCGGCGATGGCGAAGACGAAGGCTTCGAAGGGACGGCCGGTGTCCTTGTAGCGGGGCAGTGCGAGGAGGACGGCGACGCAGACCTCCTGGGCGAGGTCCTCCACGAAGTGCCGCGCGTCGCCCGGGAGTCGGGACAGCCGGGTGCGGCAGTAGCGCAGGGCCAGTGGGTGGACGTGGGCGAGCAGATCGTGGGTCGCCTGCTCGTCTCCGTCGACCGCGCGAAGGACGAGTCCACCAATCGCCCCTGGGGCTCTGGCCGCCTCGTCGTCACGCATCGGTCCATGGTGCCTTGCGGCCGAAGGGTCCGTGGCACCGCGTCCGTTGTTGTGCACCGAAGCGTTATGAGCAGGTGCGCCGGAAGTCATCTCCTGCGCCCTCCCCTCCCGCTCGACCGACTCGTCCCCGAGGAACTCCACACCTCAAGGATGCGGCATCCGCGGCGAAACGAGCAGCGGGTGCCCGGCGGGCCCCTTCGCCGTCCCCGCCCACCCGGTGGCGGGCGGGGATTCTCGTATCCCCGCTACGACCCACTGACCTGGTCCTAACGGACCAGACCCCACCGGAAACCGAGCGCCACGGCGTGTGCCCGGTCGGAGGCGCCGAGTTTCTTGAAGAGGCGCCGTGCGTGTGTTTTGACGGTGTCCTCGGAGAGGAACAGCTCACGGCCGATCTCCGCGTTGGAGCGGCCGTGGCTCATCCCTTCGAGGACCTGGATCTCGCGCGCGGTGAGCGTCGGTGCGGCGCCCATCTCGGCGGACCGCAGCCGGCGCGGGGCCAGTCGCCAGGTCGGGTCGGCGAGGGCCTGGGTGACCGTGGCCCGCAGTTCGGCGCGCGAGGCGTCCTTGTGCAGATAGCCGCGGGCGCCGGCCGCGACCGCGAGGGCCACGCCGTCCAGGTCTTCGGCGACGGTGAGCATGATGATGCGTGCGCCCGGGTCGGCGGACAGCAGTCGCCGCACGGTCTCGACACCGCCGAGTCCGGGCATGCGTACGTCCATCAGGATGAGGTCCGAGCGGTCGGCACCCCAGCGGCGGAGGACTTCCTCGCCGTTGGCCGCCGTCGTCACGCGCTCGACACCGGGCACGGTCGCGACCGCGCGGCGGAGCGCCTCTCGGGCAAGCGGGGAGTCGTCACAGACGAGGACGGATGTCATGGCCGCCCTCCGCAACTGATGCGCGTCACCTTGAGCCTCCAGGCTGGTACGAAATCGTCACCTGTGCGGTCGACCGTCTCGGACGCCTGCCCGAGCACTTGTGTTTTCAACCGCCTCGCACTCTCAACGACGGTCACTCGAAAGAGTTACGGGGCCGTGTGCCATCTTCGGCACTCTACGTGAGGGTGCGGACACGGTGGAGAGGTGCGCGGCCGACCCACAAGCTTTCACCACAACCGGTGCCCCATTCAGCCCTATTTCTTCCCTTTTGCTGGTGTCTGAGGCTAGATTCGCAATGAGTCATATTTTCATCTCCTTAGATCGTAGTTGTACGGTCGTGGACACCGTATCCGCCCATAACGGCTACAAGGGGTCACGCAATGGCAGATTTCTCCCGCCTTCCCGGACCGAACGCGGACCTGTGGGACTGGCAGCTCCTGGCTGCCTGCCGAGGGGTCGACAGCTCGCTCTTCTTTCATCCCGAGGGCGAGCGCGGTGCGGCACGAAGCGCTCGTGAGAACTCGGCCAAAGAGGTCTGCATGAGGTGCCCGGTCCGCGCACAGTGCGCGGCGCACGCGCTGGCGGTGCGCGAGCCGTACGGCGTCTGGGGCGGCCTGACCGAGGACGAGCGCGAAGAGCTCATGGGGCGTGCCCGCAACCGGCTGGTGTCGGCTTCGGCCGCCGGGGACATGGCTTCGAACAACTGAAGGAACGTTTCTCCAACTAGCCCTCCACCAGGGCCCACTCAGCCCTCCACCAGAGGGCACGCTCAGCTCTCCACCAGGGGTACGCGCACGCGTGCCCCGCTATTTTTCGCGGGCCCGTTTGTCGCGGGCCGCGCGCGCCAGCTGGTCGAGGGTCGCCGCCACCGCCGGCACCCGCGCCAGGTCGGGCAGGGTCAGCGCGACGATCTCCCGCCGCACCGCCGGTTCCAGCGTCACCGTCCGCGCGCCCCGGGGCCGTACGGACTCGATGGCGAGCTGGGGCAGGACGGCGACGCCCAGCCCCGCGCTCACCAGGCCGACGACCGCCGGATAGTCGTCGGTCGCGAAGTCGATGCGCGGGGTGAAGCCGGCGGCCTCGCACACCTCGACCAACTGGCCCCGGCAGCGCGGGCAGCCGGCGATCCAGGGGTCGTCGGCGAGTTCGCCGATGGCGAGCGACCGCACACGCGCGTGCCGGTGTTTCTCCGGGACCAGGGCGACCAGGCGGTCGCTGAGCAGGGGTCGTACGACCAGGTCGGACCAGTCCTCCGCGCCCGTCGCCGCCTCGTAGCGGAAGGCGAGGGCGATGTCGCAGTCGCCCTCCCGGAGGAGGTCGACGGAGTTCGGCGGCTCGGCCTCCTCCAGGGAGACGCGAGTGCCGGGGTGCGCGGCGCGCAGGGCGGCCAGTGCGGTCGGGACGAGCGTCGAGCTGCCGCTGGGGAAGGAGACCAGGCGGACCCGGCCGGCGCGCAGGCCCGCGATCGCGGCGACCTCCTCCTCGGCCGCCGTCAGACCGGCGAGGATGCCCGCGCCGTGCCGGACGAGAGCCTCGCCCGCCTGGGTCAGCCGCATCTCGCGGCCGGTGCGGATCAGCAGCGGAGTGCCGACCGAGGTCTCCAGGGCCTTCATCTGCTGGCTGACGGCCGGCTGGGTGCAGCCCAGTTCACGCCCGGCCGCCGAGAAGGAGCCGGTGGCGGCGACGGCGCGCAGCACGCGGAGATGTCGGGCCTCGATCACGCCCCGAGCATAAGTGCTTCTTGGGTACGGCGGCGAATAATGCGCCGCACCTTTGGGGTGCTCTCGTCTACCGTGCCGTCATGAAGCTTCTCTCGCTGAATCTGGGCCGGGCCGCGGCCGTGCCGTACACGGACCAGCCCGAGGGCGTGACCGGCATCGACAAGCGGCCGACCGACGCGCCGGTGCGGGTGAGCGCGCCCGGGCCCAAGGGCGTCGCCGGGAGCGGGCTCGCCGGGGACGCGGTGTGTCACCGGCGCCACCACGGGGGCGACGACCAGGCGGTGTACGCGGTCGCGCGCGAGGATCTCGACGACTGGGAGCGGGAGTTGGGGCGCCCGCTGGCCAGCGGTTCCTTCGGGGAGAACCTGACGACACTGGGGCTCGACGTGTCCGGGGCGCGGATCGGTGAGCGCTGGCGGATCGGTCCCGAGGTGGTCCTTGAGGTCACCTGCGGGCGGATCCCGTGCCGTACCTTCCAGGACCATCTGGGCGAACGCGGGTGGGTGAAACGGTTCACCGTGAAGGGTGCGCCGGGGGCCTATCTGCGGGTGATCGAACCCGGTGAGATCCGGGCGGGGGACGCGATCGAGATCGTGCGCCGGCCCGACCACGACGTGACGGTGGCCCTGCAGTTCCGGGCCGTGACGACCGAGCGGGAGCTGCTGCCGCGGCTGCTTCCCGCGGGCGAGGCGCTGCATCCGGAATCCCTCGCGCAGGCCCGGAAATATGTCGCGGAACACCCGGGCTGACCTGGTGCCGCGACCCGTTCGACACGGCGTTCGACACGTGTTCGTCACGGATCTGGAGGGGCTGTGCAGAGATCGGACCGGCTTGCTCCGGGTCACTAATCTTGCGCCATGACAACGGCATTGATTACGGGATCGACCGCGGGGATCGGTGCCGCGTTCGCGCGGCGGCTCGCGGCGGACGGGCACAACCTCGTGCTGGTGGCGCGGAACACCGAGCGGCTCGGGGAGCAGGCGACCGAACTGCACGACCGGCACGGCATCGAGGCGGAGGTGCTCACCGCCGACCTGGCCACGGACAAGGGCATCGACACGGTGGCCGCCCGCCTCGCCGACCGCAAGAACCCCGTCGACCTGCTGGTCAACAACGCGGGCTTCGGCAACAAGGGCCGCTACCTCGACGTATCGATGGCCGACGAGCTGAAGATGCTCAAGGTGCACTGCGAGGCGGTGCTGCGGCTGACCAGCGCGGCGACCGAGGCGATGCGGGAGCGCGGGCGCGGCGGGGTCGTCAACGTGGCGTCGGTCGCCGCCTTCGTACCGCGCGGGACGTACGGCGCCTCGAAGGCGTGGGTCGTGCAGTTCACGCAGGGCGCGGCCAAGGACCTGGCCGGCAGTGGCGTACGGCTGATGGCGCTGGCGCCCGGGTTCGTGCGGACCGAGTTCCACGAGCGGGCCGGGATGGGCACGGACAACATCCCGAACTGGATGTGGCTGGACGCGGACAAGTTGGTCGCGGCGGCGCTCTCGGATCTGGCACGCGGCAAGACGCTGTCGATCCCGGACCCGCGCTACAAGGCGCTGATGGGCCTGGTGAAGATCACTCCGCAGGCGGTGCTGGGCGGGGTCACCTCGAAGACCGGGCGGAAGTACGGGCCGCAGTGACGGCGGCCGCCTCGGTGGGGGCGGGCCCGGTGACGAAGGTTCCGGTGGAACGCGAAGGCCCGGCTCCCCCTGAGGGGGCGCCGGGCCTTCGACGTACACGTCCTACGGGTTCACCGACTCGCGTCAGTGGGAGTGGCCGTGGCTGTGACCAGCGCCGGCCGGCTCCTCTTCTTCCTTCTTCTCGACGACCAGGGTCTCGGTCGTGAGGAGCAGGGAGGCGATGGAGGCGGCGTTCTCCAGGGCGGAGCGGGTGACCTTGACCGGGTCGATGACGCCGGCCTTGACCAGGTCGCCGTACTCGCCGGTCGCGGCGTTGAAGCCCTGGCCGGGCTCCAGGTCGGCGACCTTGGCGGTGATGACGTAGCCCTCAAGGCCCGCGTTCTCGGCGATCCAGCGCAGCGGCTCGACGACCGCGCGGCGGACGACCGCGACACCGGTGGCCTCGTCGCCGGTCTTGTCGAGGTTGCCCTCAAGGACCTTGGCGGCGTGCACCAGGGCGGAGCCACCACCGGAGACGATGCCCTCCTCGACCGCGGCGCGGGTCGCGGAGATGGCGTCCTCCAGACGGTGCTTCTTCTCCTTGAGCTCCACCTCGGTGGCGGCGCCGACCTTGATCACGCACACGCCGCCGGCCAGCTTCGCGAGGCGCTCCTGGAGCTTCTCGCGGTCCCAGTCGGAGTCCGTGTTCTCGATCTCGGCCTTGATCTGGTTGACGCGGCCCGCGACCTCGGAGGAGTCGCCGGCACCGTCGACGACGGTCGTGTCGTCCTTGGTGACCGTCACGCGGCGGGCGGAGCCCAGCACGTCCAGGCCGACCTGGTCGAGCTTGAGGCCGACCTCCTCGGCGATGACCTGACCGCCGGTGAGGGTGGCGAGGTCGCCGAGCATCGCCTTGCGGCGGTCGCCGAAGCCGGGGGCCTTGACCGCGACCGCGTTGAACGTGCCGCGGATCTTGTTCACGACCAGGGTCGACAGGGCCTCGCCCTCGACGTCCTCGGCGATGATCAGCAGCGGCTTGGAGGCGTTGGCCTGGATGACCTTCTCCAGCAGCGGCAGCAGGTCCTGGATGGAGCTGATCTTGCCCTGGTGGATCAGGATGTACGGGTCTTCGAGGACCGCTTCCATGCGCTCCTGGTCCGTCACGAAGTACGGCGACAGGTAGCCCTTGTCGAAGGCCATGCCCTCGGTGAAGTCCAGCTCCAGACCGAAGGTGTTGGACTCCTCGACGGTGATGACACCGTCCTTGCCGACCTTGTCCATCGCCTCGGCGATGAGCTCGCCGACCTGGCTGTCCTGCGCGGACAGACCGGCCACGGCGGCGATGTCGGCCTTGTCCTCGATCGGCCGCGCGGTGGCGAGCAGCTCGTCGGAGACGGCCTTGACGGCGGCGTCGATGCCCTTCTTCAGGGCGGCCGGGGAGGCACCCGCGGCGACGTTGCGCAGGCCCTCGCGGACGAGCGCCTGGGCGAGCACGGTGGCGGTGGTGGTGCCGTCACCCGCGATGTCGTTGGTCTTGGTCGCCACCTCCTTCACCAGCTGGGCACCGAGGTTCTCGTACGGGTCGTCGAGCTCGACCTCGCGGGCGATGGTGACGCCGTCGTTGGTGATGGTGGGAGCGCCGAACTTCTTGTCGATGACGACGTTGCGGCCCTTGGGGCCGATCGTCACCTTGACCGTGTCGGCAAGCTTGTTGACGCCGCGCTCGAGGGCGCGACGGGCGTCCTCGTCGAACTTCAGGATCTTCGCCATGGGAGCGGTTCAGCCCTCTCGGAAAACGTGGGTGAAACGAACCGCGCCCCTGACGCCCGGCTTCATAAGGTCGCGGGGGCCAGGGGCGCAGCTCACTGCAAAACTGGGTGTAGCTCGGTACATCCGGGTGGTACCGGCGGTACCGGGTGAGCTACTTCTCGATGACCGCGAGCACGTCGCGGGCCGAGAGGACGAGGTATTCCTCACCCTGGTACTTCACTTCGGTGCCGCCGTACTTGCTGTACAGCACGATGTCACCGGTCTGGACGTCGAGCGGCAGGCGCTCGCCGTTCTCGAAGCGACCCGGGCCAACGGCGAGGACGACGCCCTCCTGGGGCTTCTCCTTCGCGGTGTCCGGAATGACCAGGCCAGAGGCCGTGGTCTGCTCGGCTTCGAGCGCCTGGACCACAATGCGGTCCTCAAGCGGCTTGATGGCAACCTTGGAGCTGGCGGTCGTCACGATCCGACCTCCCCCTTCGGAGATCTCACGGGGTTAACTGTCTGAGGTGGCGACCAGGTCGATCCGTCGTCGCGGGTGCCGGACCTGCCCGTCGCTATTGGCACTCTCCAGGGGGGAGTGCCAGGTCTGAGACTATGACCGCGATTAGCACTCGGTCAAGCGGAGTGCCAATGCCCGCGGCGCTTGAGCGGAATTTCTCCGTCACCCTGAGCTGTCTGGCGGGCCTGTGCTGGTGTCGCCGTCTTGGGGGCTGTGCCCCCAAACCCCCCTGTCGGCCTTCGGCCTCGTCCTCAAACGCCGGACGGGCTGGATTGGCCGGATTGGCCGGCCCTCGCTCCATCTGCTCAGAGGTAGTCCTCCAGGCGCCCCACCGTCAGACCCCGCTCCTGGATGCCCCGGAGGAGGCGGGCCGTCGTGCCGGTCGGGGTGATCCGGACGATGTCTCCAGGGGTGAGCCGGTGGTCGCCCCGGGCGTAGGTCAGGGTGCCGGTCGTCGTGGAGGCCCGCCAGAGGACCAGGGCGGAGATGCCGCAGTCGGCCGCGGCGCGGCGGGTCGTCGTGTCGTACGTGCCCTCGGGGGGCCGGAGCAGGCGGGAGCCGGGGTGGGGGCGGTGGCCGCAGATCTCGGTGCGCTGGGTGGCGTAGGGCAGGCCGGTGAAGCGGGCGGGCTTCGGGGGTGTGCGGAACTCCGTGACCGGGAGGCGCAGTTCGCGGACCAGGTCGGTGAAGCTCGGGTCCCGGCGGGCGCTCGCGGCGTGGTCGTAGGTCAGGAAGACGACCTTGTCACGGGTGCGGACGTGGTCCACGACCGGTGGGAGGCCCGGGCCCGCCGAGCGGGCGGCGGGGTGGGGGGACGGTTTGGGGGCGGGGGCCAGGGGGGCCGTCAAACCCCAGTGGCGGTACGGCTGTTCGCGGGACGGGCCGTGCGGGTGGACGCGTTGGGCGGCCTTCTTGCCGAGCCGTTCGATGGGGTCGACGGACTGGGCGCAACCGGTGAGGAACAGCAGAGCGGCCGCCGACGCGACGGCCACCGGTACCCGCAGACGGCCCGCCCGCCTCACAGGTAGTCCTCCAGGCGGGCCACCGCGTAGCCCTCGGCCGTGACCTTGCCCAGGAAGCGGCGCATGTCGTCGACCATCGTGCCCTTCCAGTCCTCGCGGCCCCGGAAGTGCGTCAGGACGATGTCGCCGGGGTGCAGGGACCGGTCGTCCTCGCGGTACTCCCAGTGGTCGACGAACACCTCCTCGTCCCAGATCGGGGCGTACTTGATGCCGCAGGACTTCGCGGCGACGAGGGTGTCGTGGTTGTAGTTCCCGTACGGCGGCCGGAAGACCGTCGGGGCCTTGCCGAACTGCTTCTTCATGATGTCCTGCATGCCGCAGATCTCGCGCTTCTGCTCGGCGTAGGACAGGCCCGGCAGGTACGGGTGCGTGAGGGTGTGGTTGTTGATCGTGTGGCCCTGGGCCTGCATCTTCCGGAAGTAGCCGTAGTCGTCCTTCACCAGGTAGTTGCTGAGGAAGGCCGTGTACGGGATCTTCAGGTCGCTCATCATCCGCAGGAACGCGGGGTCCTTGTTCTCGCCGTCGTCGATGGTGAGGAAGACGATCTTCTGCTTGGTCGGGATCGTGGTGAACACCGGCGGGAGGTTCAACTCCTCCTGGTCGTCCACCTCGAAGCCCTTGCGCGCGGTGATCTCCGGCTTGTGCGCCGGGGCCGGCGGGGCCGTGAGCGGCACCTTCGCCAGCCCCCAGCGCTTGGCCGCGGCAACCCGCGCGGCGTACGCGGCGCGCAACTTGGTCGCGTAGGAGTCCAGCGCGCGCGCCGGGGGCGCGTGCAGCGGCTGCGCGCCCTGCGCCGGGTGGACGGCCGCGCCCGAGCCGGGCTGGCCGCAGCCGGAGACGAGAGCGGCGAGCGCGAGGGCGGCGAGCGCGCCACGGGCGCCTCCCGTCATCCGACCCCGGTCGCCCCGGGTTTCCCGATCTCCTCGGTCCCCGCGCGCCCGATTGATGTCATTTTGTACGACTACTCGCATGGGGTCGGATCTTTTCAGGACCCGGCCCCGATCCCGCGGCGACACCGCCAACACACCGCCACCGGAGGCACACCGTCCACCGACTGGCCCACAATGTCCCGGTGAACGACCCCGTACTCGCCTTCGCCGCCCTGCTCACCCCCGAGGGCCGCGCCCTCCTCGACGAGGTCCGCGGCACCGACCCGGCCAAGGAACTCGCCGTCGCCACCCGGCTGCGCCGCGACCACCCCGCCGACCTCGTCTCGGCGGCCCTCGGCCAGGCCCGGCTGCGCCAACGCGCGGCAGCGGCGAAGTTCACGCCCGAGGACGCCGACCGGATGTTCTTCACCCCGAACGGCTTCGAACAGTCCACCCGGACCAGCGTCGCCACCTACCGCGCCACCCGCCTCCTGGACCTCGGCGTGACCTCCGTCGCCGACCTCTGCTGCGGAATCGGCGGCGACGCGATCGCACTGGCACGGGCGGGGGTACGGGTCCTGGCCGTGGACCGCGATCCGCTGACGGTGGCCGTGGCGCGGGCCAACGCGGAGGCCCTGGGGCTGGCCGACCTGATCGAGGTGCGCGAGGCGGATGTCACCGACGTCGACACGTCCGCGTACGACGCCGTGTTCGTCGACCCCGCACGGCGGGGCGGCCGCGGCCGCATCTTCGATCCCGAGGCGTACTCGCCGCCGTTGTCCTGGGCCATCGGCGCGGCTACGACGGCCCCCCTCGCCGCGCTGAAGATCGCCCCCGGCGTGCCGCACGAGGCGATCCCGGCGGCGGCCGAGGCGGAGTGGATCTCGGACGGGGGTGACGTGAAGGAGGCTGTGCTGTGGTTCGGGGCGGGAGCGCGGCCGGGGGCGGTACGGGCAACTCTCCTGCCCGGTCCGCGAGTTCTGCACGGACGCGGGCTGCCCGACCCTGAAGTCCGTTCCGTGGGGCGGTACTTGTACGAGCCCGACGGCGCCGTCATCCGCGCCCACCTCGTCGCCGAGGTCGCGGAGGAGGTCGAGGGCGGGCTCGTCGACGAGACCATCGCGTATGTGACAGCGGATGAGCTACGGCCGACCGCGTATGCCTCCGCCTACGAGATCACCGATCAACTCCCCTTCGGTGTCAAGAAGTTGAAGGCCTTGCTGCGGGAGCGCGAGGTGGGCGTCCTCACCGTGAAGAAGCGGGGGTCGGCCGTCGAACCGGAGGAGCTGCGGCGGAAGGTGAAGCCTCAGGGGCCCAACTCCGTGACCGTGTTCCTCACTCGGGTGGCGGGGGCGCCGGCGATGTTGATCGGGCGCCCCGTCTAGGACGCCTCCGCCGCCCGGCGCAGCAGGAGTTGGCGTTCGCGTTCGTTGCGCGCCAGCGAAGCCGCTCGTGTGAACTCCGCCTTCGCCTCCGTCGTACGGCCGAGGCGGAGGAGCAGGTCGCCACGGACACTGGGCAGCAAGTGGTAGTCGCGCAGGGCGGGTTCGGAGGCGAGGGTGTCGACGATCTCCAACGCCGGAGCCGGGCCCTCGGCCATCGAGACAGCCACCGCGCGGTTCAACTCGACCACCGGCGAAGGGGATCGGGCGGCGAGGAGGGCGTACAGGGTCGCGATCGTCGGCCAGTCGGTCTCGTCGTAGGTGTACGCGTGGGCGTGGCAGGCGGCGATGGCGGCCTGGAGGGCGTAGGGGCCGGGGGCTCCCGTGGAGACGGCGTCCGCGCGGCCGAGGGCGGTGATGCCGCGGGCGATGAGGAGGCGGTTCCAGCGGCGGCGGTTCTGGTCCTTGAGGAGGACGGGGTCGCCGTTCGGGGCGGTGCGGGCGGCCGCGCGGGAGGCCTGGAACTCCAACAGGGAGGCCAGGGCGTGCACTTCGGGTTCCTTCGGCATCAGGCCGGCGAGGAGGCGGGCCAGGCGGAGCGCGTCCTCGCAGAGGCTGGGGCGGAGCCAGTCGTCGCCCGCCGTCGCCGCGTAACCCTCGTTGAAGATCAGGTAGATGACGTCCAGGACCGAGCCCAGGCGGGCCTCTCGGTCGGGGCCGTAGGGGACCTCGAAGGCGACGTTCTTGGTGGCCAGGGTGCGTTTGGCGCGGACGATGCGCTGGGCGATCGTCGGCTCGGGGGCGAGGAAGGCGCGGGCGATCTCGGGGGTGGTCAGGCCGCCGAGGAGGCGCAGGGTGAGGGCGGTGCGGGCCTCCGGGGACAGGACCGGGTGGCAGGTGGTGAAGACCAGGCGCAGGAGGTCGTCGTCGATGTCGTCGGGGGCCGCGGGTTCCTCGGGCGGGGCCGTCGTCTCCAGGGTGCGGCCGATCTCCTGGAGCTTGCGGGCGTAGTTCTCCCGGCGCCGGATCAGGTCGACGGCGCGGTGTCTGGCGGTGGCCATGAGCCAGGCGCCCGGGTTGTCGGGCACGCCGTCCCTCGGCCACTGCTCCAGGGCGGCGACCAGCGCGTCCTGCGCGAGTTCCTCGGCGATGCCGACGTCGCGGACCAGGCGGGCGACGGCGGCGATGATGCGGGGGGACTCGATGCGGAAGACGGTCTCCAGAGCGGTTTCCGGAGCTGTCGCGGGCGAGGTGGGTTGTGCTTCCTGTTCCACAACCCACCATCGAACACCTCTGGTGCCCTCAAGCCAAGGAAGGCTCAGCCCTCCGCGATCTCCCGCACCTCGCACGTCACGGTCCAGAACTCCTCGTGCACCTTGAGGAACCGCTTCGTCCACTCGATCGCCTCGGCCATGTCCTTGCACTGCATGAGCGCGTAGCCGCCGACGACCTCCTTGGACTCCGTGAACGGGCCGTCGGTCACGGAGATCTTGCCGCCCTCCCAGTGCACGCGGGCGCCCTGCGCGGTCGGGGTGAGGCCGGCGGTGTCGAGCATGACGCCGGCCTTGGTGATCTCCTCGATCAGCTCGCCCATGCGCTGCATCAGCTCGGGGCTGGGGCCCTCGGCGGGGGTGGTCTTCTCGTCGATCTGCACGAGGGAGAGGTAGCGGGGCATGGTGACTCCTCGGGTGTTTCGCTGACGTTCTCTGACGTTGTCCGACCGGGCTCTTCCCGGCCTTTCAACCATGCGTCGAACGAGGGGCGAGCGGATCGACACACTCGCCGGAAAACCTCGAAGATTTTTTCCGCCCACCTGTCTCCGCAGGTCAGCGCAGCGACTCCCACAGATCGCTCGCCGCCGGCTCCTTCGCCACCACTCGGTTCGGGTCGGACGGTGCCGTGACGTTCGGCATCGTCACGGTGGTCACCGCGTCCGCCGACAGGCTCTTCAGGCTCTGGCCGAGGCTGATCAGTTCGCTGAGGGAGTCGAGGCCGGTGTCGGTGGTGAGGCTGTCGGTGACCGCGTCGGTGACCTCGTAGAGCTTGGTGGGGTCGGTGAGGAGGTCGTGGGTGGAGATCTGGGTCAACAGGGCCTTCACCAGCATCTGTTGGAGGCCTATTCGGCCGAGGTCGCTGCCGTCGCCTATGCCGTGCCGGGTTCGGGCGAGGGCCAGGGCCTGCTTGCCGTTGAGGTGATGGGTGCCCTTCTTGAGGTGCAGGTGGCTGTCGTCGTCGTCGATGTCCTGCGTCGTGGTGACCGTGACGCCGCCGAGCGCGTTGACCAGCTTCGCGAAGCCCGCGAAGTCGATCTCTATGTAGTGGTCCATGCGGACGCCGGTGATCGACTCGACCGTCTTGACCGCGCACACCGGCCCGCCCACCGAGTACGCGGTGTTGAACATCGCGTTGTACGCCACCGACGTGGAACCGCCCGACGACAGCGGGCACGACGGCCGGGTGACGAGCGTGTCGCGCGGGATGCTGACGATCGTGGCCTTCTTACGGCCCGCGTCGATGTGCACGACCATCGCCGTGTCGGAGCGGGCGCCGGAGCTGTCGCCGCCGCCGAGTGCCTTGTTCTCCTTGCCGCTGCGCGAGTCGGAGCCGAGGACCAGGATGTTCAGGGAGCCGGTCGGCACGGGGACGGCGGACGCGGATGCCGCGGCGGACGGTGTGGTCACCGCCTTCGCGGGGCGGTCGGTGCCGAGCGCGCTGTCGATGTCGACGCTCTTGATGTTGCTGTTGAGGTGCCAGTAGGCCCAGCCGGCCGTGGCGACACCCAGGACGAGGGCGCCGGCCAGAGTGAGGCCGGCGATCTTCAGCACTCTCGATCGCCGGCCCACGCGTCTGTCCTCGTCAACGTTCTCTGTGTCCGTCACGGTGAGGAACGTAAGTCCGAATTATTAGGAGAAAGTTAGGGGAGACGTCCCGAGACGGTTTTCTACGGAAAATCTCACGGTTCTCAGCCCCGCTTCACTCCCCCGAAGCCCCCCGTGCGCCTCCCCCGCCTCCCTCAGCCCAGGGTCACCACCGGCACCGGATTGCTCCCGCTCCACGACGCGTTGAAGCCGAACGTCACCGAACCGCCGTCCGGGACAGTCCCGTTGTAGCTCGCGTTCGCACAACTCACCGCCGTGCCCGACTGGGTACAGGTCGCGTTCCAGGCCTGCGTGATCTGCTGGCCCGCGCCGTACGTCCAGGTCGCCTTCCAGGACGACAGCGAGGCCCCGGAACAGGCGATCGTCACCTGCCCGGTGAACCCGGTGTTCCACTGACTGCCCACGCTGTACGTCGCCGAGCACGCACCGGTCGGCGGCGGGGTCGTGGTCGTACCGCCGAGCGCCTCAGAGAGGCCGTAGTACGCCGGTTTCGGCGCATAGTTGGCGTCGTACGGTGTCGCCGCCCCGTAGCCGGGGAACGTGCTGTCGACCCAGGAGTCGGAGTCGGTGAAGCCCCAGACGGTGACGTTCACGCAGCGTGTCACCGCCACGCAGGCGGCCATGACGCTCTTGAAGTCGGCCTTCTGCTGGGCGAGTTTGGTGGCGTCCGCGGGAAGCGCCATCCGTACGTCCAGCTCGGTGATCGCCACGTCCACGCCCAGGTCGGCGAAGCGCTGGATGTTCTGCTGGAGCGTGCTCGGGACCTGGCCGAGGATGAGGTGGGCCTGGAGGCCGACCCCGTCGATCGGAACGCCCGCCGTCTTCAGGGACTTGACCAGGTTGTAGAGGGCGGTGGACTTCGCGTTGACGCCCTCGACGTTGTAGTCGTTGATGTAGAGCTTGGCCGCCGGGTCCGCCGCGTGGGCCCAAGTCAGCGCCTGCGCGATGTAGTTGGCGCCGAGGCCGTTGTACCAGAGGGTCGAGCGGTAGGTGCCGTCCTCGTTGAAGGGTTCGTTCACCACGTCCCAGGCGGTGATCTCGCCCTTGTAGCGGCCGACTTCGGTACTGATGTGGTTCTGGAGCAGGCTGCTCAACTGGGCCGACGTCCAGGTGCCGTTGGTCAGCCAGCTCGGGTTCTGACTGTGCCAGACCAGGGTGTGGCCGCGCACCTGCTGGTTGTGGGCCTGCGCGAAGGCGACGATCTGGTCCGCCTCCGACCAGTTGAAGCTGCCCCGCGTCGGCTCGACCGTCTCCCACTTCATGGCGTTGCCGGGGGTGAGCGAGCTGAACTGACCGCCCGCGATGTCGCCGTACGTGCCGGTGAGCTTGGAGCCGGTGACCGCGGTGCCGATGACTTTGCCCTTCGCGGCGGCGAGGTCGCGCAGCGGGGTGTCGGCGGCGTGTGCGGCGGGGGCCGCGAAGAGCATGACGGCGCCGGTGAACAGGGCCGCCAGGGACAAGCCGGTTCTCAGAGATCTCATTGCGGGTGCCTCCGAAAGTTTCGGTTGTGCAACCGATTGGCTTCGGAGGAGTGTGGGGCGGCCGACCCCACTCGTCAATACGTCACCTTCCGGCCACCGGCGTCACGTGGTGGGCGGTGCCGTACTGCTCCGCACCACCAGGCTCGTCGCCAGTTCCACCCGCCGTGCCGCCGAGGTCTCCTGCTCGCGCCCGAGGTCGAGCACCAGCTTGGCCGCCGCCTCGGCCATCTCGGTGAGGGGCTGTCGTACGGTCGTCAGCGGCGGGCCGACCCAGCGCGCCACCGGCAGATCGTCGAAGCCGACCACGCTCAGGTCCTCCGGGATGCGCAACCCGAGTTCGCGCGCGGCCTCGTAGAGACCGAGGGCCTGGAGGTCGTTGCCGGCGAAGACGGCGGTGGGCCGGTCCGGGCGGCGCAGCAGCTCAAGGCCCAGCCGGTAGCCGGCCTCGTGGTGGAAGTCGCCGGTGGTGATCAGCGAGGGGTCGACCGGCAGCCCGGCCGTCTCCAGCGCGGCCCGGTATCCGTCCACCCGAGCGCGGCTGCACATCATCCGGGACGGTCCGCTGATCGCGCCGATCCGGGTGTGGCCGAGTTCGACCAGGTGCCGGGTGGCGGCGAGTCCGCCCTGCCAGTTCGTCGCGCCGATCGACGGCACGTCCGCGCCCGGGTCACCGGCCGGGTCCATCACCACGAACGGGATGGAACGGCTGGTGAGCAGCGCCCGCTGGGACTCGTCGAGCCCGGAGAGGACGAGGATCACGCCGTGCGGGCGGCGGGCCGCGACCTGATCGGCCCAGGTCCGGCCGGGTGTCAGCCGCCCCGCGCTCTCGCTCAGCACCACGCTCAGCCCGGAGTCCCGCGCCACGTTCTCCACGCCCCGGATGACCTCCATCGCCCAGGCGCTCTCCAGCTCGTGGAAGACCAGGTCGATCAGCGGGGAGCGGGTCGCCTCGGCGCGGCGGCGCCGGTAGCCGTAGACGCGGAGCAGGTCCTCGACGCGGGTGCGGGTCGCGGGGGCGACGTCGGCGCGGCCGTTGAGGACCTTCGAAACAGTCGGAGCCGACACTCCGGCCTCGCGGGCGATCTCGGCGAGCGTGGCGGTCTGCGTCGACCGACCCGCTGTCTGGGTTTCGGCGGAATCCGGGGCTGTCATGGCGGCGATCGTATCCCTGCGCGACCTCTTGACGAACCCCCCAGCGCGCCTTACGTTCCCGGAACATTCGTAGAACGGCTCGAAACATTCGCACGAGAGGTGCTGTCCATGGAGCCCAACACGTCCAACGGCGGGCGTACGTTCAGCAGGCGCTGGGTGCTCGGCGCCGGTGCCACCACCCTGCTCACCACCGGGCTCACGGCCTGCGGCTCCAGTGACAGCACCGGCGACAGCAGCACGGTCACCGCCTTCACCTACGGCGACGACGCGGCGAAAGTGCAGGTCAAGGCCGTCACCCGGTTCAACGCGTCGGCGGCGGCGAAGAAGGCCAAGGGCAAGATCAAGCTGGAGAAGGTGCCTGGCACCGACTACCCGGCCAAGCTGCGCACCGCGATGGGCTCACCGAACGCGCCGGACGTCTTCTTCAACTGGGGCGGCGGCTCGATCAAGGCGTACCAGGAGGCGAACCAGCTCGTCGACCTCACCGACACCATCAAGAGCGACCCGGTCCTCAAGGACGGGTTCCTGCCGTCGGTGCTCGCGGCGGGTGCGCTCAAGGGCAAGAACTACGGCATACCGATGCGCGGCATGCAGCCGGTGATCCTCTTCTACAACAAGACCGTCTTCGCCGCGCACAAGCTCCAACCGCCCACCACCTGGGCCGAGTTGCTCGACATCAACAAGAAGCTCAAGGCAGCGGACATCACGCCGTTCGCGCTCGGCGGGGCCGACATCTGGCCCGAGTTGATGTGGCTGGAGTACCTGGTCGACCGGATCGGCGGGCCCGAGGTCTTCGACAAGATCAAGAACGGTGACGCGTCCGGTTGGGGCGACCCGGCCGTCCTCAAGGCCGCCGAGACGGTCAAGCAGCTCATCGACGACGGGGCGTTCGGCAAGGGGTTCAGCTCTGTGTCGTACGTCAACGGGGGTGCGCCCGCGGTGTTCGCCAAGGGCAAGGCGGCGATGCATCTGATGGGGTCGTGGGAGTACTCGACGCAACTCGGGAAGTTTCCCGACTTCGCGAAGAACAACCTGGGGTGGTTCGCGTTCCCGAAGTACGAGGGCGGCGCCGGTGATATCCGTAACGTGGTCGGGAACCCCACCAACTACTGGTCCGTGAACGCCCGTACGGGTAACAAGGATGCGGCGATCGCGTTCCTCCGTGACTGTGCGTCGGAGGCGTACGCGAAGGAACTGGTCGCCAACGGGGATATTCCGACCACCTCCAACGCGGAGAAGTTGCTGGACTCCTCGCCCAACCCGGAGTTCGCGAAGTTCCAGTACCAGATGGTGCAGCAGGCACCCGCGTTCACGTTGAGCTGGGACCAGGCGGTGGATCCGGATGTGTCCACGCCGATGCTCACCGAGATCAACAAGCTGTTTGTGGGGAAGAGTTCGCCGGCGGAGTTCGTGTCGGCGCTCAAGGGGTTGAAGTGAGCGAGCGCTCCGCGGGTGGGGTGGTTCGTCGGGTGCCGGCGCGTCGTGGCTGGTCGCGCAGTTCCCCGCGCCCCTATGGGGGCGCTGCGCCCCATGCCGTTTGGGCTGTGCCCGGGGTTTTGTTCTTCGTGTTCTTCGCCGTCGCGCCCATGGTTCTCGCCGTGTATCTCTCCTTCACCACGTGGAACGGGCTGGGCGACCCTAAGCCCGTCGGGCTTGCCAACTGGGACAAGTTGCTGCGTGACGATCGGCTGACCCAATCCCTCACCGTCACCGTGCTGTTGACCGTGACGAGCTGGGCCTTCCAAACCGTCGTGTCTCTCCTCCTCGGTGTCTGGGCGGCCGGGCGGCAGCGCAACCGGGCGATCCTCTCCGCGATCTTCTTCGTGCCGTTCCTGCTGTCCTCCACCGCCATCGCGTTGCTCTTCTACGCGCTCCTCGACCCCAACTTCGGCGTGATCCACCAGGACACGCTCGGGTCGACGAGCGGTGCGTTTCTCGCGATCGTGTTTGTCGGGGGGTGGCAGTTCATCCCCTTCCACACGTTGATCTATCAGGGTGGGGCCCGGCAGATTCCCGAAGTGCTCTATCAGGCGGCGGCAATTGACGGCGCCGGGCGCTACCGGCAGTTCTTCTCGATCACGTTGCCTCAGCTCCGGAACACGGCGACGACCTCCAGCGTGCTGATGATCGTCGGCTCGCTCACCTACTTCGAGACCGTCCTGATCCTCACCCAGGGCGGCCCCGGCACGGACACGGCGATCCTGCCGTACCTGATGTACGAAGCCGGCTTCAAGAGCTACGACTTCGGCTACGCGAGCGCGATCGCGACCTTCCTGGTCGTCATCGCCACCGCGCTGTCCCTCGTCCTGGTCAGGCTCACCGGCTTCGGCGCCATGCGCAGTACCCGCGAAGGGATGTGACGGAGTGTCACACGACACGTTGCCGCGTCCGGTGAAGACGGCGGAGGAACCGGTGGAACCCGCGCGAACTCGACGACGCCGGCACTGGACCAAGCGCCCCAACCCCGTCGCCGGCCTCGGCTCCCTCCTCTGGCTCGCGGTCGTCATCATCCCGATCTACGCGATGATCTCGGCGTCCCTCACCCGCCAGGACAAGGCGCTGGGCAACAACGCCCTGAAACCGCCCACCGATCCGACCTTCGCCAACTACAACACCGTTCTGCACAACGGCTTCGGCCACTTCCTCGCGAACACGGCACTGGTCGCGGCTGCGGTCGTAGGCATCGTGCTCGTGCTGTGCGTGCCGCTCGCCTACGTGGCCGTACGCACGAGGACGGTCTGGTCGACCGGGGCCTTCCGCCTGTTCCTGATGGGAGTCGCGATCCCGGCACAGGCAGTCGTGGTCCCCCTGTACCTGATGATCGCCAAACTCGACCTGTACGACAGCCTGTTGGCGGTGATCCTCCCTACGGCGGCCTTCGCGATGCCGGTCTCCACGCTGATCCTGACCGGCACGCTGCGGGACATCTCGGAGGACCTGTACGAGGCGATGGCGCTCGACGGCGCGTCGGCGACGCGGATGCTGTTCCAGCTGGTCATCCCGATGACCAAGGGCGGGATCAGCACGGTCGTCATCTACGCGGCGCTCCAGGCCTGGAACGGTTTCCTCTTCCCGCTGATCTTCACCCAGTCCGACGGACCGAGGGTCCTCACGCTCGGACTCTTCAACTACGTCAGCCAGTTCGGCGTGAACATCCCCGCCCTGCTCGCCTCGGTCGTCCTCTCCGGCATCCCGATCTTCGCCGTCTACCTGGTGGCCCGGCGCGCCCTGGTCGGCGGCCTGATGGGCGTGGGCGGAAAGTAACCCCCTTTCTCTGACAGGAGTTTCATGACCACCGCCCCCTGGCGCGACCCCGCCCTGCCCGCCGCCGCCCGCGTCGACGACCTGCTCGCCCGGATGACCCTGGAGGAGAAGACCGCCCAGCTCTACGGCGTCTGGGTCGGCGCCGCCACCGACGGCGACGGAGTCGCCCCGCTCCAGCGGGAGATGACCTCGGACTACGACTGGGACGAGCTGATCACCCGGGGTCTCGGCCAGCTCACCCGTTCCTTCGGTACGGCGCCGGTGGACCCGGAGTTGGGCGCGCAGGCGCTGGCCCGCGCGCAGCGCCGGATCGCGGCGGCGGGGCGTTTCGGCATCCCGGCGGTCGCCCATGAGGAGTGCCTGGCGGGGTTCACCGCGTGGGGTGCGACGGCGTACCCGGTGCCGTTGGCGTGGGGCGCGAGCTTCGACCCGGGGCTGGTCGAGGAGATGGCCCGGCACATCGGCGCGGACCTGCGCGCGGCCGGCGTTCACCAGGGTCTCGCCCCGGTCCTGGACGTCGTACGGGATCCGCGCTGGGGCCGGGTGGAGGAGACGATCGGCGAGGACCCGTACCTGGTGGGGACCATCGGTACGGCGTATGTGCGGGGGCTGGAGTCGGCCGGGGTCGTCGCGACGCTGAAGCACTTCGCCGGGTACGCGTCCTCGGTGGGGGCGCGGAATCTGGCGCCGGTGCGGGCGGGGGTACGGGAGTTCGCGGACGTCACTCTTCCCCCCTTCGAGATGGCGCTGCGGGAGGGCGGGGCGCGCTCGGTGATGGCCGCGTACAACGAGACCGACGGCGTCCCTGCGTCGGCGGACCCCGCGCTGCTGACCCAACTCCTGCGCGAGGACTGGGGGTTCACGGGAACGGTGGTCGCCGACTACTTCGGCATCGGCTTCCTGGAGACGCTCCACCGGGTGGCCGGCAGCCCGGCCCAGGCGGCGCGGGCAGCGCTGGAGGCGGGCATCGACGTAGAACTCCCGACGTTGAAGTGCTACGGGAAACCGCTGGTCGAGGCGGTGCGGGCGGGGGGCATCCCGGAGGCGCTCGTGGACCGGGCGGCGCGTCGAGTGCTGTTGCAGAAGGCCGAGTTGGGGCTCTTGGACGAGGACTGGTCCCCGGAGCCGACCGGGCGGATCGACCTGGACTCACCGGCGAACCGCGCCCTGGCCCGCCAACTGGCCGAAGAGTCAGTGGTGTTGCTGGACAACCCGGACGGTCTGCTGCCGCTGGTGGCGGACGCGCGCATCGCCGTGGTCGGCCCGCGGGCGGCGGACGCTCTCGCCATGCTCGGGTGCTACTCCTTCCCGTCCCACGTGGGTACGCACCACCCCGAGGTGCCGATGGGCATCGACATCCCCACGGTGCTGGACTCGCTGCGGGCCGAACTCCCGGACTCCAAGGTGACGTTCGCCGAGGGGTGTGACGTCTCCGGCCCGGACACCTCCGGTTTCGAGGAGGCGGTGGCGCGGACGGCGGAGGCGGACGTGTGCGTGGCGGTGCTCGGCGACCGCGCGGGCCTGTTCGGACGGGGCACGTCGGGCGAGGGCTGCGATGTGGGGGACCTCCGACTACCCGGCATACAAGCCGACTTGCTGGACGCACTGGTATCGACGGGCGTCCCGGTCGTCCTGGTCCTGCTGACCGGCCGCCCCTACGCCCTGGGCCGCTGGCACGGCCGACTGGGCGCGGTGGTCCAGGCGTTCTTCCCTGGGGAGGAAGGCGGCCCGGCAGTGGCGGGAGTGCTGTCGGGCCGCGTCAACCCGTCCGGCCGCCTCCCGGTGAGTGTCCCGCACGCACCGGGCGGCCAGCCGTGGACGTACCTCCAGCCTCCGCTGGGCCTGGCCGACGAGGTCAGCAGCCTGGACCCGACCCCGCTGTACCCCTTCGGCCACGGCCGCTCGTACACGACGTTCGCGTGGGAGCCCGCCGAATCAAGGGAGTTGGAAAGGGAGTTGAAGAGGGAGGTGGAGATCGACACGGACGGCTCCTACGACCTGCCCCTCACCGTCCGCAACACCGGCGACCGCACCGGCACGGAGATCGTCCAGCTCTACCTCCACGACCCGGTCGCCTCGGTGACCCGCCCGGATGTCCGCCTGATCGCTTACCAACGACTGGAGTTGGCCCCCGGCGAGGCGACGCGCGTGACCTTCCACTTCCACGCCGACCTGTCCGCGTTCACGGACCGCTCGGGCCGCCGGGTGGTCGAACCGGGCGTACTGGAGCTGAGGTTGGGGGTTTCCAGCGCGGAGGTGCGGCACACGACGCGGCTGACGCTGACGGGTCCCGTGCGGGTGGTGGGGGCGGAGCGGCGGCTGCGGTGCGAGGTCGGCCTCGGTGAGTGACGCCGCCGGCCGTCCTCAGGCGCTATCTGCCGGCCTTGCGTCGGCCTGCCTGTATCAGGGTCCCCACGCCGAGCGCCGCGAACGCCACGACCAGGAACGTCACGACCTCCAACAACGGCGGCAGCGTGTGCTCGGTGATGAGGGACGTGACCGTCATGGCCAGGGCCACGAAACCGAAGGACAGGACCACACGCTTCAAGAAGAGCCTCCCGACGGCCTGTTGGGTGATGCGCGACGGAGGCGCTGGGGGCGGAACCCTTGTTACCCGCCCACCGACTCGAACCGCCAGCGATGCACCGCCCGCATGGCCAACTCCCCCTCAGGCTCGGGCAGTTCGGGCAACTCCGTATCGTACTCCGCGTCCCACCACGTGATGACGAGCACCCGGTCCTGGGGCGCGCGCAGGAACTCCCGGCGCAGGGGCTCGGCCGGAAGCCGCTGCTCCCGGGCCCAGGCGAGGAGTTCCTCGCCCCGGCCCGGGACCGCCCGGGCCTCCCACATCAACGCGACCGTCGTCACGAGTACAGGTTCTCCTTGCTGACCTCGTGCACGTGGTCGTGATCATGGGAGTGGCCGGGGACATGCGGGTCCGTCACCGGGAGGGAGGAGTCCGCGGACAGGTCCCAGTCCGAGGGGACCCGGTTCCGCGCGACCATCTCCGCACCCAGTGCGGCGACCATCGCCCCGTTGTCCGTGCACAGCTTCGGGCGCGGGACGCGGAGGCGGATGCCGGCGGCCTCGCAGCGTTCCGCCGCCAGCGCGCGCAGGCGGGAGTTGGCGGCGACGCCGCCGCCGATCATCAGGTGGTCGACGCCCTCGTCCTTGCAGGCGCGTACGGCCTTGCGGGTGAGGACGTCGACGACGGCCTCCTGGAAGGACGCCGAGACATCGCGCACCGGCACGTCCTCCCCCGCCGCCCTCTTCGCCTCGATCCAGCGGGCCACCGAGGTCTTCAGCCCGGAGAAGGAGAAGTCGTACGCCGGGTCGCGCGGGCCGGTCAGGCCGCGCGGGAACGTGATCGCCGTGGGGTCGCCCTCCTTGGCGTACCGGTCGATGACCGGCCCGCCCGGGAAGCCGAGGTTCAGGACGCGGGCGATCTTGTCGAAGGCCTCGCCCGCCGCGTCGTCGATCGTCGCGCCCAGCGGCCGTACGTCCGAGGTGATGTCCGAGGAGAGGAGCAGGGAGGAGTGGCCGCCGGACACCAGCAGCGCCATCGTCGGTTCCGGCAACGGGCCGTGCTCCAGCTGGTCCACGCAGATGTGGGAGGCGAGGTGGTTCACGCCGTAGAGCGGCTTGCCGAGCGCGTAGGCGTACGCCTTGGCCGCCGAGACGCCGACCAGCAGGGCGCCGGCCAGGCCGGGGCCCGCAGTGACCGCGATGCCGTCGAGGTCACGGGCGCTCACGCCCGCGTCCTTCAGCGCGCGCTGGATCGTCGGGACCATCGCCTCCAGGTGGGCGCGGGACGCCACCTCCGGTACGACCCCGCCGAAGCGGGCGTGCTCGTCGACGCTGGACGCGACCGCGTCCGCCAGCAGGGTGGTGCCGCGGACGATGCCGACGCCGGTCTCGTCGCAGGAGGTCTCGATGCCCAGGACGAGGGGCTCGTCGCGTGAGTCAGTCATGGATCTCGGTTCCTTGTACGGAAGTTGACCCCGCAGCGGAGCTGCTGTCGGGATCTGTGGTCAGGCGCATCACCAGGGCGTCGACATTGCCCGGCTGGTAGTAACCGCGCCGGAAACCGATCGGGGCGAAGCCGAAGCGCTCGTACAGCTTCTGCGCGCGGACGTTGTCGACGCGGCATTCGAGCATGACCTCGGCGCACTCGAACTCGCTTGCCGCGGTGAGGAGTTCGGTCAGGAGGGTGGAGCCGAGGCCGGTGCCCCAGTGGTCGCGGGCGACGGCGATGGTCTGGATGTCGGCCCCCACGGCGGAGTCGCTGTCGGACGCGGTGCCGGCGGTGGCGAGACCCGCGTAGCCGATGACCCGCACGCCGCTCTCGGTCTCCGCACCGTCCACCTCGGCCACCAGGTACCGCCGGGTCGCCTCGGCGCCCCGCGCATGGGCCAGTTCGGACCAGAACATGCCCCGGGACCAGGCGTCCTCGGGGAAGAGGTCCTTCTCCAGTTCCAGCACGGGATCGATGTCCCACCAGCGCATCTCGCGCAGCCGAGGGCTCAGGGATTCGGTCACTTGGGGGTGACCACCTTGTAGTTCTTGGGCACCTGGGCGTCGGGACGGCGCAGGTACAGCGGCCGGGGCGCGGGCAGTTCGACGCCCGCCGCGAGTCTCTCCACGGCCAGCGAGGCGAGCGCGGCGGCGGACACGTGCTCCGGCTCGTGGGCGGACGGGAAGGTGTCCGGGTAGAGCAGCGCACCGGCGCCGACGGCGGGCAGTCCGGCCACCTGGTCGGCGATGTCGGCGGGCCGGTCCACGGCCGGGTCGGTCACCCTCGTACGAGAGTCGGAGTAGCGCGCCCAGTACACCTCCTTGCGCCGCGCGTCCGTGGCGACGACGAAGGGGCCGTCGAGGTCGGCGGCGTAGGCGAGGCCGTCCAGCGTGCACACACCGTGCACGGGCACGCCTAGGGCGAGCCCGAAGGTGTCGGCGGTCATCAGGCCGACGCGCAGCCCGGTGTAGGGGCCGGGGCCGATGCCCACGACGATTCCCGTGACGGCGTCGAGCGTGAGCCCCGCGTCGGCGAGCACGTGGTCGACGGCCGGGAGCAGCAGCTCACCGTGGCGGCGCGCGTCCACCTGACTCGACGAGGCGATGACGGCCTCGCCGTCGTGCAGGGCGACGGTGACGGCGGGGGTGGCGGTATCCAGAGCGAGCAAGAGCACGCAAACAGCCTACGGCTCCGGCGCCGCGAGCACGGCCGCCCCGGTCGGCCCGGCCCCGGCTGCTACGGTCACCTAGGGTCACCGGACTTACGGGACGTACGGGTCCGTACGGGGCACCGTCACAGGACGTAGACGTAGAGACGCGGAGGTGGGCGCCGATGGCCGGCAGCAGCTCGGGAATCGTGGCCGGGCTCACCGTGGCGGCCGTCGCCACGGTCGGTTTCCTCGCCTATCAGGCATCGGCGACCGTCCCGCCCGGGCTGGCGGACAAGGCCCGCGCGAGCGCCTCACCCGCGGCGGTCGCCACCTCGAAGGCCCCGCGCGACAAGAAGAACCCCGCCGCGCTGCCCGCCGGGTCCGGCAAGGGCGAGCGGGTCGTGTACTCGGTGGACGACGACCGGGTGTGGCTGGTGGCCGAGAACAACAAGGTCAACCGCACGTTCAAGGTCACCCCCGGCACGGTGGACCCGCCCACGGGCACCTATCCGGTCACCTCCCGCTCGAACGCCATCACCGGCACCGACGGCACCCCCATCCAGCACGTGGTCCGCTTCACCAACGCGGACAACGTCGCCATCGGCTTCAGCGCGGCGGTCAGCGGCGCGACGGACGCCCCCGACCCCACGACCAAGTCGGGCGGCATCCGCGAGTCGTCCGAGGACGGCGCGGCCATGTGGGAGTTCGCGACGATCGGGCAGTCGATCGTGGTAATCCGCTAGGCAATTCAACTGGGGCAGCGCAACCCCCTAGGGGCGCGGGGCTGTATCGATATGCGGCTCCGCCGCGGGGCGCGCCCAGCCCCCACCGACCGGCAGCCGAACGACTACGCCGCTTTACGCTGACGCTGCTCGCCCGGCACGTCCACCGGCTCCGGCGCCGGAGGTGGCGTGGAAATCACCTTCGCCGCAGCCCCCGCCGCCAACAACTCCCGCATGGACACCCCGCCAACCGCATACGGCCGCGCCCACTCGCACTGGTTCTCTGAAGCCGACACGGACGCCTCCTGGGAGCCGGGGGCAGGCGTAGTTAGGTAGACCTAACTACGAACTGGATACCATGTGACCACGCGCGAGACCCGGAACGCAACATCTTGCCGACACCTTGTCGGAACCCACACCCCCCGCACCCCCCGGTCAGCCCCCGAGCACGCCCAGTTCAACCGCGGCCCACCGCGCACCGAGCCCGGTGACGGTCACATGCCGTACCTCGTCGGTCGTATCCCCGACGGCCCGGTGGATCACGAGCGACAACCGGTCGTCGGTCAACTCCTCGACCTTCCCCTCACCCCACTCCACGACGATCACGGACTCGGGCAACGACACATCGAGGTCGAGGTCCTCCATGTCGTCGAGCCCGCCGCCCAGGCGATACGCGTCGACGTGGACAAGCGGCGGCCCGTCGCCGAGCGAGGGATGCACACGGGCGATCACGAAGGTCGGCGAGGTGACCGCCCCCCGCACCCCGAGCCCCTCCCCCAGCCCCCGGGTGAGTGTCGTCTTGCCGGCGCCCAGCTCACCCGTGAGCATCACGAGGTCGCCCGCGCGCAGCAGTTTGGCGAGGCGAAGCCCCAACTCCCGCATCTGCTCGGGGGAGTTGACGGTGAGGGAGACGGACAGGGGCTCAGCCGCGTTGTGCGGTGCTGCTGGTGCTTCCATAGCCGCTTACGGTAGCCCCTGCCGGCACGGCACCCGCGCGGGTGAGCAGGTCGGCGAGGCGGTCGGTGACGACCTCCGGGTGCTCCAGCATGACCAGGTGCCCGGCGTCCGGCACGAGCACCAGCTCGGCGTCCGGCAGCAGGTCGGCGATGGCCTCGCTGTGCTCACTGGGTGTGACGAGATCGCCGATCCCGGCGAGCACGAGCACCGGCATGTCCTTGAAGTGGGTGAGGGCGGCCGTCTTGTCGTGATCGGTGAAGGCCGGATAGAACTCGGCTACGACATCGATGGGCGTGCCCTCGATCATCCGCTCGGCGAACCGCGCGACCGCCGGATCGACGTCCCGCGAAGCGAACGAGTACCGCTTGATGATCCCGGCGAACAGATCGGCGGTGGCCCGCCGCCCGCGCTCCACCAGCGCGGCCTGCTGCCCGAGCGCCTTCAGCACGCCGGGCAGCACCCGCCGCACGGCGTTGACCCCGGCGACGGGCAGCCCGAAGTTGACCTCGCCGAGCCGCCCGGAGGACGTACCAACGAAGGCCGTGGCGACGACCCGGTCGCGGATCAGGTCGGGGTACTGGTCGGCGAGCGCCATCACCGTCATGCCGCCCATGGAGTGCCCGACGAGCACGATCGGCCCCTCGGGCACGGCCGCGTCGATCACGGCCTTCAGGTCGCGCCCCAACTGGTCGATGGTGAGCGGCATGTCGTCCTCCAGCTGCGCCACCCCGCGCGCGGAACGCCCGTGGCTGCGCTGGTCCCAGTGGACGGTCCGCACGACCCCGCGCAGGGCGGCCCGCTGGAAGTGCCAGGAGTCCTGGTTCAGGCAGTACCCGTGACTGAAGACGACGGTGACGGGGGCCGGTGCCTTCCGTCCGAAGAGCCGTCGCCGCTTGGGCGTGACGGAGACCTCCGGCTCGATGTCGTCGACCTCGTAGTACAGCTCGGTGCCGTCGTCGGCCTGTGCCGTGCCCGGGGTGCCGCGCAGCGAGCCGTACGGCCCGGTGGAGTCGAGCGCCAGCCGGGCCCGCTCGCGCATCCCACGCCCGACGGTCATCCGCTCTATGGCGACACCGGCCGCGGCCCCGGCGGCGATCACACCTATCGCGGCGCCCGCGATTCCGGTGACCTTCCGCCAGTTCCCGCCCGCCCCCGCGGCGGCGGAGGCGACCGCGGCAACCGCCTCCGCACTGCTCTCGCTCACGTGCCGCTCCTCTTCACGTCAAGACCCTGCGCTACGTCGTCTCCCTCATACCCGGGAATGACCTCGGGGACGACCTTGGGGCCACCCCCGGAACCGCCCTCACCGACGACCTCATTGACGTAGACGCGGGGAACGCGTGTTCCGATGCGGGTCACGATCTCGTACGCGATGGTTCCGGCGGCCTGCGCCCAGTCCTCGGCGGTGGGCTCACCATGGTCACCGGCACCGAACAGGATCGCCTCCGCCCCGGCCTCCAGCTCGTCCCCGCCCAGGTCCACGACGAACTGGTCCATGGCGACCCGTCCCGCGACCGTCCGCCACTTCCCGCCGACGAGCACGGGACCCGTACCGGAGGCGTGCCGCGGGATGCCGTCCGCGTACCCGACGGGGATGAGTCCGAGGGTGGTCACGCCCGGGGTGACGTAGTGATGTCCATAACTGATCCCGTGCCCACCGGGCACCTGCTTCACGAGCGCGACGGACGCCTTCAGGGACATCACCGGCCGCAGCCCGAAGTCGGCCGAGGACCCCATCTCGGGGCTGGGCGAGATGCCGTAGACGGCGATGCCGGTCCGGACGAGATCGAAGTGCGCGTCGGAACGGGTGAGCGTGGCAGGCGAGTTGGCGATGTGCCGCACTTCAGCCCGCACCCCACGCTCCTCCGCGTACGCCACCATCTCGCGGAAGAGGGCGAGTTGGGCATCGATGGAGGGATGCCCCGGTTCGTCGGCGCAGGCGAGATGGGACCAGAGCCCGGTGATACGGAGAAGCCCGTCGGCCTCCGCGCGGAGAGCACCCCCGACGAGCTCGGCCCAGTCATCGCCAGGCTGACACCCATTACGACCCAGCCCCGTATCGGCCTTGAGCTGCACGCGCGCGGGAAGCCCGACAGCACGAGCGGCCGCGACGACCTCCTCCAGGGCCCACATCCCGCTCACCGACACATCGAGGTCGGCCTCGATGGCCTCCCGCCAGGGCCCGCCCGGGGTCCACAGCCAGCACATGATCCGCACGCCGTCGGGCAGCCCGGCGCGAGCCCGCAGGTCAAGCGCTTCCTCGGGCGTGGCGGTACCGAGCCAGGCGGCTCCCGCTTCCACAGCGGCACGCGCACACGGCACCGCCCCATGGCCGTAGGCGTCGGACTTCACCACGGCCATGAGGGCCGCGCCCGGCGCGAGGGCGCGCAGGGTCCGCACATTGGCCCGCAGGGCGCCCAGATCGATCTCGGCGCGGGCGCGCAACGGTGCGGTGGGCTGTGTCGCTGTCTCATTCATGGCACCCCCAGTGTCTCAGAGGGGACTGACACCCCCTCTGAGCCCTCCTCGTTCCCTAGTTCGCGGGCCGGTGCCCCCACACATAGACACGGTCGCCCTTCTTGAGGACACCCCAGAGCTTGCGTGCGTCGGCCAGCCGCAGATTGACGCAGCCCCAGGAGCCGACGGTGGTGTAGATGCTCCCGTAGACGGCGTGGAAGGCGATGCCGCCGTCGAAGAACTGGGCATACGGCATAGGGCTGTTGTAGAGCGTCGACCAGTGGTTCTTGTGCTTCCAGTAGATCTTGTGCCAACCGCCCCGGGTCACATGCCCGGTCCGCCCACTGCGCATGGGCACAGGCCCGAAGACGACCTTCTTCCCCTTCTGCACCCAGGTGAGCTGCCGATCGAGATCGACACAGGCGACGCGGTAGGAGCGGACGGGGCATTTCCGGGCGGCGTTCGGATTCTTCTTGGCGCCGATGAGCTGCATACGAGCCCACGTCACAGGCCCGGCAAACCCGATGGCGGGCTTGATGCCCTGCTTCTTCTGAAAGGCCCGGATGGCCTTGCAGTCGCCGCCCGACTGCTTCCCGTCCACCTTGAGCTTCAGCCACCGTTCGACGCCCCGCTGGTACGGCCCGGTCTGCTTGCTACAGCTCACCTTGGCGACGGCGTCCTCGATCGGCACGTACTCGACGAGCGCGTAGGTTCCCACGGCAGCGTCCCGCGGCTCGACCCGGTCTTCTTCGGCGGTAGGCGTGTACACCTTCGGCGGAAGCGCCTGATCCGGCGTATCGATCTGCCACGGCTGATACGGCCCCGGCGGCACCCCCGGCACCAACTCGGTCTCCCCCGGCCCCGCCGCCGGCGGCACCGGCCCGTCCGCCCAGGCACTACCGGCCCCGACGGGGAGAGCGATCACCGCGGTGAGCAGCACCGCGATACTTCTGTGCGCGATTCGTGTACTGATCATGCGATCAGAGAAACGTGGCGGTACGACGGGAGACGGGTGCCGCGCGGAGGGGTCACCCTTATTGCCGAGCGCTCACTACCAGCCCGTCCGGATTGACGAGCGTTCACTGTCAGCCCGTCCGGCGTTTGAGGACGAGGCCGTTCAGGCCGAAGCGGGGTCTGGGGGCGCAGCCCCCAGACGGGGCGGAAGGGGCGGCAGCCTCTGGGGATGGGACGGGTAGGGGCGGCGGGGGCGAGAGAAATCAGTCCCGCACATCCCGCCAGGCAACCCGAACCGCCTCGGCCACATCATGCGCCCCCACCGGCGCCCCGTCCGCAGCCAGCCTCCCCGCCAACCCATGCAGATACGCCCCCACGCTCCCCGCGTCGAACGCCGACAACCCCGCCGCCAGCAACGACCCGCAGAGCCCCGACAACACGTCCCCGCTCCCCGCCGTAGCCAGCCACCCCGTCCCCGTCGAATTGACCCGCACAGCCCCACCCCCCGAGTCGGCGACAAGCGTGGTCGACCCCTTGAGCAACACGGTCGCCCCATACCGCCCGGCCAACTCCCGCACGGATTCCAGCCGAGCCCCCTCGACCTCTCCCCGAGGAACCCCCAGCAACGCAGCCGCCTCGCCCGCATGAGGAGTCATCAACGTCGGCGCCCGACGCCCCCGCACAGCACCCGCATCGACCAACCGCAGCCCGTCCGCATCAATGAGCACAGGCACATCAGCGGTCACCACATCAGTCACAGTCGAGGCGTCATCACCACCCCCGGGCCCCACCACCCAGGCCTGCACCCGCCCGGCCTTGAGCGGCCCACCCTCCGACACCAACACCTCAGGAAACCGAGCGATCACCGCATCAGAAGCCGGCCCGACATACCGCACGGCCCCCGCCCCACCCCGCAAGGCCCCCGCAACAGCGAGCACGGCAGCCCCCGGATACCGCCCGGACCCGGCGGCGATCCCCACGACCCCCCGCCGGTACTTGTCACTCTCCGCCCCCGGCACGGGCAACAACCGCGCCACATCCGCATGTTGCAGAGCCTCCAACTCGGGCTCGTCAGGCAGTTCACCCCCCAGCCCGATATCAACAAGCCGCACGGCGCCGGCGTACTCCCGCGCGGGATCGATCAACAACCCAGGCTTGTGCGTCCCAAAGGTGACGGTGACATCGGCCCGCACGGCGGCCCCCCGCACCTCACCGCTGTCCGCATCGACCCCACTGGGCAGATCGACGGCGACGACAATCCCCCGAGCCTCCGAGGCAAGCCCCGCCAGCCGCGCGGCATCGGGCCGCAACCCACCCCGCCCTCCGATCCCGACGATCCCGTCAAGGACAAGATCGGCACGGAGGAGCAGTTCCTCGGCATCACCGGGTGCGACGGTCCGCCCACCCGCCCGCAGCAACGCCGCGAGCCCACCCGCATGAGCCCGCTCGGGCGCGAGCAGCACGGCCACCACCCCGGCCCCCCGCCGCGCGAGCCGAGCCCCCGCGTACAGGGCATCGCCCCCGTTGTCCCCGCTCCCCACCAGCAGTACGACCCGACTGCCGTAGACCCGCCCCGACAACTGAGCACAGACAACGGCCAGTCCAGCGGCGGCCCGCTGCATGAGCGCACCCTCCGGAACCCGCGCCATCAGCCGTCGCTCGGCGGCCCTTACCGTCTCCACGCTGTACGCAGTACGCATACGTTCGAGTCTGCCCCGGATGCGACCGCGTCCGCACCCGCACCCGGGGGGCGTCAGCCCTCGGCCACGACCACGGCGGAGGCGACCCCCGCGTCATGGCTCAACGAGAGATGCCACGACCGCACCCCCAGCTCGGCCGCGCGCGCCGCGACGGTTCCTGTCACCCGGAGCCTGGGCTGCCCGCTGTCCTCGACATACACCTCGGCGTCCGTCCAGTGGAGCCCGGCCGGCGCGCCCAGCGCCTTCGCGAGGGCCTCCTTCGCGGCGAAGCGGGCGGCGAGGGAGGCGGGCCCACGGCGTTCACCGCTCGGCAGCAGCAACTCGCTGTCCAGGAACAGGCGTTGGGCCATACCGGGCGTACGTTCCAGGGACGCCGCGAACCGGGCGATCTCGGCCACGTCGATACCAACCCCGATGATGCTCATGCCGATCACCCTATGACGGCGCGGATACGCCGAAGGGGGTGGCACGTGGCCGAGGCCACGTGCCACCCCATCCCCCCGGGTTGTGGTTCAGCTGCGTGTCAGCTTGTAGTCGCCGCCGCCGTTGTCCCCCGTGACGACGACGCCGTAGCGGCCGGTCCGTGTCGGTGTGAAGGTCACGGAGACCGGGCCGCCGAATATGGGGTCCGCGACAGCGGACGCCACCGCGGAGCCGCGGCCCTGGACGAACGTCGACGGTGTGCTCGGGTCGTCGCCCATGATGAACAGGCTGGCGGTCGAGATCGCGCTTGCCTCGGTCAGGCTGATGGTCACCGGCACACCCGCGGTCAGCACCGTTTCCTCCACGGCGGCGGGCTGCGAGTCGTCGAGGTGGAACGTGCTGGAGGACGCCGGCTGCAACGTATGGAAGCCCGCCGTGTACTCGACGTAGTAGGACTGATGGGTCCCCTGGGCCTCGACCACCTGTGGGTAGTAGTCGCCCACCGGCCGCAGGTTCGAATCGATCGCGACGAAATCGACCGACTGCTTGGCCAGAACGCTGCTCGCGAGGAGGTTCGGCGAGGTCTGCGCCCGGTCGTCGTACACCCTGAGGTCGTAGTTGGTCTGCCCCAACGGCCGCAGCGCGACCACGTACCACGCGTCGACCGCGGTGTTGAACCCGAAATTGTCCGTCGGGGCGGAGTGCGGGAGCGATTGGCCCCGGCCGTCGAGCAATGGCCTGCGGTACCCGTAGTCGATCGTGTTCTGGTAGAGCGACCCCAGCGAGGAGTCGGACACGTCGAACCCGTCCGCACCACGACTGTTCCAGAAGGACGCGAACGTGTTGTCGACGTGATGCGCGAGCGTGGCGAAGATGATTCCGAAGACGTCATTGTGCTCGTCCCAGATCTCGCTGCTGGCGATGGCCGGGTCGGTGAGGTCCACCAGTGCACCGATGACCCGCCGCTCCGTCACGTCCCCGTTGTCGAGACCGTCGACGTCCCAGGTACCGAACTCGTAGTCGATCGACGTGCCGTTGCCGAACAGAAAAACCGAGGTGTGGTTCATGGCCAGGGAGAAGTAGGTCGCCCATCCCTCGATCCATGCGCATACGGCGGTGGTGGCCCTGTTGGGCGGATGGATGGCGGGGCAACCCACGGTCGACGGAAACGCCTCGTTGTAGAGGTCGTCCATCAGCGCATGGCCGATCTCGTGCATGACCTCCATCGGGGCGTCCGGAGTCGCGGAGAGCAGCGACACGAAGTTGCCCACCTGGTCGTAGTGGTCCATCCCGCTGGTTCGGTCGTTCGCCCAGTCGATCCGCACCTGCCGACACACGGTGTCCTTCGGATCCCAGCAGCCGTTGGAATGCGGAATCCCCAGCCACGCGTCGTTGCCCACGTCGAATACGTGGGCGGCTCGGTTGCCCGCCGCGTCGCCGGGGGCCGTGCCGCCGAAGTTCACCGTGCTGCCCGGCACCGGATTGGCACGGATCGGCGAACTCCAGTTGTAGACGTCCGTGCCGTTCTGCACCTGCCACGCGGCGTTCGCGGCCCTGACCGTGATGTACAGCTGCGTGAACTGCGCGGCGCCGAAACAGATGTCGAAGTTGCCCGCGGAGTTCGTGAGCCCGGCGACCAGCGCGCCGGTGAGGTGATCCCGCACCTGTACCTGGATGTTCATCCCGTTGTGCCGCGCACCGGCCTGGTCCGTGTAACTCCAGTTGCCCACGGCGTGCGTGTCACAGGCCAACGGTGCCACACGCCGTTGTGCGGGAAGCCCCGGACTCGGCACCCCGCTCGTCACCTGCCAGGCCGGGCGTTTCGCCACGGCGGACGACGCCGCCACCACGGCACGCGACCCACCGCCCGAGTCCGCCCAACCGACCGCGGGACTCACCAACGCGCACAGCACCGCCACCACGACAGTGAGGACGGTTCTTCGCGCCGGCCTCATCAGTAGGTCACCGCCCGCGGCTGAGCGATGGCAACACGGCCCGGAAGTCTCACAGTTGTGCTGATCATGCCCATTGGGTAGTCCCCCGATGACTAGAACTGGGCGTTCCGGCGACAACGCTGCCGCCGTGGGACAGCGTGCCCGCGCCGCCGGGCCAGGGCATGAGTAACCGTTACTCAGCCACCCCGAGAGCACGGGCGAGTTCGAGTCGGGTGGTGACGCCGAGCTTGGCGTAGGCGTGCTGGAGGTGGTTGTCGACGGTGCGTACCGACAGGGCCAGCGTGTGGGCCATGTCCTTGCTGGTGCTGCCGGCGGCGGCCAGCAGGGCGATCTCGCGTTCACGGGCCGTGAGTTGCGCGGTGACCTGGGCGGTGTCCAGCAGGGGAGTACGCGCGCCCTCGCAGCGGGCCCGGGCCGCGACGGCGCGCCGGGTGGCCGCGACGGCGCGGCGGGACCGGTCCGCCCTGCGCCAGGCGGCCGCGGCGGCGGCCGCTGCCTCGGCGGCGAGCAGGTCCGCGCCGACGGCCTGGCACGCGTCGGCGGCCCGGAGCAGCCGGTCCGGGTCGTCGGCGACCAGCGCTGCCGCCAACTGGGCCCGGGCGGGGGCGAGTTCACCGTCGCAGCACCAGGCGAGCTCGGCCAGCCGACCGCCGACCTCCTCGGCTCCGCCGAGCCGCGCGACATCGGTCAACAGCATTGCCTCGCCGGTGACATGGCCGGTGCGGCGGGCGGAGGCGGCCGCGGCGGTGAGCACGGACCGTGCCCGTGCCAACTGCCCCCGAGCGGCCAACAGCCAGGCCTCGCCCAGGAGTTCCTCCCCGGCGGACAGCAGCCCCGGTTCCACGGGCGGTAGCGCGCGATGCTCCGCGAGCGTCGCCTCGGCCGCGTCCAGATCCCCCAGTACGGCCGCACACGCGGCGAGCCCGCCGAGCACCGGCCGTAGGGCCATCGCGTGGTCGATGGAGCGGGACACGGTGGCGGCCTCGGCCCACCAGCGGCGGGCGGTCGCGGGGTGGCCGGCCAGCCAGTGCGTACGGCCGAGGAGGACCGCCAGCCAGATCCGCACCCTGGAACCGGCCGCGGTGAGTTCGGCGTAGGCGGGCTCGCCCACCCGGCAGACCTCGGCGGCCGGGACACCGGCTTCGGTGAGGGCGAGGACGAGCGGGATGCGCTGGAAGGCGGGATGGGAGGCGAGGGCGCGTTCCTCGACCCGCCGGTGCGCGTCGTGGGCGCGCCGGGCCCAGGTGGTGGCCTCGGCGGTACGGCCCACCAGGGCCAGCGCGGCGGGCTTCATCCAGGCGCCGCGCAGCCAGGCGTTGACGTCGGGGGCGGCGCCGACGTCGGTCTCCAGATCCTCCAGCAGGGCCAGCCCCTCGGCGGGCCGGCCACCGACGATCCGTAGGAATCCCTCGTTGATGGTGAGCTTGCGGCGGTCGGCCGGGCTACTGATCCGTTCGCGGGCCGCGTCGTTGACGGCGAGTGCTTCGGCGACGGGCGCGTTGCTCCACAACAGGTTCGTCGTCCGGACGAGGGCGACCGCGAGCCTTTCCTCCTCGTCGGCGGCGAGGGCGTCGGCCCCGGCGAGCGTCGTCTCGGCCCGGTGCCAACGGCCCAGCTCGAACAGGGCCTCGCCGAGCCGCAGTTCGGTGGCGGTGGTCCGGTGCCTCTCCGGCACGGCTTCCAGCAGGGCGACGGTCCCGGGCAAGTCGTGGGCGTGGCGGGCGAGTACGGCGGCCTGGGTGAGGAGGGCCGGGTCGGCGGTGCCGGTCGCGGCCAGCCGCCAGGTCGCGATGTGCAGCAGGTCGCCGCGACGACGGGCGCCGCGCGCCTGGACACGGGCGGCCTGGTCCAGGAGCAGGGCACGGCGGCGCAGCAACGGCAGCCCGGCGCGCAGCACTTCGCCGTACAGGGGGTGGGCCAGAGACACCGTCGTACGCCGTCGGTCCTGCGTGACGCGGATCAGCCCCGCCTGTTCCAGGGCCACCGTCACCTGCGGCGGGGCGAGGGCTTCGGCGTACGCCAGGGGCAACGGCTCGCACAGCGCCAGGAGTTCGAGCACGGGGCGCCCCGCGGGGTCGGCGGCGGCCAGCCGTGCGCCGATCATCTCGGTGAGCCGCGCGGTACCCGGCAACCGGTCCTCGACCAGGTGCCAGATCTCCCCGTCCTCGGTCAGGTTCCCGGCGGCGAGGGCACCGAGAACGAGTTCGCGCAGGTAGAGCACGTTGCCACCGCTGGCGGCCGACAGCTCGTGCAGGGTTCTTCGGGCGACGGGCCGCCCGAGCGCGGCCTGCAACAACACTTCGACCTGCTCGGGACTCAGCACGGTCAGATCGACCCGGTACACCGAGTCCACGCCCCGCAGCGCGGCGACGGCCTCCCCGTACGGCTCACCGGTGCGCACGGTGCCGATCAGCAGCAGCGCGCCGGTGTCCATCAACTGCCGCAGCAGTACGGCCGACGCGGCATCCAGCAGATGCATGTCGTCGACGAACAGCACCCACTGCCGCCCGGGCCCGGAGGCCAACTCCCGTGCGACAGCGGCGAATCCGGCGACGGGGTCGGTCAAGTCGACCCCGACGGGCAGCAGATGGGCGATCGCCCCCAGCGGCACGGCGCCCGCCGCGACACTGGCAGTGGCCCGCCCCACCCGGAACCCCGCGGTCGCCGCTCGCTCCAGACACTCCTCCGCCAGCCGCGACTTGCCCACGCCCGCCGCTCCGCCGACGACGAATCCACGACATCCCCGGTCCTCCAGCGCGGCGGCGAAGTACTCCAACTCCGCCCCACGCCCCACCAACGGCCAACGCCCAGCCCAGTCCCGCACCCCGGCTCCCCCCGTCCCCGTCTCCGTCCCCGTCCCCGTCCCGGCGGCCCGTCATATGCCGCACGGCGCGAGCCCATCCCATCAGTCGGGGCTCGTCGCCGGGGCGGGGTTTCGGGCCATCGTCGGGACGGGGCCGGCTGCTGAAAATCCGAGGGGGTCCTGGGTGCCCGGGTGCACCCGGGCACAACACGGTGCAGCAAGGTCAGGCGGCGTCGAGAGCTTCGGTGATCTTGCGGACCATCTCCACCATGACGGGGCCGGGCTCGCCCTTCTTGGGCCGGACGGCCGCTTCGAGGGCGACGAGGACGGTGCCGCGGAAGTTGTCGGCCTCGGCCGGGTCCTGCTTCTTGAGCAGGCTCATGGCGGTGGTGAGGGCCGGCAGCACCTGGTCGGCGATCTCGGCCACTGACTTGCCGTTCAGGTTCGGGATCTTGGAGTTCTCGGCGAGCACGTACCCGACCGGACCGGTCGCCGAGGCCAGGGCGAGGCTGCCCTGGGTGGCGATCCGGTGCGGCGAGCCGGTGGTGGCACCGGCGGCGGCCATGAGGGTGATGGCACCGTACGCGGCGGTACGGAGGGTGAGCTTGTCCTGGTCGGTGAGGTTGATACCCATGGTGATGTGCTCCTGTGTTCGTCAGTTCCGCATCGGCTTCCTTCTGGAACAGAGCCTGCGCCCACCCGGTTTCACGACGCCCTCAGCGCGCTTTCAGCGGAGCGCAACCAGCCTGAAGCCCATGCATCAGGCCCGAAGGCGCGACCGGCGACCGGCGTCCCGCTCGTCGCACGGGAGCGGGAACGGCCCAACACCACGCGCCGGCCCTGCCAGTCGAGGTCGAGGCAGCCGACGCGGCGGTCTTCGTGGGCGGCCTGACGCAACGTCAACGTCGCGTGCTGACAGGGATGTTGGGCCGCCCGGCCGTAAGCCTTGCCGATGCCCTCGCATCCGCGACTCCAAGACCCCGGCCAGGGCCACCCTCACGTTCCCGACCGGAGCCTTCACCCTCTTCGGGGAAGCTCTGAAGCTTCAGGGAAGCCCTGAAGAGCGAGCCCTACTCCACCGTCACCGACTTCGCCAGGTTCCGGGGCTGATCCACTTCGTTCCCCCGAGCCGTGGCCAGCTCACAGGCGAACACCTGCAACGGCACGGTCGCCACCAGCGGTTGCAGCAACGTGGGCGTGGCCGGGATCCGGATCAAGTGGTCGGCGTACGGGACGACCGTCTCGTCCCCCTCCTCCGCGATCACGATCGTCATCGCACCCCGCGCCCGGATCTCCTGGATGTTGGACACGATCTTGTCGTGCAGAACCGACCGCCCACGGGACGACGGCACGACCACCACCACCGGCATCCCCTCCTCGATCAGCGCGATCGGCCCGTGCTTCAACTCCCCCGCCGCGAAGCCCTCGGCGTGCATGTACGCCAACTCCTTCAGTTTCAGGGCGCCTTCGAGAGCAACGGGATAACCGACATGCCGGCCCAGGAACAGCACGGTGTTCTTCGACGCCACCGACCGCGCCAACTCCCGTACAGGCTCCATCGTTTCCAGCACCCGCTCGACCTCACCGGAGATCTGCGACAGGTCCCGGATGACGGCCTGGATCTCGTCGCCCCACTTGGTGCCGCGGACCTGGCCGAGATACAGCGCGACCAGATAACACGCCACCAGCTGCGTCAGGAACGCCTTCGTCGACGCCACGGCGACCTCGGGCCCGGCATGCGTGTACAGCACCGCGTCCGACTCACGGGGAATCGTCGACCCGTTGGTGTTGCAGATGGCCAGGACTTTCGAGCCCTGCTCCCTCGCGTGCCGTAGCGCCATCAGCGTGTCCATCGTCTCCCCGGACTGGGAGATGGCGATGACCAGGGACCGCGCGCCCAGGATCGGATCCCGGTACCGGAACTCGCTCGCCAGCTCCACCTCGCACGGGATCCGCGTCCAGTGCTCGATGGCGTACTTGGCGATCATCCCGGCGTGGAAGGCCGTACCGCACGCGACGATGACGACCTTGTCGATCTCCCTCAACTCATGGACGGGGATGCGGACTTCGTCCAGAGACAGCAGGCCGGACGCGTCGATGCGGCCCAGCAGCGTGTCGGCGACCGCCTTCGGCTGCTCGGCGATCTCCTTGAGCATGAAGTAGTCGTAGCCGCCCTTCTCCGCGGCGGACGCGTCCCAGTCGACGTGGTACGAACGCACCTCGGCCGGAGCCCCGTCGAACCCGGTGACGGTCACCCCGTCCCGGCGCAGCTCGACGACCTGGTCCTGCCCCAGCTCGATCGCGGAGCGCGTGTGGGCGATGAACGCGGCGACGTCGGAGGCGAGAAAGGCCTCCCCTTCCCCCACCCCGACCACGAGCGGCGAATTACGACGCGCGCCCACGACCACATCCGGCTCGTCCGCGTGCACGGCGACCAGCGTGAACGCGCCCTCCAGGCGCCGGCACACCTGCCGCATCGCCTCCGCCAGATCCGCGCACCCCGAGAACTCCTCGGCCAGCAGATGCGCGACCACCTCGGTGTCCGTGTCGGAGGCGAGATCGTGCCCGCGCTCCGCCAACTCGGCCCGCAGACAGGCGAAGTTCTCGATGATGCCGTTGTGGACGACCGCGACCCGCCCCGCGTTGTCGAGATGCGGGTGGGCGTTCGCGTCCGTCGGCCCGCCGTGCGTGGCCCAGCGCGTGTGCCCGATGCCCGTCGACCCCGCCGGCAGCGGATGATCGACCAGCTCCTTCTCCAGATTGACGAGCTTCCCCGCCTTCTTGGCCGCCGCCAGCCCGCCGTCCGCGAGCACGGCGACACCCGACGAGTCGTACCCCCGGTACTCCAGCCGCTTCAGCCCGGCCATCACCACATCGAGCGCCGACTGCGACCCCACGTATCCCACGATTCCGCACATGCGCCGCAGCCTAGGCGCCGGACCCCGTCTGAACACGGCACTTCGTGCCCGATTTCGGAAATTACGGCCATGATCGACAGCCGTGACCGCGAAGTACGGAACCCATACCCTTCCCTGGACGAACAGCCACGGCCGGCAGACAGAAACAGACGCAGAGACAGCGACAGCGACAGCGACAGCGACAGGGCACCCTGCATGACAAGACAGCGCGAGCGGTACTTCGAGCTCTACGAGGACGACTTCGGGCTCAGCGCGCTCACCGGGAGGCCGGCCTCGGCCACCGCGCCCGACGTCGTACGGGCACTGGAGTGCGCCGCGGAGATGGCCGCCGACTGCGAGGGCGAAGGCGCCGTGGAACTCGGCACGGACATCCGCTGTCTGCTGGACTCCGGCCTGCCGGACGGGACACTCCGCGCGGCCTGGCCGGCGGCCACGCACGAGCGCTTCGACCCGGCGGACTTCGGGATGGACCTCCGGACCTGGCTGACCCGGCTCGCGGACCTGTACCCGGCCCGGCGCCGGAAGAGGCGCCAGGTGTACTGGCCCGAGCGCCCTCACCCCGCACTCGCGGAAGAAGAGGTGCGCGAAGCCGTCATCACGGAGATACGGGTCGCCACCTCTCTGCCGGCTACGGTTCCGGAGGCCCTGGAGGACATCGCCAGGGAAGCCGACGGGGACCTCGGTTTCCGCCTCCTCCTCCGCATCCTGAAGGCGTGGACCGTACCGGTCGCGAAGGAGCAGTACGACCGCCTCATGGAGCTCGACACGAAACTCGACTATCCAGGACCACTGGTCTACGACGGCCTCGACATCCAGTGGCCGCCCATCGACCCGACCCGGCCCGACCGCTCGGGAGACTTCGGCTTCTCGGCACTGGCGGAGCGCTTCTCCGGCTACCGGGGGGAGCCCACGGCACGGGAGGGCCTGGCGTGCGGCGCGGCGGCCGACGACTCCGCGGAGACCCCGGGCACAGCGGCGGCGATGCTGTTCGAGGACGCCTCCCGCCTCCTGAACTCCCCGCTGAGCGCGGACACCCTCAGCACCCTCTGGCTGACCGTGTCGGGCCGGGGCCTCGACATCGACCAGCTCGGCATCGACGGGCGGGACTGGCTCAGGCTGGTCGCGGAGGTGAGCGAGGAGCGGCTGAGGGACGTCGCCCCCTCCTACACACCCGCCGTAGGACCGGTCCGGACCGCGCTCACCCAGCCGGTGCTGGCGGCGATCGGCGAGGCGACCCCGGATCTGGCGACCCGCACCGTCAGCGCCCACCGGTTGGGCATCCCGGGCGCGGCCGCGGTCGACGCCCTGAGGGAGGTCGTCGCCTACGCCGACCCCGACCTCGGTTACCGCCTGTTCCTCCGCCTGCTCAACGTGCTGTCCGTACCGCTCACCATGACCCGGTACGCCGGTTACCGGGTCCTCGGCGAGCAGTTCGGCTACGGCGCGGACCATGTACCGGACGCCGTCGAACACCCCGACCCTCCCCACGTGACGCACCCCACCCACCACCCCGTTCAAACTCCGTTAACAATGGACTGTGATCTCTCCGGTCTCCCCGATGCCCCGGAGCGCCCACCGGCACAAGCCGGAGGCGACTCCCTACGTCGACCTCACCCGAGCCGAGTGGAGCGCGCTGCGCGACAAGACGCCGCTGCCGCTCACCGCCGAGGAGGTCGAGAAGCTGCGCGGCCTGGGCGATGTCATCGACCTCGACGAGGTGCGTGACATCTACCTCCCGCTGTCCAGACTCCTCAACCTCTACGTCGGCGCCACGGACGGCCTGAGAAACGCGCTGAACACCTTCCTGGGCGAACAGGGCTCCCAGTCCGGCACGCCGTTCGTCATAGGCGTCGCGGGGTCGGTGGCCGTAGGGAAGTCGACCGTCGCGCGCCTCCTCCAGGCGCTGCTCTCCCGCTGGCCCGAGCACCCCCGCGTCGAGCTGGTCACCACCGACGGGTTCCTGCTGCCCACCCGGGAGCTGGAGGCGCGCGGGCTCATGTCGCGCAAGGGCTTCCCCGAGTCGTACGACCGTCGCGCGCTCACCCGCTTCGTCGCCGACATCAAGGCGGGCAAGGACGAGGTCACCGCGCCCGTCTACTCCCACCTCATCTACGACATCGTCCCTGACCAGCGGCTCACCGTCCGCCGCCCCGACATCCTCATCGTCGAGGGGCTCAACGTGCTCCAGCCCGCGCTCCCGGGCAAGGACGGCCGGACCCGCGTCGGGCTCGCCGACTACTTCGACTTCAGTGTGTACGTCGACGCGAGCGCCGAGGACATCGAGCGCTGGTATCTGAACCGGTTCCGCAAGCTGCGCGCCACCGCGTTCCAGAACCCGGACTCGTACTTCCGCAAGTACACCCAGGTCTCCGAGGACGAGGCCGTCGACTACGCCCGCATGCTCTGGCGCACCATCAACAAGCCCAACCTGGTGGAGAACATCGCCCCCACCCGGGGCCGCGCCGCCCTCGTCATCCGCAAGGGCACCGACCACAAGGTCCAACGCCTCAGCCTGCGCAAGCTGTAACCCGGCAGCCGTACAGCCCCACCCGCGCCGCCTGTTAAAAAGGCGTCATGCTGCACCTGCGCCTCATCACCCCCGCCGACAAGACCGACGACGTGGTCCGGCTCATCGAGACGACCGTCGGCACCGCACACCTCGTCGTCATGACCGGCGCCGCCCGCAACCCGACCGGCGACGTCGTCATGTGCGATGTCGCCCGCGAGGCCGGTGACGAACTCATCGGCGCGCTACGGGAGTTGGAGCTGGACCGGACCGGCTCCATCGCCGTCGACAACATCGACCTGTCGCTGTCGGAGCGGGCCGACCGGGCCGAGGACGAGGCGCCCGGCGAGGGTGCCGACGCCGTGCTGTGGGAGCACCTCGCCGACGCGACGCACGAGGAGTCGACGCTCACCGTCACCTACGTCGCGTTCCTCACCGTCGCCACCATGCTCGCGGCCTGCGGTGTGATGCTGGACAACGCGATCCTGATCGTGGGCGCGATGGCCGTAGGACCGGAGTTCGGGCCGCTCGCCGGGATCTCGACGGCGCTGGTGCGGAAGGCTCCGCAGTTGGTGTGGCGGTCGCTGTGGGCGCTGCTCGCCGGGTTCGCGGCGGCCATGGTCCTTACGGTGGGCTTCAGTTGGCTGCTGGACACCCTCGGGCTGTTCGAGAAGTCCATGGTGGAGGCCGCGCGGCCCAACACCGCCTTCATCTGGAAGCCCGACTGGATGTCCTTCGTCGTGGCCTTCCTGGCCGGCATCGCGGGCACCCTGTCCCTGACGTCCGCCAAGTCCGGTGCCCTGATCGGCGTGGCGATCTCGGTGACGACCGTCCCGGCCGCCGCGAACGCCGCCGTCGCCTTCAGCTACCGCGACTACTCCCAGACGTGGGGCTCCACTTGGCAACTCCTGGCCAACCTGGGCGGCATCGTGCTGGCCGGCACGCTCACACTGCTGGCCCAGAAAACCTTCTGGACCTGGCAGCGCGAGCGCACCACCCAACTCACCTAGCCAGGCGCCGACTTCACGGCGGCATCCACTCAACTCACCGAACTGGATGCCAGGCTTCACGGCATCCGCCCAGCCGACTCAACCGAGCACCGGCCCAACGGCCCCCGCTCAACCAACTGAGCCGGACACCACCTCGGCGGCATCCGCCCAGCCAACCCACCCAGCCGGACGGCCACTTGACGACGTCCGCTCACTTCACCCGACCGAGCACCGATCCCACGGCACCGACACAACTCACCCAGCCGAGCACCGACTCCACAACATCGACTCGGCTCAGCTCACCCAACCGGTCGCCACCTCAGCGGCACCGGCTCAGCTCACCCGCCCGGACACCGGCTTCACGGCACCAGCTCAACCCACTGAACCGGACGTCACCCCGACGGCACCCGCCCAAGCCACCTACCCCAGCGCCGACTTCACCGCATCCGCCAACCGCCCCGCCACCGACCGAGCCTGGTCGATGTCGGCGGCCTCGACCATCACGCGCACCAGCGGCTCGGTACCCGACGGACGCAGCAACACCCGCCCCGTGGAACCGAGTTCACGCTCCGCCTCGGCGACCGCGGCCGCCAGGTCGGCAGACGTGCCGACCCGCGTGCGGTCCACGTCCGGCACATTGATGAGCACCTGCGGCAGCCGCGTCATCACGGACGCGAGGTCCTTGAGCGTGCGGCCCGTGTCGGCGACCCGGGCCGCCAGCATCAGGCCGGTCAGCGTGCCGTCGCCGGTGGTCGCGTGGTCCAGGATGATGACGTGGCCGGACTGCTCGCCGCCCAGCGCGTAGCCGTGCTCCTTCATCTCCTCCAGGACGTAGCGGTCGCCGACCGCGGTCTGGACGAGCGTCAGGCCCTCACGCTCCATGGCCAGTTTGAAGCCCAGGTTCGACATGACGGTCGCGACGACGGTGTCGGAGCGCAGTGCGGAACGCTCCCGCATCGCCAGCGCGATCACGGCCATGATCTGGTCCCCGTCGACCTCTTCACCGGTGTGGTCCACGGCCAGGCAGCGGTCGGCGTCACCGTCGTGCGCGATGCCGAAGTCGGCGCCGTGCTCGACGACGGCGGCCTTGAGCAACCCCAGGTGGGTCGAGCCGCAACCGTCGTTGATGTTCAGCCCGTTGGGATCCGTGCCGATCGTGATGACCTCGGCGCCGGCCCGCGAGAACGCCTCCGGGGAGACCCGCGCGGCGGCGCCGTGCGCCTCGTCGAGGACGATCTTCAGCCCGTCGAGCCGGTTCGGGAGCACGCCCATGAGGTGGGCGACGTACTGGTCGAAGCCCTCGCTGTAGTGCCGGACCCGGCCGACGCCCGAGCCGGTCGGGCGGTCCCAGGGGGCGCCGGTGCGGTGCTCGTCGTAGACCTTCTCGATCCGGTCCTCCAGCTCGTCGTCGAGCTTGTGCCCGCCGCGCGCGAGGAACTTCAGTCCGTTGTCGGGCATCGCGTTGTGGCTCGCGGAGAGCATCACTCCGAGGTCGGCGCCCAGCACGCCGGTGAGATACGCCACCGCGGGGGTGGGCAGCACACCGACGAGCAGTACGTCCACTCCCGAGCTGGCGAGGCCCGCGACCACCGCGGCCTCCAGGAACTCCCCGGACGCGCGCGGGTCCCGTCCGACCACGGCCGTCGCCCGGTGGCCCGCGAAGGTGCCCGCCTCGGCCAGTACGTGCGCCGCCGCGACGGAGAGCCCGAGGGCCATCTCGGCCGTCAGATCCACGTTGGCGACACCGCGCACGCCGTCCGTGCCGAAGAGTCGTCCCACTTGTCCTCCTGAGGAAGGCGAAAGTCCTGCAAGGCCGAAGTCCTGCAAAGCTGAGGTCCTACGAAACTGAGGTCCTACGAAACTGAAGTCCTGCAAAGCTGAAGTCCTGGATTCCAGGCATACGATGCCTGATCATCCGATCACACAAGCCTTTGAGCGTCTTGTGCCGTTATACGCCCCCGGCTGTGATAAACGAACGCCCCGGCGGCACGAGTGGCGTGCCGCCGGGGCGTTCGGAGTACAGACCGCAGGCGCGATTTAGCGCTTGCTGTACTGCGGGGCCTTGCGGGCCTTCTTGAGACCGGCCTTCTTGCGCTCGACCGCACGGTCGTCGCGACGGAGGTAACCGGCCTTCTTGAGCGCGGCGCGGTTGTTGTCCACGTCGGCCTCGTTCAGCGCGCGGGCCACGCCGAGGCGCAGGGCACCGGCCTGACCGGAGACGCCGCCACCCGAGATGCGGGCGATGACGTCGTAGCGGCCGTCGAGTTCGAGCACCTTGAAGGGCTCGTTGACTTCCTGCTGGTGGACCTTGTTCGGGAAGTAGTCCTCAAGCGTGCGCCCGTTGACCTTCCACTTGCCGGTGCCGGGCACGATGCGAACGCGCGCGATGGCGTTCTTGCGGCGGCCCAGGCCGGCGGCGGGCTGCGGGTCGCCGAAGCGGCCGGCGAGCGACTCCGACGTGTACTCACCCTCGACGGGGACGTCGGACTCGGTGGTGTAGCTCTCGATGTCGACGAGCTCGGTCTCGGTCTCTTCGACCGGCTGCTCAACGGTGGTCTCGGCCACGGTTCTCCTCAGATTCTTTTCTGTCTTAGGGGGTGTGTGGCCGGAACTACTGCGCGACCTGGGTGATCTCGAACGGCACCGGCTGCTGGGCAGCGTGCGGGTGCTGGTCGCCCGAGTAGACCTTCAGCTTGCTGATCATCTGACGACCCAGGGTGTTCTTGGGGATCATGCCCTTGATGGCCTTCTCGACGGCCTTCTCGGGGTTCTTCGCCAGCAGCTCGTCGTAACGGACGGAGCGCAGACCACCCGGGTAACCGGAGTGGCGGTACGCCAGCTTCTGGGTCTTCTTGTTGCCGGACAGGTGAACCTTGTCGGCGTTGATGATGATGACGAAGTCGCCCATGTCCATGTGCGGGGCATAGGTCGGCTTGTGCTTGCCGCGGAGGAGGTTCGCAGCAGTGGTAGCCAGACGGCCGAGGACGATGTCCTGGGCGTCGATGACGTGCCACTGGCGAGTCACATCGCCGGGCTTGGGGCTGTACGTACGCACTTCGCAGCCTTCTTCTTCAGTGGATGGGTGCTGACACATGGCATCACTGAAGCGATCGTGCAGCTGGGGACGACAATGGCCGGGGACGAAGCCCGTATGCCGCCCACTGGAAACTGCTCCAGGGAACCTACGTAAGGGCCTCTCGCCTGAGAGCGACCAAGCCGATACGCATAACAAACCGTAAGAGTACCCGCGCCGCACCGGACGGGTCAAAACGAGGTCGGCGTGACCAGAACAGGCGCAGAACGCGACCAGAACAGATGCGGAAAGCAACGGCGGAAATACTTACCGTGACATCCCCAACGTCAGTCGCCACAGGCCTCATTGAGGCGCACCGGTACCGCCGTCGCCCCGTCTAGGATGCGACCCATGAGCTTCGGACAGGGGGGACCCCAGTCCCAGTGGGATCCCTGGAAACCCAATTCGCAGCAGCCATGGGGCGGCAGCGTCGACGACGAGACCCCGGACTGGGCCGCGCTCGCCGACCAGGCGGAGACGCGCAACAGACGTAAGCGACTGCTGCTGATAGTCGGCGGCGCGCTCGCGACGGTCGCCGTCGGAACAGCCGTGGCCATGGCCGTGATGTCGGCGAACGACGACACGAGCGCGTCGGGCAAGCCCACGAACCTGCCCGCGAGCGCCTCCGTGCCCAGCGCCGACGCCACCTCGCCGTCCTTCGCGCCGACCAGCGCGCCCCCGCCGCTGGACCCCGAGGAGTTCATCTCCAGCAAGGCGAAGGACACGGCACCGCTCAGCCCCGCGACCCTCTTCCCGGGCACCCAGCTGACGGTCGCCTCGACGGTGTACAAGAAGGGCCCGACGGCCGACACCACGAACTGCGCCTCGGTCGCCTCGGGCACCCTCCCCAAGATCCTCACCGCGAACGGCTGCACCCGCCTCATGCGGGTCTCCTACATCAAGGACAACATCGCGGTCACGGTCGGTGTGGCCCTCTTCGACACCGAGGCACAGGCGACCAAGGCCAAGGCCCAGGCGGACACCAAGAGCGCCGTCAGGTCCCTGTCCGGCAAGGGCGTCAAGGCCTTCTGCGACGGCGCGATCTGCCGTACGACGACCAACGCCTACGGCCGCTACGCCTACTTCACGGTCGCCGGCTTCACCAGCGGCACGGATGTGACGGCGAAGGACACCAAGGTCTTCACGATCGGCGACGACCTGGGCAAGTTCGCCTTCGACCAGATCCGCGCACGCGGCGAGGCCCAGGCTTCGGCGGCGGCGCAGTAACAAGCGCAGTAACAAGCTGGGCGCCACCGGGAGTTGGCGCCCAGCACGCCCACTTGGCCGGCCTCAGTGCAGAGCCCCCCGCACCCGCCGGGCCAGCAACTGCCGCTCCGCGAGCCCCTCGTCGGCCGGATAAGCGACCTCTTCCAGCGTCAGCCCGTGCGGCCGTACGACATGCACGGCGCTGTCCCGCACCCGCGCGTCCAGCACCTTCCGCGGCCACTCGGCGCCCCGATGGCCGTCGCCGACGAACACCAACGCCCCGACCATGGACCGCACTTGGTTATGGCAGAAGGCATCGGCACGCACCTCGATCTCGACGACACCGTCCGCGCGCCGCGTCACCCCGAAGTCAAGAATCTCCCGAACCGTGGACGCGCCCTCACGCTTCTTCGCATAAGCGGCGAAGTCATGCTCCCCCACAAGGGACTTGGCAGCGGCGTCCATCACATCGACGTCCAACTCCCAGTCGTGCCACAGCACATGATTCCGCAGCAACGGGTCCACGCCCCCCGGCCGGTCCCCCACCCGATACACATAACGCCGCCACAGGGCCGCGAACCGCGCGTTGAAGCCCTCGGGAGCCTCCGCCACGCCCCACACGCGCACATCCTTCGGCAACCGCCCCGCAAGCCGCTTCAGCAGCTTCTCCCGGTGCTCCGCCCACAACTCCCCCGGCAGATCGACATGCGCCACCTGCCCCCGAGCATGCACCCCGGCATCGGTCCGCCCGGCCACGGTCAGGTCGTACGCCACCGCCCCCGACCGCGTCACCGTCCGCAACGCGTCCTCGACCTCCCCCTGCACGGTCCGCCGCCCCCCGGCCTGCTTGGCCCACCCGGAGAACGCGGTCCCGTCGTAGGAGAGGTCGAGTCGTACGCGTACGAACCCGGCCGCTACTTCATCACTCACACCGAGATCCTTTCAGGTACACAAAAGCGGGCCCGTCCCAAGAAGGAACGGGCCCACTGAAGCGCCCCTTCAGGGGCGCGGGGAACTGCGCGACCAGCCACGACGGACCGGCAGCCAAAAGACGACTTACGCGTCCTTCGACTCCTCGTCAGCCTCAACCGGCTTGGCGTCCTCAACGACCTCGACCGGGGCAGCAGCCTCGGTGTCCTTCGCGGCACGCTTGGTCGCGGCCTCGGCCTCACCGGTCGCAGCCTGCGCGACGGTCAGCGCCTCGACCAGCTCGATGACAGCCATGGGCGCGTTGTCGCCACGACGGTTACCGATCTTGGTGATACGGGTGTAGCCACCGGGACGGTTCTCGTAGCGCGGGCCGATCTCGGTGAAGAGCGTGTGGACGATGCTCTTGTCCGTGATCACCTGGAGCACCTGACGACGGTTGTGAAGGTCGCCCTTCTTGCCCTTGGTGACCAGACGCTCGGCGTACGGCCGCAGCTTGCGGGCCTTCGCCTCGGTGGTGGTGATACGGCCGTGCTCGAAGAGCGCCTTCGCGAGGTTCGCGAGAAGCAGCTTCTCGTGCGCGGCACTGCCGCCCAGACGGGCACCCTTGGTGGGCTTCGGCATGTCTTTCTCCTTGGTATCTGCCCCGGCCGTATCAGGTACCGGGGTCAGGACCCGGTGAGCGGATGCTCACCGGCAACAACCGATCAGTACTGCTCGGTCTCCACGAAACCCGCGTCCACGTCGTCGTCGGCGCCGAAGGCGTCGGCAGCGGCCGTCGGGTCGAATCCGGGCGGGCTGTCCTTCAGGGCCAGGCCCATGCCGGCCAGCTTCGCCTTGACCTCGTCGATGGACTTCGCACCGAAGTTGCGGATGTCCAGGAGGTCGGCCTCGGAACGAGCCACGAGCTCACCCACGGAGTGGATGCCCTCGCGCTTGAGGCAGTTGTACGACCGAACGGTGAGCTCAAGCTCCTCGATCGGCAGGGCGAGATCAGCGGCAAGGGCGGCGTCCGTCGGGGACGGGCCCATGTCGATGCCCTCGGCGTCGATGTTCAGCTCGCGGGCGAGACCGAACAGCTCGACCAGGGTCTTACCGGCGGACGCCATGGCGTCGCGCGGCCGCATGGCCTGCTTCGTCTCGACGTCGACGATGAGCTTGTCGAAGTCGGTCCGCTGCTCGACACGCGTGGCCTCGACCTTGTACGTGACCTTCAGCACCGGGCTGTAGATGGAGTCGACCGGGATACGGCCGATCTCCTGGCCCACCTGCTTGTTCTGCACGGCGGAGACGTAGCCGCGGCCACGCTCGACCGTGAGCTCCATCTCCAGCTTGCCCTTGCCGTTGAGCGTGGCGAGGACGAGGTCGGGGTTGTGCACCTCGACACCGGCCGGGGGCGCGATGTCGGCGGCGGTGACCAGACCCGGACCCTGCTTGCGCAGGTACATCACGACCGGCTCGTCGTGCTCCGAGGAGACGACCAGCTGCTTGATGTTGAGGATCAGGTCGGTGACGTCCTCCTTGACGCCCGGCACGGTGGTGAACTCGTGCAGAACGCCGTCGATCCGGATGCTGGTGACGGCGGCACCGGGGATCGAGGAGAGGAGCGTGCGACGCAGGGAGTTGCCGAGGGTGTAGCCGAAGCCCGGCTCCAGCGGCTCGATCACGAACCGGGAGCGGAATTCGTCGACGACCTCTTCGGTCAACGAGGGGCGCTGAGCGATCAGCATGAGGTGAGTCCTTCAGTCATGGACACCCACTATTTGATGTCCTTGAGTGCTACAAGGGTACGGGCGGCACGACCCCGAAAGGCCATACCGCCCGAAACCTGAGACAACCGTGCGTCAGACGCGGCGGCGCTTCGGCGGACGGCAGCCGTTGTGCGGGGTGGGGGTGACGTCCTGGATGGAGCCGACCTCAAGACCGGTCGCCTGAAGCGAACGGATGGCCGTCTCGCGACCCGAGCCCGGGCCCTTCACGAAGACGTCGACCTTGCGCATGCCGTGCTCCTGCGCGCGACGGGCGGCCGACTCGGCGGCCATCTGCGCGGCGAAGGGGGTGGACTTGCGCGAGCCCTTGAAGCCGACGTGGCCGGCGGAGGCCCAGGAGATCACGTTGCCCGCGGGGTCCGTGATCGAGACGATCGTGTTGTTGAACGTGCTCTTGATGTGCGCGTGGCCGTGAGCGACGTTCTTCTTTTCCTTGCGGCGCACCTTCTTGGCAGCGCCCTGACGACCCTTGGGGGGCATCTATTACTCCTACGGGGAGGTGGTCGGTCCTACAGCGAAGACCGCTGGTGAAGCGTTGTCCGCTGCGGACTACTTCTTGCCCGGCTTCTTCTTGCCGGCGATGGCGCGACGCGGACCCTTGCGGGTACGAGCGTTCGTGCTGGTGCGCTGACCGCGAACGGGCAGACCACGACGGTGACGGAGACCCTGGTAGCAGCCGATCTCCACCTTGCGGCGGATGTCGGCCTGGATCTCGCGACGGAGGTCACCCTCGGTCTTGATGTTGGCGTCGACGTACTCACGAATCGCGACGAGCTGCTCTTCCGAGAGGTCGCGAACGCGGGTGTTGGGGTCGATGCCGGTCTCGGCCAGCGTCAGCTGGGAAAGGGTCCGACCAATGCCGAACACGTAGGTGAGGGCGACCTCCACGCGCTTTTCGCGCGGGATGTCGACACCGGAAACGCGTGCCATTCAATGGCTCCAGTTGATCTTCGGAGGTCTTCCGCAGAACCGGATCCCAGCCGCCGGCCTCTTCCGCGGAAGATTTGGTACGGCGTGGGTCCCCAGCCTCCGAGCCGGGGGTGTCGGGCGCCTACTACGCCCGGGTCCTGCGTATGAACATGTATTGCTCGCGTCGCGCGAAACTCTGCGAAAGATGCAGAGGGAAGGTCCTGCGTCAGCCCTGGCGCTGCTTGTGGCGCGGGTTCTCGCAGATGACCATGACCCGACCGTGACGGCGGATCACCCTGCACTTGTCGCAGATCTTCTTGACGCTCGGCTTGACCTTCATTGGTGAGGTTCTCCGGGTCAGTTGCCTTCGGCGCCGCTTGCGCGGAACCCGGGCAAGATCTACTTGTAGCGGTAGACGATCCGGCCACGCGTCAGGTCGTACGGAGACAGCTCCACCACGACCCGGTCGTCAGGGAGGATGCGGATGTAGTGCATACGCATCTTGCCGCTGATGTGTGCCAGGACCTGGTGGCCGTTCTGGAGCTCCACCTTGAACATGGCGTTCGGGAGAGACTCGACGACAGTGCCTTCGATCTCGATGGCACCTTGCTTCTTGGCCACGCTTCGCCCTTCGAATCGACTACCTTGATCGACTCAGTGCGTCCCCTTACGGGGTGCATGCGGACATGCGGCTGCACGAGAGCCGACGAGTCAGTCTACGTCAGGCCACTCGGAAAGACGAATCGAGGAAGGATGCCCGAAGACGGAGATCATTAAGCACGCGAGGGGATAAACACCCTCACGGGACGCGCCCCAAAGGGGCGCGGGGAACTGCGCGCCCAGCCCCCACCGGGCCGGCAAACAAGCAACTACGCGAGCGGATCCGGCGCAGCCGTGATCCCATACTCGGCCAGCTTCGCCTTACCACCGTCAGGAGCCGTAAGCACCAGCGGCCCCTCCTCGGTCAGAGCAACCGAGTGCTCCCAGTGCGAGGACCACGTCCCGTCCGTCGTGATGACCGTCCAGTCGTCCGAGAGAACCTCGGTCTTCGGGGTACCCAGGGACACCATCGGCTCGATGGCGAGGCAGAACCCCGGCACCAGCTTCGGCCCCTTCCCCCGCCGCTTCTCGACGTAGTTCAACAGGTGCGGGTCCATGTGCATCTCGGTACCGATGCCGTGACCGCCGTAGTCCTCGACGATCCCGTACTTGCCCCCACCCGGCTTCGGCTGCCGCCGGATGTACGTCTCGATCGCCCGGGAGATGTCCACCAGCCGGTTCCCGAGCTTCATCGCGGCGATCCCGGCCCACATCGACCCCTCGGTCACCCGCGACAGTTCAAGAAGCTCGGGGGCGTGCCCAGTCCCCACGAACGCCGTGTACGCCGCGTCCCCGTGCCAGCCGTCGATGATCGCGCCGCAGTCGATGGAGATGATGTCGCCGTCCTTCAGGACGACCTCGTCGGACGGGATGCCGTGGACGACGACCTCGTTCACCGAGGTGCAGATCGTCGCGGGGAAGCCGCCGTAGCCGAGGAAGTTCGGCTTCGCGTCGTGGTCCGCGAGGACCTTGCGGGCGACCTCGTCCAGATCCTTCGTGCTGGCGCCGGGTACGGCCGCCTCACGCGTGGCCGCGTGGATCGCGGCGACGACCAGCCCCGCCTCGCGCATCTTGGCGATCTGCTCGGGGGTCTTGATCTGCACCATGGGGGCCTGCGCTCTCCGTCTTCCGCGACACAAAGGAATGGCCGTACTCAAAGGCCGTACTCAAAATGGCTGTACACAACAGTACGGCCGCGGCACCCCTGTGGGCACCGCGGCCGGAACTGTCAGCTGACTACTTCGCGCTCTCGTCCTCGCGCTGCAACGCGTCCAGCGCCCGCTGCGTGATCTCGTCCACCGGACCGAGCGAGGAGATCGTGACCACCAGGCCCTGGGCCTTGTAGTAGTCGATGATCGGCTCGGTCTGCGTGTGGTAGACCTCCAGCCGCGTGCGGACCGTGTCCTCGGAGTCGTCGTCGCGCTGGTACAGCTCGCCGCCGCAGACGTCACAGACGCCGTCCTGCTTCGGCGGGCTGTACGTCACGTGGAAGACGTGACTGGAGTCCTTGCGGCAGATGCGGCGGCCGGCGATGCGCTTGACCACCTCGTCCTCGGAGACCTCCAGGTCGAGGACCGCGTCCAGCTTGATGTCCTCGGTCTTCAGCAGCTCGTCCAGCGCCTCGGCCTGCGACACATTGCGCGGGAAACCGTCCAGCAGAAAGCCGTTGACGGCGTCCGGCTGTTCCATGCGGTCCTTGGCCATCGCGATGGTGACCTCGTCCGGGACCAGGTTGCCCGCGTCCATGTAGGACTTCGCCAGTTTGCCGAGTTCCGTGGCCTGACTGATGTTGGCACGGAAGAGGTCGCCCGTGGAGATGTGCGGGATGTGCAGCGTCTTGGCGAGGCGCACAGCCTGCGTTCCCTTACCGGCACCCGGCGGCCCGACGAGGACGATTCGCATCAGCGGAGGAACCCTTCGTAATTGCGCTGCTGGAGCTGGCTCTCGATCTGCTTCACCGTCTCAAGACCGACACCCACGATGATCAGGATGCTGGTCCCGCCGAACGGGAAGTTGCCGCTTGCGTTGAAACCGACCAACGCCATCGTCGGTACGAGAGCGATCAGACCCAGATACAGCGAACCCGGCCAGGTGATCCGGTTGAGTACGTAACTCAGGTACTCAGCGGTGGGCCGGCCAGCCCGGATGCCCGGGATGAAGCCACCATACTTCTTCATGTTGTCCGCGACTTCCTCGGGGTTGAACGAGATCGCCACGTAGAAGAACGCGAAGAAAACGATCAGCAGGAAGTAGCTGACCAGGTAAATCGGGTGGTCACCCTTGGTCAGGTTGGTCTGGATCCAGGTCTTCCAGGTGGACGTACCGCCGGAGAACTGAGCGACCAGAGCCGGGATGTAGAGCAGCGACGACGCGAAGATGACCGGAATCACACCGGCCTGATTGACCTTCAGCGGGATGTAGGTCGACGTACCACCGTAGGAACGGCGGCCGATCATGCGCTTCGCGTACTGGACCGGGATCCTGCGCTGGGCCTGCTCGACGAAGACCACGAGGCCGACCATCACCAGGCCGACGAGGATGACGGTGCCGAACTCGATCCAGCCGCCGGCCAGCGTGCCCTGCTTCTTGATGGCCCACAGAGCGGACGGGAAGGTCGCGGCGATCGAGATGAACATGAGGATCGACATGCCGTTGCCGATGCCGCGGTCGGTGATGAGCTCACCGAGCCACATCACGACGCAGGTGCCGGCGGTCATGCAGACCACCATGGTGATGGTGGTGAAGATCGACTGGTCCGGGACGATCTGATTCGCCGTCGGGCAGCCCGAGAAGAGGGCGCCGCTGCGGGCGGTGGCCACCAGACCGGTGCCCTGGAGGATGGCGAGCGCCACGGTCAGATAACGCGTGTACTGCGTGATCTTCGCCGTACCGGCCTGCCCCTCCTTCTTGAGGGCTTCCAGACGCGGGATCACCACGGTCAGCAGCTGCAGAATGATGCTCGCGGTGATGTACGGCATGATGCCGAGCGCGAAGATCGTGATCTGGAGCAGCGCGCCACCGCTGAACATGTTGACCAGACCGAACAGACCCTGGTTGCCGTTCGAGACGTCGATACAGGTCTGGACGCTCTTGTAATCGACGCCCGGGATCGGGACGTGCGTACCGACCCGGTACACCACGATGATCCCGAGCGTGAAGAGCAGCTTCTTGCGCAGGTCGGGTGTCCTGAACGCCCGGGCGAACGCGGTGAGCACGGTGCCTCCTGCGACCCCCGCGCGTGTGCGCGTGAGGTGACGACTAAGTGTGGTTGATGGCCTGTGGAACGAGATTACGGCATGCCAAGACGACGCTGGGTACCAGCCGCACAGCCTACCTACATCAACGCCCCTAGGGGATACCGATCGAACGTCCCATGAGTCACGACTACTGAAAAAACGGCCGGGGTCGACCCTCGCTAGAGGGCCAACCCCGGCCGCTGATGCCGACGTTGGTCAGGCTCGGTCCGAAATATCAGACGAGCTCGGTGACCGTACCGCCCGCGGCAGTGATCTTCTCCTTGGCGGAGCCGGAGACGGCGTCAACCGAAACCTGCAGCGCCACGGAGATCTCGCCCTGGCCGAGCACCTTGACGAGGCTGTTCTTGCGAACGGCACCCTTGGCGACGAGACCCTCAACGGTGACCTCGCCACCCTCGGGGTACAGCGCGCCCAGCTTGTCGAGGTTCACGACCTGGAACTCGGTCTTGAACGGGTTACGGAAACCCTTCAGCTTCGGGAGACGCATGTGGAGGGGCATCTGGCCACCCTCGAAGCGCTCCGGAACCTGGTAACGGGCCTTCGTGCCCTTGGTTCCACGTCCAGCCGTCTTACCCTTCGACGCCTCACCACGACCCACACGGGTCTTGGCGGTCTTGGCGCCCGGGGCAGGACGGAGGTTGTGGATCTTGAGCGGGTTGTTCTCCGCCATGATCAGTCGACCTCCTCAACCGTCACGAGGTGGCGGACGGTGTGAACCATTCCGCGGAACTCGGGGCGGTCCTCCTTGACGACCACGGTGTTGATCCCCTTGAGACCAAGAGACCGCAGGGTGTCACGGTGGTTCTGCTTGCTGCCGATGTACGACTTCGTCTGCGTGACCTTGAGGCGAGCCATTACGCACCCGCTCCCGCACGTGCACGAAGCAGAGCCGCGGGGGCGACGTCCTCAAGGGGCAGACCGCGGCGGGCCGCGATCTCCTCGGGACGCTGCAGGCCCTTGAGGGCCGCCACGGTCGCGTGCACGATGTTGATCGCGTTGGACGAGCCGAGCGACTTCGACAGGATGTCGTGAACGCCGGCGCACTCCAGGACAGCTCGCACCGGGCCACCGGCGATGACGCCGGTACCGGGGGAAGCAGGCTTGAGCAGGACGACGCCCGCGGCCTTCTCGCCCGTGATCGGGTGCGGGATGGTGCCCTGGATACGGGGGACCTTGAAGAAGTGCTTCTTGGCCTCTTCAACACCCTTGGCGATCGCGGCCGGCACCTCCTTGGCCTTGCCGTAACCGACACCGACGGTGCCGTCACCGTCGCCCACCACGACGAGCGCGGTGAAGCTGAAGCGACGACCACCCTTGACAACCTTGGCGACGCGGTTGATCGCGACTACGCGCTCAACGTACGCGGTCTTCTCGGCGGCAGCAGCGCCGCCGTCACGGCCCTTCCGGTCCCGCCGCTCGCCGCCACCGGCACCGCTTCCACGGCGCTGGGGTCCAGCCATTGGATTACCTCTCTCTTTCCGCTAGCTACGGAAGCGACTAGAACTTCAGTCCGGCTTCGCGGGCGGCGTCCGCCAGGGCGGCGATGCGCCCCGCGTACTGATTGCCGCCGCGGTCGAATACGACAGCCTCGACACCGGCGGCCTTGGCGCGCTCGGCGACCAGGGCGCCGACCGACTTGGCCTGCGCGGACTTGTCGCTCTCGCCGCCGCGGATCGAGGTGTCCAGGGTCGACGCCGACGCCAGGGTGTGACCCTTGATGTCGTCGATGACCTGGGCCACGATGTGGCGGTTGGAGCGGGTCACGACCAGGCGCGGACGCTCAGCCGTACCGGAAATGTGCTTCCGGATGCGGATGTGACGACGCTTGATGGCAGCACGCTTGTAAGCGTCGCCCTTAGCGATCTTCGTACCGTATGCCATGGCTTACTTACCCGCCTTTCCGACCTTGCGCCGGATGACTTCGCCCTCGTACTTGACGCCCTTGGCCTTGTACGGGTCGGGCTTGCGCAGCTTGCGGATGTTCGCCGCAACCTCGCCGACCTTCTGCTTGTCGATGCCCTCGACCGAGAAGTGCGTCGGGTTCTCGACCTTGAACGAGATGCCCTCGGGCGCCTCGACCGTGATCGAGTGGCTGTAGCCGAGCGCGAACTCAAGGGTGGAACCCTTGGCCGCGACGCGGTAACCGACACCACTGATTTCGAGCTTCTTCACGTAACCCTCGGTCACGCCGGTGATCATGTTCGCCACCAGCGTGCGGGACAGGCCGTGCAGGGCCTTGTTCTGACGCTCGTCGTTGGGGCGGGTGACGCTGAGCACGCCGTCCTCACCCTTGGCGATGTCGATCGGCGCTGCGACGGTGTGGGTCAGCGAGCCCTTGGGGCCCTTGACCAGCACCGTACGGCCGTCGATGGTGACGTCCACGCCGGCGGGAACCGTGATGGGGAGCTTGCCAATACGCGACATAGCTTCTTCCGATTCCTTTCCGCTACCAGACGTAGGCGAGAACTTCTCCGCCTACGCCCTTCTTGCCGGCCTGCTGTCCAGTGAGGAGACCGTGCGACGTGGAGATGATCGCCACGCCGAGGCCACCGAGCACCTTGGGCAGGGAGGTGGACTTCGCGTAAACCCGGAGACCGGGCTTGGAGATCCGCTTGATGCCCGCGATGGAGCGCTCACGGTTCGGGCCGAACTTCAGCTCGAGGACGAGGTTCTTGCCGACCTCGGCGTCCTCGATCTTCCAGCCCGTGATGAAGCCCTCCTGCTGGAGGATCTCCGCGATGTGCGACTTGATCTTCGATGCCGGCATCGTCACGGAGTCGTGGTATGCCGAGTTCGCGTTCCGCAGACGCGTAAGCATGTCTGCGATCGGATCAGTCATGGTCATGAATTGGCCTTCGGCCTCTCTCGCCGGGGTTTCCAGGTGCCCATCCCTCTCCTCGATCCGAGACGAGGCGGGTGCGGTGCGGTGGACCTACGGCGTAGTAAGTCGTATGGGCGGCAATCAGGCGCCCAACCCTCCTAGCCTATGCCATGGAGGGGTGGGCACCTGACCGTGCCCTCTGCTTACCGAGAGCTTCGGGAGTCCGGAACTACCGGACTACCAGGAGCTCTTGGTCACGCCCGGCAGCTCGCCACGGTGAGCCATCTCACGAAGGCACACGCGGCAGAGGCCGAACTTGCGGTACACGGAGTGCGGACGGCCGCAGCGCTGGCAGCGCGTGTAGCCACGTACTCCGAACTTGGGCTTACGAGCAGCCTTGGCAATCAGAGCCTTCTTCGCCATCTCGCTTACGCCTCCTTGAAGGGGAAGCCGAGGTGACGGAGAAGGGCACGGCCTTCGGCGTCGTTGGTCGCCGTGGTCACCACGGTGATGTCCATACCCCGGACGCGGTCGATCTTGTCCTGGTCGATCTCGTGGAACATGACCTGCTCGGTGAGACCGAAGGTGTAGTTGCCACGACCGTCGAACTGCTTGGGAGACAGACCGCGGAAGTCGCGGATGCGCGGAAGCGCGAGCGACAGGGTGCGGTCCAGGAACTCCCACATGCGGTCGCCACGGAGCGTGACGTGGGCACCGATCGGCTGACCCTCGCGCAGCTTGAACTGCGCGATGGACTTGCGGGCCTTGGTGATGGCCGGCTTCTGACCGGTGATCGTGGTCAGGTCACGGACGGCACCGTCCATGAGCTTGGAGTCACGGGCGGCGTCGCCGACACCCATGTTCACCACGATCTTGACGAGGCCGGGGATCTGCATGACGTTCTCGTAGGAGAACTCCTCACGCAGCTTGCCCGTGATCTCCTCGCGGTACTTCGTCTTGAGGCGCGGGCTGGTGGTGGTAGTCATCAGATGTCCTCACCCGTCCGCTTGGCAACGCGAACCTTGTTGCCCTCGTCGTCGAAGCGGTAACCGACACGCGTGACAACCTTGTTGCCGTCCTTCTCAACGACCAGCTGGACGTTGGAGACGTGGACGGGCGCCTCGGTCGTGACGATGCCGCCGGCCTGCGAACCCTTGGCGGTGGGGCCGGCCTTGGTGTGCTTCTTGACCCGGTTGACACCCTCGACCAGGACGCGGTCCTCGCGGGGGTAGGCCGCAATGACCTTGCCCTGCTTGCCCTTGTCCTTGCCGGTGATGACCTGAACCGTGTCACCCTTCTTGATCTTCATGCTTACAGCACCTCCGGAGCCAGCGAGATGATCTTCATGAACTTCTTCTCGCGCAGCTCGCGCCCGACCGGGCCGAAGATGCGGGTACCACGAGGGTCGCCGTCGTTCTTCAGAATGACGGCGGCGTTCTCGTCGAAGCGGATGTACGAGCCGTCCGGACGGCGGCGCTCCTTCACGGTGCGAACGATGACCGCCTTGACGACGTCACCCTTCTTCACGTTGCCACCGGGGATCGCGTCCTTGACGGTGGCGACGATGACGTCACCGATGCCCGCGTAGCGGCGACCTGAGCCACCGAGCACACGGATGCAAAGGATTTCCTTCGCACCAGTGTTGTCGGCGACGCGCAGTCGCGACTCCTGCTGGATCACGTCTATCTCCTGATCGTCTGCCGGTTCCCCGGGGGCCGTTCAGAGAACGGCCCCCGGAGCCTGGCGGAACTGTCCTGCGGGATTGCCCGCAGGCTGCGTTACTTGGAATTCCCTTGCGGGAATTACCTACTTGGCCTTCTCGAGGATCTCGACGATGCGCCAGCGCTTCGTCGAGGACAGCGGACGCGTCTCCATGAGGAGGACGCGGTCGCCGACGCCTGCGGCGTTCTGCTCGTCGTGGGCCTTGAGCTTGTTCGTACGGCGGATGACCTTGCCGTACAGCGCGTGCTTCACGCGGTCCTCGACAGCGACGACGACGGTCTTGTCCATCTTGTCGCTGACGACGAGACCCTCACGGGTCTTGCGGAAGCCGCGGCTCGCGGTCTGCTCTTCAGTCACGTTGCTCTCGCTCATCAGGCGCTCTCCACCGTCTCGATGCCCAGCTCGCGCTCACGCATCAGGGTGTAGATCCGCGCGATGTCCTTCCGGACGGCCTTCAGCCGACCGTGGTTCTCGAGCTGACCGGTCGCCGCCTGGAAGCGGAGGTTGAACAGCTCTTCCTTGGCTTCGCGGAGCTTGTTGAGAAGCTCCTCGTCACCCAGTTCGCGCAGCTCGGACGCCTTGGTACCGGCCGACATCACGCTTCACCTGCCTCGCGCTTGACGATCCGGCACTTCATCGGCAGCTTGTGCGCTGCGCGAGTGAGGGCCTCACGGGCGATCTTCTCGTTGGGGTAGGACAGCTCGAACATGACCCGGCCCGGGTGCACGTTCGCGATCCACCACTCGGGAGAACCCTTACCGGAACCCATGCGGGTCTCGGCAGGCTTCTTCGTGAGCGGGCGGTCCGGGTAGATGTTGATCCAGACCTTGCCGCCACGCTTGATGTGGCGGGTCATCGCGATACGGGCGGCCTCGATCTGGCGGTTCGTCACGTACGCCGGCGTGAGGGCCTGAATGCCGTACTCGCCGAACGAAACCTGCGTACCGCCCTTGGCCTGACCACGGCGCTTGGGGTGGTGCTGCTTGCGGTGCTTGACCCTACGGGGGATCAGCATTTCGGTCAGGCCTCCGTTCCACCGGTAGAAGAGGGCGCGGCCTCGACCGGAGCGGCAGCCGCCGGAGCCTCGGCCTTGGGGGCCTCGGCAGCGGGAGCGGCCTGCTGCGGCTTGCGGCCGCGGCCGCCACGCTCGCCACCGCGGCCACCGCCGCGGGCCGGGCGGTCGCCGCCCGGGCCGCCACCGCGAGCCGGGCGGTTACCCGCACGGGCAGCGGCGTTCTCGGCGCGGACCTCGGCGATGTTCTTGACGTCGCCCTTGTAGATCCAGACCTTCACACCGATACGGCCGAAGGTCGTCTTGGCCTCGAAGAAGCCGTAGTCGACGTTCGCGCGGAGCGTGTGCAGGGGCACGCGGCCCTCGCGGTAGAACTCCGAGCGGGACATCTCGGCGCCGCCGAGGCGACCGCCGCACTGGATCTTGATGCCCTTGGCGCCGGCCTTCATCGACGACTGCATGCTCTTACGCATGGCCCGACGGAAGGAGACGCGGGAGGAGAGCTGCTCGGCGACGGCCTGAGCGACCAGCTGGGCATCGAGCTCGGGGTTCTTGACCTCGAGGATGTTCAGCTGGACCTGCTTGCCGGTCAGCTTCTCCAGGTCGCCGCGGATGCGGTCGGCCTCGGCGCCGCGGCGGCCGATGACGATGCCCGGGCGAGCGGTGTGGATGTCCACGCGGACGCGGTCACGGGTGCGCTCGATCTCAACCTTCGAGATGCCGGCGCGCTCCATGCCGGACGTCATCATCCGACGGATGGCGACGTCTTCCTTGACGTAGTCCTTGTACAGCTTGTCGGCGTACCACCGGGACTTGAAGTCCGTGGTGATGCCGAGCCGGAACCCGTGCGGGTTAACCTTCTGGCCCATTACCGGGTTCCTTCCTTGCTGCTGACGACCACGGTGATGTGGCTGGTCCGCTTGCGGATCCGGTAGGCGCGGCCCTGGGCACGCGGCCGGAACCGCTTCAGGGTCGGACCCTCGTCGACGTACGCCTCGGAAATGACGAGGCTGCCGGCGTCGGTGTGGTCGTAGTTGTGTGCGGCGTTGGCAATGGCGCTGTCAAGCACCTTGCCGACCGGCACGCTCGCGGCCTGCGGGGCGAAACGCAGGACCGCCTGAGCCTCCGTGGCGTCCATGCCACGGATGAGGTCCACCACGCGGCGGGCCTTCATGGGCGTGACGCGGATGTACCGCGCCTGGGCCCTGGCTTCCATGGTTGTCCCTTCAGTGTTTGTCATGGTCGGTCACCCCGCGCTAGCGGCGCTTCGACTTCCGGTCGTCCTTGACGTGACCCCGGAAGGTGCGCGTCGGCGAGAACTCGCCGAGCTTGTGGCCGACCATCGACTCGGTGACAAACACCGGGATGTGGGTCTTGCCGTTGTGCACCGCGATCGTGTGGCCGAGCATGGCCGGGACGATCATCGAGCGGCGGGACCAGGTCTTGATGACGTTCTTGGAGCCGGCCTCGTTCTGTACGTCCACCTTCTTGATGAGGTGGCCGTCGACGAAGGGCCCCTTCTTGAGACTGCGCGGCATCTAAACCCGCTCCTAGCGCTTCTTGTTCGTCTTGCGGCGGCGGACGATGTACTTGCTCGATGCCTTCTTCGGCGAGCGAGTACGACCCTCCTTCTGACCCCACGGGCTGACCGGGTGGCGACCACCGGAGGTCTTGCCCTCACCACCACCGTGCGGGTGGTCGACCGGGTTCATCGCAACACCGCGGACGGACGGGCGAACGCCCAGCCAGCGCTTGCGGCCTGCCTTGCCCCAGTTGATGTTGCTCTGCTCGGCGTTGCCGACCTCGCCGACCGTGGCGCGGCAGCGCTGGTCGACCAGGCGGATCTCACCGGAGGGCATACGAAGGTGGGCCATGGTGCCCTCCTTCGCCAGCAGCTGCACGGAGGCACCGGCGGAGCGGGCGAACTTGGCGCCGCCACCGGGACGGAGCTCGATCGCGTGGATCGTGGTACCGACCGGGATGTTGCGGAGCGCCAGGTTGTTGCCCGGCTTGATGTCGGCCCCGGGACCGTTCTCGACACGGTCGCCCTGCGACAGGTTGCGCGGGGCGAGGATGTAGCGCTTCTCGCCGTCGGCATAGTGCAGCAGCGCGATGCGCGCGGTGCGGTTGGGGTCGTACTCGATGTGCGCGACCTTCGCCGGCACGCCGTCCTTGTCATGGCGACGGAAGTCGATGACGCGGTAGGCGCGCTTGTGTCCGCCACCCTGGTGGCGAACGGTCACACGACCGGAATTGTTACGGCCGCCCTTGCTGTGCAGCGGGCGGACCAGCGACTTCTCCGGCGTGGACCGCGTGACCTCGACGAAGTCGGCGACGCTGGAGCCACGGCGGCCCGGCGTAGTCGGCTTGTACTTGCGGATTCCCATTTCTCAGTCCTCGTCCGATATCGGACGATCCGACCCGCTTACGCGGCCGGACCGCCGAAGATGTCGATACGGTCGCCCTCAGCGAGGGTCACGATCGCGCGCTTGGAGCCCGCGCGCTGACCGAAACCGGTCTTGGTGCGCTTGCGCTTGCCCTGACGGTTGATCGTGTTGACCCCGGTGACCTTGACCGAGAAGACCGCCTGGACGGCCTGCTTGATCTGGGTCTTGTTGGCACCCGGGGCGACGATGAACGTGTACTTGCCCTCGTCGAGGAGCGCGTAGCTCTTCTCCGAGACGACCGGCTTCAGCAGCACGTCACGGGGGTCCGTGAACGACTTGCTGATCGGCGTCTCGACGGTGTTCTTGCCTTCGGTCTCGTGCCGCTTCGCCTTGGCGATGCGGGCGACCTTCTTGGCCTTGGCGGCCTTCGAGGCGATGCTCGGGTGACGCGTAGCCATCAGGCTTCGCTCCCTTCGGTGTCAGCGGCCTGGGGGCCAGACACGAAGGACTCGAAAGCGGCCTGGGTGAAGACCACGTCGTCCGAGACGAGAACGTCGTACGTGTTCAGCTGGCCCGGCTCCAGGATGTGGACCTGGGGCAGGTTGCGCGCGGAAAGCAGCGCGGCCTCGTCGGAGCGCTCGATGACCAGGAGCACGTTCTTGCGCTCGCTGACCTTGCCGAGGAAGCTCTTGGCGGCCTTGGTGGAGGGGGTCTCGCCCTCGATCACGCCGGTGATGACGTGGATGCGAGCGTTGCGGGCCCGGTCGGTGAGGGCGTGGCGCAGGGCCGCGGCCTTCATCTTCTTCGGGGTCCGCTGCGAGTAGTCGCGCGGCGTCGGGCCGTGCACGACGCCACCGCCGGCGAACTGCGGGGCGCGGGTCGAACCCTGACGGGCGCGGCCGGTGCCCTTCTGGCGGTACGGCTTCTTACCACCACCGCGGACCTCGCCACGACGCTTGACCTTGTGCGTGCCCTGACGGGCGGCGGCCAGCTGTGCGACGACGACCTGGTGAAGCAGCGGGATGCTGATCTTCTCTACGTCGAAGATCTCGGCCGGGAGCTCTACGGTCCCGGCGTTGTCGCCGGAGGGCGACTGAATGTCAATGGTGCTCATAGTCCTCAGGCCCCCTTGGCCGCGGTACGGACCAGGACGAGGCCGCCGTTCGGACCCGGGATGGCTCCCTTGATGAGGAGCAGTCCCTTCTCCGCGTCAACAGCGTGAACGGTCAGGTTCTGGGTGGTGACCCGCTCGTTGCCCATGCGGCCCGCCATGCGGACGCCCTTGAACACACGGCCCGGGGTGGCACAGCCACCGATGGAGCCGGGAGAGCGGTGCTTGCGCTGGACACCGTGGCCGGCGCCGAGGCCCTTGAAGTTGTGACGCTTCATGACACCGGCGAAGCCCTTGCCCTTGCTCTTGCCCGTCACGTCGACCTTGACGCCGGCCTCGAACACCTCAGCGGTGATCTCCTGGCCGAGCGTGTACTCGGAGGCGTCCGCGGTGCGGAGCTCGACGAGGTGGCGACGCGGCGTGACATCGGCCTTGGCGAAGTGACCCTTGAGGGGCTTGTTCACCTTGCGCGGGTCGATCTCGCCGAAGGCGATCTGGACCGACTCGTAGCCGTCACTGTCGTTCGTACGGACCTGGGTCACGACGTTCGGGCCGGCCTTGACGACGGTCACGGGAACAACACGGTTGTTCTCGTCCCACACCTGCGTCATGCCGAGCTTCTCGCCCAGGATGCCCTTGATCTGCTTAGCCATCTTCAGCTCACCGGCCCCTAGAGCTTGATCTCGATGTCGACACCGGCCGGGAGGTCGAGTCGCATCAGAGAGTCAACGGTCTTGGGGGTGGGGTCGAGGATGTCGATCAGGCGCTTGTGCGTGCGCATCTCGAAGTGCTCGCGCGAGTCCTTGTACTTGTGCGGCGACTTGATGACGCAGTACACGTTCTTCTCAGTGGGCAGCGGCACCGGGCCCGCGACCGACGCACCAGTGCGCGTCACCGTCTCGACGATCTTCTTCGCCGAGGAGTCGATGACCTCGTGGTCGTAGGCCTTGAGCCGGATGCGGATCTTCTGTCCCGCCATGGCTACTCAGTAGTCCTGTCTCTAGTAACGCTCTGCACCCCGGTAAGCCCTTCTGCTCTCTTACGTCTTCGATTCCTCCGACCCACGCGGTCGGGTGTGTCGCGCTCTCACCGACACAGAAGTCCCATATTCGGAACTTCCCTACTGGGAAAGCACGGCCCTTCCGGAACCGCAAGCCGAGGGCGAAGAAGCCCACCGGGTGCCTGGCCGGCGCCGCACTGACACTTCCCGAAAGATTCCCGTACGTCCGCCCCAGCGCTGCCGTAAGGCAGTTGGGACGACGAGTACCGTGGGACTCGCTTCCGGTCCTCCCGACGGGAGGCGCGCAGCATCAACACTCGACCGAGCAACTCGGACAGTCTGCCATATGGGGCAGGCGGCTGGCCAATCGGGGCGTAGAGATTACCCCTGGAGTGACGCAGGTCAAACACATGCGCGCGGCGGGCCCCCGGAGCGGACGCGAGATACCCGCGAGATACCCGCGTGGCCGAGCCTGATCATTCCGCGCAGGTCATACCCACCGGCAACGCCACGAGTCCGAACTCGCGCCTGCCGGGAATTCCCGGCTGGGGCCTGTCCGGCGGCTCAGGCCGCAGGGAGGCGACGACAACGCGGCACATGAAAGCCCCCGTCACCAACGTGCCGCACGACACACCTAGACCCTCCCGGCGAGGGCCATGACGGCCATCCAGCCCACGCAGCTCCCGCACGCGACAAGCAGCGGCGCCCAGCTCTGGGCTCGCCGGGCCCGAACCACCAGCCACACCACGACCGCGTCCACCACGAGCCCCATGACGGCCGCGCCCACCTGATGCCCGCCGAGCCCCCTGCCTGCCACGCTCCGACCGAGAACCGAGAGCGAGCCGACAGCGAGCAGGACCGCGCAGAAGCAGGTGAGGCCGGAGAACAGCCTCCGACCACGGTCGTCGACTGCGGCCCGCGCAACTGCGCTGTCGTCGAGACCGACCTCGTTCCGACTATTTGCCCGACTCCCGTAGTTCGTCACGGCGGGCACTCTACTGACGTAGATCGCCCCGTTCGCTCATTCCTTCCGGTTTCTTCCAGCGCATCGCGAAACGCGCGTACCCCTACGGGAGTTGGCAGAAGCGGCAACACGGCCGCGAGCACGGAAGGCTTCGCATGAACCTCAGGGTGACCCCTTGGGCCCTCAGTGGATACGCACGTCAGGTCGGCCGCGCGGCGCTCGACGCGGCGGATTTCAAGACCCACTGCACCAGGTACACCGACGTCGACGCCTCGGACCAGGGTCTGCTGAACCTCTTCCTGACCACCCACACGTCGACGGTGAAGACGGTCAGCCTGGCGATGGACAGGCTGTGGGAGGTCCTGGGGGCGGCGAGTTCGGAGCTGGAGCGCAACAAGAAGTACTACGCGCACACGGACCTTGCCGTGGCGGCACGCGTCGACGCGACCTACCCCGTCGTCGAGCGCCCGGCCGAGTAACCCCATGTCCGACTTCACCGATGTCATCGAACCGACAGCTCTGCTCAGGGCCCCGTCCGCCCCGGACGAGTACGCCCAGGGCCCGATCCTCGACACGTTCAACAGCTGCGGCGATCTGATGAGCCCGACGTACTGGCTGACGGAGGCGTACAGCGCGGTCTTCGGCTTCAATCCGCTCGACGAAGCCATCAAGTGGTTCGCCGGCGACTGGGAGTCGTTCGCCAAGTGCGGTGATGTCTGGGGCCAGTTGGGCCAGGCCGTCGAGGCGGTCTCCGGCAACATCAGGTCCGGCAACAGGACGCTCGACAAGGCATGGGACGGCCGTGCCGCCGACGCGGCGTACACGTACTTCCACACGTGCGCGGCGAAACTCGAAGAGATCAGGGGCGAGTTCGACAAGCTCCGGACGGAGTACGACCACCTCGCCCACTCCGCCTACTCGACGGCCGAGGCCGTCAACGGCTACCTGAGCGGCATCATCGATGGTCTGTTGATCACGGCCGTCGAGATGGCGGCCGGGACGACACTGTCGTGGACCGGCGTCGGCGCGGCGGTGGGCTACGGCCTCGCGGCACTGGAGATCGCCACCATGCTCCGCCTGTGGGGCCAGGCCACCCAGGCCCTCGGCAACGTGCAGGGCATCGTGAACGGCACCGTCGGTGTGGTGGAGACCATCGGCGCGACCCTCTACGGAACGGTCTCCGAGTTCACGAAGATCGGCGAGTACGACCATCCGAGCCCGTCGATCTGACACCGCGCCCAGCACCCGACAACCGACCCCACGCCACAAGGAGGACACGCATGTCCGACGAACTACGCATCGGCGACGCGGACTTGATGAGCATCACCGGCGGCGACCAGGCCCGCGCCCGGTCGCTTCGCAAGGCACTTCAGAAACTCGCCGACGACCGTGCCCCCGACGATCCGCTGCGCGAGATGGCCCGCGAGGTCCTCAGCGGCCGGACGGGCCTGCGGGAGGCCGCCCGGATCCCCGCGTACGCGGAGGCACTGGGTGACCGCATGGGTCAGGGCTTCCGCGAGTACGACAGCCTCTCCCCCGGCGAACGCGCGAACCAGGAGGCAGCCGCGCGGGCGTACCTGGCGGAACAGACGGCAGAGATCGAGGAGGAGCGCTCGGCTCAAGGAGCTTCCTGATGCGTACGAGGGAGTGGTGGCGGCCGCGACGCAAGAGTCACCCTCGCTGCCGTCGCTGTGGCTGCCTCCAGCTCACGCAGGGCCTTTACCTTCAACTGCCCGCTGTACCGCGCGGGACACCGGCGCATCGGAACGGAGGTCCGGGGGTTTCCCTCACCCCGATGCGCGGGTGTGCCGGATGGTGGGGTGACGGGCGGGCGGCCAGGGTGACGAGGCACGCAGATGTGCGCCGTCACACCACGGGGAGAACCGAACGTGCGTATCACCACCGCGTCCAGCGCCGCCGCCCTGACCCTGCTTCTCACCGCGGGACTCGCGGCCCCGGCCGCGGCCTCCCGCAGCCCGGAACGACCCCCTGCTGCCGGCCTGTGGCGCATGGACGGCTACGGCACGGTCGTCGCCCTCACCCACGGGACGTACCAGGAGTACCAGACCACCGCCGTGAGCTGCCTCAAGGGCGACACCGCCCGGCGGACGGGCCCGGGGACGTACACGGTGGGCGGCGATGTCCTGACGGTGAGGCTGGGTGCGGACGCGAACCACGCGTCGGTCGCGACGGCCAGCTCGGCGGGCCACAAGCAGCTCCACCGGATCAGTTCCCTACCGGCGGACTGCACCAGGCAGCTGCCGAAGGACCCCCTGACCTCCTTCGACGTCTTCTGGCAGTCCTTCGAGGAGAACTACCCCTTCTTCGCGGCCAAGGGCGTCGACTGGCGGGCGCTGCGGGCCGAGTACCGCCCGCGGGTGCACGCGGACACGACCAGGGCGGAACTGTTCGATATCTTCAGCGCGATGGTGCGTCCGCTGCACGACGCGCACGTCGCGGTCCAGGACGGCGACCATGTGTTCGCAGTCGGCCGCCCCGGCACGGAGCCGCCGAGTCCCGAACTGGACACCAGGACAAAGAAGTTCATCGAGCGGCACGACCTGGCGGGTGCCACGTACCGCCGGGACTTCGCCAACGGCCGCATCACGTACGCGGATCTTCGAGGCGACACCGGCCACCTGGGCTACCTCCGCATCTCGGGCTTCGGCGGCTACCTGCCGCAGGAGCACGCCTCGTACGCGTCCCAACTCGCCGAGCTGGACCGGGCGTTGGACACGATCCTCACGTCGAAGCGGGTGAACCGGCTGCACGGCCTGATCATCGACGTCCGGATCAACGGCGGCGGCTCCGACGCGATGGGCCTCCACATCGCGTCCCGCCTGACGGACACCCCGTACATCGCCTACGCCAAGCGCGCCCGCGACGACCCGAAGAACCCGGCCCACCACACCCGCCCCGAACCGGTCCCGGTGCTCCCGGCCCACTCCCCCCGCTACACCGGCCCGATCGCCGTACTGACCGGCGGCTCGACGGTGAGCGCGGGCGAAACCTTCACCCAGGCCCTGATGAACCGCCCCGGCGAGACCCTCCGCATCGGCCAGCCCACCCAGGGCGTCTTCTCGGACACCCTGACCCGCCACCTACCGAACGGCATGGCGGCCTGGCTTCCGAACGAGGAGTTCCTTACGCACTCCGGCCGGACGTTCGACGGGACGGGGATTCCGCCGCAGGTACGGGTGCCGGTGTTCACGGAGGAGGAGTTCGCGGCGGGGCGGGATTCAGGGTTCGAGGGGGCGGTGGGGGTGTTGGGTGGACAGGAAACGCCGGCAAGCCCTCAGAAGCGTTCGACCTCTTCGCCGTCCGGGACCTTGTAGCAACCGGACACGACGGTCAGGTCCAGAATCGGTGGGTCGTACTTCGACCTTTTGACGATGTTTACGCCGACCTTCTTCTTGTCGTTGTCAGCGGTCATTTTGATGTTCTTGTTCTTGCTGGTGTCCGGCCCGTATTCGACGATCTTCCACCCGCGCTTCGGCAGTTCCGTCTTTAGCTGCTCCATCGCTTCGTCGAGATCGCCTGCCGAGGCGGGGGTAAAGCTCCACGGGTGGAAGATACGGAAGTACGTCTTCGTGTCCTTGCCCGAGCAGTCCATGACTCCCGGACGGCTGTCGGACGTCTTCCCCTTGACACTGATCAGGTCGTAAATACCGCTGGACACCTTTTCCATCGCGTCGGAGGCGTCACGTGACGTGCTCGTACCAGCGGACGGAGTTTTGTCGGCGGATTCGTTGTCAGTCATGCTGCATCCCGTGAGGGTAGTGAGTGCAAGGGGTACGGCGAGCGCCAGAGCGCTCGGTTTGGTCTTCACGTCAGGGAGCCTTACTTCGTCGGACTGAGTCGGGGGTTTTCCTATCTCATGTGCGACCACGGATCGGGCGGCGGCTTCAGTTCCACCTCATCGCCCTTCCCGACGACCACCAGGGCTTGGTTCATCAGACTCTGGGAGTTCTCATTCCAGTAACCACTGTGCCCTTCGGTGTCGGTGGTCAGCTGGTTGGCACCGAATTCCGGATCGCTGGGGATGACGAAGCGGTCCCCTCCGTGGCCCCAACGGCCGAGATCCGGCACCGCGTCTCCGTCGGCCTCCTCGTTCCACACATGCCCCTTGGGCACGTCCATCTCATCCGCGCCGGACACCTTGACGCCGGGGCTGCCGGCGAGCACGACGTCATCGGCGTTGAGGTGCCCCGTCTCGGCCGCCGCGCCGACAAGGTTCGTTCCGTACGAATGCGCGATCACGGTGGTGTGCGCCGGTGCATCTCCGGAATGCGGCACGTCGAGTCCGTCCATGAAATTGCGGAGTTCTGGTGCCCCGTCGTATGCGTAGTGTTCGAACGGTGCGTCCTTGACGACGCTGTCAGGTGCGTCGTAGCCGAGCCAGGTGATCGTGGAAACGGATTGCCCGGCAGCTTTGACATCGGCCGCGTGCCAGACATTGACCATCCGGTTGATGTTGCCGTCGACACTCCCCAGATCCGCCGTCGTACCCGGAACATATACCGCTGTGTGATCCGCAGTGTCCGGATTTCCGTTGGCGACGATCGCGCGGCCGTCTCCCTCGGTGCTGAACCCCAAGAGGTATGCATCGGGAAGTCCATTGGTGCCGGTCGCGTCGAAACGGTTCTGAATCGCATCCATGCCGTCGAGGGATTTATGGGCGGACTTTCTGGACTCTTCCCAGTCCTTCCACTCCTGCGTCTCCACGCTGATGCTCTTCATGATGGTCCCGGTGTACGGATCGATGTAGGGCTGATAGCGCGGCGAGGGTTCAGGGTGCTGCTTCAACCAGGTGTCGTACTCGCCCTGCGCGACACCGTGCGCCTCGGCGAGCACGGTCCGGTTCGCCTCGTCCCGGACCGTGGCGGGCAGTCCGTCGATCGCACCCACGCTGTCGGGCCGCATGGAGATCCACGCGGTCTGCTCCTCCGCGGTGAGCCCCTTCCACCACTCCGCGTTGTCCTTCGTGCTGCCGTTCTTGGGCGGCTGGGGCAGAGAGTCGAGGTACTTCTTGCCGGCTTCGGTCACGCCCTTCGTGTCCGAGGATGCGTCGACCCAGTCCTTGTCGGACACGGTCAGGTCGTCGTCGGCCTTCAACGCCCGCAGCTTCGGGGCCCACTTCTCGTCCGCCTCAGTAGCTTCCTTGAGGGCGGCCGCGATCAGACGGTCGGCGGCGAACCGCGCCGTGCCCGGTTCGCCCGGTCGAGCCACGCGAGCATCCGCTCGTGGCTCATGTCCTCGAAGGGCGTGCTCCCGGTTCCGGGCGCTACGGCGGGCATCAGATCGCGCCTCCCGCGTCGCCTCCGGTGACGGTATGAGGCTTCTTGGGGAGCTGGGGGCCGCGAGCGCCGCCGTAGAACTTCGTCGTCTCCGCGCTGATCGCGGTCATACGGTCACGGAGGTCGAGGTCGATGTTCTGATAGCCCTTGTGCGAGGCCAGCACCGCGATGTTCATGCCCTCGATCGAGTCGGAGAGCAGCTTCGAGAGCGTCTCCAGTTCACCGACCACCGTCTCGTACGCGGTGAACAGCCCGGCCGCCTCGGACCATTGACCGCCACTGCCACCGAACTGATGCCGTACGAGCTGTTCCTGGCCGACCTTGCCCGGGCCGGCGTCCGAACCGTTCAGCTCGCGGACAAGCTGGTCGACGCGTTTCCGGAACGCCGTGAAGGACGACAGTTCGGTCGAAACTCGTTCCGTAGCGCGGAGCGATCAGAATCGGCTGCTGTCAGTTGGGGGACGGGACCATCCCGGTGAAGAGGAGAAACGAGAACGCGACGGTGCAGGGTGCGAGGACGGCGAACACAGCGCGCCGGGCGACGTTCTCCTCGGTCTGCGGCAGGCCCCAGCTGACGATCAGCAGTACGAGGGAGGCGAGAAGCCCCACCTGGAGAAGCGTGAAGGCGGTATCGAACCTCCGGGTGAAGTGCTCGGCTTCCGCGCCGTTACAGGAGTCGCAGGCCATGGGGGTGAGGCTGCCGATGATGTACACGAAGAAGGCGGCGGGAAGGGTGACGACCGTCGCGATCAGCGGTCCCAACCATGTAACCCGTACCGAAGTGCCCTGTGTGATCGACATGCGCCCAGCCAACTGCAGGGCGCGAGGCGGCACATGAGCACGAGTACTCAGGCCGGGGGCCTACGGCCCTCACTTACATCCCAGAGTCTTGAGGGTCGCCGGAAAGTACGCACGCATGAACTTCTCGATGTCCTTGCGGTGGGTCTGGTCCATGAGGCCGATTTGGGGGACTTGGAGGGTGAGGGTGAAGTATTTGCCGCCGTTCGTTTTACAGGGGGCGATCGAGATGGCTCCGTCTGTGCCGACGATTGTCTTGTAGGTGAAGTCGATCTCCCGCGGCTCCCTGATCCCCGAGATCGAACCGGTATTTGCCGCCAGGTACATGAGGTCCCTTGCCGTGTCATCCCAGGAGAAACGGAAGTCAAGAACAGGGTCGCGCCCAGCAAGAAGCACGCAGGGTGCAGTGATTGCCTCGGACCGATCAACTCGGGTGAACTCGTGCAAATCATCTGTGGACGTCAGGAGCGGACGGGTGACAGCGGGATTGATGGGCGTACCACAAATAGCTCCCGAGAGTTCGTCACTACCGGAGGAGCTACAGGACATCGCTAGGAAAGAAATCGTCAACACGATAAGGAACTGGCGAACATTCACTTCGGCTGCGCTCCGGACATACCCGTAGCCTGCGCGATTCCTTCTCGCGCTGACTTGTTGACCTCAACCTTGGGGTCGAAGTAAGAATTTCCATCTGTGTGGTGAGCCTTCTTCCACTCTTCCGCGAGCGCCATCAGCTGGCCGTTCCTCGTGGTGTACGCCTGAACATTGGCGTCCTCCTGCTTGCTGTCCAGCTTCCGCTGCTCATCGGCCAGCCACTGCTCCGTCACATAGTCGAAGCCCGCCTGTACATCACTACTCACCACGGGGATATAACTGATCGCCTTGTCAAAGAATGGCTTCGTCTCGAACTCCGCCACCTTTGGGTCCCCTGCAGCCTGCACCCGCGCCTCCTCCAAGAAACCGACGGTTCGGCCGGCCCGGGTCAGAGAATCGGGCGAGTTCGAGTGGTCACGGTGAATATCCGACACCAGTGACTGGTTCATCCCCCCGTTCAAAATCCCATACGCCCCCTCATCCTTGGACACCTGCTTCGCAACCTCGAAAAGCTGATGCTGGTCCAAGGAAGAATGGCCAACATCCACCTCACTCATGGCCGCGTGCACAGTCCCCCCATGATTGACCAGAACGTTAGCCATCGGCCTCCGCAACGACGCCGGAAACTCGTCCCCACTGTCCGCCAAATACGTGAACGCCGACTTGAACACCGCATCATTCGTCGCCCGATCCCCCACCCGAACCCCCTTCGGATCCGCAGGATCAATACCCGTGGCCCCCGCCTGCAAAGCAGCCCCGAATCCGGCCCGGTCGTCCCCGTCCAACCGCGGCACATAACGCCCGCCCTTAGAAACCCCCTCGTCGTTCAGGGTGACATTCCAGTCCCGTTCCTTCATGAGGTACTTCATGTGGGCATCGGAATGGAGATATCGCGCAGCCTCGGCAGGATCGCGGCTCATGATGCCGAGCATGCCGTCGACGGGATCGTTGGCGAACCAACCGCCGCGCGCCCCGGCGTAGGTGCCCTTCACCTGCCAGACCCCAGGGTGTTTCTTCTCCGCGGCGATCATGTCGTCGGTGAGGTCCTCGACCATCGCCGGGGCGTAACCGTGGCCCTTCTGCATCAGCGTGACGAGGGACTGGTAGCCGACGGCCTTGTCCAGGTGGAGGCCCTGGGCATCCGTGGCGTAGTGCGCCACACCCGCGCGCCGCATCGCGGTGCGCCACTTCCCGTACCAGGCAGACTTCGTGTGTCTCGTCGCCGTGGCGAGGGTGTTCGCCAGGCCCGTCTCGATCGACGAGTACGTACCCGCGCCCGCGCCGCCCTGGACGTGGACGCGGTCGTTCAGTTCGTTCGTGAGCTTGATCGTGCCGGTGGGGCCGAGGTCGTCCAGAACCATCTGCGAGAAACCCTCGTCCTCGCTGTTGTCCCGGAACGAGCGTTCCAGCTCGGCGAGTTGAGGAGCCGTCAACTCACCACCCCGGCTCAGTTTCCGCAGGTATCTCTCCGTCTCCTCGGCCTCGTACGCCTCGATGTCGCCCATCGCCCTGCCGTTGAACCCCCGCCCGCCGGCCAGCAGTTCGGAGTCGATCACGACCCCGGCCAGCGCGACCCGGACGCCCGTGTCCGCGTCCGTCACATCACGGACGGCCTTGTTGATCCCGTCCTGCCACGGCTGTACGGCCTGGGGAGCGGCGGGGGTGTGCGGCTGGTCCGAACTCGGGCTCACCACACCGGACTCCGAGACCCGCATGCCCGCCCGGACCGCGTCCCACCGCGCCGCCACCACCCGGCCCCGTAACTCCACGAACCGGTCGTGCGCGTCCCGCAGCAGCGCCGCGATCCCCTTGGCCTCCGTCTGCGCGTACTGGAACTCCTTGAGCGTGACGTCGAAGCGGGCGTTCGCCGCGTCGGCGCTGAGCCCGGTCCACGACGTGCCCACGGAGATGCCGTGCACATCCCGCCGGTACGCCGCCTCCTGCTTCTCGAACTCGCCCGCCATGCCGTCCCAGCGCTCGGCCGCGGTGGTCAGCGCGGCGAGGTCGGTGGTCATGATCTCGTGATACGTCGGCATGCGCCCAGTTGCCCCAATAGCTCCGCTGACCGATAACTCCGCTGACCCGACAGCCCGTTGGCCTCAGAGCGCGTCCAGCGCGGACCGCTCCCGCAACGTCGACCCCACCGCCAGATCCGTACTCGTCAGCACCGCGTTCCCGCTCCGCAACGCGCCCTTCTCCGCGCCCAGCCGGTCCATCAGGTTCTTCACCTGGTCCGCCCACGCCCCGTGTGCCTTCTTCAGGGCCGCCGAGGTCACCCACCCCTCGCCGTCCTTCGCGGCGAACTCCCGTACAGCGGCGCCGTTCTCGTCGTCCGCCCACCGCCCCGCCGCACGTGTACCGGGCTCGATGTGGTCCTCGATCGCCCGCGCCGCCGCCCGTTTCTCACTCGGCGACGAAGCCAGACTCGGCCGTGCTGCCGAAACCCCCGGGACACTCGGCACCCCCGAAACGTCCAGCACACCCGGCACGCCACCCGGCCCGCCCGAAACACCCGTCACGCCCACCCGTAACCCTCCGCCCTGCGCCGCGCGTTACACCCGCCGGCTCTCCAACGGCCCCAGGTACAGCGCCGGCAGACCCCCCGTGTCGATCACGAGCCGCTGCAGCACCACCGTCGGGTCCACCATCCAGAACTTCAACCGGTGGACCCCGGCCTTCGTCACGGAGTGTTTCGTGGCCGTCGCGTTGACGTTGTCGGAGGTGTGGCGGGCCCACACCGCGTTCAACAGCCCGTCATCTGCGCCGATGTTGATGTCGACGGTCTCGATCGGCCCGCCGTCGAGGGAGACGCCGTAGCGCAGACCGCCGGTCGGCAACGCAGGGTTACGAGGGGACAGGTACGCCCACACCGTCACCTCCCCAGCCGCCAGCAGGCTCACCTCGTACTCCAGCCTCGGCGAACCCGCCCCACCCGGCGTCTGCCGAGGCAGCGTCACCGGCCACGGCGTCATCCCGGCCGCGGTCCACCCCGTACGACCCGTACGACCCGTACGACCCGTACGACCGATGCCGTCAATACGACGCCACCCGCCGACCGCCCGGTCATAGTGCTCCCCGTCGATCGCCACGTAACCGCCCGCCTCCACGAACCCCCGCAGCCCCCGCCCCGACGGCACCTCAGCCACGCACTCAACGGTGACCGACTCCCCCGCCCCGTGCACCGTCAACGACCCCCGCGCCCCGGAACTCCCGGGCACCCGCGCCCAGTTCACCCCCACCTCCACCCGCACCTGCCGCTCGACCCGCCCCCGTGGCCGATCCACCACCACCCACGGCACGGACGTCTCGATCCGGTAATCGAAGGCCGTGCGCCCCCGGTTGAACACCTCGACGAACTGCTGCGGGCGCGTCTGATACGGACTGAACGCAGGGAGTACGGCCGCCACCCCCGCCGCACCCCCCGGCCACCACGCCCCCTCATCCGCCCCCGACTCCGAAGCACCGTCCACCGACACCCCGAGCCCCGCCGCCCCCGGCACCTCGATCCGCCGCACCGCCGGGAACAGCACATCCGGCAACGCCACGTTGTCCTTCTCCGGCTGCTGCCAACCGGCGTTGGGCCCGTACCGCTCCACATCTCCGTAGTCGATGTGCGGCTGCGTCTGGAAACCGGCCCACTTCCCGCCCGCCACCGCCGAGTTGAAACGGTCGGCCAGCGCGAAGTCCCGCTCCAGCCCCGCCTCCGCCGCATCCGCGAGGTCGTTCGTCGCGGCCCGGCCCTGCGCCGCGTAGAGCAGGTTCGTGAACTCGGCCGACCGCAGCCCGTACAGGTTGGCGGTGGCCTGCACCTCGTACCCGACGAGTTCGAACCACGCGTCCCGCACCCCGGCCGGCAACCGCCGCCCGATCCGCTCGGCCCGTCGCCCCAGCTCCCGCCACTCCTCCGTGACCCGCTCCAACTCCCGGTGCCCGAAGGCGAATGGGGTCTGCTGATCGTCGTAGACCACCTGCCCGTCGACGAGAGTGATCCGCCGGTTCAGCAACTCCGGCTTGCGGCGGGCCTGCAACTGCCCGTACGCCGCCAGTACCGAAGCGATCTCCTCCGCCTGCCCCTCGCCGAAGTTCTGCCGTGCGTAACGGAGTTCCCAGGCAGGAAGCGTGTCGGCATCCCAACCCTCCGGATTCCAGGCGTAGTCGAGAAAGAACTCGGTCGGCAGCTCGTTCCCCTTCAGGTCGCCCACATTCGCGACCCACAACCCGCGGTTCCCGTACGCGTACGCCGCGTGCAGTTGCTCCCACACGTTCCGCAGGTTCGCCGTGTCCACCCACTTGTAGTTCCGCCCGGCGCCCACGTAGTCGAAGTGGTAGTACAGGCCGTAGCCGCCGGCGCGCTCGCCGTCCCCCGCTCCGCCTCCGTCCCCTACGTCCGGATGCTTACGGATGTTCCCCCAGTTGTCGTCCGTGAGGACCACCGTCACGTCGTCCGGCGCCCTCAACCCCCGGTCCCAGTACCGCTGCACCTCCTTGTACAACGTCCACACCTGCGGAGTCTCCGCCGCCGGCCGCCCCGTCACCTCCTCGATGATCTGCCGCTGCGCCGCGATAATCTCCTGCATCAGCTCGATGCCGTCGCCGTCGGGCAGGCTCGTGTCGCCGTTCCCGCGCATGCCCAGCGTGACGACACCCTCGAAGCCCTGGTCGACCATCCGCTGCACCCCGGCCCGCCAATAGGCGCGTATCGCCGGGGAGTTGAGCCGGTACGACCACTCGCCCGTCCCGCCGTACGGATCGTGCCCCGGCGTCACGATCGCGCCGGAGGAGTCCCGTACGGCGGCGACCGCGTGCCGGTTCCACTCCTCGATCCCGCGCATCATCGGCGCCTCGTGCGACGTGCCCATGACAATTCCGTACTCCGCGGCCCGCCGATGGTTCTCCGGGTCGTCCTCCGCGAACGCCCGGCCCCACACCGCCGGCCAGAGGTAGTTCCCCTTCAGCCGCAGCAGCACCTCGAAGACCTTGCCGTAGAAGTCCGCGGTGAAGCCGCCCGGATACCCCGCCGCCTTGCCCGGCCCGAAGTACGCCGGTGCCCACGTCCCGAGCGCCGGATTCTCGTCGTTGATGAAGAACCCCCGGTACTTCACCACCGGCGTCCCCTGCGAGTACCGCCCCGGCCGCACCCACACCTCGTCACGCCGCGTCGGCGGCACGTCGTCCCACCAGTGCCAGGGCGAGACCCCGATGCCGTACGACACGTCGTACGCACCGAAGATCGTGCCGCGCGGGTCGCTCCCCGCGACGACGAACGCCCGCTCCACACCCGGCATCGGCCGCTCGACCACCGTCTGTAGCGAGGTCTCCCACCGGCCCCGCACCCCGGACACGTCCAGCTTCCCGGCGGCCACCAAGCCGTCGATCAGCGCGCTGCGCCCGATCGTCCCGACCAGCACCACCTCACGCGCCCGCGAACCCGCCCCCGCGAGCGCGCTCCCGGGGCGGACGCCGGTGACGCGCTCGACGTCGTCCCTCAGGTCCCCTACAACCCGTACGACTCCGGGGTGATCGTCAGGGTCCACCACGACCGGGGCGCCGACGAGGGGGAACGCACCCGTCGTACGCGAGAAGGAGATGTACGCACCCGCGTCCGCAGGCCCCGACGCCTTGGACGGCCCCACCCCCGACAGCACCGGCACCGCGGCAACTCCCGCACCCAGAACGGCCCTTCGGCTCACGCGCTCGCCCATGACTCATCCCTCCGAAGCGAATTTGCTCAGCGGCATGACAAATGGTGGGGCGAGTGGAAGGAGGGAACAACGGGTCGTACGCGCCGAATAATTTCGTAACAGCGAGCCGGAAGCAGCGGGGACGGCAGAGGGGCCCGTACGACCGAAGTCGTACGGGCCCCTCTGGAAAAGCTACCGGGTCAGATCAAGACTACTTGTTGATCTTGGTGACCTGGCCGGCGCCCACCGTGCGGCCACCCTCGCGGATGGCGAACTTCAGGCCCTCTTCCATGGCGACGGGCTGGATGAGCGAAACCGTCATCTCAGTGTTGTCGCCCGGCATGACCATCTCGGTGCCCTCGGGGAGGGTCACGACGCCGGTCACGTCCGTGGTGCGGAAGTAGAACTGGGGACGGTAGTTGTTGAAGAACGGCGTGTGACGGCCACCCTCGTCCTTGGACAGGATGTACGCCTGGGCCTCGAACTCCGTGTGCGGGGTGACCGAGCCGGGCTTGATGATGACCTGGCCGCGCTCGACGTCCTCGCGCTTGATGCCACGGAGGAGCAGGCCGACGTTCTCGCCCGCGCGACCCTCGTCGAGCAGCTTGCGGAACATCTCGATGCCGGTGACCGTGGTGGTGGTCTTCTCCTGCTTGATGCCGATGAGGTCAACGGTCTCGTTGACCTTCAGGACACCACGCTCGATACGGCCGGTGACGACCGTGCCGCGACCGGTGATCGTGAAGACGTCCTCGACGGGCATGAGGAACGGCTTGTCGACGTCACGCTCGGGGGTCGGGATCGACTCGTCGACGGCGGCCATCAGGTCGAGGACCGTCTGACCCCACTCCTTGTCGCCCTCAAGCGCCTTGAGCGCCGAGACCTTGACGACCGGCAGGTCGTCGCCCGGGAACTCGTACTCGGAGAGGAGCTCACGGACCTCGAGCTCGACGAGCTCCAGGATCTCCTCGTCGTCCACCATGTCGGCCTTGTTCAGGGCGACGACGATGTACGGAACGCCGACCTGGCGGGCCAGGAGCACGTGCTCCTTGGTCTGCGGCATCGGGCCGTCGGTGGCCGCGACCACGAGGATCGCGCCGTCCATCTGCGCGGCACCCGTGATCATGTTCTTGATGTAGTCCGCGTGACCGGGGCAGTCGACGTGGGCGTAGTGACGCGTCTCGGTCTGGTACTCGACGTGCGCGATCGAGATCGTGATACCGCGCTGGCGCTCCTCAGGAGCCTTGTCGATCTGGTCGAAGGCCGAGGCCTCGTTCAGGTCCGGGTACGCGTCGTGCAGCACCTTGGTAATGGCGGCCGTGAGGGTCGTCTTACCGTGGTCGATGTGACCGATGGTGCCGATGTTGACGTGCGGCTTAGTCCGCTCGAACTTTGCCTTCGCCACTGGGGTCCTCCTGCGGAGTGGTTCTGGTACGCCTTACTCATCGGCGCCAGGTGATCTTTGCTGGGATGCCGTCCGCCGGGGTCTGCCCTCCCGGGTGAGCCCCGGCGGTCGGTGTCAAGCCTAAAGCGTGCAAACGGTGTGTGTTACTCGCCCTTGGCCTTCGCGATGATCTCCTCGGCGACGTTCCGGGGAACCTCGGCGTAGGAGTCGAACTGCATCGAGTAGCTTGCGCGACCCGAGGTCTTGCTGCGGAGGTCGCCGACGTAGCCGAACATCTCCGAGAGGGGCACGAGGCCCTTCACGACACGTGCACCGGCACGCTCCTCCATGGCCTGGATCTGACCACGGCGGGAGTTGATGTCGCCGATGACCTCACCCATGTAGTCCTCGGGCGTGGTGACCTCGACGGCCATCATCGGCTCAAGGAGCACGGGGGACGCCTTGCGCGCGGCCTCCTTGAAGGCCTGCGATCCGGCGATCTTGAAGGCGAGCTCGGAGGAGTCGACCTCGTGGTAGGCACCGTCGAGAAGCGTGATGCGGACACCCGTCATCTCGTACCCGGCGAGGATGCCGAACTGCATGGCCTCCTGCGCACCGGCGTCCACCGACGGGATGTACTCCCGCGGGATACGGCCACCGGTGACCTTGTTCACGAACTCGTACGCCGGGCCGTCCGACTCGGTGATCGGCTCGATCGCGATCTGCACCTTGGCGAACTGACCGGTACCACCGGTCTGCTTCTTGTGGGTGTAGTCCACGCGCTCGACGGCCTTACGGATCGTCTCACGGTACGCGACCTGCGGCTTGCCGACGTTGGCCTCGACCTTGAACTCGCGCTTCATACGGTCGACCAGCACCTCAAGGTGCAGCTCGCCCATACCGCCGAGAATGGTCTGGCCCGTCTCCTCGTCCGAGTGAACGTGGAAGGAGGGGTCCTCCTCCGCGAGACGCTGGATGGCAATACCCAGCTTCTCCTGGTCACCCTTGGACTTGGGCTCGATGGCGACCTGGATGACCGGCGCCGGGAAGTCCATGGACTCCAGGATCACCGGGTTCTTGTCGTCGCACAGCGTCTCACCGGTGGTGGTCTGCTTCAGGCCCATGACGGCGACGATGTCGCCGGCGCCCACCGCGTCGATCTCCTCACGCTTGTTCGCGTGCATGCGGTAGATCTTGCCGATGCGCTCCTTCTTGCCCTTGACGGAGTTCAGCACCGCGGTGCCAGTCTCCAGGCGGCCCGAGTAGACCCGGACGAAGGTGAGCTTGCCCAGGTGCGGGTCGCTCATGATCTTGAACGCGAGCGCGGACAGCGGCTCGTCCACGGACGGCTTGCGCTTGACGACGACCTCGGGGTCCTTGACGTCGTGGCCTTCGATGGCCTCGACGTCCAGGGGGGTCGGCAGGTAGCGCACGACCGCGTCGAGCAGGGGCTGGACACCCTTGTTCTTGAACGCGGTGCCACAGAACACCGGGGTGACCGTGATGCCGTTGGACTTGCCGGACGCGATGGTGACGCGACGGATCGCGGCGTACAGCTGCTCCTCGGTGGGCTCGATGCCCTCCAGGAACAGCTCCATGATGTCGTCGTCGTTCTCCGCGACGGCCTCGACCAGCTTGCCGCGGTACTCCTCGGCGGCCTCGGCGTGCGTGGCCGGGATGTCGACGACGTCGTACATCTCGCCCTTGGCGGCCTCGGCGGACCACACGAGCGCCTTCATGCGGACCAGGTCCACAACGCCCTTGAAGTCCATCTCGGCACCGATCGGAAGCTGCATGATCAGCGGCACCGCACCGAGGCGGTCCTTGATCATGTCGACGCAGCGGTGGAACTCCGCGCCGGTCCGGTCGAGCTTGTTGACGAAGCAGATGCGCGGCACGCCGTAACGGTCGGCCTGACGCCACACCGTCTCGGACTGCGGCTCGACACCGGCGACACCGTCGAACACCGTGACGGCACCGTCGAGGACGCGCAGCGAGCGCTCCACCTCGACGGTGAAGTCGACGTGCCCCGGGGTGTCGATGATGTTGATGGTGTAGTCGTCGTCCTCAAGCGGCCAGTGACAGGTGGTGGCAGCAGAGGTGATCGTGATGCCACGCTCCTGCTCCTGCTCCATCCAGTCCATGGTGGCGGCGCCGTCGTGGACTTCACCGATCTTGTAGCTGACGCCGGTGTAGAAGAGGATCCGCTCAGTGGTGGTCGTCTTGCCCGCGTCGATGTGAGCCATGATCCCGATGTTGCGGACCCTGGCCAGGTCAAGTGAAGTGGTAGCCATAAGGCTTCGGTCTTCTCTCGGTCTCGTCGTGGGTAGCGACTACCAGCGGTAGTGCGCGAAGGCCTTGTTGGACTCGGCCATCTTGTGGGTGTCCTCGCGCTTCTTGACGGCCGCACCGAGGCCGTTCGAAGCGTCGAGAAGCTCGTTGAGCAGACGCTCGGTCATGGTCTTCTCGCGACGGGCGCGGGAGTAACCGACCAGCCAGCGCAGCGCGAGCGTGTTGGCGCGACCGGGCTTGACCTCGATCGGAACCTGGTACGTCGCACCGCCGACGCGGCGGGACTTGACCTCAAGCGTGGGCTTGATGTTCTCCAGCGCGCGCTTCAGCGTGATGACCGGGTCGTTGCTGGTCTTCTCGCGCAGGCCCTCCATGGCGCCGTACACGATGCGCTCGGCGGTGGAGCGCTTGCCGTTCAGCAGCACCTTGTTGATCAGGGAGGTGACAAGAGGAGAACCGTAGACCGGGTCGATGATGACCGGGCGCTTCGGGGCGGGGCCCTTACGAGGCATTTTCTACTTCTCCTTCTTGGCGCCGTAGCGGCTGCGGGCCTGCTTGCGGTTCTTGACACCCTGGGTGTCAAGCGAACCGCGGATGATCTTGTAGCGAACACCGGGCAGGTCCTTCACACGACCGCCACGCACGAGCACGATGGAGTGCTCCTGCAGGTTGTGTCCCTCACCCGGAATGTAAGCGGTGACTTCGATCCCGCTGGTCAGACGCACACGCGCGACCTTACGCAGGGCCGAATTCGGCTTCTTCGGGGTGGTCGTGAACACACGCGTGCAGACGCCACGACGCTGGGGCGAACCCTCAAGTGCGGGCGTCTTGTTCTTCTCGACCTTGTCCTGCCGGCCCTTCCGGACCAGCTGCTGGATCGTAGGCACTACTTCTCCGGTTTCTGTGTGCCGATGGTGAAGCTAACCTGGAACGTCGCCGACCCACGCGGTCGGGTGTGTCGAATCCCGCAGACTTTCGCCGGTGAGCAAAAGGGGCGCAGATCGCGGTGGCCAGTGTCGGCTCCCTTAGTGCGGTTCAAGGCACGCACGGGAGCCAGGGCACACCCCAGGCACAAGGTAGGAGCGTACCTACCTCATTCGCTGCGGTCAAAACAAATGGGTGCCACCCACGGCTCGACACGGGAGATGCCGAAGCCGCGCCCCGTCCGCGATCTTCGAATCTACGGCTCGGAGCCATCGGTCGGACGGCACGGAACCCTCAGCCCGGCGACGCGACGGCCGCTATCAGACCCAGCAGGATCAGCAGCGCCCAGCCCCCGATGGAGAGCCAGCCGAAGACCAGTCCGGTCAGCGCCATCCCCTCGCCGACCTCGTCGGTCCGCCGTATCTCCGCGCGGGCGGTGTGACCGAGAACCACCGCGGGGATGCCGGTGAGTCCGAGCGTCGGCACGGTCAGCAGGCCGCAGACCAGCGCGCCGACCGCCTTGCCGTTGGTCTGCGACACCGGGGACGGCAGAAACGTCGGCGGCACCGGCCGGAAACCCATCGGCGGCCCCTGGACGACCGGGGTCGCCTGCGGCCCCTGGGGCAGATCGGCGACCAGCAGCATCAACTCGCCCACCGTACGGGCGTCGTAGGCACGGGCGACCCGCTTCTCCAGCTCGTCCTCCCGCAGCCGGCCCTCGGCGAAACCCGCCCGGAGCACGTCCACGGCCCGCTCCCGGTCGGCGGTGGCGGCCAGCATGGAGCCCCCGCCCTGTCCCGGCGACGGCTGGTGCGGCCACTGCCCCTGCCACGGTGTCGGGTACGACACGGAACACCTCCCCCGGCGCCGGAGACCGAATGCCTCCATGATGCTCCAACGCACCGAAAACGGCACCGGTTCCCCACCGATACCGATCGATACCCAAAAAGGCCGGCCACCCCGCCCCCGTAGATCTCCCGTATATAGGGGGCGGGTTGACCGGTGTCAGCGGGTGCGGCGGGCGGTGCGTTCCGCGGCGAACACGTCCTCCAGGCGGAACAGCTGGGCGCGGCCCGCCCTGCCGACCGCCCGGAGCCGGCCGAGCTGGACCCACTTGCGGATGGTGGCGGGCGCGACCCCGGCCTCCCGCGCGGCGAGCGGACCGGGGATCAGGGTCGGCGCTCCGGTCCTCGTCGGTGTCGTCATCGGCTCCACTCCCCCTCGTCCCAGGTGTGCCGGTAGGCCGGGTCGTCGTGGCAGCCGCAGTCGGGCGCCGAACAACGGCAGCCGGGGTTCACACAGAGCACCGCGCCGCGGTCCGGGAAGGCCCGCAGCGACACCGAGTCGCACCAGGGGCAACGGCCCGCCACCCGTACGACGGTCTCGCTGTCCCCCAGGGCGCGGGCGCACCGCCGTGCCATCCGCCGGGTCTCGTCCCGTACATGCGCCGCGAGTACGGCGTCGCCGGCGACCTCGTCGAGCAGCTCCGCGATCCTTCGCAACCGCTCGGGCACGGACGCCCGCCGCACGCGAGGCAGCCCGAGCCGGTCCCGCACGGCCTCCTCCAGTTCTACGACGCCGTCCGTGATGTCCCGGATCGTGTCGGAGATGTGCAGGCGGAGCGGGGCCGCGCTGTGGCCGGGGGCGACCAGTCCGTGCCGCTGCTCCAGGAGGAGGGCCTCCGCACGCTCCGCGCGGAGCCGGTCGGCGAGGTCGGGCGGGGGCGGCGGGGCGGGTGCGCAGTGGGCCGGCGCGGTGCGGCCGGGGGCGAGTTCGACGGCCAGTTCGGGGAACTGCTGGAGCAGCGTGCCGATCCAGAGGGCGGCGTGCGCGGTCGGGTCCGTCCCGGCGGACGCCGGGCTCGGGTCGGGCACCGGGCTCAGGTCAGGCAAGGGAGCCTCCCCGCGAAGCCGGCATGACCGACATGGCCGGGAGAAGGTGCGCGGGGATCTCGACCGGGCGGCCGGAACGGTAGAGGCGGCCGCCGCAGACGCCGTCGAACCAGTTGTCGGCCGGGGCGACGATCCGCTCGCAGTCCCGCCGTACCGTGCAGCGGGCGCAGGCCCGCAGGACGGGGGCCGCCTCCTTGACCTTCTTGGAGAAGACGGCCTTGGGCGGGAGCCCGGCGCAGGCGGCGGCGGTCTGCCAGCCGGCGCGTTTGTCGTGGGGGCGGGGTGGTGAGCACGAGTCGGTGGACATGGGGCCTCCCTATAGGTCGGGGGTGGCACGAGCGTCTGGCACGTGCCGTCCAGGTCGACCAGGTTTACAGATTGCGCGCGCGCTCGCAACGTAAACTTTGGTCACTCGCCTCACAGGAGCGACGACCACCTGTCACGAAACCGGTGATCACACCCCTATCTCCACCGAACCTCCCCTTAATTGGGGCGGTTTTTCTCAGTGCTTGCACGCGAGCACGTAATTCCTTGCGCGCAAGCAAGCTAAACTCGCTGCCATCCAAAGGAAGCGAGCACACAGATGACCAGCCAGGATCTGGACGCGTTCGCCGCGTGGGTCGAGGACCTGATGCGCGAACGCGGCTACGACATCGACAGCCCACGCGGCGGCGGCAAGTCCCGGATAGCGGACGAGGCGGGCGTCCACCGGGCCGCCGTCACCCGCCTGCTGCAGCGCCAGAGCATGCCGGACCTGGAGACCACGCGCAGGCTCGCCCGCGTGCTGGGCGTGCCGGTCCGCGACATGCTCATCCGCTCCGGCCGACTGACCGCGGAGGAACTCGCCGACCCCCACGACTACTTGGCCTCCCCCGCACCCGGCGCCGAGTTCGCCCGCCGCCCCACGCTGGAGGAGGTCGCCGATCTGCTGGGGGTGCCGGCCGACCGGCGGGAGATGTTCGTGCGCGTGGTCGAGCAGTTCCTGCCGAACGACGTGCCGGCGGCGGCGGACATGGCACCTGAGGACGCACGACTGTTGGTGACCGACTGACCGGCTGACCGGCCGGCCGCCGGTCGCCCGTCGGCGATCACTGGTTCGCGACACGAGGGGACTGGTCCCTCCCTCCCCGCACCCAAGCACCTCCCCCAGCCCTACCGCCCCCACTCCCCCACCCCGCTCCACCCCCACCCAAATCCCAGGCGCCTCACGCACCGTCGGTTTTTAGTTGCGTGCGCGCACGCTCGTCTGTCACAGTTGGTGCAGCGGCGGAGCTGCGCCCGCAGGTCGGCCGCTCAGTGCCTCGTCGCGTCCCGCACGCTCTCCCGAAGCTGCCCCGAGGTGACCCGGCATGACCACACCCACTCCACCGAGCGCCTTCCCCGACGTCGAGGCGATGATCGTCGACATCCTGGAGGACGACTCCCGGCTCTCCGGCGCGATCGTCGCCGTACAGGCGCCGTCGGGCTTCGACGGCACGGCCGCCGCCGTGTTCGTCAACCGGCGCGGCGGCGCCTGGGTCGGTGAGCGCCACGTCGACCAGCCGCTGATCGAGCTGGAGGTGTACGGCCCGACCAAGCAGGCCGCGCACGTCCTGGCCAACGACGCCCGCCAGGCCGTACTGGCGATGGCCAACAACAAGTACGGCACCAACCTCGTCACCGAGGTCGAGGAGCAGGACGGCCCGCGCTGGCTGCCCGACTACCTGTACTCCGCGGCCAACCGCTACGTCACGGTGATGAAGGTGTACGTGGACGTCTACTGACCCCTGATCCTCACGGACGCTCCACGCTCCGCGCCCCACAGACCGAAGGCCCCGCCACCCCCCGGCGGGGCCTTCTTCGTACCCGGAGCTCCCGAGTACGACAACACCCCATAAGAACAAGGAGATTCACCCATGGCAGGAACCAACTCCTCCGAGATCCGCATCGCCGGCGTAGGCCGCCTCTACGTCGCCCCGGCCGACACCGCCGTACCGTCGACGTTCTCCTCCGACACCGCCACGGACTGGGCGACCTGGAAGAACCTCGGCTTCACCTCGGGAGACGGTGTCACCTTCAGCAAGAAGGACAAGCTGGAGCCGGTCGACGTGTGGCAGGCCGTCAGCCCGGTGCACTTCGTGTACTCGGACCGCGATCTGACCCTGAAGTTCTCGCTGATGCAGTTCAACGAGGACACGCTGCCGTTCTTCATGGGCGGCGGTGCGGTGGGCGCGGTGACCGGTTCGACGGGCGTCTACAAGTACGACATCGCCGACCGGCCGTTCGCCGATGTGCGCGCTCTCGGGCTGGAGTTCACGGACGTCCGGGCCGGCGACGGCTCGACCGTGACCTACCGCTTCGGCGTCCCGCGCGGCCAGGTCACGGCGGCCGACGACATCAAGCTGGCCCGCAAGTCCGCGGCCCAGCTCGGCATCACCTACACGGCCATGTCCGCCGCCGACGGTTCGCCGCTGGCCAGCTTCGTGATGAAGGACGCCGCGTACGCCGCGTCCTGACCCACCGGGGGGGACAGGCACCCGTGTCTGTCCCCCCCGGGCCCAACTCCCCTCCCTCTGCCGCCTGTTAAGGAGCACTCATCGCCATGGCCCGTTTCGACGTCAACGCAGCCCGCGCCCAGCGGCTCGAAGCCCTCGGCCGCACCTGGTCGTTCGAACTCGACACCGAGAGCTACACCCTCCCCACCGAGCTGACCCGCGCCACCGCCAAGGCGCTGCGCAAGCTCGACGACAACGACGTGGACGGGCTGCTCCGACTCCTCCTGGGCGAGAAGCAGTTCACCCGCTTCGAGCAGCACGAGGTCACGATGCAGGACATCGCCGCCATCCTGGAGGCCTACGGCAAGGAGACCGGGCTCGGCCTGGGGGAAGGCTGAGCCTCGTCGGGTTCGTCGACGAACACGCCGAGGCCCTCGAAGCGGACCTGCTCCGCTATTACGGCATCGATCTGCTCGACTGGCACCGTGACCGGCTCTCCGCGCGCCGACTCACCGTGCTCGTACGGCAGTTGCCACATGACAGCGCCCTCAACCGGGAGCTGCACGGCGAGGCCGCCGACTGGTCGGTGACCGACCATCTGCTGGCCGCCGCCGTGGACCATCTCGCCGCCGCGAACTGGATGTTCGCCTCCGTCAACTCCGAGGAGGGCGACCAGCCGGAGCCACCGGCACCGGTACCGCGCCCTTCCTACGAGCAGCCGGAGACCGGGGACGAGGAGACACCGGGCAGGCAGACCGAGAAGACGCCGGCCGCGGACGCGACGCCGTCGACGGTCCAACTGGCCTGTTTCTTCGGCTGATTGTCAGTCCGCCGACCCCGTCTCCTCGTCCTGGCGCCCGCCGGAGGCCCGTCCCTCCAACTCGTCCGCGAGGGCACGGGCCTTGGCGGAGAGCCGGGGACGTTCCTCGCTCCGGGCGCCGGGCGGGGCGGGCGGGGCGAGCGAGGGTTCGGACGACTCCGTTCTACGTCCCTTGTCGCGCCCGGTGCCGGCGTTCAGCGGAGGCACGCTGGGCCGCCCGTTGCGCCGTACGACCGAACGCCGTTCGGCGGGTGCGGCGCGCTTCTCCCGGACGTCACGGGCGGTGACCAGGATGTCGGGATCGGGATCGGGGTCGAGGTCAGGGTCGGAACCGAGGTCGGGGTCGGGGTTCACCTGGTCCCGCGGCCCATCCGCCACCACCCGCTCCCGCTCCCCGAGCTCTTCTACTCGCGTCAACTCGGGTGGAGGGCTCAGCAGTTGGACGTACGGAAGCTGGATGACGTCACCACCGACGTGATCGCGATCCCGCACCCGGCGCGGCCGGCGTCCGGTGCGGGCGTCCTCCTGGCCCTGGAGGTAGGCGGCGGTGATGCGTTGCTCGTACGCCCGCCGCACGGACGGGAGTTGCTCCTCGACGACGTCGGCCCAGCCCGCGCTGTAGGCGGCCAGTTCACGCCGGTCGAGTTCGGCGCGGGGCAGGATCACCAGGTCGTCGGGCGCGTGGCCGAGCCGTAGGACCAGTTCGGACAGTCGGGCGATGAGATGTGGTAGGTCGGGAGCCTGTTCAAGCCAGTCGATCACATGCGTCTGCCGCGCGTCGCTCGCGTTCCCATCCACCCCGTAGGCCTTGCTCTCGTCCGTGCCCCACCGCGCCCCCCAGCGCGAGAACGGCCGCCCTGTCGGCCACCCACCGTCGTAGACAGGCCCTCAAATGCCTCACAGGGCCCGGTAATTCACCTTTCATTCACCGACGGGAGAACGGCCGGATCCTACTTCACCAACCTGGCACAACTGCCACCGCACCCCGCATCACCGCAGGTCCGGACCGCTGAGCGGGTGGCGGTCTTCGGCAAACACGGAACGGCACCCCGGGATTACTCGTACACTAGTTCGAACAGACGCTTCGGACGCCTCGGGAGCGCCACCTGTACCACCAGCCGAGCGGACAGACAGGAAAGCAGGACGACGACATGGCGACTGGCACGAGCCACTCCCCGCAGCAGCCGATCGACACCTACACCCGCCTCGCCCACCTCCTGCACTCCCCGGCCCCCGACCGCACGGCCCTGCTCGACCGGCTGTACGAGGAGTTGCTCACACGGGAGTCGCGGGCGTACGCGGCGGGGTGGACGGACGCGTTGACGGAGGCGGGGCGGGGGCGGGGCGGGCGGCCGTAGACGGTTGAGGTGACACTTACCGCCGCCTTGCCGTCGAGCATCGACGCGATAGCGATATCGGCACTCTTCGACGTACTGGTGACCGGCATCGTGCAGGACACCCCGATCTGGCTGCTCGCCTCCTGGCTGAGCGGCAAGACGCAGGCCGGCTTCCATGTCGACGGCTTCCTGGCCGCGCTGCTTGGCGGCGTCATCGTCCGGGCAACTGTCCTGTTTCTGCTGGCACTTGGCCCACGACCGGGCGAGCGAACGCCGTAGCCAGTCGGCCGCGACGGGACCTCAGCGGTGAGGTCCGTGAGGTGAACTGTCCGGATCCGCCGATCCGTTGCGGGCGGATCCGGACGCGAGGGCGAAGCTGCACCAGACCTGCTTCTCGTCGAACCCGGTGCGATGCCATCCCCACCGCCGCGCCAACGCCTCGACGAGCCGCAGCCCTCGCCCGCCCTCGCCGAATGGGTCGACATCCAGGGGGAGTTCGGGCACCCGCCCGGGCGCGTGGTCGTTGACCATCACCCGCAGCACCGGCGGAGCGAACTGCCGCCCGGCCCCAAGCGTCAACTCCAGCCCCGCGAGGCCACCTCCGTGCCGCACGGCATTCGTGCACAGTTCGCCCACGGCGAGCTCGACGGAATCGACCAACTCGCCCAGCCCCCAATGCTCTTGGAGCCATACGCGGGTGCGGTGCCGGGCTTCGGCAACGGGGCGGAGGGGGTCGAGGGCGGAGGTGTCCCAACCGACGCGGGTGGGGGTGGTGTTGAAGGGAGGGAGATCCATCGTTCACCTCGCGGGGAGTCGATGAGTGGCTTGCCTCACAAGCTACCGGGAGATCTAAAACGCGTGCTACCTAATTCGCTAAAACGAGTACCGATCTCCAACTGGGTGGACGCCGTGCTCACCGGTCGGCAAACTGTGCGCGCGAGCGAGGAGTTGATCCATGGCACCCCGACAGACCCCCACCATTCGCCAACGGCGCTTCGGGGCCGAGCTGCGCAGACTGCGTGAAGGCGTCGGCATGTCCGCCCCGGTCGCGGGCGAACGGCTCGGCGCCGACCGGACGATGATCTCCAACATCGAGGCCGGCCGATTCGGCATCAGCGAGGACCGCCTCCGCCGTCTCGCGAGCATCTACGAGTGCGACGACACCGAACTGATCGACGCCCTGGCATCGATGACCGGCGGACGTTCGAAGGGCTGGTGGGACGAGTACCGGGGCAAGATCCCGCCGGACTTCCTGGACGTGGCGGAACTCGAACATCACGCCACCGGCCTGCGCACGCTGCAAACCGCCCACATCCCCGGCCTGTTCCAGACCGAGGAGCACGCACGGGCGCTGTTCGACCTCTTCGTCCCGGCACTGCCGCGTCTGGAGGTCGAGTTGAGGATCGCCCAACGCCTGGGGCGCCACGCCGTGATCGCGGACGCCCCGGGTGTTCCCTATGTCGGCCTGGTCCACGAAACGGCGCTGCGCATGCGCACAGGAGGCCGCCGGGTCGCCAAGGCCCAACTCGGTCGGCTACTGGAGGAGAGCGAGCGCCCCAACGTCCGGTTGCTGGTGATCCCGTTCACCGCCGAGGGCTTCCCCATGGCCGGCGACACGTTGATGTACGTCTCCGCCGCCAGCGCCCACCTGGACACAGTGGAGGTGGACTCCCCCATCGGCGCGGTGTTCTTCGACTCACCGACCCAACTGGCCAACTTCCGGCGACGGCTGGACTTGGTCGAACAGGTCGCGTTGAATCCGAACAAGTCGAGAGACCTCATCCTCTCGATCGCCGACGACCTGTAAGAGGTGCCCCCGTGTCCGAGCCGAAGTGGCGCAAGTCCTCGTACTCCGAGGCATCCGCCAACGCCTGCGTCGAGATGGCTGAGGCCGGCCCCCTCATCGCCCTCCGCGACTCGAAGCACCCGGAACTGCCGTGGGCGACAGTGAGCCGGAGGGCGTGGACGGAGTTCTCGGGGGCCCTGGGTTCAGGTCTGCTGCGTACGGAGCCGTAGCGGCGGGCTGGACTCTTGCGTCCGCCAGGAGCAAAGCCCCATGATTCCCGGCATGTACAAGAAAAGACGGGTGCTCGGTACGTGCCTGGGCGTGGCACTCGCCACCCTTCTGCCTGGCGTCAGCCTGACAACTGACGATCCGTCATGGATGCCGATAATGCTGGGCAGTTGCGTCTTCCTCGTCCTGAACCAACTGATCTACACCTATCCGAGCAACATCCGAAACGCTTCCCCGATCCTGTTGCTGCTTCAAGCCGCGATCGGCATCGTTCAGGACACCCTGATCTGGCTGCTCGTCTCCTGGCTCAACTCCGAAATGTACTTGGGCCTCCACGTCGACGGCTTCCTCACGGCCCTGCTGGCCGGCATCGTCGTCCGCGTATCGCTTCTGGTACTTCTGCCCCTCGGCCCACAGCCGACCACATCGACGTCGTAACACTCGCCGCAGGAGACCGGGCATCCCCTGCCCATTGCCGATCATCCATCAACGCCCTTAGAAATCCAGGCTGTTCATCTCGGCTCCTACACTGCCCTTATGGTGACCATATGGGTGTGGGCTCCCGTCTCCCTGATCCTCTTCGGAGTCTCCGCCGCGTGCACGGCATCGGCCTGGGAGATCTACCGACTGCGACGCCACGGCGTCCGGACCACCGCTCAGGTGTCCGGCTTCCGCTCGACGACCGATGCCGACTCCGACCCGCGTCACCGCGTCCTGGTGATCTTCTGCCTGCCCGACGGCACGGAGGTCGAGGCGGAGTCCCTGACGTCCAAGCCTGACGGATCGAACGGCTTCGCCCGGGGTGACTCGATGGACATCGTCTACGACCCCGCGAAGCCGACCCGGATCCACGTCACCCGCTTCGAGGGGCACCGGGTCCGCGGCACAGATGCTGCGGCGTATGCCATCTGCGCCGCGACAGCGGCCCTCTTCGCCGCTCTGGCCCTGGCCCAGGCGTTCACCGGCTGACCTCCGCCTGTCCACCGGGGCCGTAGTAGTGGTTGCCGCCTTGACGATCCGACCGCAACCCACACAACACCCCGACGAGACAACTGCGAGGAAAAGTGAGCAGCAGAAGCGTTGATCAACTGGACAAGGATCTAGGCAAACTCGAAAAGGAATTCCCCGGTGTCCAGAGCACCGTCGCCGATATCCAGAAAAGCCTGGGCTCACTGGCGAAGAGCCCGGACGTGGCATCGCGGCTGACCTCTCTGGAAAAACTGCCCGGGCAGATCTCCGCATTCCGGAGCAGACTCGACACTCTCGACGCGACGGCCGCCAAACTCTCGGAGAAGGTGAAGTGGCTCCGCTGGGTGGCGCTGGGTGCCGCAGGCACCGCAGCACTGTCGACCCTCGGTCTGACCGCGATCAAGATAGACATGCAGATCCTCAAGATCGACCTGACTTTGTGGAAGAAGCTCGACGAGAAGAACGTGAAGTGGGTCGGCAAGCTGCAGAACAACGTCGGCAAGCTGCGTGACTCCATCTTCAGGGAACGTGCCGCGACACAGCGCCAGCAGGAGGATGCGGAGCGGCAGGCCAAAGAGGCCAAGGAACAACTGGAGCGGCAGGCCAAGGAGGCCGAGGAGAAAATACAGCAGACGATCAAAGGTCTGCCGCATCGAGTCGGCGAGAACGAAAAAGCGATCGAGAAGATCAAGGCAGCCCTCAGCACCGCTCGGGAAAAGGCACAAGCTGCCCGGGACGACCGAACCGGACTCACCTCACGTCACAAGGGCGTGGACGCCCAGCAACCGAAGGTCGGCCCGGTGGCGAAGGATGTGCAGAACCTCCGAAAAGCCGTGGACGAACTCGTGGCCTCCTTGGCCGGTATCTGACGCCAGCCGCTCTTGCCGTAGCTGACGTGGACGCACCGGCTGCCCTGGACGCCGGCCCCGGTGTGCTCGGCGCGCCACCGTGAACGTGAGGCTCCCACCGCAGGGCGCGCGCCCACGAGGCCAGCCGCCGAAAACCCCTCTCGTCACCACACCACCGCGTCCATCGCGCACTCGCCCTCGGGCCTCGTCGGCCCCCGGCAGACGCGTGGTTTCCGCACTCGCCCGAATAGCCGCAGCCGGACGCACTGTCCGAACCCCCGCCGAACCCGGAGCAGAGCCGCGCACTCATTTGCGGATGGAATTCCGTCGACTGCCCCACCGCATCGAAGAAGTACCGGACTCTCACGTTGTCCTCCCTCACCCCAGGAAGCCGATCTCAAGGCGGCGTTGGAGGACGAGGGGGCTGCGCCCACGGATACCGACGCCTGGCCCGGCTCCACCGGTTCGACTCACCGCCGCATTGGCCGTCTCGGTCTTCACGAGCGTCTGAACACGGCGGTCGCCGCAGCCGATTCAGGTTCCGGACGACCAGATCAGCTGCACTGAAGGAGATTCACCGTGTCACTTGTTGCCTCGATGAAGAAGGCGACCACGTCCCTGCAGGACTTCAAGGAGAAGGCCTCTGGAGCGTCGGCCGCCTCGAAGGAAATCGGCAGTTCCGGGCAGAAAGGTGCCGCTCAGCTCAAGGCCCTCAAGACCGCCGCCGACGGTTCCGGCAAGGAGTTGAAGGATCTCAGGACCGCGTCGGACCAGGCCGAGAAGTCTCTCGGCAAGGCCGGCAAGACGGGTTCCAGTGCCGGGACCAATCTCGGGAAGTACGAAACCGGGGCGGGCAAGGCGGCCAAGGGCCAGGACAAGATGAACACGTCGATGAAGGGCAACTTCTTCGGCCTGCTCATGCAACTGCTCGCGCCGCTCATCCAGAAGGTCATCGACATGGTGACCAACTCGAAGACCATGCAGAAGGTCCTGAAGCAGGCCTTCGAGGTCATCAAGTCCGTGATCAGCAGCGTCATGAAGGCCATCGAGCCGATCATGAAGAACGCCGGCAAGCTGATCAAGTCGGTGTGGAGCGGTATCAAGACGGCGATCACGAACATCGTCAAGGCCGTCGCCACGGTCATCAGGACCTACGTCAACGTGTGGAAGTCCATCATCACCGGCGTCCTGAAGGCGATCAGCACGGTCGTCTCCAACGTCTGGAAGGGCATCAAGGCCGTCATCTCGCCGGTCGTCAGCTGGGTCAAGTCCGCGATCCCGGACGCCTTCCGGGCCGTGAAGGACCGGCTGTCCAGCATCTGGGGCGGGCTCAAGGGCATCGCCGGTCGCGCCTTCGACGGCATCAAGGGCGCGGTCCGCGACCCGATCAACGCCGTCATCGGTCTCATCAACCGCGCGATCGGCGCCCTCAACGGCATCCACGTCTCCATCCCCGGCTGGGTCCCGATGGTCGGCGGCAAGACCTTCGGTGTCAGCCTGCCGAGGATCCCCGCACTGGCCACCGGCGGTGTCGTCATGCCCCGCTCCGGCGGTGTTCCCGCGCTTCTCGCCGAGGCCGGTGAGGCGGAGGCCGTACTGCCGCTCAGCAAGCTCGACCGGCTGCTCAGGACAGCGGCCTCGCGCGGTCGGGCGTACGCCGGGGTGTCCGGCGCCGACGGCAGCGCGCTGCACATCGAGCACTACTACGCGGCTGAGACCAGCAGCCCGCAGCGCACCGCCGACGCGCTGATGTTCCTGGCGAAGGCGCGCGGATGAGCGGCACGGTCACCGCACTGCGCAATCCGCTCGCCGGTGCCGCCCCCGTCCTGCGCTCCTTCCAGAGCAAGGTGCAGCAGACCCAGGCCGGTGTACGGTCCTTCACCGAGCGCGTCACGGGCGCCGCCGGTGATCTCGACCGCGTCGCCGCCCCCGGCGCCCAGAGCTCCACCGCCGTCCAACAGCTCAAGACGAACGCCGACACCGCCGCCCGTTCCGTCACCAGAACCGGCCAGACCGCCACGGGCGCCGTCCCCGGCATCAAGTCCACGGGCGCCAGGGGCAGATCCGCCGGAAAGTCCCTCGGCAAACTCACCACCGGCCTCGGCGGTGTCTTCGCCATCGTCGGCACCCTTATCGCCGCCTCCGGTGTCCTCGGCGGACTGCTCGACACCTTCGGCACCGCCATGACCATCGGCTCCGGCGTAATGATCATCGTCAACGCCCTCACCCGCGCCAACCCCCTCGGCTTCGTCATCGGCATCCTGCTCCCGCTGGCCGGCTGGCTGCTGGACATCGCCCTGAACTCCGAGACCGGCCAACGCCTGATGGACCAACTGGCCACGCTGATCCTGAAGTACGTCCAGAGCTACCTCACGATCCTCGGCCCGATCCTCAAGCTCATCGCGAGCGCCGTGAACACCTACGTCACCGGCTATCTCACCCTGATCACCACCACCCTCTCCGTCCTCGGCACGGTCATCGGCACCGGCTTCGCCGTCCTCAAGGCGCTGACCACCGGCGACACCCGCGCCCTCAGCGGCAGGATGTCCGCGATCTGGAGCGGGTTCAAGAACGCCGTGAAGCCGGTGCTGAACTGGATCACCAAGGAGATCCCGGCCGGCTTCACCCGGATCAAGACCGCCACCTCCAACACCCTGCGCGCGATGGGGCAGTTCGTCACCACCGGCGCCCAGACCGTCGCCGGGGTGGTGAAGGGCCCGATCGAGGGGCTGGTCGCCTTCGCGAACTGGGTGATCGACGGGCTGAACAAGCTCAGCTTCAGCATCCTCGGCAAGAAGTTCGGCGTGCATCTGAGCAAGATCCCGATGCTCGCGGAGGGCGGGATCGCGGTCCCCGGCGCACGGACCGGCCGCGTGCTGTCCCTCACCGCCCTGGAACGACAGCGCGGCCGGGCGGCCGCCAGAACCGCCCAACCCGCCCAGCGCATCAAGGAGTTCCACGAGAGCAACGGCACCGGCGCTCACGGCACTGCGGCCGACCTCCTCTTCCTGGCCTCCGCCCACGCCCGCGCATGAAGCGACCACAACCGAAGCCGCAGCCACCGACACCCGCCCACCCCAGTGAGGTGACGGCCCCATGGCCGATCTGACGACCACCACATCCACCGACGACGTTCCCCCCGGCTCACTCATCACCCGCGACGGGCAGATGCAGTGGGCCGGACTGCTGCTCGGCCCCGGTACGCCGTACGAGATCGGCAGTGACGGGCTGACCGGCTGGGAGGACCTGCCGGACTACGACACGACCGACGCCGACCACCCGACCGCGCACGGCGCCTGGCCGGGCGCGCGCTACGCCAAGCCCCGCAAGGTCGGCGGCTCGGTGTGGACCGTGCCGACCAGCGACGACACCGAGTCCTCCCTCTCCGCGATGCGCACCCTGCGCCAGGCGCTGCTGCTCGGCGACCCGGAGCGCTGGCTGGCGGTACGACTGCACGGCGAGATCCTCGCCATCCGGGCACGGGTCAGCCAGCGTGTGCTCGCCGCCGACCGGACGTACACCACCCAGGGCGTCTCCAAGGCGTCCGTGCAGTGGTACGCCACCGATCCGCGTCGCTACACCGTCGACGAGCAGACCGCCGTCACCGGTGCCCCGCAGCCGGAGAGCGGCCTCACCTGGCCGCTGACCTGGCCGCTGAACTGGGGCCAGGCCTCGTCCACCGGTGACGTGGGCGCCGACAACTCCGGTTCCGCGCCCACCCATCCGGTCCTCACCTTCACCGGCCCCTGCACCAACCCGACGGTCACGGACCGGACTTCGGGACGCCGACTGCGCTACGAGATCGGGCTCGCGGCGGGTGACGAGCTGGTCGTCGACACGGCGGCCGGGACCGTCACCCTCAACTCCACCGCCTCGCGCCGCCACACCGCGGCAGCGGACAGCAGCCCGGAAGAACTCTTCGCCTTCGAACCGGGCCGCGCCGAGCTGGCGTTCCGCCCGGACACCTACGACACGGGCGCGCAGCTCTCGGTGCGCTGGCGCTCGGCGGAGTGGTGATCGCATGACGGTCACAGCGGCCTGGCTCAGCGCGGGCGACCAGACCCGCCAGGACACCCGGCTCACCCTCTCCGGCCTGCTCACCATCAACGCCGGCGCGGCCGAGAACGTCCCGCTCAAGGCGCGCGGCGGCATCGTCCCGGGCGGGTTCGCGCTCACCGGCTCCATCGGGGCGATGACGTTCACGATCGGCACCGGGCGGGCCTTCGTGCAGAGCGGGCGGATCCTCCAGGGCACCTACCCGGTCGCGGTGACCGACCCGGAGACCCTGACCGTGCCGGCCGGCGACGCCCAGTACGGCCGTATCGACCTGGTCGAACTCGCCGTACTGGACGACGAGTACGACGGGACGGGGACAACTGCCGTATTGGTACGGCTCGTTCAGGGCACCCCGGCCGCCACGCCCATCGTGCCCACCACCCCGAACGGCAACGCCCTCCCCCTCTACCGGATCGCGGTGCCGGCCGGTGCTTCGGCCGGAAACGGCGGGCTCGCCTGGGACACAGTGGTCACCAACCTCCGTTATCCGACGGCCGCGTTGGGCGGCATCGTGCCCGCGTCCGGCTTCAACGGCGCGTACGCGGGCCAGTACCGGGACACCCCGGGCACGTTCCAGCGCTGGGACGGCTCGGCGTGGGTGTCGTACCCGAAGGCGGTCGGCGGGATCGCCCCGATCGGCGCGCTGAGCACGGGGAGTTACGCCGGGCAGTACCAGGAGAACGCGGCCGGGCTGCTGCAACGCTGGGACGGGGCCAACTGGCAGTACGCGGAGGGTCGTTCGAAGATCCTGCTGAGCGTCGAGCAGACCACCGCGCAGTCCGTGGCGACCGGGACCTGGACGCAGATCACGCTCCAGACGACGGACGTCGACGACGTCACCGGCTGGTCCGGGTCGAACACGTACACCGTGCCGAGGGCCGGGTGGTGGCGGGTGGACTGCGCCCTCACCTGGTTCACCGAGTCGACCACCGGCTCGCGCGGCGCCCGGATCTACCAGAACGGCTCCGGAGTCCCCCGCGCCACCTGGCTGACCGGCGCCGGTCCGGGCGCGACCAGCGTCGGCGGCGGCACCCTCCTCAAGTGCGCGGCCGGCGACAAGATCGCGCTCTACGGCCTGCAGAACTCGGGTTCCACGATCACCACCCTCGGCGGCTCCGGTTACGCCACCAACCTCACGGCCGAGTGGCTCCGTTCCTGAGCTCCCGCTCGCATAGGCCCAATTGCCCCCGCCTGGAATGGACCGGGATGGGCCGGGACGGACCACGCACCCGCACCCGCACCCGCCGACGAAACGGGAGCGGGTCGTGGCGGTACGGCGCAGCCCGCCGCGTATCTGGTCCCCGCTCCTTCAACTGTGGCAGCAAACAGAGGGGCGCAACCAGCGGCGGGCTGGCCGTACCGCCACGACCCCGACCCACCCACCACCAGCGGGCGAACCCACCCCACCTCGCCTCACCCGCCCCACCACAGGAGACCCGTACATGAACCTGCGCAGCTCATGGGTGGCCGAGACCGGTCAGACCCGCGAGGACACCCGGCTGACCCAGCTCGGCGCGACCACCCCCGCCAACCCTCTCGAAGTCCGCTCCGGCATCCTCCCGGGGTCCTACGACGGCCTCAACCGGATGTCCGGCTTCTGGATGGAGGGCGCCTCGGGCGCGATGACGGCGACCGTCCACGAGGGCCGTGCGGTCGTCGCGGCCGGCGCCACCCGGGGCGCCTACCCGGTCACCCTGCCCGAACCGACCGCCCTGGCCTTCGCCGACGGCGACGCGACCAACCCCCGTATCGACCTCGTCGTCCTCAGGATCTACGACTCCCTCTACGACAACTCCGGCCAGACGAAGGCCGCCCTGGAGATCGTCAAGGGCACCCCGGCGGCCACCCCGACCGCCCCCCTGATCCCCGGCGTCGGGCTCGCGCTCTACCAGGCCAGAGTGGCCGCCGGGATCAGCGCCGGCAAGGGCGGCATCAACTGGAGCACCGACGTCACCGACCTGCGCACGCCCGTCGTCGCGGTCGGCGGCATCCTGCCCGCGTACGGCGAGACCGGCAACGGCGCCTACCCGGGCCAGTTCCGCGACTCCGGCGGCGCGCTCCAGCGCTGGGACGGCTCGGCGTGGGTGTCGTACCCGAGCGCGCTGGGCGGGATCGCCCCGGCCGGCGCGGTCACCACCGCGAGCTACACGGGCCAGTACCGGGACACCTCCGCCGGGGTGCTGCAACGCTGGAACGGCACGACCTGGGTGTCGTACCAGCCGTCGCCGACCTGGACCGACTACACCCCGGTGTGGGGCGCCGAGACCGGCACCGCGCCCGCGATCGGCAACGGCACGCTGGCGGGGTCGTACGCGAAGACGGGTGCGGTCGTGCATGTCCGGATCTATCTGAGGATCGGGTCGACGACCAACCTCACCACCCAGGACGTCAACGCCAACTGGACGTTCCGGCTGCCGGTCGCACCGGTCTCCACCCCCGCGTGGAAGCTGGACGGCCGGGTCCTGAACGCGGAGTGCTTCGACTCCTCGGCCAACCTGCTCTACCAGGGCAGCGGCCTGCTCGCGGTGACCAGCGGCGTCGGTTACGTCCGCTCGGTGCGCGACACCCTCGCGGCGAGCGGCAGCATCTGGGACAAGTCGGATCCCGTCGCGTGGGGCACCGGCGATGTGCTGTCCATCCACGGCACCTACGAGTGTGCGCCGTGACCGTCACGTCCGCGTGGCTGTCCCCGGACGGCCAGACCCGGGCGGACACCCGGGCCACCCAGATCGGCGCGCTCACCCCGGTCACCGACACCAAGGGCCGCTCCGGCGTCCTGCCGGGCTCCGAGGGCGGGGTCTACCGCGTGACCGGGCTGTGGCTGGCCGGCACCACCGGCACCATGAGCGGCACCCTCAGCGTGGGCCGGGCCGTCGTCCAGTCCTCGATCGCCCGCGGCGCCTACCCGGTCACCGTCACCGACCCGGTCCCGCTGACCTTCGCCAACGGTGACGCCCTGTACGGCCGGATCGACCTGCTCGTCCTGCGGATCTACGACGACGAGTTCGACGGCTCCGGCCGCAGCGAGGCCGCCGTCGAGATCGTGAAGGGCACCCCGGCCGCCGTCCCGGTCGCGCCCACCGTCCCGGACGTCTCGCTACTGCTGTTCACGGTCGCGGTGCCCGCCAACACCAGCACGGGCAGCGGCGGGATCGCTTGGACCACCGCGAGCACCGATCTGCGTCCGACGACCGTTCCGCTGGGCGGCATCCTGCCGACCCGCTCCGACGACACCGCGGCGGGCGGCTACCCCGGCCACTACCGGGACATCACCGAGACCCTCCAGCGCTGGAGCGGCTCGGCCTGGGTGCCGTACCCGAGGGGGCTCGGCGGGATCGCCCCGGCGGGCGCGCTGACCACCGGCGGCTACTCCGGGCAGTACCGGGACAGTTCGGCCGGTCAGCTCCAGCGCTGGAACGGCACCGCCTGGCAACCCGCCGTGCCGGGACCGGCGTTCGCGCAGTCGCTGGACGCGGGTTACACCACGTCGACGACGTACACGGCCACGCTCACGGACACCGCCGTCACGTCGCTGACGCTCAACTTCACGGCGCCACCGTCCGGTTCGGTGATCATCGCCCTGGGCGCCCGCGCCTACACGACGAGCAGCGAGACGACGACCGCGCACATGTCCCCGCAGGTCACCCTCGGCACCACGGTGATCTGGGCGGCGGACGACGAACGAGCCGCGTCCGGTTCAGGCGCGGTCGGCAAGTCGGTCTCGACTCAACTACGGCTCAACTCCCTCACCCCGGGCGCCACTTACACGATCACGGCCATGCACAGATCGACGTCCTCAACCGTCGCCGCCTGGTTCGACACGATCTACCTCCGCGCCGACCCCATCGCGTAAGACCCCTCCCTCCCACGCTCCCCCCAACTCCCCACCCCTTGATCGGAGTTCACCCATGCCCACACGCTCCGGCTGGCTGTCCCCGGACAGCCAGTCCCGCGAGGACACCCGGCTCATCTCGCTCGGCGCCCTCACCCCGACCTCCGCCGTCCAGGTCCGCTCCGGCATCCTCCCGGGATCGTCCACCGGCCTGTACCGCATCAACGGCTTCACCCTGACCGGCACCACCGGCACCATGAGCGGCACCGTCAGCCCCGGCCGAGCTATCGTCCAGTCCACCGACACCCGCGGCGCCTACCCGATCGCGCTGACCGAGTTCGAGAACGTGACGTTCGCGGACGGCGACGCCCAGTACGACCGCGTCGACCTGCTCGTCCTGCGGATCTACGACGACGTCTACGACAGCTCGGGCCGTACCGAGGCCGTCGTCGAGATCGTCCAGGGCACCCCCGCGGCCACCCCGGCGATCCCGGCCACCCCCGACCTCGCCGTCCCGCTGTACCAGGTCGCCGTACCCAAGAACACGAGCGCGGGCACCGGCGGCATCGCCTGGACCACCGCCCTCACCGGCGTCCGTACCGCGACGGTCGCGATCGGCGGCATCCTCCCGGTCACCACCGACTCCACCAACGGCTCCTACCCCGGCCAGTACCGCGACCTGAACGGCCAGTTGCAGCGCTGGAACGGCACCGCCTGGGCCGACTACCCGGCCCTGCCGACCTGGCAGAACTGGACCCCGGTGTGGACCACCTCCAGCGGAACGGCGACCCCGGCCTTCGGCAACGCCACGGTGGGCTGCCGGTACGTCAAGTTCGGCACGACCGTGCACCTGAACTTCCAGATCACGTTCGGCAGCACCACCAGCTTCGGCACCAGCCCCACCGTCAACGACAACTGGCGCTTCTCCCTGCCCGTCGCCGCGGCCTCGACCCGCATGGCGATCGGCTTCGCCGAGATGTCCGCCAACACCGCGGGCAACCGCGCCACGGCTCGCGTCTACCTCTCCACCACCGGCGCCTTCGAACTGGTCACGTGCTCGGCCCAGTCCAGCCTCACCGCGTACGCCTACACCGGTGGAGTGGACGCCATCACCCCGTGGACCTGGGCGAGCGGCTACACGATCTTCGGCACCGCGACCTACGAGGCCGCCGCATGACGACCGTCAACACGCCCTACCGGGCGATCTTCTGCGACCTGCTCACCGACAGCACCATCGACATCCTCCCCCTACGGGACGTCACCGTCGACGACTACATCGGCAAGGCCGGCTCGCTGTCGGGCACCGTCCCGGTCCCGGACGCGGCGATGGCCGCCCGGGTCCGCCGTATCGAGGAGGGCCGCACCTCGGTCTACCTCCAGCGCGGCAACGACCTGTGGTGGGGCGGCATCGTCTGGACGAGCACCCTCCAGAGCGACGACCAGGGCGTGCTCACGCTCGGCGTCCAGGCGGCGACCTTCGAGTCGTACGCGGGACGACGCCTGATCCGGGCGACGACCCCCGAGTACGACCCCGGCTACCAACTAGCCCTCACCGGCGACCAGTTGGACATGGCCAGGGCCCTCTGGACGGACCTCCAGACCGCACTCCCCGGCGGAGACATCGGCGTCAGCTACGGCACCGAGACCTCCGGGGTGACCCGCTCGGCGAGCTACCGGGACGGCGACGAGACGGTCTACCTCGACGCGCTGGACGCCCTGGCCGCGCTGGAGAACGGCTTCGAGCACTACATCTCGGTGTACACCGACCCGACCACCGGAGCCCGGGTACGCCGCCTCCGTCTCGGCAGCCCGAAGATCCTCACCGGCGCCACCGACCTGGTGATGGACCGACCGGGCACGATCCTTTCCTACTCCTTCCCGCGCGACGCGACCCGAGGCGGCACCACCGACCGAGCCCGAGGCGCCTCAACCAACACGGACCAGGCCAGCGAGTCCCGCCCCCTCTGCTCGACCGTGGCAGTCGCCAACAACCTGATCGGACAAGCGGGTTACCCCCGCATCGACCTCACCTCGGACCACAACGACATCACCGACGCGGCCACCCTCACCGCGCTCGCCCGCACCGAACTGGCCGCGGCCACCGGCGCGGTGGTGATCCCCGAGATCAGCGTGCGCCTCGACGACCTGGTCCCGGCCGCGCTGATCGGCCGCACGGTCCGCATCCGGATCACCGACGAGTGGTACGCCGAGGGCCTCGACACCCGCTACCGGATCATCGGCGTCAAGGTCAGCCCCGCCCAGCGCGGCCGCCCGGACACCGCCGACCTCTACCTGGAGGAGGCCTGATGCCCCAGCTCCCCGAAGACATCATCGACCGGCTCACCCAGATGGAACGCCGCATCCAGCAGCTCTCCACCGCGGTCAACACCCGCCCGGCCCTCAACACGGTCTCGGGCGGCACGCTGGAGGTGGGCCCGGCCGCGGGTTCCCCGGTCTTCAAGATCGGCAAGTGGCCCGGCACCGACGAGTACCGCATGGAACTCCGCCGCCAGACCGGCCAGTTGGCGATGAGCATGTACAACGGCGACGGCACCGCCACCTCACTCCAGCCCCTCCGCCTCTACGACAAGGCAGAGCGCGAGATCCTCTCGGACGACATCAGCACGGGCGGCCTGGCCCGCCCCTGGCTGAACATGCTGCCCCCACAGGACACGAGCACGACCCGCTGGCCACAAACAACCTCGACGTCGATGACGACGATCGCGATGTCCTACAACATCGCCTGGCAGCCGAAGATGCGCCTGGTCATGAACACCCGCGCCGGCTCCGGCGCCACCGGCTCCGTCCAGGTCCTCGTCAACGGCGCCCAGTGGGGCAGCACGGTCAGCGCCGGCACGGACTTCGTCTACGAGGCCCTGATCAGCTCCGACTTCGGCTCGGTCTACGGCACCCAGCTCAAGGTCGAGGTCCAGGCCCAGGTCACCAGCGCCTCCGGCACGGTCTACGCCAACCCGATCCTGATGTACGGCCGCCAAACCTGAGAAGGGACACGACAACCCATGGACATCGACACCACCCAACCCTGGGGCCTGGCCATCGACTTCGCGGGCCGAGCCACCATCACCGAGGCCGGCCACACGATCTACGTCAACGTCTCCGACTCCAGCTACAACAGCATCATCGCCCCCGACTCGATCAGCGGCACCTACGCCCCCGTGACGGTGGCCGCCCAGTTCACCGAGTGGGGCGCGAACGGCTCCGCCATCCACGGCAGCGCCCGCACCACGATCATGCCCATCGGCACGGCCATGGTCGTCCCCGACCAGACAGCAATCCAGACCGTGGTGGCCACGGCCCTGGCCAACTTCGTCGAGAACACAGCGATCTACACAGCCTTGGCCGCCAAGTGGACCCCGTCGAACGACGATCCGGGAGACGGCGACGGTTCAGGAGACGACGGAACCACAGACAGCACGTCGACGACGACGCCGGCCTAGCCTCCAAACCCCGCCCAGCCCCCATGCCCTTAAGGGGCGCGGGGCTGTATCGAACATGCGGCTACCGCCGCGCGGGCGCACCCAGCCCTCTCACCCCAACCCCCCAAGGGGCGCGGGGAACTGCGCGACCAGCCACAACGCAGCCCCACCCCGCACACAACCCGAGCCACCCACCCCTGGCCCGGGTTTTTTCATGCCCAATTCCCCCCGCTCACCTCCCGAAAGGCACCCCATGGCCACACCCCTCTCCCCCGACGCCCTCATCACCGCCCTCAAAGCCGAGGGCATCACCGTCATCGAGCACCCCGCCTGGCGAACCAACAACCGCAACAGCAAGGGCAGTTGGGGCCCGGTCAACGGCATCGTCATCCACCACACCGTCACCACCGGCACCACCAACTCCGTCAACCTCTGCTACAACGGCCACTCCGAACTCCCCGGCCCCCTCTGCCACGGAGTCATCGCCAAGGACGGCACGGTCCACCTCGTGGGCAACGGCCGCGCCAACCACGCAGGCAGCGGCGACGGAGACGTACTGAAGGCAGTCATCGCCCAGAGCCCCACCCTCCCCGCCCCGAACCAGAACAACACGGACGGCAACGTCCACTTCTACGGCTTCGAGTGCGTCAACCTCGGCGACGGCAAGGACCCCTGGCCGGCCGTCCAGCTGGACGCGATGGTCCGCGCCTCGGCCGCCCTGTGCCGAGCACACGGCTGGAACGCCCACTCGGTGATCGGCCACAAGGAGTGGACGAACACCAAGATCGACCCGCGGGGTTTCACGATGGCCGACTTCCGCACCCGGGTCGCCACCCGCCTCGGCACCAAGGTCACCACGCCCACCAAGCCGGCCAACCCCACCTACCAGCCCTTCCCCGGCGCCGACTGGTTCAAGAAGAACCCCAGGTCGGCGATCGTCACGGCGATGGGCAAGCGACTGGTCACCGTCGGCTGCTCGGCGTACGCCTCCGGTCCCGGCCCCCAGTGGACCACCGCCGACAAGACCTCCTACGCCAAGTGGCAGCGCAAGCTCGGCTACACCGGCACGGCGGCGGACGGCTGGCCGGGAGCCACCTCCTGGATCGCGCTGAAGGTCCCGTACAGCTCCTGAACCCCTCGGAAAGGCAAGGTCCACCCATGTCAGAGGCCGCCAAGCACACCCTCCGTACCGTTCTCCAGACCGCTGTCGGCCTGTGTGTCCTGCTGCCGGTGGTCGTCGACGCCGCCGGTGTCCCGGACACCCTGCCCTGGGTGGCCGCGGCACTGGCCGTAGCCGCCGGAGTCACCCGGATCATGGCCCTGCCCGCCGTACAGGCACTGTTGCCCACCTGGCTGCGCACCGACGTGCCGGCGGCCGGCGACGGCGCGCTGCTGAAGCTGGTCAAGGCCGAGCCGGGACGGGAGGACGCGTGAACGAACCCACGTCCCTGTCCGACCCGATCGCCGTCGCCGTGGAACTGGAACGGCTGCGCGGAACCGTGGAGGCCGGCTTCGCCCGGGTCGACGGCTCCCTCGCGCTGCTGGTCCAGCGCAGCGACCAGACCGACCGCCAACTCGCCGACCACGAACAGCGGTTGGACGCCCTGGAACGCTCCCGCTGGCCGCTCGCCAGCATCGGCGCCCTGGCCGCCATCGCCACAGTGGTGGTCACCGCCTGGGAACTGACACCGCACTGAGCAGCACCTGGGAACGCCGAAGGGCGGCACCCCATGCGGGGTGCCGCCCTTCAACGCGTTTCAGCTACTCACTGGTTGTACGGACCGTAGTCGTAGTCCTCCAGCGGTACGGCCTGGCCGGAGCCCGTGCCGAACGGCGAGTAGTCGATGTCGTCGTAGCCGACGGCCGAGTACATCGCGGCCTTGGCTTCCTCGGTCGGCTCGACCCGGATGTTGCGGTAGCGGGACAGGCCCGTACCGGCCGGGATGAGCTTACCGATGATGACGTTCTCCTTGAGGCCGATCAGGGAGTCGGACTTGGCGTTGATCGCCGCGTCCGTCAGAACCCTGGTCGTCTCCTGGAAGGACGCCGCCGACAGCCAGGACTCCGTGGCCAGCGAGGCCTTGGTGATACCCATGAGCTGAGGACGACCGGAGGCCGGGTGACCGCTCTCCTGGACCACACGACGGTTCTCCTGCTCGAAGCGCGAACGCTCGACCAGCTCGCCGGGCAGCAGCTCGGCGTCGCCGGACTCGATGATCGTCACGCGGCGGAGCATCTGCCGGATGATGATCTCGATGTGCTTGTCGTGGATCGACACACCCTGCGAGTTGTAGACCTTCTGGACCTCGCCGACCAGGTGGACCTGGACGGCACGCTGACCCAGGATGCGCAGCACGTCGTGCGGGTTGGTGGCACCCACGGTGAGCTTCTGGCCCACCTCGACGTGCTCGCCCTCGCTGACCAGGAGACGGGCACGCTTCGAGATCGGGAACGCCGTCTCTTCGCTGCCGTCGTCCGGGGTGACGACGAGCTTCTTGGTCTTCTCGGTCTCCTCGATCCGCACGCGGCCCTGGGCCTCGGAGATCGGGGCGACACCCTTCGGCGTACGAGCCTCGAAGAGCTCGACGACACGGGGCAGACCCTGGGTGATGTCGTCACCGGCCACACCACCGGTGTGGAAGGTACGCATCGTCAGCTGGGTACCGGGCTCACCGATGGACTGGGCGGCGATGATGCCGACCGCCTCACCGATGTCGACCAGCTTGCCGGTGGCCAGCGAGCGGCCGTAGCACATGGCGCAGGTGCCGACGGCGGACTCGCAGGTCAGGACCGAGCGGGTCTTGACCGTCTCGATGCCGTGCTTGACCAGCTCGTCGATGAGGACGTCGCCGAGGTCGGTGTTGGCCGGGGCCAGCACCTTGCCGTCGACGGTGATGTCCTCGGCCAGCGCACGGGCGTACACGCTGGTCTCGACGTTGTCGGCCTTGCGCAGGACACCGTCCGCGCCGCGCTCCGCGATGTGCAGCTTGAGGCCGCGGTCGGTGCCGCAGTCCTCCTCGCGGATGATGACGTCCTGGGAGACGTCGACCAGACGACGGGTGAGGTAACCCGAGTCGGCGGTACGGAGGGCGGTGTCGGCCAGACCCTTACGGGCACCGTGGGTGGAGATGAAGTACTCCAGCACGGACAGGCCTTCACGGAAGGACGCCTTGATGGGACGGGGAATCGTCTCGTTCTTGGCGTTCGACACCAGACCACGCATACCCGCGATCTGACGCATCTGCATCATGTTTCCTCGGGCACCCGAGTCCACCATCATGAAGATGGGGTTGGTCTTCGGGAAGTTCGCGTTCATCGCCTCGGCGACCTCGTTGGTCGCCTTGGTCCAGATCGCGATGAGCTCCTGCGTGCGCTCTTCCTTGGTGATCAGACCGCGCTCGTACTGCTTCTGGACCTTCTCGTCCTGGGCCTCGTAACCCTTGACGATCTCCTTCTTCGCCTCGGGAACGACGACGTCGGAGATGGCCACGGTGACACCGGAACGGGTCGCCCAGAAGAAGCCGGCCGCCTTCAGGTTGTCGAGCGTCGCCGCCACGATGACCTTGGGGTAGCGCTCGGCCAGGTCGTTGACGATCTCGGAGAGCTGCTTCTTGCCCACCGAGTAGTCGACGAACGGGTAGTCCTCGGGCAGCAGCTCGTTGAAGAGCGCGCGGCCCAGGGTCGTCTTCAGGCGGAAGGTGTCACCCTGCTGCCACTCGGGCTCGCCCTCCTCGCGGACCGGCGGCACCCAGCCACGCGGCGGGATGGTGCCCACCGGGAAGCGGATGTCCACGGCCGACTGGAGCGCCAGCTCGCCGCCGTCGAACGCCATCGTCGCCTCGGCCGTGGAGCCGAACGCACGGCCCTCGCCCTTGACGTCGCGGAGTTCACCGTCGGTGGTGAGGAAGAACAGACCCAGCACCATGTCCTGGGTCGGCATGGTGACGGGACGACCGTCGGCCGGCTTCAGGATGTTGTTCGAGGACAGCATCAGGATGCGGGCCTCGGCCTGTGCCTCCGCGGAGAGCGGCAGGTGTACGGCCATCTGGTCGCCGTCGAAGTCCGCGTTGAACGCGGTGCAGACGAGCGGGTGGATCTGGATGGCCTTGCCCTCGACCAGCTGCGGCTCGAAGGCCTGGATGCCGAGGCGGTGCAGCGTGGGCGCACGGTTCAGCAGAACCGGGTGCTCGGCGATGACCTCTTCGAGGACGTCGTAGACGACCGTGCGGCCGCGCTCGACCATCCGCTTCGCCGACTTGATGTTCTGCGCGTGGTTCAGGTCCACCAGGCGCTTCATCACGAACGGCTTGAAGAGCTCCAGCGCCATGGCCTTCGGCAGACCGCACTGGTGCAGCTTCAGCTGCGGGCCGACGACGATCACGGAACGCGCGGAGTAGTCCACGCGCTTGCCGAGCAGGTTCTGACGGAATCGACCCTGCTTGCCCTTGAGCATGTCGGACAGCGACTTCAGCGGACGGTTGCCGGGGCCCGTCACCGGGCGGCCACGACGGCCGTTGTCGAAGAGCGCGTCGACGGCCTCCTGGAGCATGCGCTTCTCGTTGTTCACGATGATCTCGGGCGCACCGAGGTCGAGAAGGCGCTTCAGGCGGTTGTTGCGGTTGATCACGCGGCGGTACAGGTCGTTCAGGTCGGAGGTCGCGAAGCGGCCACCGTCCAGCTGCACCATCGGGCGAAGGTCCGGCGGGATGACCGGGACGCAGTCGAGAACCATGCCCTTGGGGCTGTTGGAGGTCTGCAGGAACGCAGACACGACCTTCAGCCGCTTCAGCGCACGGGTCTTCTTCTGGCCCTTGCCGGTACGGATGATCTCGCGAAGCCGCTCGGCCTCTTCGTCGAGGTCGAAGGACTCCAGGCGCTTCTGCAGCGCCGCGGCACCCATCGAACCGTCGAAGTACGTGCCGAAGCGGTCACGCAGCTCGCGGTAGAGCAGCTCGTCACCTTCGAGGTCCTGGACCTTGAGGTTCTTGAACCGGGTCCACACCTCGTCCAGGCGGTCGATCTCGCGCTGCGCACGGTCGCGCAGCTGCTTCATCTCCCGCTCGGCACCTTCGCGCACCTTGCGGCGCACGTCGGCCTTGGCGCCCTCGGCCTCAAGCTCGGCCAGGTCGGTCTCAAGCTTCTTGGCGCGGGCTTCGAGGTCGGAGTCACGCCGGTTCTCGACCTGCTGACGCTCCACGGAGACGTGCGCCTCCAGCGAGGGCAGGTCACGCGTACGGCGCTCTTCGTCGACGAACGTGATCATGTACGCCGCGAAGTAGATGACCTTTTCGAGGTCCTTCGGGGCGAGGTCGAGCAGGTATCCCAGACGCGACGGGACACCCTTGAAGTACCAGATGTGGGTGACGGGCGCGGCCAGTTCGATGTGGCCCATCCGCTCACGGCGCACCTTGGCGCGGGTCACCTCGACGCCGCAGCGCTCACAGATGATGCCCTTGAAGCGAACGCGCTTGTACTTGCCGCAGTAGCACTCCCAGTCCCGGGTCGGACCGAAGATCTTCTCGCAGAAGAGTCCGTCCTTTTCGGGCTTGAGCGTGCGGTAGTTGATGGTCTCAGGCTTCTTGACCTCGCCGTGGCTCCACTGACGGATGTCGTCAGCGGTTGCCAGACCGATCCGGAGCTCATCGAAGAAGTTGACGTCGAGCACTATGCGTCAATCCCTCTCAGGGTTGTAAGTCTTGGGGTCTGATACGGGGGTCCTGGGGCCGGAGACCTGCGTGGCGCAGGTCTCCGGACTCCCGTCAGACCTCTTCGACGCTGCTCGGCTCACGCCGGGACAGGTCGATGCCGAGCTCCTCCGCTGCGCGGAAGACATCCTCGTCGGTGTCACGCATCTCGATGGACATACCGTCACTGGACAGCACCTCCACGTTCAGGCAGAGCGACTGCATCTCCTTGATGAGCACCTTGAAGGACTCGGGGATGCCGGGCTCGGGGATGTTCTCGCCCTTGACGATGGCCTCGTAGACCTTCACGCGGCCGGTCACGTCGTCGGACTTGATCGTCAGCAGTTCCTGGAGGGCGTAAGCGGCGCCATAAGCCTCAAGCGCCCACACCTCCATCTCGCCGAAGCGCTGACCACCGAACTGCGCCTTACCACCCAGCGGCTGCTGGGTGATCATCGAGTACGGACCGGTCGAACGGGCGTGCAGCTTGTCGTCGACCAGGTGGTGCAGCTTCAGGATGTACATGTAGCCGATCGAGACCGGCTCCGGGAACGGCTCGCCGGAGCGGCCGTCGAACAGGTTGGCCTTGCCGGAGGGCTTGACCAGCCGGTCGCCGTCGCGGTTCGGGATCGTGGCCTGGAAGAGACCGGAGATCTCGTCCTCGCGGGCACCGTCGAAGACCGGGGTCGCGACGTTGGTACCCGGAGCGACCTGGTCGGCGCCGATGACCTGGAGCCGCTTCGCCCAGTCCTCGTTGAATCCGGAGACGTCCCAGCCGCGGCTGGCGAGCCAGCCGAGGTGGATCTCCAGGACCTGTCCCGGGTTCATTCGGGACGGGACACCCAGCGGGTTCAGGATGATGTCGACCGGGGTGCCGTCCTCAAGGAACGGCATGTCCTCGATCGGCAGGATCTTGGAGATGACACCCTTGTTGCCGTGGCGGCCGGCCAGCTTGTCGCCGTCGGTGATCTTGCGCTTCTGCGCAACATACACCCGGACCAACTGGTTGACGCCGGGCGGCAGTTCGTCGCCCTCCTCGCGGTCGAAGACGCGGACGCCGATGACCTTGCCGATCTCGCCGTGCGGCACCTTCAGCGAGGTGTCGCGCACCTCGCGCGCCTTCTCACCGAAGATCGCGCGGAGCAGGCGCTCCTCGGGGGTCAGCTCGGTCTCACCCTTGGGCGTGACCTTGCCGACGAGGATGTCACCGGCGACGACCTCGGCACCGATACGGATGATGCCGCGCTCGTCGAGGTCGGCGAGGACCTCCTCGGAGACGTTCGGGATGTCCCGGGTGATCTCCTCGGGGCCCAGCTTGGTGTCACGGGCGTCGACCTCGTGCTCCTCGATGTGGATCGAGGAGAGGACGTCGTCCTGTACGAGGCGCTGCGACAGGATGATCGCGTCCTCGTAGTTGTGACCCTCCCACGGCATGAACGCCACGAGCAGGTTCTTGCCGAGCGCCATCTCGCCGTTCTCGGTCGCCGGACCGTCCGCCAGCACCTGGTTGGCGACGACCCGGGAACCCTCGTCCACGACAACCTTCTGGTTGACGGACGTGCCCTGGTTGGAGCGGGAGAACTTCGCGAGGCGGTACGTCGTGTACGTGCCGTCGTCGTTGGCGGTGGTGATGTAGTCCGCGGAGACCTCCTGGACCACACCGTCCTTCTCCGACTTCAGGACGTCACCGGCGTCGACCGCACAGCGGTACTCCATGCCGGTGCCGACCAGCGGCGCCTCGGACTTGATGAGGGGCACGGCCTGACGCATCATGTTCGCGCCCATGAGGGCACGGTTGGCGTCGTCGTGCTCCAGGAAGGGGATCATCGCGGTCGCGACGGACACCATCTGGCGCGGGGAGACGTCCATGTAGTCGACGTCGTCACCGGGGACGTAGTCGACCTCTCCGCCACGACGGCGGACCAGGACGCGGGTCTCCTCGAACCGGAAGTCGTCCCCGAGCGGCGCGTTGGCCTGCGCGATGACGAATCGGTCCTCTTCGTCGGCGGTCAGGTAGTCGACCTCGTCGGTGACGACACCACCGGTGACCCGGCGGTACGGCGTCTCGACGAAACCGAACGCGTTGACCCGGCCGTAGGAGGCGAGCGAGCCGATCAGGCCGATGTTCGGGCCTTCAGGGGTCTCGATCGGGCACATGCGGCCGTAGTGCGAGGGGTGCACGTCACGGACCTCGAAGCCGGCCCGCTCACGGGAGAGACCACCCGGGCCGAGCGCCGACAGACGGCGCTTGTGGGTGAGACCCGACAGCGGGTTGTTCTGGTCCATGAACTGCGACAGCTGGCTGGTGCCGAAGAACTCCTTGATGGAGGCGACGACCGGCCGGATGTTGATCAGGGTCTGCGGCGTGATCGCCTCGACGTCCTGGGTCGTCATCCGCTCGCGGACGACTCGCTCCATACGCGCCAGGCCCGTACGGACCTGGTTCTGGATGAGCTCGCCGACGTTGCGCAGACGACGGTTGCCGAAGTGGTCGATGTCGTCGGTCTCGACGACGATCGAGGCGCCGTTGTCACCAACGGTCTCGGTCTCGCCGGCGTGCAGCTTCACCAGGTACTTGATCGACGAGATGATGTCCTCGACGGTCAGGACGCCGGCGTCCAGCGGGGCCTCGCTGCCCAGCTTCTTGTTGACCTTGTAACGGCCGACCTTGGCGAGGTCGTAGCGCTTCGGGTTGAAGTAGAGGTTCTCAAGAAGCGTCTGCGCGGCCTCGCGGGTCGGGGGCTCGCCCGGACGCAGCTTGCGGTAGATGTCGAGAAGCGCGTCGTCCTGGCCCTGGGTGTGGTCCTTCTCCAGGGTGGCGCGCATGGACTCGTACTCGCCGAACTCCTCCAGGATCTGCTCGGTCGTCCAACCGAGAGCCTTGAGCAGGACGGTGACGGACTGCTTGCGCTTGCGGTCGATGCGGACACCGACCATGTCGCGCTTGTCGATCTCCATCTCCAGCCAGGCACCCCGGGACGGGATGACCTTGGTGGAGAAGATGTCCTTGTCGGACGTCTTGTCGATCGAGGAGTCGAAGTAGACGCCCGGCGAACGGACCAGCTGCGACACGACGACACGCTCGGTGCCGTTGATGACGAAGGTGCCCTTGTTGGTCATGAGCGGGAAATCGCCCATGAAGACCGTCTGGGACTTGATCTCGCCGGTCTCGTTGTTGGTGAACTCAGCGGTTACGAAGAGCGGGGCGGCGTACGTGAAGTCGCGCTCCTTGCACTCGTCGATGCTGTTCTTGGGAGGTTCGAAACGGTGGTCGCGGAAGGTCAGCGACATCGACCCGGAGAAGTCCTCGATCGGAGAGATCTCCTCGAAGATCTCCTCCAGACCGGACTTCGTGGGGACGTCCTGACCCGACTCCAGAGCCGCCTCGACCCGACTCTGCCAGGCGGAGTTGCCGAGCAGCCAGTCGAAGCTCTCGGTCTGCAACGCGAGCAGGTTGGGAACCTCGAGGGGCTCCTTGATCTTTGCAAAGGAGATGCGCAGCGGGGCGGTGCTGGCGCCGTTGTTCATATTCGCGGTCGAGGCAGTGCGCGAGGCGGCCAAGAGGGGGTCCTTCCGAGGGCTCGGACTCACTACGCGCGTACCGGCCCCTCTCAGGGGCAAAGAGACATGGACTTCCTGAGACGGCCCGGAAAGGCCAGGTCAGAGATAGTCCGGTCATCGATGCTCAAGTGAGGGCATGCCCCTGGTGACGGGCAGGGAGCAGCTAACAGGCAGCGCAAAGGGTCAGTGTAGCCACTTGGCGCACTGATGTCCAGCCCCGCTTTTTTGAGACCCTCGTCGTGCTCAACACCCTCGGCAAGCTCACGTCCTCAACGCGTTGATACTGCCCTCTTCGCCGCCGATCCATGCCTCGGATTCGGATCGTTGTGACGACGCGTCCTGAGAATTGCGCGCTGCGTGCGGTTCGTCAAGGGCTCCATGGCCCACACCACATACCACCAGGGATGCTCGGAGGCACGAAGAAGATCACCATACTCCGGGAACCCCTGATCGCAAGGCTGCCGCTCACCCGACCCAGGAACGCCGAAGAGCGACCACCCAGATGGATGATCGCTCTTCGGTGCTTAGGCGTTACAAGGCCCTTGGGGCCTCGTCCACGACCTAGACGGTGTTACTTGACCTCGACCGAGGCGCCGGCGCCCTTGAGGGACTCGGCGGCCTTCTCGGCGGCGTCCTTGGCGACCTTCTCAAGGACCGGCTTCGGAGCGCCGTCCACGAGGTCCTTGGCCTCCTTGAGACCCAGCGAGGTCAGCTCACGCACGACCTTGATGACCTGGATCTTCTTCTCGCCGGCGCCGGTGAGGATGACGTCGAACTCGTCCTGCTCCTCAGCGACCTCGGCAGCGGCGGCCGGGCCGGCCGGCGCAGCGGCGACCGCGGCGGCGGCGGTGACGTCGAACTTGTCCTCGAACGCCTTCACGAACTCGGAAAGCTGGATGAGGGTCATGGTCTCGAACTCGGCGAGCAGTTCGTCCTGGGTGAGAGCCACGATGGCTTCCTTCCACTAATTTCGGCTGGTGCCGGTGTGTACATGTCTGGCGGGCGTACGTTCGGCCCGCTACGACCGTTGCCGTGGGGCGCGGAGCCTCAGGCGGCGGTCATGCTGCGAGCCGAATTACTCGGCACCGCCCTGCTCTTCTTGCTTGGCGCGAAGGGCGTCCACGGTGCGGACGAGCTTCGACGGAAGCGCCTGGAAGAGCTGCGCAGCCTGAGTCTGCTTGCCCTTGAAGGCACCCGCCAGCTTGGAGAGCAGAACCTCGCGGGACTCAAGGTCCGCGAGCTTCTTGATCTCGTCGGCGGACAGCGCCTTGCCGTCAAGGACACCGCCCTTGATGACGAGGTTCGGGTTGTCCTTGGCGAAGTCACGAAGACCCTTCGCCGACTCCACCGGGTCACCGGTGATGAAGGCGACCGCCGTCGGACCGTTGAACAGGTCGTCGAGCGTAGAGATCCCGGCCTCGTTGGCCGCAATCTTGGTCAGCGTGTTCTTCACCACGGCGTACTGGGCGTTCTCACCGAGCGAACGACGCAGCGTCTTGAGCTGCGCCACGGTGAGACCCCGGTACTCGGTCAGCACGGCGGCGTTCGAGTCGCGGAACTGGTCCGCGAGCTCGGCTACCGCGGCAGCCTTGTCGGGCCTTGCCATAGAGCGTCGGCCTCCTTCCGGGTGATGAGGACCGCTCAGAAGGGGCTGGGACAGAAAAAACGCCCCGGCGCAGGCGCACGGGGCGTAGCTCGACCGGAAATACCATTCCCGGGAACACATCCAGTTCACCTGCGCGGGTCGTCCACTGTTCAGCGGATCCTTCGGTCACCACACCCTTTGACAGGCACGGCAACGACCAGCGGTCTTTGGCTTCTGGACCACCGTACGCGAGCGCCACGGACAGAAGCAAATCCGCCCGTACGGCTCAGTCCTGGGCGTCCTTAATCAACGCGGCGACCGTCATGTCGAGCGGATCCTTGTCACCCTCACCGCGCATCCGGAACGGCTCGGCGCGGCCGACGCCGTCGACCCACATGTCCCCGGTGACCTTGATATCGGCGAGGGTGACCTTGCCGACGTACCGCGCTCATGGAGTTGCCGCCCGTCTCCTCGCTTCCTCGGCGACTAGCAGGGCGGCGAGCCCGGCGCATTCCCGTGAGCCTCGGCGAGCTCCTGTGGGCCCCCGCGAAGTCCCTTGGCCCCGACCGAAGTTGGCCCTGGCCGGACTCGCGCCCGGCCGGAGTTGTCGTCCGCTCAGGAACTCGTGCCGGACCCGGTCGACGTGTCGCTGCTGCCCGAGCCCGCACCCTGCTGCTTCAGCAACGCCGTGAAGTCCTCGGTGTCGCTCGCCGGAGGCACGGTCGCGGCGACCTTCACGCCGTAGTCGCTGTAGTAGGCGGTCTGGCTGTACTGGCCCGAGGACATCTGGCCCTTCTCGACCTTCTTGACCAGCAGGTTCCGGGCGTTGACCCAGATGTCGACCTGCTCCGTGGTGACGCCGGCCGCGGTGAGCTGCTTCTTGAGGCCGGCGAGCTGGCTCGCGGTGAGGTTGGAGTTCTTGGCGGCGAGGTCGGCGACGTTCACCGTGCCCGAGTAGTGCGTGGCCTGCTGGCCGCGGACCGACTCCGTACCGACCTTCTTGACGTCACCGGAGGCGAGCAGGAGCTTGACCGACTGGTTCGGCGTGGAGTTCTGCATCTGGTCCTTGAGGTACGTGCCGGAGCTGCCGCCGAGCTTGGCCAGGTCGTCGTAGTCGTACTTGAGCCAGTGCTTGCCGCCCGCCTGCTCGGCGAACTTGTCGCCCATCTTCGCGTAGTAGGCGTCGGGCAGATAGCGGGCCTCCATCGACGTACTGCCGGCCGCGCGCATCGTCTGGGCCATCGTGCCGCCCGTGTACGTCATCGTGAGGACGCCGGTGATGCCGTCGCCCCAGCCGAGGGTGCCCTTGGCGTCCATGGACATCAGGGAGCCCATGACGGTGGAGGACTCGACCTTCGCGGAGTCCGCCTTGTCGGTGGACTGCTCGGCGCTGCGCAGGGCCGCTATGGGGCTCACCCGGGTCGAGCCCTTGCCCACGGCCTTGTCGTCCTTGCCGGAGCCCCCGGAGGACCCCGAGGAACCACAGGCGGCCACCGAGGCCAGCGCGGTGGCCGTCGCGATCGAGAGACCCACCCGGCGCACGGTCGTGCTCTTCATTCGTCCCCACCCCTATGCGATTGCTGTGCCTGCCGGAAACGCTAGCGCAGCGCACTGACACCCCGTCCGAAAAGAGGACGAGCCCCGCAACCCGAAGGTTGCGGGGCTCGCTGAATCCTGACGCGCGCTGGACGCGGCTACCGGAGTGAGCGCGGGGCTCAGACGGAGGCCGGGTCCTCCTCGACGAGGAGGTTGCGGGTGCGGTTCGGGTCGAGCGGAACGCCGGGGCCGATCGTGGTGCTGATCGCGGCCTTCTTGATGTAGCGACCCTTGGCGGCGGACGGCTTCAGACGAAGGATCTCGTCCAGAGCGGCGCCGTAGTTCTCCACCAGCTGGGTGTCGTCGAAGGACGCCTTGCCGATGATGAAGTGCAGGTTCGAGTGCTTGTCGACGCGGAACTCGATCTTGCCGCCCTTGATCTCGTTGACGGCCTTGACCACGTCCGGCGTCACGGTGCCGGTCTTGGGGTTCGGCATCAGACCACGGGGACCGAGCACGCGGCCCAGGCGGCCGACCTTGCCCATGAGGTCCGGGGTGGCGACGACGGCGTCGAAGTCCAGCCGGCCCTTCGCCACCTCGTCGATGAGTTCGTCGGAGCCGACGATGTCGGCGCCCGCGGCGAGCGCGGCCTCAGCACGGTCACCGGTCGCGAAGACCAGGACCCGGGCGGTCTTGCCGGTGCCGTGCGGGAGGTTCACGGTGCCACGGACCATCTGGTCCGCCTTGCGCGGGTCGACACCCAGACGGAAGGCGACCTCGACGGTGCCGTCGAACTTGGAGGTGGAGGTCTCCTTGGCGAGACGGACGGCTTCGAGCGGGGCGTAGAGCTTGTCCCGGTCGATCTTCTCGTCCGCAGCGCGGAGAGACTTGCTGCGCTTGCTCACTACTGCTCCTGTGTGTGTTCTTGAGGAGTCGTGGTGTGGGCCGAGCAGGCCCTGCCACGGTATGTCCTGAAGGGTGGGTGTCAGCCCTCGACCGTGATGCCCATGGAACGGGCGGTGCCGGCGATGATCTTCGACGCGGCGTCCAGGTCGTTGGCGTTCAGGTCGGGAAGCTTGGTCGTGGCGATCTCACGGACCTGCGCCTGGGTGATCTTGGCGACCTTGGTCTTGTGCGGCTCGCCCGAGCCCTTCTCGACACCAGCGGCCTTGAGGATCATCTTCGCGGCCGGCGGAGTCTTGGTGACGAAGGTGAAGGAGCGGTCTTCGTAGACCGTGATCTCCACCGGGATCACCCAGCCACGCTGCGACTCGGTCGCCGCGTTGTAGGCCTTGCAGAACTCCATGATGTTGACGCCGTGCTGACCGAGCGCGGGGCCGACCGGCGGGGCCGGGTTCGCCGCACCGGCGTTGATCTGGAGCTTGATGAGCCCCGTGACCTTCTTCTTCTTGGGAGGCATTGCTCTCCGGGTCCTCTCGTTCGGGTCCTGCCTGCACCCGGGTTGTTCTCCCGCGCGCAGGCATACCGCACAACAATAACGGGTAAGGGGCCGTGCCCAAAAACGAGAAAGGTCAGGAGGTCCACTTGGAACCCGCCTGACCTGACTCACCAGGGGCGCGAGGCTGTGTCGATATGCGACTACCGTCGCGTGGTCGCGACCAGCCCCCACGCACTCGCGGCCGAAGTACTAGTTCTTCTGAATCTGATCGAACGAAAGCTCGACCGGCGTCTCGCGGCCGAAGATCTCGACGAGACCCTTGACCTTCTTCGAGTCGGCGTTGATCTCGTTGATGGTCGCCTGCAGCGTCGCGAACGGCCCGTCGGTGACGGTGACCGAGTCGCCGACCTCGAAGTCCAGCACCTGGACCTCGACCTTGCGCTGCGGAACCGGCTTGCCCTCGGCCTCGGCCGCCTCGCGCGCGGCCTTCTCCTCGGCCTCCGGGGCGAGCATCTTGACGATCTCGTCCAGGGTCAGCGGGTACGGGTCGTAGGCGTTGCCCACGAAGCCGGTGACACCGGGGGTGTTGCGGACGACGCCCCAGGACTCGTTCGTCAGGTCCATGCGGACCAGGACGTAGCCCGGGAGCTTGTTCTGCTTGATCGTCTTGCGCTCGCCGTTCTTGATCTGCGCGACCTCTTCCTGCGGCACCTCGGCCGCGAAGATGAAGTCCTCGACGTTCAGCGAGACGGCGCGCTGCTCCAGGTTGGTCTTCACGCGGTTCTCGTAACCGGCGTACGTGTGGATGACGTACCACTCGCCGGGCAGGAGACGCAGTTCCTCACGCAGGGCGACGACGGGGTCGACGGGCTCGGCCGGTTCGGCCTCTTCCTCGTCGTCCTCGGCCGTGGCCTCGTCGTCGAGGTCCTCGGTCGCTTCCGCGTCCTCGTCCTCGACGTGTACGGCGGCTTCCTCGGCCGGCTCGCCCGCGTCGGCGTCCGCAGCCTCGACCTCGTCCAGCTCCTCGTCCGCGCCCTCGACGATGTCGAGTTCGTCTTCCACGGACTCGTCCGGCTCGACGGCCTCGTTCAGGTTCGGGTCAGACACGTGGCTGCTTCTTCCTGGATACATGGGGGTGGAACACGCGAAAGGGGCGCCGGTCAGGGCGCCCTTCGCTTCCGGCCTCAGCCGAAGACGTACTTCGCGGCGTGATTGAGTCCATAGTCAATCACGGTCACGAGACCGATCATGATGACGACGAAGACGATGACAACCGTCGTGTAAGTCGTCAGCTGGTTACGGGTCGGCCAGACGACCTTGCGGAGTTCCGCGACGATCTGGCGGTAGAAGATGCCGAGGCGCTTCAGCGGGCCCTTCTTGGCGCGCTTACCACCCTTGCGGGCCTTCTTCTTGGACTCCGACACCTCGTCCTGGGCATCAGGCATGTCGATGGAGCCCACGGCGTCCGCCATTCATCCTCACCTGTTCCCGGGTCGTGGCCGTGCCGCGCCCGGTCTGAGCCGCACGGCGATGCATTGCTGTACGTACATGCGCTGCGCACACATCCTGGTGAAGATGTGTGTAGCAGGGCCGGAGGGACTTGAACCCCCAACCGCCGGTTTTGGAGACCGGTGCTCTACCAATTGAGCTACGACCCTTTGTGACATCCCCAACGTACCGCATCCGCCCGGGTGCTCGGTGTGCACTAGATAGGGCGCGGCTGCTGAAGGCCAACGAGCTAGGAGTGTACGTGTTCCGGGGCCGGTCGTCGAACAGAAAGTGCCTGTACGGGGATTGCCGGAGGAAGATCGCCCAGGCCGGGGCGGGAATCCGGACGGTTGTTCCACGCTCGCCCGATCCTGTTCAGTCTGTGAAACCGGTGTGCCGGGCGGGTTTCCGGTCTGAAACGATGGGCCCATGAGCGCCTCAACCCCTCCCACCGAGCGCCGGGTCTCCGCCCGAGTCGGCGCGATCTCCGAGTCCGCCACCCTCGCCGTGGACGCCAAGGCAAAGGCCCTCAAGGCCGCCGGGCGTCCGGTGATCGGCTTCGGCGCGGGTGAACCGGACTTCCCGACCCCGGACTACGTCGTCCAGGCCGCCATCGAGGCCTGCTCGAACCCCAAGTACCACCGCTACACCCCGGCCGGCGGTCTGCCGGAGCTGAAGGCCGCGATCGCCGCGAAGACGCTGCGCGACTCGGGCTACGAGGTGGACGCCTCGCAGATCCTGGTCACCAACGGCGGCAAGCAGGCCATCTACGAGGCCTTCGCGGCGATCCTCGACCCGGGCGACGAGGTCATCGTCCCCGCGCCGTACTGGACGACGTACCCGGAGTCGATCCGGCTCGCGGGCGGTGTCCCGGTGGACGTCGTCGCCGACGAGACGACCGGGTACCGCGTCACGGTCGAGCAGTTGGAGGCGGCCCGCACCGAGAACACCAAGGTCGTCCTCTTCGTCTCGCCGTCCAACCCGACCGGCGCCGTCTACAGCGAGGCCGAGGCCGAGGCGATCGGCCGCTGGGCCGTCGAGCACGGTCTGTGGGTCATGACGGACGAGATCTACGAGCACCTGGTCTACGGCGACGCCAAGTTCACCTCGCTGCCCGCGATCCTGCCGGAGCTGCGCGACAAGTGCATCGTGGTCAACGGCGTCGCGAAGACGTACGCCATGACCGGCTGGCGGGTGGGCTGGATCATCGGCCCGAAGGACGTCGTCAAGGCCGCGACCAACCTCCAGTCGCACGCCACCTCGAACGTCTCGAACGTGGCGCAGGTCGCCGCGCTGGCCGCCGTCTCCGGTGATCTGACCGCCGTGGCGGAGATGCGCGAGGCCTTCGACCGGCGCCGTAAGACGATCGTGCGGATGCTGAACGAGATCGACGGCGTGCTCTGCCCGGAGCCCGAGGGCGCGTTCTACGCGTACCCGTCGGTCAAGGCGCTGCTCGGCAAGGAGATCCGCGGCAAGCGCCCGCAGGACTCGGTCGAGCTGGCCGCGCTGATCCTGGAGGAGGCCGAGGTCGCGGTCGTCCCGGGTGAGGCCTTCGGGACCCCCGGTTACCTGCGGCTGTCGTACGCCCTGGGCGACGAGGACCTCGTCGAGGGCGTCAGCCGCATCCAGAAGCTGCTGGCGGAGGCCAAGGGCTGACGTTTTTCGTGCTCCACGCGCGTGTGCGGGCCGTTTCCCTCCGGGGAGGCGGCCCGCTGCTTTGTGCGAGCAAGACCACGATCGAGGAAAGTGGTACCGGGACGGCGGAAACGTACGGCAGGATTCCCAGATGGAGCGTGTACGTGATGTCGCTGAACTGCCGAAAGCCCACCTGCATCTGCACTTCACCGGGTCGATGCGGCCGACCACCGTGCTGGAGCTCGCCGACAAGTACGGCGTACGCCTGCCCGACGCCCTGACCGAGGCGCTGACCAGCGGGGAGCCGCCGAAGCTGCGGGCGACGGACGAGCGGGGCTGGTTCCGTTTCCAGCGGCTGTACGACGCGGCCCGGTCGTGCCTGCGGGAACCCGAGGACATCCAGCGGCTGGTCCGCGAGGCCGCCGAGGAGGACGTCAGGGACGGCTCGGGCTGGCTGGAGATCCAGGTGGACCCGACGTCGTACGCACCGCGCCTGGGGGGCCTGATCCCGGCGCTGGAGGTGATCCTGGACGCGGTGGAGACGACCTCCCGCGAGACCGGGCTCGGGATGCGGGTCCTGGTGGCCGCTAACCGGATGAAGCACCCCTTGGACGCGCGCACGCTGGCCCGGCTGGCCGTGCGGTACGCGGACCACGGAGTGGTGGGTTTCGGCCTCTCGAACGACGAACGCCGGGGTATGGCACGGGACTTCGACCGGGCCTTCGCGATCGCCCAGGAGGGCGGTCTGCTGTCTGCCCCGCACGGCGGCGAACTGGCGGGCCCGGCCTCGGTGCGGGACTGCCTGGACGACCTGCACGCGACCCGGGTCGGCCACGGGGTGCGCGCGGCGGAGGACCCGCGGCTGATGAAGCGGCTCGCCGACCGGGGCATCACCTGCGAGGTGTGCCCCGCCTCGAACGTGGCCCTGGGTGTCTACGAGAAGCCCGAGGACGTGCCCCTGAGGACCCTCTTCGAAGCGGGCGTCCCGCTGGCCCTCGGCGCCGACGACCCGCTCCTGTTCGGCTCCCGGCTGGCCGCCCAGTACGAGATCGCCCGCCGCTACCACGCCTTCTCGGACCGCGAACTGGCCGAGCTGGCCCGGCAGTCGGTCCGCGGATCGGCCGCCCCGGAGGACATGAAGACCAAGCTCCTGTCGGGCATCGACGACTGGCTCAGTGCCCCGGTCGCTTGAAGTGGGCGTAGGGCGGATACGGCTTGAAACAGATCAGGACCTCGTGCGGATGCCCGCCGCCGCGCGTGGGCTCCAGCTCGTGCTGCAGACTTCCCATGAACGCTGGCCGCCCCTTGGCGACCCCCTTCTCCCGCGGCCCCCAGCCGGCCGCGTAGGCGAATTGGGTGGCGACGGTGGCGAGGACGTCACGGCCGCCGATCAGGAAGTACGTACGCGCGTGCGTGGTGTGCCGCAACAGTCCGCGGTCGTACCGCCGCTCCAGCCACACGCGCGCGTGGCGCTCGGTACGGGCCTCGTCCGTGCGCACGGTGAGCGGCGTGCCGCGCCCCAACGGCCGCCGCAGCTCGGGCCACTTGGAGGGGCGCAGGCCCGCCTCCGAGTGGGCCACCACCAGATCGACCAGTTCCCCGCACCCCTCGTCGGGCGGCACGCTCTCGCGAAGCGGGACGTGCACGATGGTGTGCCGGGAGTACGCGGCGAACGAGAACAGCCCGGCCAGTCGGCTCAGCCCGTCGTGGTCCCCCATGAGCATCCCGAGCGGCGTCTGGTCGCGCAGTGAGGTGTGGCGCAGGGGTTGACCGGGCTGGACGACACGGTGTTCGCGCGGGCCGAACCGGGGTCTGAACTGGCGGAGTCTCAGCTCCATATGGGGTGCCTCATAGGACAAGGGTCCCGGTCAGGAGGGGTCCTCGGCAACGGAGATTCCGCCCAGCAGCGTCCGGGCCAGGCGTGGCGCGAACTCGTCCACGGGCGGTCGTACGCCGGTCCCCGCGGCCTCGTAGGCGAACGCGCGCTGTGCGCAGGCGCCCAGGAGGAGCGACGCGGCCGCGAAGGTGTCCGCGGCTGGGCGGACGCGGCCGACCGCCTGTTCGGCGCGCAGATAGGCGTCCAGGGCCTCGATCGGCTTGTGGGGGCCCGAGCCGAGCTGCCGCAGTGCCTCGTCGTGGCGCCGCTTGAGCTGGGTCTCGGCGTAGAGGGAAGCCGCGATCGGAAAGCTCTGCTCGTAGAAGAGGGCCGCCTGGCGGGCGATCTCGGTGAGGTTGTCCTCCAGGGAGTGCTGTCCGGGCTCGGCGGCGAGGCTGCGCAGCAGTGGCGTGAGCTGGGGCAGCCGTTCCGTGAGGACGCGGATGAACAGCTCCTCCTTGCCGGCGAAGTACTTGTAGAGCGCGGCTTCGGAGCAACCGGCGGCCTTCGCGATCTCCTTGGTGGTCGCTTTGGCCAGGCCGACAGTGAGCATCAACTCGTGGGCGGCGTCGAGGATGCGGACCCGGGCGGGTTTCTGCGCGGCGGGCTCGGCGGCCTGTTTCTGCTGCATGGGGCCCAAGGATTCCATGGCGGGTCCGTTCGGGCTTGACGGGTGGGTGAGTACTTACCCACTCTAGAGGGAGGCAGGGGTGAGTAAACACTCACCCACCTCGTTCAGGGGCAGGAGTGCGCCATGAAGCTCACCGTTTTCGGTGCCACCGGAGGCATCGGTCAGGAGATCGTCCGCCAGGCGCTGGCCTCGGGCCACGAGGTCACGGCGGTCGTACGGGACCCGGCGCGGCTGACCGTACGGGGCGCGGGCCTTGAGGTGTTCCGCGCGGACCTCACCGACCCGGAGGCGGTACGCCCGGCGGTCGCGGGCCGGGACGCGGTGCTGTCCGGGCTCGGTGCCCGCAGCCGCAAGGACGCCGGGGTGGCGACCCGGCTCACGCGTACGGTCCTGACGGCCATGGAGGCGGAGGGGGTGCGCCGGGTGCTGGTGGTGAGCGCCGGCCCGATCGGCCCGGACCCGGAGGGCGCGGGGCTCCTGGACCGCACCGCGCGCGGGCTGATCTCGGCCCTCCTGAAGGATGTCTACGACGACCTACGGGAGATGGAGGCGGCCCTCGCCGCCAGCGCCACGGACTGGACGAGCGTGCGCCCGCCACGCCTGCAGAACAAGCCGGTGACGGGTACGTACCGCACGATCGTGGGTGGCTTCCCGGACAAGGGCCGGTTCATCGGGCGGGCCGATGTCGCCCACGCGATGCTGACGATGACGGACGATCCCCGGACGGTGAAACAGGGGATGGGGCTGGCCTATTGAGGCCCTACGGAGGGTCGCGTCAGAGGCTGACGCCGACGGTCACCGGTTCGTTGACGAGCGTGACCCCGAAGGCGTCGTGGACGCCGGCGACGACCTCACGCGCGAGAGCGAGCAGGTCGGCCGTGGTCGCCTCGCCCCGGTTGGTGAGGGCGAGGGTGTGCTTGGTGGAGATCCGGGCGGGCCCGCTGCCGTACCCCTTGGTGAAACCGGCCTTGTCGATCAGCCAGGCGGCGGAGGTCTTGGTGTGCCCCTCCCCCGCCCGATACGCGGGCGGCTCCGCACCCTCCCCGAGACGCTCCTCCACGCGCGCGTGGAACGCGGTGAACTGCGCGTCGGTGAGGATCGGGTTGGTGAAGAAGGAACCGGCCGACCAGGTGTCATGGTCCTCGGGATCAAGCACCATGCCCTTCCCGGCACGCAACGCGAGCACGGTCTCCCGCGCCTGCGCCAACGGCACCCGATCACCGGGCTCGACACCGAGGACGCGGGCCGTCTCGGCGTACTTCACCGGCGCGGACAGCCCGTCCGCGTCCTCCAGTGCGAAGCGAACGCGGAGCACGACATACCGCTCGGGCTCGGCCTTGAACCGGCTGTGCCGGTAGGAGAAGGCGCACTCCTCGTTGGTGAGGGTGACCGTCTCACGGGTGGTGCGGTCGTAGGCGACGACCTCGGTGATGGTGGCGGAGACTTCCTGGCCGTACGCCCCGACATTCTGAATCGGGGTCGCACCGGCCGACCCGGGAATCCCGGCGAGGCACTCCACACCGGCGAGACCGGCCTCCACGGTGCGGGCGACGGCGTCGGTCCACACCTCACCGGCCGCCAACTCCAGCCGCGTGCCGTCGAGTTCGAAGCCACGGGTGACGATCCGCAGGGCGGTGCCCTCGAACCCCTTGTCCCCGATGACGAGGTTCGACCCGCCCCCGATGACCAACAACGGCGTCCCGGCGTCATCGGCCGCGCGCACGACGTCGATCACCTCGGCGTCGGTGGTCGCGGTGATCAACCGGGTCGCGGGACCACCCAACCGGAAGGTGGTGAGGGGGGCGAGGGGAGCGTCGTGGAGTTCCTGCACGGGGCCAAGACTACGAGACGGGACTGACAAGTCCGGGGGTGGCGGGGTGGGGGTGGTCATTTCGGTGAGGGGTGGGGGTACGGGACCAGTGGCGGTGCGGGTGGTGTGAGCGGGGCGGGGCGTCTGACGGAGGCGGGGGCTGCGCGTGTGGGGCGGGCAGTGTGGGGCGGGCTTCCGGCGCCGAGAGCACGTAGGGCACCGATGGGGCGCGGGGTACGCGTCCGACGCCAGGCATCAGGTCTGCTGCCGGGCGGGTGGTCGACACCAGAAGCGCGCGACATGCAGGCGCACATCCAGCACCGGTGCCGGACCCGGCATGAGGCACGCATCGGCCACGGGGCACGCATCCGGTACAGGGCACGCGCCGGAGGCGAGTACGAGACCCACCCGGCACAAGGCAACACGCCTCAGCACGAGGCAAGTGTCCGGCCCGGGTCCCCAACCGCCGTCGAGCAGGCGCCCAACAGCGCGTGCGCCGCGCACTGCACGTCTGGCACCGGCACCGTCTCCGGGCACAAGGCCCGCGCCCAGCACGACGCACCGCATCCACCACTGGCCCCGCCCCCACCCGGACCACGCACCCCCGCGCAGCCAACTCCCCAGCCACCCCCACCTCACCGCCGCAGCGAAGCCGAGCGCACACCTGTAGAACCCCACCAACGAAGCCGGACGCCCGCACGCACGCGTGGAGCCTCACCCACAATGCCAAGCCCACGCGCGCGTGAAGCTCCCCCGGCAACAGCAGACGCCGACCCACGCAGAACCCCACCGACACCGACAAAGTCGCTCGCACGCGTGAAGCCCCACCACCGAACCCTCCCGCCCACACAAGCCCAACCAACCAAGCCGCACGCACGCGTGGGGCCCCACCACCAACGGCAGGGCCCCACGCGTGCGTGCACAGGCATCCCGGTCAGCGACCGGCGTTCTCCAGTACCGAGTCGGACTCGGAAGACCCGGCCGAGTCCGAAGCCACCGCCGACTCGGACGTCGCCGCGAGCTCCGCCGCCCGCCGCCGCGTCGGGATCAGCAGCGTCGCGACTCCCGCGAGAGCGACCACCGCCGCGCCGGTGACCAGCGCGGGCTTCAGGCCGTCGACGAAGGTCTGGGCGGTCTGGTAGCCGCCCTGGGCCGAGAAGATGGACGCCATGATCGCGATGCCGAGGGCGCCGCCGATCTCGCGGAGCGCGTTGTTGGCGCCGGAGGCGATGCCCTGCTCCTGAGGGCGGACGCTGGACATGACCAGGTTGGAGGCCGGTGCGAAGAACAGGGCCATGCCGATGCCGCTGAGGATCAGGCCGGGCAGCTGAGCGCCGTAGGAGACGTTTGTGGTGACTACGTAGGACATCCAGCCGAGGCCGGCCGCCTGGAGGAAGAGGCCCGCGGCGACGACCGGGCGGCCGCCGATGCGGTCGGAGAGGATGCCGGCGATGGGGGCGACGAGCATCGGCATGCCGGTCCAGGGGAGCATCCGCAGGCCCGCCTCGGTGGGCGAGTAGCCGAGGACGCCCTGCATGTACTGGCTGAGCAGGAAGATCGACCCGAACATCCCGAGGAACATCAACAGGCTCGCCGCGTTGATCCCGGAGAAGGCGCGGGAGCGGAACAGCCGCATCGGGAGCATGGGGTTCTTGGCGTTGACGCTGTAGATGATGAACCCTGCGAACAGCGCGCTCCCCGCGAACAGCCCGGTGAGGACGAGCGAGCTGGTCCAGCCGTCGGCGGGCCCGCGGACCAGGCCGTAGACGATGCCGAAGAGGCCGCCGCTGGCGAGCAGGGTGCCGGGGAAGTCGAGCGGGGCGCCGGTGCCGTGGGACTCGGAGAGGCGCAGGCGGGCGAGCGGGATCAGGGCCAGGCCGAGCGGGACGTTCAGCCAGAAGATCCAGTGCCAGGAGATGTGCTCGGTGAGGCTGCCGCCGATGAGGGGTCCGGAGGCGACGGCGAGTCCGTTCACCGCGCCCCATATGCCGTACGCCATCCCGCGCTTGGCGACGGGCACGGCCGCCGTCAGCAGGGTCAGTGTCAGCGGCATCATGATCGCCGCGCCGACACCCTGGACCGCGCGGGCCGCGATCAGGGAGTTGATCCCGGGTGCCATGGCCGCGGCGGCGGAGGCGACGGTGAAGACGGTGATGCCGACAAGGAAGAGCCGGCGGCGCCCGAACCGGTCGCCGAGTGCCGCGCCGAACATCAGCAGGACGGCGAAGGTGAGCGTGTAGGCGCTCACGGTCCATTCCAGGTCCCCCAGCGCGCCCCCGAGGTCCTTGCGGATGGACGGCAGGGCGGTGGTGACGACGAGGTTGTCCAGGGCCGCCATGAATCCGGCGACGCTGGTGATCACGAGGGCCCAGACCATTCCCCCGCGACGTGCGGTTGGCTCTGACATCGCTCCCCCAAAGGGTGCTCGTACCGATGATTAGTTATTGATGACTAACTTCGCCGGGCATGAAAAGGCGCAGAATCCGCCCCTTGCCCGCCACTACGACTTCTCCAGCCGACCGGTGACACGGGCCTCCGGATACAACCCTTCCCAGACCCGGTGCTCGGGCGGAAAACCCATGGCCGCAAGGGTGTTGATCAGCATTCCGTACGCCATGAAGGTCGTGGTCTCCTCGACATCCGCCCCCAGCGGTAGATGCACGATCTCCCAGAGCTTCATCCAGCCGTTCCGCACGACCTCGCCGAACTCGTGGTCACCCTCCGCCTCGGCGGCGGCCACGGTGATGTACGTCTGCATCTGCATCTGGAGCTTCTCGGGATTCTCCGTGATGAGCCGCACGTAGGCATCGGCCATGGCATGCAGGGCATCCTCGCCCTCCAGCCCCCCGGCCGCCTCCTCCAGCGCCTGGCACACGTCCGCCACGCACCGCAGCGAGGCCGCCGCGAAGATCGCCTTCTTGCCCGGGAAGAGCCGGAAGAGATACGGCTGCGAGACACCGACCCGCTTGGCGATCGCCTCGGTGGAGGTGCCGTAGTACCCCCGCTGCGCGAACTCGGTGATCGCCGCGCGGACGACGCTCTCGCGCCTCTCTTCTGCGCTCATCCTGACCATGCGAGAAAGTTAGTACTCAATCACTAACTACGTCAAGGGGCACCGCGCGGCGGCCTTTCAGGGAGTGGCGCGACGTTCCGCGCTGTGACACGACGCACAGGCGGGACGGCTCCGATACCGGCCGGCGTCACTGCCGGTGACCGAATCGGCCCGGCCGACCCATGCGTAAGGGGCGCCCGCAATGGCGGACGCCCCTTACCTCAGCTCACGCCAGTCGTACGACCGCCCGTGACATGCCGAGCACCTTCTGCCCGGCGCTCGTCGCCACCAGGTCCACGCGGACCGTGTTGTCGTCGAGTTTGGCGGCGACCTTCGCGCTGACCTCGACGGTCGCGCCCTGGTCGTCGTTCGGGACGACGACGGGCTTGGTGAAGCGGACGCCGTACTCGGCGACCGCACCCGGGTCGCCGGTCCAGTCGGTGACCACGCGGATCGCCTCGGCCATGGTGAACATGCCGTGCGCGATGACGTCCGGGAGCCCGACCTCCTTGGCGAACTTCTCGTTCCAGTGGATCGGGTTGAAGTCCCCGGAGGCGCCCGCGTACTGGACGAGGGCGGCGCGGGTCACGGGGAAGGTCTGGGCGGGCAGCTCGGTGCCGACCTCGACGTCGTCGTACGCGATCTTCGCCGTCATGTCAGTTCCCCTCCGCCGCGCGGGCCACGAGCTTGGTCCAGGCGGTCACGACGTGCTCGCCGGCCTCGTCGTGGACCTCGCCGCGGATGTCCAGGATGTCGTTGCCCGCCATCGACTTGATCGCCTCGATCGTGGAGGTGACCGTGAGGCGGTCGCCGGCGCGCACGGGGCGGACGTAGACGAACTTCTGGTCGCCGTGCACGACGCGGCTGTAGTCGAGGCCGAGCTGCGGGTCCTGGACGACCTGTCCGGCGGCCTTGAACGTGATGGAGAAGACGAAGGTCGGCGGGGCGATCACATCGGGGTGACCGATCGCCTTGGCGGCCTCCGGGTCCGTGTACGCCGGGTTGGCGTCGCCCACCGCCTCCGCGAACTCACGGATCTTCTCCCGGCCCACCTCGTAGGGGTCGGTGGGCGGATAGGTCCGCCCCACGAAGGACTGGTCGAGCGCCATGGCCCGGTACCTCCTGCTGTTCCTGCTGCTGGCTGGCCTGCTGTGTGAAGAACGACGCGAGGCCGCCCCCAGACTTCGGGGACGGCCTCGTGTACGAGCCTGATTCTTATCGCGTTTCGCGATGCGCGGTGTGCGCATTGCAACGCGGGCAGTGCTTCTTCATCTCAAGACGGTCCGGGTTGTTACGCCGGTTCTTCTTGGTGATGTAGTTCCGCTCCTTGCACTCCACGCAGGCCAGCGTGATCTTCGGGCGGACGTCGGTGGCAGCCACAGGAGTGCTCCTTGACGAACGGATGGGACTATGAACGCATAACAGAGTAGCCGATCGAAGGACCGACCCCGCAATCGGCTACTGTCAGTAGCGGTGACCGGACTTGAACCGGTGACACAGCGATTATGAGCCGCTTGCTCTACCGACTGAGCTACACCGCTGTGATGCGATCAGTTCCCAATCTTGCGACGGGAACCTTTCACACCAGAGCCCCAATACGGAATCGAACCGTAGACCTTCTCCTTACCATGGAGACGCTCTACCGACTGAGCTATTGGGGCGAGCGATGAAGACATTACACGCTCGGCGACCGTTCGCCCAAATCCGTTTCGCGGCCCCGCTCCAGCCGCTTCCAAGGCCCTCCCAGAGGCCTCAGGGGCCCCTCACGTATGGGGGACCACACCGGTACGACTATTGCGCTCCTCCCGGCCGTGAGCGGATCACCGCCCTAGGCTCGACTCACTCTGCGTGATCTTGCGCCCCTTTGCGCAGTCCCCAGTCCTGAGCCCCGAAGCCCCGAGCCCGCGAAGCCCTGAGCCCCTGGAGCGCGATGCCCGACAGCCAGCCCCAGCCGTCCCCCTCGTCGTCCGGCCCGTCGGGTTCCTCAGGCTCGTCGGGACCGGCCGACCCGGCCGCGCTCCTGCTGTGCGGGGCCCGGCTGACCGACGGCCGGACCGTGGACGTACGGCTGGGCGGCGGGCGCATCGAGGCGGTCGGCACGGCCGGCAGCCTGGCGACGGACGCCACGCGCGCGTGCGGCGCGCGCGTGGACCTCAGCGGCTACCTCCTCCTCCCGGCCCCGGCCGAGCCGCACACACACAGTGACACCGCCCTGTCGGCCGAGAAAGGCGGACCGGTCTCCTACGACCCCGAGGACGTCCAGCGCCGCGCCACCGAGGCCGCGCTGCTGCAACTCGGGCACGGGGCCACCGCGCAGCGGGCACACGTGCGCGTGGGGGACGTTCAGGGACTGAGCGCGCTGGCCGCCGTACTCCAGGCGCGGCGGGCGCTGCGGGGGCTGGCGGAGCTGACGGCGGTGGCGATGCCCCGGCTGCTGACCGGGGTGGCGGGGGCGGACGGGCTCGCGATGCTGCGGGACGCGCTGAAAATGGGTGCCTCCGTAGTGGGCGGTTGTCCAGATCTGGACCCCGATCCGACGGGGTACGTGGAGGCCGTCCTGGAAGTCGCGTCCGAGCACGGCTGTCCGGTCGACCTGCACACCGACGCCGCCGACCCGACCCGCCTTGCCCGGCTGGCGGCGGTCGCGGGCGGCATGCGCCCCGGGGTGACGCTCGGCCCGTGCGGCGGCCTGGGGCGGCTGCCTGCGGACACGGTCACGCGGATCGCGGACCAACTGGCCGCGGCCGGCGTGACGGTGGTCTGCCTGCCACAGGGCGGCTGCGGCGGCGTGGACCGCCGGGGCACGGCTCCCGTACGACTGCTGCGCACGGCCGGCGTCCAGGTGGCCGCGGGCAGCGGCGCCCTGCGGGACGTGTCCAACCCGGTGGGCCGCGGGGACCCCTTGGAGGCCGCCTATCTGCTGGCCTCGCGCCACGGGATGCGGCCCGAGGACGCCTACGACACGGTGAGTTCGTCGGCACGCGCGGCACTCGGCCTGCCCGAGGTACGGGTCGAGGCGGGATTTCCGGCCGAACTGCTCGCGGTGCGCGGCGACCGACTCGCGGGCGCGCTGTCGCTGGCGTACAGCCGGATCGTGGTGCACCGGGGGCGCGTGGTGGCACGGACCAGCGCGGTGCGGGAGTACTGCAACACGGCGGCGGGCTCGGAGTTGGGGCTGCCCCGGCAGGGACGGGGCGAGTTGTCGTGAGCGGCTGCCGCCGCGCCGGGGCGTACGCCTGAGGCGCCAGGGCTCGGGTCCGCGCGCCCGGCGCGTCCGTCGCGGGTGTGCGCCGCTGGGGCGCGGCTGAAGTAATGCGGCGCGTGCGGCCGTCCGGGCGTACGGTCGAAGGCATGCGCATTGTCATCGCTGGAGGTCATGGTCAGATCGCGCTGCGGCTGGAGCGTCTGCTCGCCGCACGCGGTGAAGAGGTCGCGGGCATCATCCGCAACGCCGAACAGGGCGACGATCTACGGGCGGCCGGCGCCGAACCGCTGCTGCTGGACCTGGAGTCGGCCTCGGTCGAGGAGGTCGCGGCGCAGCTGCGGGGCGCGGACGCGGCGGTCTTCGCGGCGGGCGCGGGCCCGAACAGCGGCATGGCCCGCAAGGACACGGTCGACCGGGGTTCGGCGGTGCTGTTCGCCGACGCGGCGGTCCTGGCGGGCGTACGACGTCATGTCGTCGTGTCCTCGATGGGCGCGGATCCGACGCACTCCGGGGACGGTGTCTTCGACGTGTATCTGCGGGCCAAGGGCGAGGCCGACGCGTACGTACGCGGGCTGGACGCCCTGGACTGGACGATCCTGCGCCCCGGTTCGCTCACGAACGACGCCGGCACCGGGCTGGTCCGGCTGGAGGCCCACACCGGTCGCGGCGCGATCCCGCGCGACGATGTGGCCGCCGTACTCGCGGAGTTGGTGGAGACCCCGGCGACGGCCGGCCTGACGCTGGAGTTGATCGGCGGGTCCGCGCCGGTGTCGGTCGCGGTGAAGTCGGTGGCGGGGAACTGAGGATCTGAGCGACTGGGGTTCCCCGGCGGCGGGGTGGGCCGCCGTTCAGAAGAGTGGCATCTGGCCGGGGAACTCCGGGACCACGTACCCGTCCAACGCGGGCTGGGCCGCCCCGAGTTCCGCCTGGCGGCGGGACCCGGGGCACGACACGAGGTCCCCGCTCTCCCGGGCGCCGGGCGGGTCGTGCCGCGCGAACCGACCGGCCACGACGGCGATTTCACGACGGCACTCGGGGCAGCTTCTGCGGCGTGACGACATGGGATCAGTCTGCCCCGCCGCAGGCCGGGTCGGCTGTCGAGGCTCGCTCAGCTGTGGGCGACGGTGAGGCCGTAGAAGGCGACTCGGGCGCCCTTGGTGGTGCTGTCGGAGGACGACTGGTTGTACGAACCGGCCTTGAAGTACTGCTTGTAGGCGTTGAAGGACGACGGGATGGCGTAGTGCGTGGTGCTCCCGTTGACCGTCAGGTTGATGGTGTTCCCGCCCGAGACGCCGATCGTGTAGCTCCACGTCTTGCCGACCGAGACGTTGCCCACGGTGTGCAGGGTCTGGCCGCCCGAGGGCGAGTTCTCGGTGCCGAGGACGATGTCGCCGCTCGACCGGTAGTACAGCTCCAGCAGCGGCTTGGTGGACGTGCCTCCGCTGCCGAGGTGGATCTGGCCGACGCAGACGTTCGACGTGACGGAGACGACCCGCAGCGTCGCCTTCATCGTGTGGGTGCCGCTGAGCGACCAGTCGGCGGCGCTGCCGCTGCGGTTCATCTCCCGCAGTTCGGAGCGGGCGTAGTTCGAGTTGGGGGTGGTGACGCCCTTCTCCGGCGCCCAGAAGGTCATCGCTCCGTCACGGGTGTCCGTGTAGAAGTACGAGTCCTGGAACCCGTTGGCCCCCTGGAGCCGGGACGACGAGATCGTCGTGGGCGAGCCGGGGGAACCGATCGGCTCCTGGAGCTGCCACACCCCCAGGTCGAAGTTCCCGCCGGGCGCGACGGAGGGGTCGGCCAGGGGTGCGGCGACGACGTGGGCGGCGCCGGTACTGCCCGACGCGGCGGGCGCCGTGAGGGCGAGGCCGCCGGTGACGGCGACGACGGTGGCCAGGGAGGTGAGCAGCGTACGCATGCGCATGGGGGGTGCCTTCCTGTCTGCTCTGTGGACTCGACTCGGTTGGCGGAGCAGGCGTTCACGTGTATGAACTTTATGTTTCAACGTGAACGCGGTGTCGCGACAGTAGGGCTGTGGCACGGGCACGTCAAGGTTGGCGGCAGGGCGGAGGGGGCCGGGGGGATGCCCCTGGGGCGCCTTCGGGATACCTTTGCGGTGCCTCGGAAAGGCCCCGGGAACGACGAAAGGGTCTGTGATCAGCATTGCTGCTGATCACAGACCCTTTCGATCATGTGGCGGCGCCAGGGTTCGAACCTGGGTAGGCTAAGCCGGCAGATTTACAGTCTGCTCCCTTTGGCCACTCGGGCACACCGCCGGGGCTGCTGCCTCTCGAACCGCTTTTCGGCGGTGCTCCGTGGCAACGACGTAAACGATACCCGATGCCCAGGGGTGCTTCGCCACCCGATTGACCGGCGCTCGGAGGGGAGGGGGTGGCTACGCTTATGCGGATGCGGCCCGGGGCCTACACCGGGCTCGGCGGCTGCCCCCACGCACGCCGATACGCAGTGACACGCATCGATACGCACCCCGATACAAGGAGCCACAGGACATGGCCGACTCCAGTTTCGACATCGTCTCGAAGGTCGAGCGGCAGGAGGTCGACAACGCCCTCAACCAGGCCGCCAAGGAGATCTCCCAGCGCTACGACTTCAAGGGCGTGGGTGCCTCGATCGCATGGTCCGCCGAGAAGATCGTCATGGAGGCGAACTCCGAGGACCGGGTCAAGGCGATCCTCGACGTCTTCCAGTCCAAGCTGATCAAGCGCGGCATCTCGCTGAAGGCGCTGGACGCCGGTGAGCCGCAGCTCTCCGGCAAGGAGTACAAGATCTTCGCGTCGATCGAGGAGGGCATCTCCCAGGACAACGCGAAGAAGGTGGCGAAGATCATTCGCGACGAGGGTCCCAAGGGCGTGAAGGCCCAGGTGCAGGGCGACGAACTGCGGGTCAGCTCGAAGAGCCGCGACGACCTCCAGGCCGTGCAGGCCCTGCTCAAGGGCAAGGACTTCGACTTCGCGCTGCAGTACGTGAACTACCGGTGACCCAAGGGCCTGACCTGCACTAGCTGGAAATCGTGGTGACCTGAGGGCACAACGCGGGCACATCGCCGAGGACCGCCTCGACGGCCGCCCGGGTTGTGTCCTCGTCGTCTGGCCACAAATGGGTGTAGGTATCCAACGTAATGCTGGGCTTCGAGTGGCCGAGTCGTCGCTGTACCGTCTTCACGCTCTCGCGGTTCTTGATCAGCGCTGAGGCGTAGAAGTGGCGCAGGTCGTGCATGCTCGCCCCCTCCGGCACCCGCACGGGCGCGGGCTCCTGTCCGTCCGGCCGGCCGCGATGCACCCACGCCGCGTACGTCTCCGCGTACGCCTTGCTGAGCACCTCGTTCGCCCGCACCTCCATGCGCGCCCACACGTGCGACCAACTGGCCCGCTTCAGCACCCCGCCGTGGTCGTTGGTGAACAGCATCCGAGCCTTCCGACGCTTCGGCTTCCGGGTGTCCGTCCGGTCCTCGATGTCGACGACGGCCGCCGGGTACTGCTGGAGGTGCGCCGCCAGGGCGTCGACCGCGAGGCCGACCAGGGGCACCGTGCGATAGCTCTCGTGAGTCTTCGGCTCGCCGATGTAGGGCTCGGGGGTCTCATCCTCGTCGGCGTCGACATCCTTGTCCGGGGTGATGAGCTGCTGTCGCACCGTCACTTCCTTGCGCAGGAAGTCGATGCAGTCCACCTCCAGGCCGAAGACCTCGCCCTGGCGGAGCCCGGAGGCGACGGCGAGCAGGATCATCGCGCGGTACCGGGGCGGAGCCGCCTCGATCAGGGCGCGGACCGCGTCCTTGTGAAGGGGCACAATCTCCGGGCGCCGGACTTCCGGGAGCTTGATGCCGGCGCACGGGTTGATGGCGATCGTCCGGTCCCGTACGGCCGTGTGCATCACGGTGACCAGGTAGGCGAACGTCACCCGGAGCGTGGACGGGGCGAGAACCTGCGAGCGATCCTTGACCCAGGCCTGCACTTCCGAGGGGCGGATGGTGACGATCGGCCGGTCTCCGAACGTCGGGTAGATGTGCAGCCGCAGGCCCCGTTCGACGCGCGAGGGTGTACCGCCCTTATGGACGGCTGACGTTCGCCAGCGCTCGGCGACCGCGCGGAAGCTCTCCTTGCCCGCTGCCGGGTCAACGTACAGACCACGCGCGAGGTCAGCCCCGATCGTGTCCGCGCGGGTATCGGCCTGGCTGCGCTTGGCGAAGTTCTCCTTCTGCTGCTCCCCCGCCGCGTCACGCCAACGGACCTGCCAGCGCTTCCCCTTGCCGTGGTCCTTGCTCGGCACCAGGACATTCGTCTTGCTGGAGTGCACAGCGCAAGGGTCGGCCCCCTTCTTCGGGCGGGAGAGGTGCCACCGGTCGTAGACGTTAGCCACGACTTTCCTCCTGGTCAGCCGGGTCAGCCGATGAGTCTCCGGACTCCGGCTCGCCCCGGCTGTAGCTGACTAGAGGGACGGCACGGTCTGGGTCATCAGGATTGTCGGGGTCGGGCACAAGCGTGGTTCGCAGCTCGGCGAAATCAGGCTTCCGACCTTCGAGGTCGGCAAGGGGGCGCTCGGACAGATAGGTGCGTGCCCGCTCCCCGTGCATCCCGTACAGCGGGACGTTGCCGCGGAACCATTCGCGGGCGTCGAGAGTCGGCAAGAAGTAAGTCGGGGTGATCTTGTACAGGCGATCGTCCAGCGGGATGAGCAGGTGCGTGGGGGCTACGTCGAGGGCCAGGGCGAGAGCCATGAGTTCGGTCACCGTGACGTTCTTGCGTTTCCCCGTCTCCAGGTTGGCCACGGCGAAACGGTCCCAGCGGACTCCGTGTTTCCCGAGTTCTTTGCCTAGCTGGGCCGCGGTCCAGCCGCGCCGCGCGCGGAGTTCTTTCACTCGCTGGCCGATGGTTTCTACCGGTCCCACCGCTTCAGGTGACATGAGTTCACCTTAACGAGAACTTGCATCACTCGCCACTATGAGGCACTGTTTCACCCGAGGGAGCCATCGCGGCCATCTTGAGTGAATCTATTTCACGTAGGAGAGAACTGATGCCTCATATCGCTCTGCCTCAGGTCACCGAGGCACAGAGGCGCAAGCTCGCCACCGCCGAGGAAGTCGCCGAATACCTCGGCGTGCCGATCGGGACCGTCTACCAGTGGTCCAGCCGTGGCGGCGGCCCGAAGCTCATCAAGGTCGGCCGCCACCTCCGCGCCCGGTGGACCGACATCGAGCAGTGGCTGGACGCCCAGACGGTGAAGACCGGAGGCGCCGCAGCATGACGACAAACGCGAAGACCCGCCGGGGGCTAGCCGGCGGGTCTCAGCAAGTCCTCTTTGGCGGCGGGACTGAGTCCACGGTACCGCCTCTGCCTGTCGTACGACCCATCGTTCTTACGACGCGGGGACGCATCGAGTTCACCGGCCGCTGCCCGAAGTGCGAGGGGTGGCACCGCCATATCCACCTCGGCGTCGTGCGTACCCCGTGCGGTACCCGCTATGACCTCCAGCCCGCCAGACGAGGGCGTCGCGGCAGGGGGAACACGTGAGCAACCGAACCACCCGAAGCGCCTGGCTGCGCGCCATCGAGAGCGCGCACCAAGCAGCCCAACACGGCCTGCACGTCTTCCCCATCGGCAGCGCCAAACTGCCCGCGATCCGGTCTCCGCATCGCGACGACCCGCCAGGCACACCACCGTGCCGCGGTACTTGCGGTCGCCTCGGCCACGGCGTCCACGACGCAACGACCGACCCGAAGCGGATCGACGAGCAGTTCGACGCAGCGCCCCATGCCTGCGGATACGGGATCGCCTGCGGACGCGGCTACGAGCCTCTTCTCGGTGTCGACCTCGACCGGAAGAACGGTGTGGATGGCGTCGTCTCCCTCGCCGCTCTTGCCGAGCAGCACGGTTTCACCGTGCCCGAGACAACCATCATCGCCACCCCGTCGGGCGGCGAACACCGTTGGTTCATCGGCCCGGCCGGCGCGCCCGTCCGCAACAGTGCGAGCAAGCTCGGTCCAGGCGTTGACGTCCGCGGATACGGCGGATTCCTCGTCGGCCCTGGGTCCTGGACCCCGAAGGGCATCTACCGGTTCGTCGACCGGCGCCCGGCCGCCGAACTCCCGGATGCGCTGCTCGCCCTGATGCTGCCCCCGCCTCCGGTCCGGAGGCCCCCGGTCTACCTTCCCGGTCCTCGGCGGGGCGCAGCCCTGGTCGGCCTCGTCAAGTTCGTGCTGGAGGCCCCCGAAGGCGAGTTGAACACCAGGTTGTACTGGTCGGCCTGCCGGGCGTACGAGACCGGTGTCGACGCTGATTCCATCAGCCGCGCCCTCGTCGACGCCGCTGTCTCCCTTGGCCACCCAGAGCATGCCGCCGAACGCACCGTGAGCAGTGCCCGAAATGCACCCATGAGGACGAGCGCATGAGCGACGACGAGAACAACATCGACGACGAGGCGCGGGAGATCCTCAGCCGAGCGGGCCTCGCTGACGAGGTGGAGGCCAGCACCAAGAAGGAACGCGGTCCCTCGCAGGCGTCCCAGCTCGTTGCCCTCGCGCGCGAGAAGTACGAGATGTTCATGTCCGAGGACGGCCGCCCGTACGGAGTGAAGAAGGACGGCGCGAACATCGCCCTCCCCCTGCGTGGAAAGGCTGGCCTCCGCTCTCAACTCGCGCTGCTCTACACCGACGGCAGCGGCGGGTCCGCTCCCTCTCAGTCCGCCCTCGCCGACGCAATGACCGTGCTGGAAGGCGCCGCGCAGGCGGCGGACCCGCGCGTCCCGCACCTGCGGATCGGGCGCCACCACGAGCGCATCGTCGTCGACCTCGGCACCGCAGACGGGCGGTGCGTCACCATCGGCCCGGACGGCTGGGAACGTACCCCGAAGTCTCCCGTCCTCTTCCGGAGGTCGGGTGCGATGAAGCCCCTTCCGGAACCGGTACGAGACGGTGACGGCCTGGCCAGGCTGGGCGAGCTGCTCAACACCGACGAGGAGCACTTCCGGCTGCTGACGGCCTGGATCGTCGCTTGCTTCATCCCCGACCTGCCCCACCCGATCCTCACCTTCCGGGGAGAGCAGGGGACCGGGAAGTCGTACGCGGCGAAGATGGTCATCGGGATCATCGATCCGTCCGGCGCACCGAAGCGGACCGCGCCGAGGGACATCAAGTCGTGGGCCACGCAGGCGTTCAACAGTTGGGCGCTGTGCCTGGACAACGTGAGCATCATCGCGGACTGGCTGTCCGATGCCCTGTGCCGGGCGGTGACCGGAGACGGCATCGTGGACCGGGCCCTGTACACCGACGACGACGTGGTGGTCCTGGAGTTCCGGCGCGTGCTGGCCATGACCACCATCGATGCCGGCGCCCGCGCGGGAGACCTCGCTGAGCGGCTCCTCACGATCGAGCTGCACACCATCCCGGACCGCGAGCGGCGCGAGGAAGCCGAGATGGACCGGGCCTATGCCGACGCCCACCCTGGCATCCTCGCCTCGCTGTTCGACCTCCTCTCCGAGGTACTGAAGGTGCTGCCGGACGTCGAGCTGACCGAGCGTCCCCGCATGGCCGACTTCGCCCGCGTCCTGGCGGCCGTCGACCAGGTGAGGGGCTGGAAGACCCTGGAGAGCTACAAGGCCACTGCTCGGGACGCGGTGGCCGACGTCCTCGACGGTGAGCCGTTCGCCCAGGCCGTCGTCACCCTCGTCGACCGGTCCGGTCCGCTGGGGGTGACGCTCACCGCCTCGGAGTTGCTGGAGCGCGTACCCACCCCCGACAAGCTGCCGAAGAAGTGGCCGAAGGACCCGACCAGGGCGGGCGGACAGTTGAAGCGGCTCGCCCCCGCGCTGCGCACGATCGGGATCGAGGTCGACGACAGCAAGCGCGGGCCCAGCCCGAAGAAGCAGCGGCTGTACCGGCTGACGGCATCAGCAGATAGAAGGTGCGAAACAGCGTCCCCAGCGTCCCCCAACGGCTCCGGTAGCGCTGTGACCAGCGGAAACAGGGGGGACGCTGGAGTGGGGACGCTAGCGTCCCCCACCTCGACCGGGGGGACGCTGGGGGACGCTGAGGGGGACGCTGTCCTCTTCGCAGCGTCCCCCCAGGACACCGCCCCTGACCTGCGTGAACACAGCAGGGGGGACGCTGGGGACGCTGGGGACGCTGAAATGCAGCCTCTCTCTAATGCCGTCACCTGTACCGAGTGCGGCTACCCGATCGACGTCACCGAGCCGGGCCAGACCACCCACCCCACATGTTGAAGGGAAGCCCCGTCATGGCCTCTCCGCTCCGCACCGACTATTTGTTCGGCGACATCGACCCCGCCGCACTCGCCGCCCATTACCAGTGCGGCCACTGCAACAGCGACCCGGCCACTCTCAATACGGACCCCGAGACCGGTCTCCCTCACATCCAAGTCGCCCACGATCCGGGGTGCCCGGTCGCAAACGGTGCGCTCTCCGCACTGCCGGACGCCGTACGTGCGGCCATCCCTGACACCTTCCGTGCCTGACCCAGACTCCGGCCGCCATCCGGCGGTCGGCCCCGACCAATACCCCGGAGGTGACCGTCAGTGCCCGAAATTGCCCTGGACGCAAAGATCCAAGCCATCGCCCGCCTCGCCCGCGGTGAATCCACCGACGCAGTAGGCACTGCCGTCGGCGTCAACGGCCGCACCGTCCGCCGCTGGCGCGAAGACACCACCTTCGAGGCCGACGTCCAAGCCGCGCGCCGGGCACTGCTCACCGAGGCGCGTGCCGCTCTCGGCGCCGCCGCCCGCGATGCCGTGACCGCGCTGCACGAGGCCCTCACCGACGACTCGGCCGCGGTACGCGTACGGGCCGCCTCCGTCCTCCTCGGTGCGCTGCCTGCCTTCGCCGAGCACGTGGACCTTGAGGAGCGCCTCACAGCCCTGGAGGCCGCCATCACCGAACAGAGGAGCATCGCGTGAACCGCAGATACGGGGTGCGCCTGACGCGCCTGGAAAGCCAAGTAGGCCCACCCGCCACGGACCTGACGGCGGAGGCCGAGCAGTACGGACAACTGCTGTGGTCCCGCCCCGGCGTCCGCTGCTACACCCACCAGGGCCCGGACGGGGCACGGCTTGCCCTCGTCGGCGGGCAGCCCCTCGTGTACGAGCTGCTCGGTGTCGACGTCGGTGATCTGTCGTGAGCCGGCGGCGCCTGATGACACGGCTGACGCGACTGGAGGAAGGCCCGCCGGAGGCCCGCGAGCTGGGCCGCCAGGTGCTGGCCGCGTTGGACCAGTACGTGGCCAACGGCGGCGACGTGGCCGAGCTGCTGCCCATCTTCGGCCTCACCCCCGAAGCGGAGAAGGAGAAGGAGGTGGACACGATATGAGCGGGCGATCTATGCGTGCCCGCCTCAACCGCCTCGGCGCCCTGCCGGCCAGCGAGGAGAAGTGGTGCGCCTACCACGGACCCGCGTGCGAAATGGGGGCGCAGCCGCTGTCTGAGCTGTACCGGATGGTCATCGAAGCCAAGCGGAGCCAGGGTCAGGACGTGCCGCCGCTGGACGAACACCGCGAGATGACCCCGGAGGAACGCCGCCAGTACAAGGCGGGGTCCGGCGAGGCGTTGGCCGCGGCGAAGGCCCGGAACGAGCAGATCCTCGCCGAGCTGGAGGCCGAGGCGGAAGCCCAGGCCGTGGTGGAGGAAGCGGCTCGTCGCGTGCAGGGCGGCCCGTAAACGGGTCCTCGCCAGTGAGGACCTTCACCGTAAGAAGCCAGTCCAGTTGAAGGAGGAAACCCATGAGGAACCCGAGTAACCCGCCGGTGTCCGCCAGTGCGGTCATGCACGCAGAGCGGATCCGTGCGCGAGAGCAGTCGCGGTCCACTGACCAGGGGGCCGCGCCGGCTGCACAGTCGACGGCCGAGAGGTACGCGGCGCGGATCCTGCCCGGCTACCGCGCGGACGCGGAACTGCGGGAGCAGGCGCGCATGCGGGAGTTGGTGGCCCGTGGCGTCATCACCCCGGAGTCGGACGTCGAGGAAGACGACGAGGCATACGAGGAGTACGAGGAGGAGGAGGTCGACGAGGACGTCGAAGAGGAAGCCGAGCCGAAGACCACCGCCGAGTTGTATGCGGCGAGGGAGCAGGCGCGGCAGCGGGCCGAGCACAAGGCCACCGTGGCCGCGCATCGGGGCTCGACGTGGCTCATCACCGAGCGGGCCACTCGACCGATCTTCTGAACTGATATTCACTGCCTGACGAATTGTGCCCGGCTGCTCGCCACGGCGGCCGGGCACACCCGCGTTGGCGACGCGTCAGAGTGCCCCGGCTGTGGCCGCCTGCCGCCGCTGCCACCATCGCCAGGCCGCCCTCGGTGCCTCCCAGTACACGACCCGCAGAAGCCAGTAGCAGCCGAGCAGCGCGTACCAGCCGAGGACCAGCTCCCACCACAGCAGCCAGCCGATGAGCTTGAACGCGAACAGGCAGACCCCGAAGAACCCGCCGGCCGCGCCGAGCACCGGAACCGATACCCGTAACGGGCCGATACCGCCCGACAGCCGAACCCCCACGTGAGTCCCCCCGGTCACAGACGCACCCTCTGTGCGTGATTGCCCGGGATGATAGCGATGGCATTCGTAGGTTGCCGGGGGTTCGCGATAGTCCACCTGAACGAGCAGGGCCCTAACCGGGAGACGCGCACCAGTCGGGGCCCTGTCGCGATCCCGCCCGCCCTCTCATCGAGACCGGGGTACAGAAGGCAGGCGGGAGTTCAACGGCGGCCGCCCCGCCCGGGGGAGGTGAAGGCGGCCGCCCTTCCTGCTACGGCCAGTCTCCGCCGGCAGCAGGGGTTACGGGGCAGTCAGTCGCCCGACTGCATAGCCTTCGCGATCAGGACGCGGGCCAGGACACGGACGAGGCCGGTGTCCGGCTGGATGAGGTCGGAGTGCTCGCGGTGCGCCCACACGTCCCTGCCCGGGCCGGACATGGACTCTTGGTGCCAGACGAGGACCGCGTCGTCAGGATCGGCTATCGGCTCGTCGCAGGCCCGGCAGACGCGCACGGTCATGAGACGGCCGCCTGATGGCTGCGCAACTCCACGTTGAGATCCGACACCTTCGAGAAGTCCCCGGCCGCCCGAGCGTCCGTACGCTGCCGCGCGAGCGCCGCACACACACCGCAGTTCGGGTTCGCCGCCGGCCCATCGAGCGGAAGCCCGAGTACGGGGGGCGCGTCCATGTCCGTCTTCATCGAGCAGCCTCCGAGAGTTGTCCGCCCGGGCCGAACGCGGCACCCAGCAGTACGGGATCGGTCAACCGGCCGACGCCGTCCGGCCGTTCCAGCCACATGCGGCCGTCCACCCCGTACAGAACGGGCGGGCAGTCGAGGACCCAGCCGGAACACCGGACGGTGAGCTGCCGTACGTCGTCCAGCTGGTCGCCCACATCGGGCGGGAGGAGCCACCACGCCAACTCGGCCTCGACGTCGGCGAGGACCGGGCCGAGACGCTTCGAGCCGATCCGCTGCATCGCGTGCATTGACGGCAGGAGGGGCGCCTCGGCGGCCCGCCAGTGGATGCCGGTGAGGAACGGGGCGAGTTCCTCGCGGTCCCATCGGCGGCGCGCGCTGGTGGGGTCAGTGGTGCAGGACAGGAGCCAGTCCTGGCCTTGCTGCCGGAGCGACAGGGCGGGCTTTGTGGCCATGACCAGGACGTTAGGAACCCGCGATGCGAGCGCGCGTGCCGATTGCGCGCGATTGCGGACCTGCTACCGGGGTTGGGGCGGATTGCTCACGCGAGGTCCAGAGAAGCCCGCGCACGGCCGATGAGCCGGTGCGCCTGAGGCCCGTACACGGCGCCCTCGTCAAGGCGATCCCACACGCGTCCGTACAGGGCGACGTCCTCGGCGGATTCGAGGGTGAACTCCGTGTTGATGGTCTCGACGATGACGCGTTCCTCGTCGAAGATCCAGAACCCGTGCTTCGGGCTGAGCTTCAACTGCACCCCGAACGGCACGATGCCGAGTGCCACGGTGTTCAGGCCGATCAGCCCGACGAGCCGGTCGAGCTGGCCAGCCATCGTCTCGTGCGGGCATACGAGGGCATGGAGAGCGCCCTCCCAGATCAGGACACGGAAGGCTTTGTCTGCCTCGTACAGCACCTCTTGGCGCTTCATGCGGGCGCGTACGGCGTCCTCGGTATCGCGCGGCGACTGCATCAACTCCGCGTTGTGGAGCAGCAGATGCCGGGCGTAGTCCGGGGTCTGGAACAACCCGGGGATGACAGTCGCCTCATAGCCGCGCACGGTGGACGTACGCCGGTACTCAGCGACGTACCGCTCCTGCACCCCGCGGTGTCCGGTGGAGAGCTGCCGACGCCACGACCGGGCTTGGGACTCCAGGCCCCGCAGGCGGCTCTTCAGGTCGTCGGCTTCGTCCGGGACGCCGAGGGTCTGCGCCCACGCGTCGAGGTCCTCGGCGGTCGCGGTCTGCTTTCCCAGCTCCAGCCGTGACACCTTCGACCGCTGCCAGCCCAGCCGCTCCGCAAGGTCCTTGCCCTGAAGGCCGGCCTCGGTGCGCAGCTCGCGTAGCCGCACACCGAGGGCCTCGCGGCCGGACTGGAAATCGGTGCTCACCCGGCTGACGGTACCTGCGCCTGGAACTGCCTGGTAGGTACCGCGAAGTGCAGGGCAGCGTCCCGGGCCTGGCAGGCGCGTACGACGCTCTCGGCGTCTTCGAGGATCTGTACGCCGAGGGTCACGCCCTGGTCGTCGATGACGAACTTCACGAGGGTGCGGGAGTCGAAGAGCCAGAAGTCGTAGTCCGGCAGTCCGATCCGTACGGCGCCCGCGCGGTAGAGGTTGCGGATGTCCTCGCCAGCCGCCACGTTGCCCAGGCCAGTGGCGAGGAGGAACCGCTGTCCCTCGGTCGGCGGATCGTCGACCAGGCGCACGCGTCCGTACCGCTTGCCGGCCTCGGTCTGCGCGCGCACGCCCACATGCCAGGGGCTGGCCGGGTCGTAGTCGAAGGTTTCCCCGCGCTGGAAGCGCGGCCAGTTGGGGCTGACGCGGTCGGTCGCGTAGCCGCGCTGGGTCTCCAGACGCCAGGCGGTGTGCTCGAAGTCGGTGAACAGGTGGGTGATCTCGTCGAACGGGATCAGGTCCGACACGCGTTCTACTCCTTGGTCTGCGGCCCGGCGGTCGACTCAGTGTCCCGTGGGGCGAAGCGGGTGAGCAGCTCGCGCGGGATCCGTACGAACGTCTCGGAGTCCTTCACGTCCCGGAGTTGGGCGAGATGCTCGGGGTCGGTCTCGCGCTCGCCCTGGACGAGGATCTCGCCGGTCTCGACGACCTCGTACAGCGTGGGGCAGTTGCCGTGCTCCGATGTGGTGCCGATGAACCTGAGCGTCATGTCGCCCTCCATCTGCGCTGGTTGGAGGTCCAGCATGCTGCGGATCGTCCATGCGTGCCGGGAGATTGCGGGAGATTGCGCCTGCCGAAGGTCTGCGAGGGAGATACGCGCAACCAGCGTTCCCTCGTGGGCTCCGCTGTGCTGTTGGCCTACAGACTGCGCCAGCCGGGATCGATAGCGCATTGTCGCGAATCGTCACGTTCCGGAAACAACGCCCCATGATGCGCACATCGGTGCCAGCGTGTCCGCACGCAACTTCCGTACAGCCGAGGGGGACTCGTGCGCCGCTTCATCCTGCCCATCGCCGCCATCCTGTTGACCGCTGCCTGTAGCAGCGGCACACCCAGGCCGGCCGTCACCGCCGACGATCCGGTGGGGACACCCAAGCCGATCAAGCACGCCGCGGCGACACCCACCCACAGCGCGACACCTGCGGCCAAGGCGAAGCCATCCCCGTCGGCGAAGGAATGCCCGGCCGTGGGGGACGTCGTCCTGTGGATGAAGGTGCCCGGTGTCCCCGACAGTGCTCAGGTCTTGGGCGGCAACGGCTACCCGAACTGCGAGTCCACTTTCCAGACGGTGCAGCGAACGTCGCCGACCGTTCCCGGGGCTTGCACCGAAGCGGCGTGGGCGAGCGACAACCCGGGCTACAACGCAGACGCCACGCCAGCCAAGCGGTTGAAGAAGGTGCAGGTGTCCGTCGGCCCTGCCTGCTGAGGTTTCCATCCACACGCTCTTGGCACGTCTCTCGTCGCCCGGCTGAAGCGTCCCAGCCACAGCCGGGCGACGGGTGAGAGCACCGCTCCGTGTCCCTCACTCGTGATTCGGAGCCGCTGCCCGCACGGATGGGTCCCGTCTCTCCCCGGACCGGGCATTCACGTTTGGCCTTCGGTGGCTTCGTCGTTCGGCCGGGCCGCGGGGATCTCGCCGCCGGGGTTGGTCATGATCCGGCGGAGTTCCTCGACGAGTTCGTCCGTGGGCTCCGGGGCGAGCGCGACGCGGGCGCGGATCTTGGCGACGGTCTCGGGGCCGAGGATCGCGAGGCGCTCTTCGCGGGTCATCTGGAGGCCACCGGGCGTGCGACCGCGAACAGGGCCCGGAGGAACTCGATCTGCTCCGGCCGAAGCGGAGGAGCAGCAGCCGCATTCCGGCGGGACGCCTCAACAGCGGCCGGTCCGAGACGGCGCTCGGCTTCCTCGCGGTCGAACAGCGGGCCCGCGCTCATACGGCGGCGAGGTTCCCGGTCGCCTGTCACTGGACTGATCATGCTGGGAGGCTGTCCAAGCTGGCCTCGCGCGGCTCCGCCTGATCGCGGGGATTGCCCAGGCAGCTGGCTCAGCGTGCGGCCGTCGGCCGGGAGCGCCAGGCTGACGGTATGGCTTCCGTGATGCCCGTGGTCGTGTGCCCGCCCGACGAGGACGGCGGCCGGCGTGTGCGCGTCGACAGCGAGATCCTCGGCCGTGCGTACGGGCTTGAGGACATCGCCGAGTTCCTGCGCCGTGCCGGGATCGAGGACGTCGACGAGGCGTACGTCGCCGAGTCCGGCCTGATCGAGTGGCGTGGCGGCGGCTCCGACGTGTGGGAGCACTGAGCGCGGTCCCGTCCATCAACGGTGCGTCTACCGTTCGGCGGCCGAGCAGAACAGGCCTTGCGTACGTATTGCGAGGCAATCGGGCTTGTTCGACTCACTCTCAGGTGGGAAGAAATAACCAGGAGTGTTCAGGGGCTGGACGCCGGGTGGCCGCCTAGGTCACAGTGTCAGACCCTTGAGGGACACTAATGTCATCGAGAAGCTACCGGGGGGTAGGGGCGATTCGGATGACCATTCAAGAGCAGCGGACATCGGACCACGACGACGACGTCATCACCGAGCTGTCCGAAGACGAGTTCCGGGAGGCCGCGTACGCGGCGCTCAACAGGCTCGGCATCACCTACGCACAGCTCCGTGAGATGGCCCGCCGACGCGACTTCAGTTCAGCCCAGGCGCAATCGCTATGGGTGTCCATCGGTGGTGCACTTGATCTCTGACAAGCTGCGTGACCAGACGGTCAGTTTCACGAAGGAGATCCAAGCCCTTCTGAACGGCACGATCGGAAGTCACGTGCAGGTAAAGGCGGTCGCGCTCGATCTGGGCGACGACCGCCTTTTCGCGCTCGGTCACCTGCTCGACAAGCAGACGATGACGGCCCAGCGGTTCAAGCTGAAACCGACGGCGCCGCGGACCGAGCTATGGATGGACGTGAGTTTCCAGCTGCGCCTAGATGCCGAACGCGAGCACTTGATGGTGCAGAAGTCGTTCGTCGGCGTGTTCGGCTCCCCAGAAGCCAAACACGGCTTGTTCCACTACGACTACGAACGGGACAAGGCGGACGGCTACCCGGACGCCCACCTACAGGTGGACGCAGTCTCGGACCTGTTCCACACACTGAACGATCCGAAGACGGACACAGGCCGCTCGCTTGCCCAGCTGCACTTTCCCGTGGGCGGCAAGCGGTTTCGGCCCTGTCTGGAGGACGTCATCGAGTTCCTGGTGGTGGAACGTCTGGTCGAGGCGCGGGACGGCTATCAAGCTGTGCTGGATTCGGGCCGGGTGCGGTTCCGCCGGAACCAGTTGATGGCGGCGATGCGCCGGGACCCCGCCACGGTGGCTCTGTTCGTGGAGCGATACGGATTGCCAGGGGCTGCGCAGGGCTGACCCCTCACACGCCGCTGGCCGCTGCGGCCGCTCTGGGCCTGCCGGTGCTGATTGGCCCGCGGGTCATGTGCTGCGAGCGTCCGGGGGACCTGGCGGAGTCCGGCTGTTCATGACTTCAGCGTGCGTCCGCCAGCCTGTACGCGCACGCGTACGCGGGGCGAGGGGAGGGAGGCGCGGCGGGGGAGGCTGAAGTGCCCGTTTCCCGTTTCCCACAGGTGCGGAGACCCGCCTCCCTCGCCTCCCTAACTGGGCATACCCGCAGGCCATGTACAGGGAGGCAGGGAGGGAGGCGGGTAGGGAGAACTCCCTCAGTCCTCGATGCCTCCCTCGTCGTCTTCGTCGTCCAAGGTGTCGTCGTCCCGGGCCGCGATGGCGTCGAGAATGCGGTCGAGGCCGACGTGCATCTTGCCGCCGTTGGTCTTGTACTCGCCGTGCCCGGCGTCGTCCAGGACAGCCTTCAGATCTCGGGGTGACCAGGAGCCGTACTCGACGGGGTTGCGATCCTTCAGCCCGTGCAGCACGTCCAGGGTGAGCATCTTCGTCGCGTGTCCGAGGACGGCCGCGATGTCGGTGAGCGGGTCGGCCACGTCGAACGTGGGCACCTCCCATACGCCCTCGTCGCTCTTGTACGCCTTCATGGCGCGCTCGACGACCGGGGTGACCTCGTCGACGCCTGCCTCCTTGCGCACGAAGTAGGAGCGGATCAGCCCGGGAGTCTTCCCGAAGCCCGCGGCCATGGCCGTGCCGACGTCCTCACCTGCAACGAGGGTCGTCGCCGAGTACCCGTTCTTGTGCATGCCGGTGCCGAGGATCGCGTCGTTGCCCTGGTGATCATTGATCGCGAACGCGACACGGTGGGACACGGTCTTGGAGATCCCGCGCGGCAGGCTCGCCGCATCCGCGTCCGGGGTGATCCACATCAGCATGATGGCCGTCTTCCTGGCCTTCTTGGTGACCTTCAGCGCCAGTTCCTTGGCCTCCTTGCCGTACTCCCGGTGCGTGAACAGCTCGTGGACCTCGTCGAACACGACGATCCGGGGCCGCATGGACGGGTCGCGTTCCGCCATCTCGCGAGTGACTTTGGTGTCCGTGCCGAGGCGCTCCAGTTCCTGCCCCCGTCGGGACACCTCGCCGGCCAGGGCGCGCAGCGTGTCCATGGCCGCAACCACGTGCTCGTCGTCGTCGCCCTTAACCAGGGTCCGCAGGCGGGGCCGCATCGCGTCGTAGTCGTTGTTGTACGCCAGGACGTGCACGTCGATCTCGACCAGCGGGTCGAGCATCGCGCCGAGCAGCAGGGCAACGACCAGCGACGACTTACCCGAACCCATGATCCCGGCGATCAGGTAGTTCGCAGCCATCAGCCGCCCGATGACCTGCTCGCCGCGGGCGTTGAGTGCAACAGGTACGCCCCTGAAGAAGTCGGTCGTTCCTTCCGTCAGGAGCGGCCAGGACGGTACCGGCTTGGTGAGGACGCCGGGGTCGGCGACCCACAGGTCGAGCACGCCGGCCTGGTCGCGCGGCTCGGTCGGCCACACCTCGATGGGCTTGCGCATCAGGTTGTGCGCGAGGATCTGCTTCTTGTCGGCGATCATCTCGACGGGTACGCCTTCGGGCAGCTGTAGTTGCGCATGCCAGCCGTTCCCCGAACGGGTCGACGGCTGCACCCAGCGCGGCTTCCAGCCCTCCTTGATGGAGGCGTTGAGCGGCGGAATGCCGAGCTTGCCGAGCGCCCGCATGATGGCGTTCTCATCAGGTACGACGTCCCGCTCGTCGCCGTCTGCGGGCAGTGCCCAGGTGGGTGCGGTCCGCTGGTTCCGTCCGACCGCCCACGCTCCGGCCATGGCGAGCAGGGGCAACGAGTAGAGGAGCGGGTCCCAGATCACGGAGGCCAGGAACCCCAGCCACGCCACCAGTTGAATCACGGCGTCGAGCGGTCCGAGGACATCAGCCACGTCGTGCTGGTGCCAGGCGATCAGGATGCCGATCAGTAGCAGGACACCGGTACCGGCAACGACCGTGGTGAACACGGCCTTCGGCAGGCTGATCGCCAGCTGCAACAGGTCCATACGCCGCTTGTGCCGGGCGAACCGGTAGGCGTACGCCCGCTGCTCCCACTTCTGGACCATCTCTTCGTTGCCCGCGGCCTCGGCGATGCGCATCATCCGGTGGTGCATGGCCGCCGTACGGGCCTCCCACGCCCGCCTGGTGAGGATGCGGCCGCCTCCCCACGTGTATGAGCCGTGGCGGACGGCGGCGCGGTACGCGGGGTTCTGGCGGATCTCGACGACGACGCGGCGCAGCGACGCGGCGCGGATCCGGCGGCGGGGACGTACCTCGGCGGGTACGGCCTCGGGTGCGGGTGTACTCGGGGTACCTGGCTTGTCGAGTACGACAGGTACGGGTGTACCCGTGTCCTCGTCGTTGGCGGGTACGTGAAGATCCGTCATGCTGGCTTCTCCGGTCGTTCTGTTGGGCGTTCCGGGACACGGGGCGGCCGGTGTACCTGTGCCGGGTACGGCCGCCCCGTGGTGTACCTACTGCTTGTTCTTGCGGTTGAGGGCGCGCTTCTCGACGCGCTCGACCTTCTTCTTCAGGTCGTCGATGTAGACGGTCGGCCCGGCGAGTCCGCGCTTCGCCATACGGGTGTGCAGCAGGGCGAGGTGGACCTTCTCGCCGCCGGTGAAGTCGGAGAGCTTGAGGTCGTCGTCCATGGGTCAGTACTCCGTCGGTTCGGTGGTGGGCAGTTCGGGCAGCGGCTCGGGAAGCACGGCCGCGATGGCGGCGTACGACTGCGCGACCTCGGCCCACAGGCGGCCAGCGGCGGCGAGGGGCTCGACCTTGCGCCGGTGGTCCTCGTCGCGGGCGTACCGCTCGGCGTCGCGGGCCAGCTGCTCGGCCTTGGCGGTGGCGTTCCACGCGAGGCGGACGTACTGGTCTTGGGTGGACTTGTGCATGGGATTCCCCCTGGTCAGCGGTTGGTGAGGTCGCGCCACATCGAGCGCAGGACGATCAGGCATGCCGTCGCGCAGGTCGCGCAGATGGCCACGGCGACGGCCGCCACGGCGAAGGCCATGGCCAGGAAGCAGGCGACGCAGCCGCCGACGATGGCCAGGCCGCTGATGGTCAGCCACTTCCGGGTGTTGAACTGCGCCTGCTGCGGCGCCTGGTGACCGCACGCCGGGGGCGCGGCCTGCTGCTGGGCACTGACCAGCTTCGCCAACTCAACGGCGGCCATCGCGACCTGTACGGCCGCCGTGTTCACGGACGCCTCGGTCACCGCAGCCTCCGCCTTGTCGAGCGGAGAGGGCTCAGTCAAGGCGCCCACCGCCGTACACGCGGCAGGTGCGGGCGTAGGAGCAGACCGGCCGCGAAGGCGACGACGACCGGCTTGCCGAGGATCGCCGCGACGAGGGCGACGACAACCGCGAGCAGGCTGGGGAAGACGATGAGCAGGCCCAACAGGGCGCCCACGAGCAGCCACTTCGTCATGACCGGACTCCCATCAGTTCGTCACGGATGCGCTGGGCGCGGGGCTGGCCGATGCCGTACGACTCCTTCAGCCGGCGCACACCGGGCACCTCGCTGGGGAAGTCGATGCGTACCTGGGGGATGAGCGGGTCGGGGTAGAGGGCTTCGTCCTCGGGCTCCTCGTCGACCGGCGCCGGGTCGGGTTCCTCGTGGGGTACCTGCTCCTCGGGTACGGGTACCTCGTCGGGCGGAGGGGCGTACTCCGGGACGGGCTCGGCGACCTTCTCCGCGGCGGGGCGGACATGGTCCGTGCGGGCGACGAGGGGGAGCAGCCGGACGCCCGGAGGTACAGCGTCCGGTACGGCAGGTACGCGTACCTCGATCGCCGGGTACACCTCAGGTACAGGTGGTGCCGCTGCGGGTACAGGGACGCGTTCGACGGCCGTCTCGTACTGCGCCTCAGGGGTCACGGTGTGGTCATCGTCCTCGCTGCGGGCGAGCGCGTGGGTACGCCACAGAGCGACCGGCACGAGGACCGAGACGACGGTGACGAGGTTGAGGCTGACCTTCACAACGCCCGCTTCGAGGGCGTGGGCGGCGACCTGCGCGGCGCACATCAGGATGAGCGACAGGGCGACGTCCAACGCCCTGAACCACTTCAGGGCGGCGATGACGTAGCAGTCGAGGGAGAGCGGGAGCATGACCGCGATCGGCGGCCGGGCGCCCAACCTGCGGGCCAGCTCGTACTCGGCGATGGCGGTGTAGGCGAGGCCGGCCGCGGTTGATACGCGGCGGATCCACGTACGGGAAGGGTCCTGGGTCATGACTCGCCGACCTCCGGGGCGGCGGCGCGTACGGCGCGGTGTGCGGCGAGGGTCCAGCCTTCGAGGTCGCCCATGCGGTGGGCGATGACGAGGGCGTCGAGGAGGCAGTCGACCGGGGGCAGCGGCCGGGCCGACCGGGCGGCCGCACGGATCGCGGCGCGCTCGGTCGGACGGCGTACGAGACGGGCGCTCACCGGTCTTCTCCCGCGAGGATCTCGGCGAGCTGACGGCCGAGCCTGCGTAGCTGGTCGGCGGCGGCGATGAGGTCGTCGGCGAACTGGTCCACCTCGTCGGGCGTGCACGTGTGCGGCTCGACGTCGGCCTCGATGTACAGGCCGATGGTCCGGTCGGCGTTGGAGAACGGGGCTTGGGTGAGCGAGGCCTTGAACAGCACGTCGCCGCTGGGTGCGATGACGTGCTCGGGCCCGTCGTGACTGATGTCGACCTTGTAGCCGGCCCGGTCGTCGGGGTGGCCGGCACACCAGTCGGGTTCGCTGATCTCCAGCGGCTTGGTGACGAAGACGTTCACGACCGCGGTACGGGGCTCGATGCTCATCAGGCACGCCTCCCGGTCCACACCATGGGGACGGGCCAGTCGGTGACGTCCGCGCCGTGCCACTTGGCCAGCAGGGCGCGCAGGACCATCTCCCGCTCGAAGCCCGTCACGTCCGGGGACACCTCGACGTAGGCGATGCGGCCGTCACCCGTCGGGATGATCTGGGCCAGGCGGTTGGGCAAGTCGGGGTGACGCTTCTCGAAGACGTAGGTGCCGAGGTCGTCGAGGAGTTCGTCGTACGGGACGGTCAGGTACCACCACCGGTCACGGGTCGGGGTGCTCATCGGCCCTCACCTCCGGCGCGGTTCTCGTCGTGGCTGAGCTGGGACGGCAGGACGCGCGGGGCGTCGGTGATCCACGGGAACGGGCGGAGGGCGGCGGCGGCCTTGAATACGCGGATCGCCGCGGACTCGGGGGCCGTGCCGAGGGCGTACACGCGCCCGCCTTCCAGCGAGGCGAGGAGTCGGGCGGCGTGGTGCTCGCATCCGTTGGCGCCCGCGTTGGCCGCGTCGAGGACGGTGACCGCGATCAGGCCGACGCACGGGGTCGGGTCCTCGACGTGCGCGGCCGGGCAACGTCCGGATGACACTGCCAGGCTGGCAGTCTCATCGCCGCCGAGGGCCCTGAGCAGGATGCGGAGAGCTTCGGCGAGGGCGCCGTGGGCCTGCATGTAGGCGTAGATGTCGCGGCCGTCGGTGTCGCCGTAGATGGCGAGCATCTGCTGGCCGACGCTAATGGCGACGGCGAGGTCGGACGGGTCGATGGGCCCGGGCAGGGCGCCCACCGCAAGGGTGGGCGCCTGCTCGGCCGGGGTGGGCCGGTTGGTCATACCGTCACCTGCGCCTGCTGCTGGTGTGCGCGGGCGGTACGGGACAACTGCCGGATCCGGGCGGCGAACGAGACCAGCCGGTCGGCCAGGTCGTCGGCCATGTCCGGGGTGAGGAACGCGTACTCACCGCACCCGTCGTCGACCGCGACCGTCGCCTGCCGAAGCTGCGGGTTCGGGTCGGCCGGGCCGGACTGGATCTGCGCGTTCAGCTCGAAGACGTGGCCCGGCTTCTCCAGGGTGCCGATGCCGAAGTCCTCGATCTTCGACGTGTGGATGATGTCCTCGACGGCCAGCTGCACGTCAACGACGTGATCCGTGACGCACCAGGTGGGGCACTCGATCCACACGGTCCGGGCGGCATCGTCGAAGAACGTGATCGTGGCGGGTACGAGCCGGTGGCCGGGGGTGACCTGCGGGGCCGGGGCGGTGTTGAGGTTCGTCATCGGGCAACCTCGGCGTTCTCGCGGAGCCGCTTCGGGACGTCGAGCGCGGTGGTCCGCGCGATGTGCGGGTCGCCGCCGCTCCTGACACCGTCCGCCAGCAGGTCGAAGACGTAGTCGTAGCCGTCCCCACACTCGGAGCGGGCGAACTCGATCGCGTTGAACGCGCACAGCCGGTCGGCGATGGAGGCCCGCAGGATCTCGGCGAACTCCATGTGGGCGCCGGTGACCTTGAACGCCTTGCCCACCGAGGCCATGATCTCGCTCATGGCCTCGCCCAGGCCGTCACACATGTTGTCCAGGGTGACGGAGGGGTTGGGCTTGGCGAGGGCCTCGTTGTAGCCGACGGTCGCGATGTACAGGCCGGCGGCGGCGTAGCGGCTGCGCTCGTACTCGCGGGCGGCGGCGGACAGTTCGTCGAGCGCCACACCGAGTTCGTTGCTGCGCGCGATGAAGGTGGCGCGGCCGTTGATGTCCCGGATCTCGGGGAGGTCGATGGCGGGGTCGTCGGTCAACTGGAGTGCGAGGCCGCGCCGTTCGCATTCGGCGATCAGCTGGGGAAGGTACTCGTCGTTCTCGCTGAGGAACGCGGCCACGTGCATGCCGTGCTCGGCGAGCTGCGCGCGGAGACGGAATTCGGCTCCGGTGCGGGGGATCCACTGGTCGTCGTAGGCGGCCTCGATGTCCCACTGGCCGCCCTTGAGGTACGACCAGATGACGTGCAGGATGCCGGGGTTGTCGTCGTCGAGTTCGGCGGGGCGGAGCATGACGACGACGGGCTTGAGGTCGGCGGCGTTGTGCTCGCGGGCTCCGTCCGTCGCGGGCTGCTCGGCCCTGGTCCGGGTGGGCTCGGCGGCCTGGACGACGTAGGGCAGGTGGCCGGCCGTCGTGGTGTCTACGGCGGGGACGTGGGTCTGGATGCGGTTCATGGTGCTCGTTCCCCCGGCTCAGGCGGCCATGGCCGCGACGGCGGCCGGTGCGGTGGACTCGGTCTCGACGCGCTCGACGCGCAGGCTCGGGGCGACCTTCCGCATGGGGACGTCACCCAGGCCGAGGCGCTCGTACGTGGCGCGGATGGCGACCAGGTCGGGGGTCTCGCGGCTGGACTCGATGCGGCGGATGAGCCACTGGCCGTAGCGGCCGGCGGGCAGCCGGTCGAGGAGCTTGCGGGCCTTGCGCTTCGCCCTGTCGGCGGCGCGGGCCTGGTCGGCGGCCTCGTCGTAGTCGGTGGCGGCCGTCTCGATGGTGTCGACCTCGGGCAGCTCGTCGACGCCGTAGACGTCGGCCGGGTCCGGGGCGGTGGTCCCCTCGACGGCCGGCGTCTCGGCCGGGGCGAGGGAGCGGAGGGTGTCGGCGGCGGTCTCGACGAGGGCACCGATCAGGCTGCGCACCGTACGGGCGGTGCGGGGTGACGTGAGAAGGTGAAACACAACGGGCTCCTTGCTTCGATCAAGGTGGTTCCGTAGGCCCTCGGTCGGTGCTTCCAACACCGCCGGGGGCCGCTTGCGTTGTCCGGGCACTTCGTCAACTCAGTTCCGAACAATGTTGACACTACCCTCGCGTCGTGGGACTGTCAACATTGTTCCGCACAGAGTTCACAAGAGAGGTCGTGACAACATGACAGCCATGGCGCGAGACGAGATCCCCGAACTCCGGGACCTGCGAGACGAGTACGACCGAGCCCGCGATGCCCTGATGGCGGCCATCCACAAGCACCTTGACCTAGGGGAGTCGAACGCCCGCATCGCCCGCTCGGTGGACTGGTCGCGGGAGTACGTCGCGCGCATCCGCAAAGAGCGCGAGGCCGAGCGCGAGTAACGGCGGCGCGGCGCTGACCCCAGGAACACCAACGGCCGGACCCATGGGTCCGGCCGTAAGCATGAGGGCACAGTCAGGGCACAAGACCCTGTACGACGCTGCGAAACGTTGACAAGTACTGTCAGTAGTTTCCGCACGTCAGACGCCCTATCGGCGACTATGTGCAGGTCAGAGGATCAAGCTGCCGGTACGTGAACTACCGGTAGAACCGCACCGCGCGCATCCGCCGCGCGCGGGTGACGGGGATACGAGGAAGGGTGGGCGCCCGTCGGTGCCCACCCCTTCTCGCCTGCCGGCTGCGGCACGGGGACGCGCTAGTTGCGCGAGTTGCCGAAAATGATGCGGTAGGCGATCAGGAGGACGAGTGCGCCGCCTATCGCCGAGGCCCAAGTGGCGCCGTCGTAGAAGTTCTTGGCGACCGGGTGGTCCAACCAGCGGGCCGAGATCCAGCCGCCGATGAACGCGCCCGCGACGCCGATGATGGTCGTACCGATGAAGCCGCCCGGGTCGCGACCCGGCAACAGGAATTTGGCGATGGCTCCGGCCAACAGTCCCAGGATGATCCAGCTGATGATGCCCATGCCGTGAACCTGCCCTCTCACGCTGTGCTTGCACTGATCCGGAGCTGTGAATTCCGCCCGGACAGGCTGTGTTCGTAAGTCCTTGCGCACGGCCTGTGCCTGCATGTTCTGCCGTGTCGATGAACAGGACGTCACGGATGCGTGTGGTGGTTGCAGGCATCCGTGGCCTGCGGCGACCGCTCAGGATGCAGGTGCCGTCGTGCGGATGCGGAAGTCGGTCCACGGTGTCGGTTCGGGAGCGCCGTCGTAGTCCTCGTACCAGCCCGTGCCGTCGAGCCAGGCGCGCAGCCAGTCGGCGAGGCTGGGCGCGTCGACGTACCACGCGTGGTCGGCCTCGTCGGCGTTCGGTTCGTAGAGGAGGACCGTGGCCTCCGAGGATCGGCAGTCCACGCACGCGTACATCGCGCAGCCCCAGTGGGATATCGGCAGGACGCCCTCGGGCCAGGGCCAGTCGGGGTCCTCGTGTCCGCTCGCGCGGTTGGCGAGGTACTGCGTGACGGCGGCGGGCTCGCCGGCCGGTGGGTTGTCGGGGAGGGGCAACAGGCCGTACTCCGGGCCGAATCCGCCGTCTCCTATGCGTGTGTAGAGCGCGGCGAGCAGCGGGGGCAGGCGGAAGCCCAGGGCGGCCTCGGCGCGGGTCACCGTGGCCTCGTCCGCGGGGGCGGGGAGCGAAGTCCAGCCCGACGGGCGGGTGTTGCGGGCCTCGGCGGCCACTCGTGTCAGCAGTTGCTGCTCGTTCTCGGTCATGGCTTCATGGTGCCGCGCGCCACTGACAGTCGGGGCGGCCTGTGGACAACCCCGCGGTTGTGGAAAACCGCTGGTCGTACGCCCCGGCTGCGAGCGTCCTGCGGTGACGAACGGTCAAGCCAGGCGGACGTCGACGTGCCGTTCGGCGAGGAACGCGAGCAACTCCTCGAACGTCGGCGGGCGTCGGCCCGTGTGCGAGGTGGCGCCGAGACAGGTGCGGGCTATGGCGGCGTCGTGCCAGACGAGGGTGAAGGGTGGGGTGGCTCCCCAACTGCCGCGCAGGCAGTCGTTCAGAGCGTCCAGGCCCCCACCGAAGCATCCGACGGGGCCGTTCACCGCCTCGCCCAGGGCGCAGAAGAAGCCGGGTGCGTCGGTGATGTTGCTGCCGTCGAGGCGGTAGGTGGTGCCCGGCGGACGGTCCGGGGTGGTGCGGGTGTAGTTCGCCAGGGCTGTGTCCAACCAGAAGCGGCGGCCTTCGGCGTCGCAATCGGCCCAGCGGTTGGGCTCGGAGGGGCGGCCCTCGCCCCACAGGTCCCACACCTCCCGGGCCGCGAGCGGTGGGCGTTCCGACCATGGGTCGAGGGTGAGGTCGACCAGGCCCGGGCCGCGCGCGGACGGGATCCAGGCCCGTAACTCGCCCTCGGCGGCGGGCTGTACGGGCCGACCGGACGTGTCGACGCGCACCACCTTGACGTGGCCCAGGTCCTCTTCCCCGCCGTCCAGTGCCGCCCGCAGCGCACCGCGCGGGGAGCAGCCCAACAGGCGGTGCGGCGGCTCCAGTTGTTCGGGGCGATCCTCCTGTGCGTGGGCCAAGTCCCGGCAGGCGCCCCATGGTTGGCCGTCCGCGCCCAGTAGCCGGTAGCCCGGGGGACAGGGGTGGGCACTGCGGACAGTCGTAGAGGTTGTCGTCGAACTGCCTGCCCTCGACGGTGACGTCCCTCAGCGACAGGTCTCGCGCGCAGGGACGGTCGGCGACGCGTACGTCCTTCAGCCGCCACTCGCCCTCTCCCCGCCGGTCCTGTCGAGGGTCTCCAGGGTGAGCGGGCCGAGCGGTGCCGAACCGTCGGCACGCGCGCGTGCGAGGGCTGTTCGCAGGTCACCCTCGGGTGCGCAGCCGAGGAGTTCGTACGTCCCGCGCGCGGGTGGGGGCGGCTCGGCGAAGAGGTCGGCGGCGTCCTCGCAGAGGGCCCAGGTCTCCTCGTAGCCGTGCTCGCCGGTGGACTCGGCGCCTTCGTCTGCGACAGCAGGACGTACTTGGGCGCCCCCACCGCTGCCCGCCGTCAGCGGGCGGCGAACGACTGGTCCGTGGGCACGATTTCGCGGCCCAGGGGGAACAGCGACACCGGGATCAGCTTGAAGTTGGCGATGCCGAACGGGATGCCGATGATCGTGATGCACATGGCGATGCCGGTGACGATGTGCGCGAGGGCCAGCCACCAGCCCGCGAGGACCAGCCACAGGACGTTGCCGACGCAGGAGGGGGCGCCCGCGTCCCGGCGCTCGACCGTCGTGTACCCGAAGGGCCACAGGGCGTAGACGCCGATACGGAAGGCGGCGATGCCGAACGGGATGCCGATGACGGTGATGCACAACAGCGCGCCGGCGAGCAGGTACCCGAGGAACAGCCAGAAGCCGCTCAGGACGAGCCAAATGACATTCAGGATGGTTTTCACTGAGGGCGACCTGCCATCTTTTCGAGCCGGGCGATCCGCTCCGCCATCGGCGGATGTGTCGAGAACATCTTGGAGAGTCCCTGGCCCGGGCGGAAGGGGTTCGCGATCATCATGTGGCTCGCGGTCTCGATGCGGGGCTCCGGAGGCAGCGGAAGCTGCTTGGTGCCCGCGTCGAGCTTGCGCAGCGCGCTCGCGAGGGCGAGGGGGTCTCCGGTGAGCTGGGCGCCGGACGCGTCCGCCTCGTACTCCCTGGAGCGGCTGATGGCCAACTGGATGAGGCTGGCCGCGAGGGGACCCAGGATCATGATCAGCAGCATGCCCAGGATGCCGGGGCCGTCGTCGTCGTTCGAGCGGCCGATCGGGATCAGCCAGGCGAAGTTGACCAGGAACATGATCACCGAGGCGAGGGCGCCGGCGACCGACGAGATCAGGATGTCGCGGTTGTAGACATGGCTGAGTTCGTGGCCGATGACCCCGCGCAGTTCGCGCTCGTCCAGGATGCGCAGGATGCCCTCCGTGCAGCACACGGCGGCGTTGCGCGGGTTGCGGCCCGTGGCGAAGGCGTTGGGTGCCTCTGTGGGCGAGATGTACAGGCGCGGCATGGGCTGGCGGGCCTGGGTGGAGAGGTCGCGGACCATCCGGTACAGGGCCGGGGCCTCGAACTCGCTCACCGGACGGGCGCGCATCGCGCGTAGCGCCAGTTTGTCGCTGTTCCAGTACGCGTACGCGTTCGTGCCCAGCGCGATCACGACCGCTACGACGAGGCCCGTGCGGCCGAAGAAGCTGCCGATGACGATGATGAGTGCGGACAGTCCCCCGAGGAGAACTGCGGTCCTGAGCCCGTTGTGCCGGCGGTGCACGGTACGCCCTCCAAATCGTGCGGCAGGGGAACCCTTTGCTTGCTGATCTCTGATGCCACCGGTGTCGTGGTGTCACGTCCAGTGGACCCTCCCGTACTGGTCAACGCCAGGCGGGGGGCTCTAGTTCCCTTGTGCGTACGACGCCGGGGGTGGGCCGTCCGGGTGAGGACGGTGGTATGTGCCGGTGGCTCAGAAGAGTCCGGTGTCGGCGAAGCGCAGGACCAGTTGGGGTGCTCCGGAGAGGGCGATTCCGAGGGCGCCGGTGAGTGCGAGCGCGGCGGTGAGGGTCGCGGGGACGCGGTGTTCGGCGTGCTCGCCCTCCGGGGCGCGGAACAGCAGGGCCGTCCACTGGAGGTAGTAGAAGAGCGCGATCACCACGTTGACGGCCATGACGACGGCCAGCCAGCCCAGGCCCGCGTCGACGGCCGCCGAGAACACGGTCACCTTGGCGAAGAGCCCGATGACACCCGGCGGCAGCCCGGCGAGGCACAGCAGGAAGAAGGCCAGGAGCAGTGCTGCGAGCGGGTTCGACGCGTACAGGCCGCGGTAGTCGCTGATGCGGTTGAGGGCTCTGCTACGGCCCACCAGGGCGGCCACCGCGAAGGCGCCGAGGTTCACGGCCGCGTACATGAGGGCGTAGGCGACCGTGGAGCCGATCGACTTCTGGGCGTCCTTGGAGTACGCGGCGGCGGCGATCGGTACGAGGAGGTAGCCGGCCTGGCCGACGGAGGACCAGGCGAGCAGCCGTACCGCGCTGTACGCGCGCGTGGCCTGTTGGCGCAGGGCACCCAGGTTGCCGACCGTCATGGTGAGGGCGGCCAGTGCGGCGAGTGCCGGGCCCCACACGTCGGCGTACGACGGGAAGGCGACGACGGTGACGAGGATCAGGCCGGAGAAGCCGACCGCCTTGCCGACGACCGACAAGTAGGCGGCGATCGGGAGGGGCGCTCCTACGTAGGTGTCGGGTACCCAGAAGTGGAAGGGGACGGCGGCCGTCTTGAAGGCGAAGCCGACGAGGGTGAGGGCGACGCCGGTCTGGGCGAGGGTGTGGAACTGGCCGTCGACGTGCTGGATGCGGTCGGCGATCCGGGTGAGGTACAGGGTGCCCGTGGTGGCGTACACGAAGCTGACGCCCATCAGGCTGACCGCGGTCGCCGTAACCGAGGACAGGAAGAACTTGAGGGCCGCTTCGGCGGACTTCTTGTCGCCGTGCCGGATGCCGACGAGGGCGAAGGCGGGCAGGGAGGCAACCTCCAGGGCGACGATCAGGGTCGCGAGGTCGCGGGAGGCGGGCAGGAGGGCGGCGCCCGCGGCGGAGGAGAGCAGCAGGAACCAGTACTCCCCTTCGGGGAGTCCCTTGTCGGCGTCCTTCAGGGTGGTGATCGACAGGAGGGCGGCCAAGAGGGCGCCGCCGAGGACCAGGAACTGGATGACCACGGTGAAGCGGTCCGCCGTATAGCTGCACGCGGTCGCGTCGCCGGTGAGGCAGAAGGTGGCGCGGTCGCCGTCCAGGAGGGGCAGCAGCATGAGCGCGGAGGCGGCCAGGCCCGCGACCGACACCCAGCCCAGGAGCGCTTTTCTGGCCTCCTGGAGGAACAGGTCGGCGACGAGGACCACCAGGCCTACGACCGCCGTGATGGTCGGCGGTGCGATCGCCAGCCAGTCGACGGACTGGACCATCGACTCCGCGAGAGGCTGGGCCAGGGCGCTCATCGGGTGCCTCCTGAGAGGAGCTGCTGCACGGCCGGGTCGGTCAGGCCGAGGAGTGCCTTCGGCCACAGGCCGACGGCGACGGTGAGGGCGACGAGCGGGGTCCACGCGGCGAACTCGTACGTCTGGACGTCGGCGAGCTTCGGCGCTTCCTGCGCCACGGCGCCCATGCAGACGCGGCGGACCACGGCGAGCATGTACGCGGCCGTCAGCAGGGTGCCGAAGGCCGCGATCGCCATGAAGGTGAGGAACGCGGGGCGGCTGAGGCCGGCGGCGGGCTTGAATGCGCCGAACAGCGCCAGCATCTCGCCCCAGAATCCGGCGAGTCCGGGCAGTCCGAGCGAGGCGACGGCGGCGAACGCGAGCAGTCCGCCGAGGCGCGGGGCCTTGCCGTAGAGGGCGGCGCCCGTCTCCTCGGCCAGGGTGTCCAAGTCGGTGGTGCCCGTACGGTCCTTGAGGGCGCCGACGAGGAAGAAGAGCAGGCCGGTGATGAGGCCGTGGGCGATGTTGGCGAAGAGCGCGCCGTTCACGCCGGTCGGGGTCATCGTCGAGATGCCGAGCAGGACGAACCCCATGTGGCCGACGGAGGAGTACGCGATGAGGCGCTTGAGGTCACCCTTCGCGCCCTGTTTCGCGAGGGCGAGGCAGGCCAGGGAGCCGTAGATGATCCCGACGACGGCGAAGGCGGCGAGGTAGGGCGCGAAGGTGTGCATGCCGTCGGGGGCGATCGGCAGCAGGATGCGGACGAACCCGTACGTGCCCATCTTCAGCATCACGCCGGCCAGCAGGACCGAGCCGACGGTCGGGGCGGCGGTGTGGGCGTCGGGCAGCCAGCTGTGCAGTGGCCACATCGGCGCCTTCACCGCGAGCCCGATCCCGATCGCCAGAACGGCGATGACCTGCACGGATGTGGTCAGCGACCGGCCGTTGTCAGTGGCGAGTGCCACCATGTCGAATGTGCCCGCCTTGATTCCGATCAGGAGCAGGCCGAGCAGCATGACGACGGAGCCGAGCAGTGTGAAGAGGATGAACTTCCAGGCGGCCTGGGCCCGTTGGGCACCGCCCCAGCGGGCGATGAGGAAGTACATCGGGATCAGGACGGTCTCGAAGGCGAGGAAGAAGAGGATCAGGTCGAGGACGGCGAAGGTGGCGAGGGTGCCGGACTCCAGGACGAGGATCAGGGCGACGAATGCCTTCGGGGACGGGCCCGACGGCATCTTGAAGTAGGAGTAGAGCGCGCAGAGGAAGGTCAGCAGCGCGGTCAGGACCAGAAGGGGGAGGGAGATGCCGTCGATGCCGAGGTGGATGCGCACGTCGAGTGCGGGGATCCAGCTGATGTCGGTCGTGGCCTGCATCTTCGAGGGATGGTCGTGGTCGAAGCCGAGCGCGAGGACGATCGCGGCGATGAGGATCACGCCGGTCACGGTCACGCCGTGCCGTAGTACGGCCTGTTCGGGCGACTTCCCCTTCAGTCCCGGCGGGGCGGGCAGCAGGGCGGTGACGGCGCCGAGGAGCGGGCCGACGACGACGAACGCCAGAAGGACCTGCATCACGGACTCGTTGATATCGATCACGCCTGCTCACGCTCCCGTGGCGACGAGGAGGACGGCGACCGTCAGGACGACGGTGCCGGCGAGCAGCGCGCTCACATAGGTCTGCATATTGCCGGTCTGGGCGCGCCGTACGGCGGCGCCGAGGAGGCGGGGCAGGGTGCCCGCGCCGCGTACGTAGGTGTCGACGACCTCGCGGTCGAGGAACCGGACGAGACTCGCCGCGGCCATGACCGGGCGGACGAACAGGGCCGCGTACACGGCGTCCAGGTGGAAGCCGGAGGCCGCGTGGCGGTGCAGCGGGCCGAGCAGGAGTCGGCCCGGGTCCGCCGGGTCGGGTGCCGAGGCCACGTCTCCGTAGGCGGGTGTGTGGCTCGCGATGGCCTCGGCCTCGACGAGTCCGGCGTCGCCCTCCGGGTGGGCCGCGACGGCACCCATCGGTGCGCTGCCTGCGAGTGCGGTGGTGTGGCGCCAGGCGCCGTAGGTGACGATGCCGCCGACGAGGGCGACCCCCGTGCCCAGCACCGAGGTGGTGAGTGTCGGGGTCAGGTCGCGGCCGTCGAACCAGTCGGGGAGCACGCGGTAGGCGAGTCCGCCGAGGGCGAGGGACGGGACGGCGAGCACCCACAGCACGGCGTTCATCGCCACGGGCTGCCTGCCGTGGTCAGGGGCCTCGACTCCGCGTCCGTGGAAAGCGAGCAGCCACAGGCGCGTCGCGTACGCGGCGGTGAGGAGGGCGGCGAGCAGGCCGGCCAGGAGGACGATCCAGCCCGCCGCACCGGGGATGTGCTCGGTGTCTCCGGTGGCCGCGTGTTCGGCGGCGCCGAGGACGGACTCCTTGGAGAAGAAGCCGCTGAAGGGCGGGATCGCGGCGAGCGCGAGGAGCGCCACGGTCATCGTCCAGAAGGCGTCGGGGACGCGGGCGCGCAGGTTGCCCATGCGGGACATGGCGGCCAGCGAGTTGGTGCCGGAGGCGTGGATGACCACGCCGGCCGCGAGGAACAGCAGCGCCTTGAAGGCGCCGTGGGACAGGAGGTGGAAGACGGCGGCACCGCGGTCGCCGACGGCGAGGGCGCCGGTCATGTAGCCGAGTTGACCGATCGTCGAGTACGCGAGGACGCGTTTGATGTCGTCCTGGGCGAGCGCGGCGAGGCCCGAGCCGGCCATCGTCACGGCGGCCATGACGGCGAGGACGACCATCGCGGCCGAGGATGCCTCGAAGACCGGAAGGAGACGCGCGACGAAGTAGACACCGGCGGCGACCATCGTCGCGGCGTGGATCAGCGCGGAGACGGGGGTCGGGCCCGCCATCGCGTCGGGGAGCCAGGTGTGCAGCGGGAACTGCGCCGACTTGCCCGCCACGCCGGCCAGGAGCAGCAGGGCGATCAGGGTCGGGTGGTGCAGCCCGCCGTTCGCGACGGTGCTCAGGACCTTGGTGATGCGGAAGGACCCGGCGTCGGTGGCGAGCGCGAACAGGCCGATCAGGAAGGGGACATCGCCGAGTTTGGTGACGAGAAAGGCCTTGATGGAGGCGGCGCGGGCTTCCGGGGTCTCCCAGTAGTGGCCGACGAGGAAGTAGGAGCAGATGCCCATGACCTCCCAGCCGACCAGCAGCACGATCAGGTCGCCGGAGTAGACGACGAGGAGCATCGCGGAGGTGAAGAGGGAGACGAGCGCGGCGTACGAGGGGTAGCGCGGGTCGTCGCGCAGGTAGCCCGTCGAGTAGATCTGCACGCAGGTGGCGACGAAGGCGACCAGGACGGCGACGAGGGCGGCGAAGCCGTCGATGTGCAGGGCGAGTTCGACGGGGACCGAGCCGGTGGGCGTGAGTTCGGTGGCGGAGTCGATGGCCGCGTCGCCGCCCTGCCGTACGGCGACGATCGCGGCCAGCGCGAGCGCGGCGAGCGACGGCAGGACGGCGAGCGGGCGGACGAAGCCGGGGGCGGTGCGGCCCAGGAGCAGGCCGGCCGCGGCGCCCAGGAACGGGAGGAGGGGGACGAGGACGGCGAGGGTGGTCGTGGTCACGCGGTGGCCTCAGCCTTCTCGGCCACGGGGGGCTCGGTGCCGTTGCTGTCTGAGCCGCTGGGGCTGGAGCCGCCGGTGCTGTCGGGGCCGCTGGATCCGTCGGGGCCGTCGGGGCCGTCGGTTTCGTGGCCCTCCGCGGTGTCGCGGAGTTTGTCGATGTCCGAGGTGCCGCGGCCTCGGTAGACGGCGAGGACGATCGCCAGGCCGATGCCGATCTCCGCGGCGGCGATGGCGATGGTGAACAGGGTCAGGGCCTGGCCGGAGTGCAGCTTCTCCTCGGCGGTCCTGCTGAGCCAGACGTCGAAGGCGACCAGGTTCAGGTTGACGGCGTTGAGCATCAGCTCGACCGACATCAGGACGAGGATCGCGTTGCGGCGGGCGAGGACGCCGTAGATGCCGGTGCAGAAGAGGAGGGCGGCGAGCACGGCGGGATAGACCAGGTGCATCAGCTGGCTCCCTTCTGCTCGGTGGGGGTGTTCTGAGCGGTTCCGTCGTTCTGCGCGGCTGCGTTGTTCTGCGCGGCTGCGTTGTTCTGCGCGGTCTGGCTCCGCTCGGTCGGGTCGTTCCGCTCGGTCCGGTTGTTCCGCGGGGTCGGATCGTTGCCTTGAGAACGGCTATTTCGCCCGAACGTGTGATTACGGGAATCGGGGACGGATGGGGAACTACCGCTCGCACCCCGGGAGTTCACAGGGGGAGAGCTCAGCTCCGACTTCGTCTTGCGGGACAGGACGATCGCGCCGACCAGGGCCGCGAGGAGAAGGACGGAGAGGGCCTCGAAGGGGAGGACCCAGTTCTGGAACAGGCTCGCGCCGGTCACCGCGGTCGAGCCGGCGGCCGGACCGGCCAGGTTCATCCAGGTCGCGCGGAAGGCGTCGACGACGACCCAGACCAGGGCCGCCGCGGCGGCGACGGCCACGGCGAGGGCGGCCCAGCGGTTGCCGGAGTCCGCGTCCGGGGAGCGGCCGATGGGGGCCTTGGTGAGCATCAGACCGAAGAGAAGGAGGACGACGACGGAACCGACATAGATGAGGACCTGCACCCAGGCGATGAACTCGGCGGTGAGGAGGAGGTATTCGACGGCGAGACCCCCGAGGGTCACCACGAGCCACAGGGCGGCGTGCACCAGCTGCTTGGTGGTGACGGTGACGAGGGCGGCGCCGAACGTGACCAGTCCGACGAGGAGGAAGGCGATCTCGACGCCGGTCGGGGAGAGGAAGCCGTGGGTGTGGGGGGCGGCGAGGGGTGCCGTGGCGGTCACGGCGACGGTGTCGGCGAGGGTCACGACTGGCCCTCCGGCGGATTGGCGGGGTCGGCGGGGTTGGGCTTCGCGGCCTCGGTGGGGTCGAGCGGCGCGGCTTCGGCGGGGTAGGTCGGCGCGGCTTCGGTGGCTTCCGCCGGGTGCTTGGGCTTCGCGACTCCGGTGGCCTCTGCGGGGTTGGGCTTCGCGACTTCGGTGGCCTCTGGACGGTTGGGCTTCGCGGCCTCGGTGGCCTCTGCGGACCTGGTCTGCTCGGCCCCGGTGACCTCGGCGGGGTCGGCCTGCTCGGCCTCGGTGACGTCGGCGGCCGGTGTGACGGCGGGCGCTGCGGTTTCCGCAGTCTGCGGGGACTCTGTGGGCTTGGTCTGCGCAGTCTCGGTGACCTCTACGGCCTGCGTGGCCTTCGCGCGCCCCGCGGCTTCCGTGGCCTGTGCGGTCTCTGTGGGCTTGGTCTGCGTGGTCTCTGCCGGCGCTGCGGTTTCCGGAGTCTGCATGGCCTCCGTGGTCGCTGCGGCTTCCGCGGCTTCCTCGGCCTGTGCGGCCTGTGACGCCTGAGCTACCTGAGCTGCCGCCAGCTTCTCGGCGGTCTTGTGGGCGGCGGCGATCTCCTTGGGTTCCTCGGCGTTGGGGTCGAGGGCGGGTGGGGCCGGGACGGTCCACATCCACTCGCGGAGCTTGTCGCGTTCGTGGGTGAGTTCGTGGATGTCGGTCTCGGCGTACTCGAACTCCGGGGACCAGAACAGCGCGTCGAAAGGGCAGACCTCGATGCAGATACCGCAGTACATGCACAGGGAGAAGTCGATGGCGAAGCGGTCGAGGACGTTGCGGCTGCGCTCACGGCCGCCGGGGGCAGCCGCCGGGACCGTCTCCTTGTGGGAGTCGATGTAGATGCACCAGTCGGGGCACTCACGGGCGCAGAGCATGCAGACCGTGCAGTTCTCCTCGAACAGGCCGATAACTCCGCGGGTGCGGGGCGGGAGGTCGGGCTGGGTGTCCGGGTACTGCTCGGTGACGGTCTTCTTCGTCATCGTGCGGAGGGTGACGGCCAGGCCCTTGGCGAGACCGGAGCCGGGGATCGGGGCCATCAGAGGAACACCACCTTCACGATGCCGGTGAGGGCGATCTGAGCGAGGGAGAGGGGGACGAGGAGGGTCCAGGAGAGTTTCTGGAGCTGGTCCTCGCGCAGGCGGGGATAGGTGACGCGGAGCCAGATGACGACGAAGGCGAGGATTCCGGTCTTCAGCAGGGTCCAGACCCAGCCGAGGCCGTCCGCGCCCCACGGGCCGTGCCAGCCGCCCAGGAAGAGGACGGTGGTCAGGCCGCACAGGACGACGATGCCGGCGTACTCGGCGAGGAGGAACAGGGCGAAGCGGAGGCCGGTGTACTCGGTGTAGGCGCCGAAGATGATCTCGGAGTCGGCGACGGGCATGTCGAAGGGGGGCCGCTGGAGTTCGGCCAGGCCGGCGATGAAGAACACGATCGCGCCGACGATCTGCCAGGGCAGCCACCACCAGTGGAAGGCGTCGAGGATGCCGGGGAGGGAGACCGTGCCGGCTGCCATCGCCACGGAGGCGGCGGTGAGCAGCATGGGGAGTTCGTAGGCGAGGAGTTGCGCGGCGGTGCGGAGGCCGCCGAGAAGGGAGAACTTGTTGGCGGAGGCCCAGCCGGCCATGAGCGAGCCGAGGACGCTCACGCCCATCACCGCGAGGACGAAGAAGATGCCCGCGTCCAGTACCTGGCCGACGGCGCCCTCGCTCGGGCCGATGGGGATGGCGAGGAGGACGAGCAGGTACGGGAGGAGGGCGACGGCGGGGGCGATTTGGAAGACACGGCGGTCCGCGCCCGCCGGGACGATGTCTTCCTTCTGGGCGAACTTCACGCCGTCCGCGACGAGTTGGGCCCAGCCGTGGAAGCCGCCTGCGTACATCGGGCCGAGGCGGCCCTGCATGTGGGCCATCACCTTGTGCTCGGTCTGGCCGACGATCAGGGGGAAGGTGAGGAAGACGACGAAGACGATCAGGAGTCGCAGGGCGACGTCGAGCACGTCGTTCACTGCGGGCCTCCTGTGGGGGTGTCGGGAGTTGGGGGGTCAGGAGTTGGGGGGTCAGGAGTTGGGTTTTCGGAGGCGGGGCCTTCGGTGGTGGGGGGTGAATCGGGCCCTTCAACTGCCTCCGTCTCAGGCGCAGTTGTGTCCGCGTCGGGCTCGGGCTGCTCGAAGGCCGGGCGGGCGTTGTGCCACGGGGCGTCCGTGTTGCGGGGAGCGGTGGGGGGCTGGGTGGTGCCGCCCTCGCGTGTTGACGCCGGTCCCCGTGACGGGTCTGCCGCGGGTGCCGATTCCGGTTCCACCGCCGGTGCCGGTGTCGGCGCCTGTTGCGATGCCGAGCCGTCGCCCGCGCTGCGCGACCGGCGAGGGGGTGCCGCGCCCGTGCCCTGTTGACTCGCCGAACCCTCCGAGGCGCTGCGTGCGCGGCGCGGCGCGGCCGGGGTTCCCGAACCCTGCTCACCGGGACCGGTCCCGTCACCGGCATCCCGGCCCTGGCTCACCGCACCCTCACCCTCACCCTCACCCGAAGGCACCGCACCCCCAGCCGGCGCCGCCTGACTCACCGACCCCTCCGAAACCGAACGGGCCCGCCGCACAGGACGATCGCCGGCCGCACGGGCCGGACCGTCACCGGCCGCGCGGGCCGGAGGCTCACCCGCCGCACCTGTCGTACGCTCACCCGCTCCACGCACCGGACGCTCACCCGCTCCACGCACCGGACGCTCACCCGCCGCCCGCCCCGCCCCCCGCGCAGGTCGCGCCGGGGCCGCCGGAAGTTGGCCCTTCAATGGGCCCCACTCGTTCGGGTCGGGGACGCCCGGCGGGAGCATCTGGCGGCGTTTCGGGCCGCCGTGGTCCGACTCGCCCGGTTCCTTCGCTCCGGGCCAGGCCTTGGCGACTCGGGCCGCGAGGACGAAGTCCTTGCGGAGGGGGTGGCCTTCGAAGGTTTCCGGGAGGAGGAGGTGGTCCAGTGCCGGGTGGCCCTCGAAGTCGACGCCGAACATTTCGTGGGTCTCGCGTTCGTGCCAGGCGGCGCCCGCGTAGACGTCGACGGCGGTGGGGAGTGCCGGGGTCTCGTGCGGGACGGTCGTACGGATGAGGAGTCGACGTACCGGTGCCAGTGCCACGACGTGGGCGGAGACGTGGAAGCCGGTGCCGGGTTCGTCGACCGCGCTCAGCCAGTCGAAGTAGGTGCAGCTCAGGTCGTCGCGGGCGGTGCGCAGGGCGGCGAGCCAGGTGGTGGGAGGTACGTCGACCGTGAGGAGGTCGTAGGACTCCTCGGCCGTGGCCTCCGTACCGAACAACTCCTCGACCGGTGCGGGCAGCCAGCCGACGGCGGTCATCGGGCGTCCCCCGGGCCGGAGTTGGAGCCCGGGCCGGAGTCGGAGTCCGAGTCGTAGCCCGAGTGGGAGGACGGGCCCGAGTCGGAGGGCAGGCCGGCACCCGCACCCGGCGAGTCCGCACCCGCACCCTTACTCGCAGAGTCCCAGCCAGGCACCGGCACCGGCGCCGTCACCAACCCGCTCTGTAGCGCCGCCGTAGAAGCCCGGCCCCCAGCCACCCCGTACCGCTCCCCCAGCGACTCCCGGGCGATCTTCTCCTGGAGTTTGAGGATGCCCTGGAGGAGGGCCTCGGGGCGGGGCGGGCAGCCGGGGACGTAGACGTCGACCGGGATGATCTGGTCGACGCCCTTCGTGACCGAGTACGAGTCCCAGTACGGGCCGCCGCAGTTGCTGCACGCGCCGAAGGAGATGACGTATTTGGGCTCGGGCATCTGCTCGTAGAGGCGTTTCACGGCCGGGGCCATCTTGTCCGTGACCGTGCCGGAGACGACCATCAGGTCGGCCTGGCGCGGGCCGGGCGCGAAGGGGATCACGCCGAGGCGGATGAAGTCGTGGCGGGCCATGGACGCGGCGATGAACTCGATGGCGCAGCAGGCGAGGCCGAAGTTGAAGACCCAGAGGGAGTAGCGGCGGCCCCAGTTGAGGACCACCTTCATGGGTTCGGGGGCGAGGCGGGCGAGGGCGCCCAGGCGTTTCGGCTCCGGCAGCATCACGGGCTCGGGGGTCACGTCCATGCCAGGACGCCCTTCTTGTATGCGTACAGCAGGCCCACGGTCAGGAAGCCCAGGAAGATGAACATCTCGACGAGGGTGGTCGCGCCGTAGCCCGGCGCGGCGAAGACCGTCGCCCAGGGGAAGAGGAAGATCGAGTCGACGGCGAAAATGACGTACAGGAACGCGTAGACGTAGTACCGGACTTGGGTGTGGGCCCAGCCCTCGCCGACGGGGTCGACGCCGCACTCGTACGTCAGGAGTTTCTCGGGGGTGGGGACGACCGGGCGCAGCAGGCGGCCCGCGCCGAAGGCCACGGCGACGAAGAGCACGCCGACGACGGCGAGCAGTCCCACGACGGAGTAGGACCGGAAGTAGTCCGCCGCGACGACCACGGTCGGCTCCCGCAAGGTGTTCGGCAAGGTCCCCGGCAACATCTCCCGCAAGTCCGACCCCTCCTCCTCGGCACGGGCTTCCCCACGGCACGCTCCGGTGACCCGGTGCCCCCGTGACCCATGTGAACTCTGTGTTCGACGATCTGTACGCACGGGAGTCTAGGCCCTGTTAAAGAGACGGTAAGCAGCCCGTCACGCCTTGAGCTCACCCGAGATGCCCCTGATCTCCCCCTGATCTCCCCCGGAGATCCCGTGGTGGGGTTTTCCCCAGCAGACCCGGGCGGCGGACCTCATGGCGCCGGAGCGCGTCGCCGGGCACGCTGGGCCATATGACCGTACGTATCCCCTACGCCGACCCGGCGGCACCCGGCGGCGAGCTCGACGAGCCGCTGCCGCCTGCCCGCTTCGCCTACGACCGACACACCTGGAAGGAGATCGCGCATCTCCTGACGAATCTGCCGGTGTCGGTGTTCGGCTTCGTCTATGTGGTGACGATGCTGGCCATCAGCGGCGGGCTGACCGTCACCGTGGTCGGGTTCCCGCTGCTCGCGCTCGGGTTGATGGGCGCCCGGCTGATCGGGAAGTTCGAGCGGGGCCGGGCCCGGCGGCTGCTGGGGGTGCGGATCGACGAGCCGAGCCCGTTGCCGTGGCGCAAGGGCGGCGGGCTGCTGCAACGGGTGTGGATGGCGCTGAAGGACCCGGTGGGCTGGCGGACGGTGCTGTACGACGGGATGCGGTTGCCGTGGGGCATCGTCACCTTCACCGTCACGCTGACCTCGTTGTTCGTGCTGTGGCCGGTGCTGCCGTTCATCGCGCGCGGGCTGGCGAACGCGGACCGGGCGATGGTGCGCGGCCTCCTCTCCCCCTCCGACGAACTGGAGCGCCGTATCGCCGAGTTGGAGTCCGACCGGGGTGTCGTGGTCGACACGGCGGCGGCGGATCTGCGGCGGATCGAGCGCGACCTGCACGACGGGGCGCAGGCCCGGCTGGTCAATCTGGCGATGGGCCTGGGGCTGGCCAAGGAGAAGTTGCTGGAGGGCCAGGCCGACGAACAGGTCGCCGCGATGGTCGACGAGGCGCATGGCGAGGTGAAGCTGGCGCTCCAGGAACTGCGGGACCTTGCGCGCGGGATCCATCCCGCCGTCCTCACCGACCGCGGACTCGACGCGGCCCTCTCCTCCGTCGCCTCGCGCTGCACGGTGCCGGTGAAGGTGACCGCCGACATCGGCGCGCGCCCGGCCGCTGCCATCGAGGGCATCGCGTACTTCACCGTCTCCGAGCTGCTCCAGAACATCAGCAAGCACAGCGGCGCCCGTTCGGCGTCGGTGGACGTGTGGCGGTCGGAGGACCGGCTGCTCATCCAGGTCTGGGACGACGGCCGCGGCGGCGCGAACCTCGACGGCGGCACCGGCATGCGCGGCCTGGCCGACCGACTCGGCGCGGTCGACGGCCTGTTCGTCCTCGACTCCCCGCCGGGCGGCCCTACGACCGTCACGGCGGAACTCCCCTGGCGGGAACGGACCACCGACCCAGCCCGGGGGTAGGGAAAACCCCCCTCCCGGGAGGCCGACGGACTCCATGGTCCACGGACCTGCGGTCAAGCAGTCTGGAGATACGACAGCACGGCCGGCACGGCTGCGGACAACGAGTAGAACGGGACGACGTCAATGGCCACGGAGTACGGGCAGGGGTACGGAACGCACGGCACGTTCGACCTCGACGAGCGGCGCCGGCACCGGCTGCCGGCCGTGCTGCGCGCACCCTTCGAGGCGCGCAGCTGGCGGGAGTTCGGCTATGTGCTGCTGAGCCTGCCGATCAGCATCCTGCTCTTCACCTACGCCGTCACGATGGTGTCGCTGGGCGCGGGCCTGCTGATCACCTTCCTCGGCGTGCCGGTCCTGGCGGGCGCGCTGGCCGGCTGCCGCGGTTTCGGCGTGCTGGAGCGGGCGCGGGCCCGCCGGCTGCTCGACCTGGACGTCGCGGCCCCCGAGCCGCTGCGCATGAAGAAGAACGGCCCGATGGCCTGGATGGGCGCCGTCCTCAAGAGCGGCTCGTCCTGGCGCCATCTGCTGTACGCCCTGCTGCACTTCCCGTGGGCGGTCTTCTCCTTCGTCGTCGGCCTCACCTTCTGGTCGTACGGCTGGGCCCTCCTGACGTACCCGCTGTGGTTCTGGGTCTTCCCGATGTACGGCGGTGGGGGCGGCCTTCAGCTCTACGGCGACGAGCACCACCGGATCTACCTGGACAACCCCTTCGAGATCACCGTGACCGCGCTGGTCGGACTGCTGTTCACGCTGGCCACGCCGTGGATCGTGCGGGCGCTGACGATGGTGGACCGGGTCATGGTGCACGGGCTGCTCGGCCCGTCGACCCTGGCGACCCGGGTCGTGGAGCTGGAGTCGGACCGGGGCGTCGTGGTCGACACGGCGGCGGCGGATCTACGGCGGATCGAGCGCGACCTGCACGACGGGGCGCAGGCCCGGCTCGTGGCCCTGGCCATGGATCTGGGGCTGGCGAAGGAGAAGCTGACGGAGGACCCGCAGGCGGCGGCGCGGATGGTCGGCGAGGCGCACGGCGAGGTCAAGACGGCGTTGCAGGAGCTGCGGGATCTGGCGCGCGGGATCCACCCGGCGGTGCTGACCGACCGGGGGCTGGACGCGGCCCTGTCCTCCGTGGCCTCGCGGTGCACGGTGCCGGTGCAGGTGGACGTGGATCTGCCCGCGCGGCCGGCCGCCGCCATCGAGGGCATCGCGTACTTCACCGTCTCCGAGCTGCTCCAGAACATCAGCAAGCACGCGCGGGCCACGTATGCCGCGGTGGATGTGTGGCGCGTGGAGAACCGGCTGATGCTTCAGGTCGTGGACAACGGGGTGGGCGGCGCGGATGCCTCCGGCGGTTCCGGGCTCGCTGGTCTTGCCGGGCGGCTGGACGCGGTGGACGGGATTCTGGTGGTGGACTCGCCGGTGGGTGGGCCCACTCGGATCACGGCGGAGTTGCCCTGGCGGGAAGTTGAGGGCTTGAGGCGTTGACGGGTTGAGCCCGCTGTCCTGCCCTCCGGGGGCTGCGGGCTGGATATAGCTGGCCTGCGCTGAAAGCCGGAAGCCGGCAGCCCGCAGCCCGCAGCCCGCAGCCCGCAGCCCGCAGCCCGCAGCCCGCGCAGCGAAGCAGACACCGGACAGGCCGGACTCCTCCGCCCTCACTACCCTCCGCAGGCTGTGGTCCGTTCTAACCATTCAACACACCCGACAGCGGTTAGATTTACCCCCAGCCTCCAGCACCCCCCCACCCTCGATTCCATCCCGCCGCCCGCACCAGGTCGCGAACCCTGGAATGCTGGACCTGTCGTGTGGACGGACGCGGACCGACGTGGGCCGGCAGGGCGGGCAATGGGGGGCCGAACATCGTGGAGGACAGGGTGCGGGTGGTCATCGCCGAGGATTCAGTGCTGCTCAGGGAGGGCCTGACCCGGTTGTTGACCGATCGCGGGCATGACGTGGTGGCCGGGGTGGGCGACGGGGACGCGCTGGTGAAGACCATCACCGAGCTGGCGGATCAGGGCGCGCTGCCGGACGTGGTCGTGGCCGACGTACGAATGCCGCCGACACACACCGACGAGGGTGTGCGGGCGGCCGTGGAGCTGCGCAAGGCGCATCCCGGTCTCGGCGTGCTGGTGTTGTCGCAGTACGTGGAGGAGCGCTACGCCACCGAACTGCTGGCCGGTTCCACGCACGGCGTCGGCTATCTGCTGAAGGACCGGGTGGCCGAGGTGCGCGAGTTCGTCGACGCCGTGGTGCGCGTGGCCTCGGGCGGTACGGCGCTCGACCCGGAGGTGGTCGCGCAGTTGCTCGGGCGCAGCCGTAAGCAGGACGTGCTCGTACGGCTCACCCCTCGGGAGCGCGAGGTGCTGGGACTGATGGCCGAGGGGCGGACGAACTCCGCGATAGCCCGGCAGCTCGTGGTGAGCGACGGCGCGGTCGAGAAGCACGTCAGCAACATCTTCCTGAAGCTGGGCCTGTCGCCGAGTGACGGGGATCACCGACGTGTTCTGGCCGTCCTCACCTACCTCAACTCCTGACAGAATCCTGCCAAACTGACACCGTGTCAGCTGTCCGGCCGCCGACCGGCGGTTGTTCACCGCCGTCAGTCACCTGTCAGCCGGATCCGAGGGCCGGACAGCCAAGTCCGAGAACCAGCCAACACGACGGGAGCGTCTCCGAGGGAAGCGTCGGGGGGCAAGAAATCATGACAAGTCAGGGCGTCAGGCCGTCTCAAAACAGCGTCCATCATGCGAACGGCCGAAGGAAGGCGACCCTTACAGACGTAGGGTTGATCCTGGGAGGGTCGGCAGTACGACCATGCCCGGACAGCGTCCTCGAAGAGGAGGTCCAGTTCAGTGACCAGCCAGGTCAGTAGCCCAGCGGAGCAGGCCGACGGAGCCGACAGCACGTTGGTCGGGGAACAACGCAAACCGGCGGGGGTGAAAGACGTCCACCGCCTGGACCGGGTGATCATCCGGTTCGCCGGTGACTCGGGTGACGGGATGCAGCTCACCGGCGACCGCTTCACCTCGGAGACGGCGTCCTTCGGGAACGACCTCTCCACCCTGCCGAACTTCCCGGCCGAGATCCGCGCCCCCGCAGGCACCCTGCCGGGGGTTTCGTCGTTCCAGCTGCATTTCGCCGACCACGACATCCTGACCCCGGGCGACGCGCCCAACGTGCTGGTCGCGATGAATCCGGCCGCCCTGAAGGCGAACATCGCCGATGTGCCGCGCGGCGCGGAGATCATCGTCAACACGGACGAGTTCACCAAACGCGCGCTGCAGAAGGTGGGTTACGCCGCCTCGCCCCTCGACGACGGGTCGTTGGACGGCTACAGCCTGCACCGCGTGCCCCTGACGGCCCTCACCGTCGAGGCGTTGAAGGACTTCGGCCTGACCCGCAAGGAGGCCGAGCGCAGCAAGAACATGTTCGCGCTGGGCCTGCTGTCGTGGATGTACCACCGGCCGACCGAGGGCACCGAGAAGTTCCTGAAGTCGAAGTTCGCGAAGAAACCCGAGATCGCGGCGGCCAACATCGCGGCGTTCAGGGCGGGTTGGAACTTCGGCGAGACGACGGAGGACTTCGCGGTCTCCTACGAGGTCGCGCCGGCCACCACCGCGTTCCCGACCGGCACCTACCGCAACATCTCCGGGAACCTGGCCCTGTCCTACGGCTTGGTCGCCGCGTCCCGACAGGCGGACCTGCCCCTCTTCCTGGGCTCGTACCCGATCACCCCGGCCTCGGACATCCTGCACGAGCTGAGCCGGCACAAGAACTTCGGCGTGCGGACCTTCCAGGCCGAGGACGAGATCGCGGGCATCGGCGCGGCCCTGGGCGCGGCCTTCGGTGGCTCCCTCGCGGTGACGACGACGAGCGGCCCGGGCGTGGCACTGAAGTCGGAGACCATCGGCCTCGCCGTATCCATGGAACTCCCGCTCCTCGTCCTGGACATCCAGCGCGGCGGCCCCTCCACCGGCCTCCCCACCAAGACCGAACAGGCCGACCTGCTCCAGGCGATGTTCGGCCGCAACGGCGAGGCGCCGGTCCCGATCGTCGCCCCGTGCACACCGGCCGACTGCTTCGACGCGGCGATCGAGGCCGCACGCATCGCGCTCACCTACCGCACCCCGGTGATGCTCCTCTCGGACGGCTACCTGGCCAACGGCAGCGAGCCCTGGCGCATCCCCGACATCGACGAACTCCCGGACCTCACCGTCCAGTTCGCGCAGGGCCCGAACCACACCCTGGACGACGGCACCGAGGTCTTCTGGCCCTACAAACGCGACCCGCAGACCCTCGCCCGCCCCTGGGCCATCCCCGGCACGCCCGGCCTGGAACACCGCATCGGCGGCATCGAGAAGCAGGACGGCACGGGCAACATCTCCTACGACCCCGCCAACCACGACTTCATGGTCCGCACCCGCCAGGCCAAGATCGACGGCATCGACGTACCGGATCTGGAGGTCGACGACCCGCACGGAGCGCGGACGCTGGTCCTCGGCTGGGGCTCGACGTTCGGCCCGATCACGGCGGCGGTACGACGCCTGCGGGCATCCGGCGAGTCCATCGCCCAGGCCCACCTCCGCCACCTCAACCCCTTCCCCCGCAACCTCGGCGCGGTCCTGAAGCGCTACGACAGAGTCGTCATCCCCGAGATGAACCTCGGCCAGCTCGCCACACTGGTCCGGGCGAAGTACCTGGTGGACGCGCACTCGTACAACCAGGTGAACGGCATGCCGTTCAAGGCTGAGCAGCTCGCCACGGCTCTCAAGGAGGCCATCGATGGCTGAGACGTCCACGGAAGGCACGGGCACGATCGAGGCACTTTCACTCGTCCCCAAGGCCGAGGCAGTGCAGTCCATGAAGGACTTCAAGTCCGATCAGGAAGTGCGCTGGTGCCCCGGCTGCGGTGACTACGCGATCCTCGCGGCGGTCCAGGGCTTCATGCCGGAGTTGGGCCTGGCCAAGGAGAACATCGTCTTCGTCTCCGGCATCGGCTGCTCCTCCCGCTTCCCGTACTACATGAACACGTACGGCATGCACTCGATCCACGGCCGCGCCCCCGCGATCGCGACCGGACTGGCCGCGTCCAGGCGGGACTTGAGCGTCTGGGTGGTCACGGGTGACGGCGACGCCCTCTCCATCGGCGGCAACCACCTGATCCACGCCCTGCGCCGCAACGTCAACCTGAAGATCCTCCTCTTCAACAACCGGATCTACGGCCTGACAAAGGGCCAGTACTCGCCGACCTCCGAGGTAGGCAAGATCACGAAGTCCACCCCGATGGGCTCCCTCGACGCCCCCTTCAACCCGGTGTCGCTCGCGATCGGCGCGGAGGCGTCCTTCGTGGCCCGCACGATCGACTCGGACCGCAAACACCTCACCCAGGTCCTGCGCGAGGCGGCCGCCCACCCCGGCACGGCGCTCGTCGAGATCTACCAGAACTGCAACATCTTCAACGACGGCGCCTTCGACGCGCTGAAGGACCGCCAGCAGGCCGAGGAGGCAGTGATCCGCCTGGAACACGGGCAGCCGATCCGGTTCGGCGCGGAGGGCGCGCGGGGGGTGGTCCGGGACGCGACGTCGGGTGACCTGAAGGTGGTCGACGTAACCCCGGACAACGAGTCCCAGATCCTGATCCACGACGCCCACGCGACCTCCCCCACCACCGCCTTCGCCCTCTCCCGCCTGGCCGACCCGGACACCCTGCACCACACCCCGATCGGTGTACTCCGGTCCGTGGAACGCCCCGTCTACGACACACAGATGGCCGACCAGCTCGACACGGCGATCGTGCAGAACGGGAAGGGCGACCTGTCCACGCTGTTGGCGGGCGGGGACACCTGGACGGTTGTGGGCTGAGGGTTTCGCTCATACGGATGGAGGGCCCGGGTTCCGTACCCGGGCCCTCCATCCGTCTGTTCACGTCACGCGTCGGGGATGTCCCTCTTGGCCCTGAGCAAGGTGTCCCTGCTGATGATCACGATTCTCTCGTAGTCCGCGCGGGCGGCGTCCGGAGGGAGAAGGGAGTCGAGGTCCTCGGTGGCTTCGGTGCCGATGACCGCGAAATTGCCGTCACTCAGTTCGAAGATGTCCGGACAGGTCTCCATCGTTCCGCTGCCGCGCAACTTGGGTGGATCTCCTAGACGGCGGACGATGCTCAACGACACGTGCGGGCTCCCTCTGTTCACCCCCTTCTCGCTCCAGCCACCCGGACGTGCCGAAGCAGCGACACGTCTAGGTCCGCCGAGCGACAATGCAGGGTTCAGCACGCAGCGGAGAAGGACCACTGAAACTGACGAAATGCCGACCGAAATGGGGGAGCCTTCCGCCTCGCGGCGACGTCCACACCCTAAATCGGCCGACGATTACACTCTGCCACAGAGCCAGGGAATTCAATAACTGGACGTAATAAAGTCGCCAAGTCAATTCCCCAATGGCCCTGTCAGTAAGTCGACAGCAGACTGGAGAGCGTCACCGGCGGGTGCCATCGGAACGGGACCCGGGACCCGCCGGATCCGGCCCGACGATCCACCACTCCTCAGGATCGTCGGCCAGTTCCTCGATCATCACGTCGACGACCGCACCGACCCGCGCCTCGGTCGAGTCGGCGGGCAGGGACCTGCGATGCTCGACCGTGCGGTCCCAGTACTCGGCGAACAGCTTGTTGCGGCACAGCACACGCAACTGCCCGACGAGTTCGTCCCAGTCGTACATCCCGACCCGGTGGGCCATCAACAGACTTCCGTACTCGCGGTTGGCGAAGATCATCTGGCGCCGCTTGGCCACCGGGATCCCGGTCAGCGTGCTCCCCGCGTCGGCCAGCGCCGGATCGTCGATCGCCCGGTCCATCTGGTCCAAGGTCAGCCGGTACTGCTGGATCAGGTTCGCCCGGTGTATCTCCTCGGTCATCAGCGTCAGTTGACCGAGCAGTTCCACCAGGATGTCCTCCTGACGCCGACGACGGGAGCCCCGGGCGAAGAAGGCTCGCATCAAGCCGAGCCCTGCCGCGACAGCAGAACCGATACTCCTACCGCGGTCGGCTCGATTCTGTGTGGCCATGTCAAGGTGTCCCCCTGGATCCGGTAACCGTGCGCCACACAACGACATCGCGGATCGACGCACGGTGGACGTGGCACTCCGCATCCAGCGTGCCCGGCGACTCAAGTCGGCGCGGGAGGCGGAGAGGGGGCGCATGGATGGACGTGTCTCGCATGTCGACCAACACCCTGACATATGTGTGCCCCCAGGGCGCCGTGTACATGCCTTCAGGCTTCTGCGGACCGACGCATCACTCCTGCTCAGAGCCCCTCTTCCGCGCGTCATAAATCTCCCGCGCCTCCAGCACCCGCCCCATCCGATCCGTGGCCCACAGCGCCAGCCCCCGTACCTGTTCCGCCGCCTCGCGGCCCAGGTCGGTCAGCGAATAGTCCACCCGCGGCGGAATCACCGGCTGCGCGTCGCGGTGGACCAAGCCGTCGCGCTCAAGCGTCTGCAGGGTCTGGGCCAGCATCTTCTCGCTGACCTGTCGCACCTCCCCGATCGCCCGGCGGAGTTCGCTGAAGCGGTAGGGGCGGTCGAGGAGTTCGATGAGGACCAGGACGCCCCAGCGGGACGTGACGTGTTCCATGATCAGGCGGTGCGGGCACATCGCCTCGCCCACCGCGCGGCCACCGGCCACCTCTGCACTTACTGCCATGCCAGTACCTTACTTCAAAGTGGGTACTTTCCACGAGTTAGCGCCTCCCCTAGGGTTAGTGGCACGCACCGCACCGCATCACGCCGCACCACGCCGCACCCCTACAAGGAGTCGTCACCATGAGCATCGTCGTCACCGGAGCCACCGGACACCTCGGCCGTCACGTCGTGGAGCAGTTGCTGGAGAAGGTTCCGGCCGACCGCATCACCGCTGTCGTACGGACGCCGGAGAAGGCCGCCGACTTCGCCGAGCGCGGCGTGAAGATCGTCGTCGCGGACTACAACACCCCCGAGACCTACGACACCGTCTTCGCCGCCGGCGACAAGGTGCTGCTGATCTCCGGCAACGAGTTCGACAAGGGTCGGGTCGGGCAGCACAAGGTCGTCATCGAGGCCGCCAAGGCCGCCGGTGTCGCGCTCCTCGCCTACACCAGCGCCCCCGGCCCCCTCGCCGCCGCCCTGGCCGACGACCACCGCGGCACGGAGGAGGCGCTGCTGGCGTCCGGAGTGCCGTACGCCCTGCTCCGCAACGGTTGGTACAACGAGAACTACACCGAGAACCTCGCCCCCGTCCTGGAGCACAACGCCGTCGTGGCCGCCGCCGGTGACGGCCGGGTCTCCGCCGCCTCGCGCGCCGACTACGCCGCCGCCGCCGTCGCCGTACTGACCGGCGAGGGCCACGAGAACCAGACGTACGAACTGGGCGGCGACGAGGCGTGGAGCTTCGCCGAGTACGCGGCCGAGCTGAGCCGGCAGACCGGCAAGGAGATCGCCTACAACAACGTGCCCGCCGAGACCCTGATCGGCATCCTCACCGGCGCCGGCCTGCCCGAGCCGTTCGCCGCGATCCTCGCCGGGGTCGACGCGTCCATCGCACAGGGCCAACTGGTCGTCTCCACAGGCGACTTGTCCCGCCTCTCGGGCCACCCGACCACGCCGATCAGCGAGTCGATCGCCATCGCGCTCAAGGGCTGACCCGCCTCCAGAGGGCCCCGGCCATCACGGCGTGACGATCGGGAACCCCTTGTCGGGCCAGGTGACGTGGGAGAAGACCCGGGCCAGCAAGGTCTCGTCGCCCTCGGTCGTGACGCCGTCGAGGCCCTTGCCCGCGAGGACGCCCAGGAGTCGGGGCTTCGTGAGGGTGAGGGTCAGGCCCGCCCGGGTCTTGGGGGTGTCCAGGGTCCGGTGGGCGAGCGCGCCGTTGTGCAGCGTGAGGCGGCGACGGAGTCCAGCGGCATGTCCGTGGTCAACGACATCACCACCGACATCACCATCTCCGGGCCGGCCGTGCCGATGGCGATGGAGTTGACGCCGTGGCGCAACTCCATGGCGGAGGTCGGACAGAAGTTGCGCCAGGTGCCGTTCTCGGCGCCGTGGCCGAGCAACTCGTAGACCTGCGCGAGGAGTTCCTTGGCGTCGGCGCGCAACGGGTCGGCGAAGACGATGTGGTTGAGGAGCGTGGCCGCGAAACGCGGGTCGCCGGCGTCGCTCCGTTCCAGGGCTCCGGCCACACGCGGCGGGGGGCTCGGGTCGGCTGAGGGCGCGTCGATCCATCTCAACATCGGCCGGACGGGACCGCATGCCAGACGCTCGCCCCCTCCCCTGTCATGACCGTATGGCGATACGGCCATGACAGCCGGGGCCTCTCGGCGCTACCTTCGTGCTGGCCGCGTCGACGCGGCAGGGCGCGTGCGAAGGAGGGGCCCGTGAGCGGGAAGCCGAGCGGGGAGCCGAGCGGGAAGCCGAAGGGCGACCAGCACCACATAGGACTGCTGAACGGCTTCGCGGCATACGGGATGTGGGGCCTGGTCCCGCTGTTCTGGCCGCTGCTCAAGCCCGCGGGCGCCGCCGAGATCCTCGCCCACCGCATGGTGTGGTCGCTGGCCTTCGTCGCCGTGGCACTCCTCGTGATCCGACGCTGGGCCTGGGCCGGCGAACTCCTGCGCCAGCCCCGCAAGTTGGGCCTCGTGACGATCGCCGCGGCCTTCATCACCGTCAACTGGGGCGTCTACATCTGGGCCGTGAACAGCGGCCACGTCGTCGAGGCCTCGCTCGGCTACTTCATCAACCCCCTCGTCACCATCGCGATGGGCGTCCTGCTCCTGAAGGAACGGCTGCGCCCGGCGCAGTGGGCCGCGGTCGGCGTGGGCCTGGCCGCCGTGATCGTCCTGGCCGTCGGCTACGGCCAGCCGCCCTGGATCTCCCTCACGCTCGCCTTCTCCTTCGCGACGTACGGCCTGGTGAAGAAGAAGGTCAACCTCGGCGGCATCGAGTCACTGGCCGCGGAGACCGCGATCCAGTTCCTGCCGGCGCTCGCCTACCTGCTGTGGCTCGGCGCACACGGCGAGGCGACCTTCGCCGAGGAGGGCGTCGGCCACGCAACCCTCCTCGCCTCCACCGGCATCGTCACCGCCCTCCCCCTCGTCTGCTTCGGCGCGGCGGCGATCCGGGTACCGCTGTCGACCCTGGGCCTGCTCCAGTACATGGCACCGGTGTTCCAGTTCCTGCTGGGCATCCTGTACTTCCACGAGTCGATGCCCCTCGAACGCTGGGCGGGCTTCGCGCTCGTATGGCTGGCCCTCATCCTCCTGACGACGGACGCGTGGCGTACGGCGCGGAGGGGCAGGGCGGCGGCAGCAGCGGCGATCCCACAGGAGACGCCCCCGGCCGGAAGTCCGAACCCATTGGACAGAGCGGACACAGCGGACACGGTAGAGGCGTAGCCCGCAGGCCCACCGCACCGATGCCAGAGTGAAGGGCATGACACAGACGCCCGCACCCACACCCGTCCACTGGAAACTGGTCATCGACGCGGCCGACCCGCACGCCCAGGCGGACTTCTGGGCCGCAGCGCTCCACTACGAGACCGAAGACAACAGCGCCCTCGTCCAACAGCTCCTGAAAATGGGCGCGTTGCCCGAAGCCGCGGCCGTCGACTTCCACGGCCGCCCGGCCTTCCGCGACCTGATGGCCGTACGACACCCCGACGACCCCTACGACAAGGACCGCGGCACGGGCCTGGGCCGCCGCCTCCTCTTCCAGCGCGTGCCCGAGCCGAAAACCACCAAGAACCGCCTCCACCTCGACCTGCACCCGGGCCCGGACCACCGCGAGGCCGAGGTGGAACGCCTCACCGGCCTCGGCGCGAGCGTGCTGCGCCGGGTGACGGAACCGGCCGGCGCCTGGGTCGTGATGACGGACCCCGAGGGGAACGAGTTCTGCGTGGCCTAGGGGGCGGGCGTCACTCAGCGGCCCTGCGGGCGCGCTCGGTGAGGCGCCCCATACGGGCGCGGGCGGACTCCAGTTCCTCGATGTCCTCTGCGGCGGGGCCGTCCTCGGTGGTGAGTTCGGTCCACAGGTCGATGAGGTCGCGGCCGAGGGCGAGGCCCTGCTCCGGGTCGCGTACGGCGCGCCAGGCGGTGGCCGCGCTCTGGACGTTGCCGTAGGCGGCCTCCGCGTCGTGGGCGCGGTGGCGGATGCGGGCGAGGTCGAGGGAGAGGTGGAAGGCGCGGAGCGGGTCACCGGCCAAGTAGGCGATGTACGCGGCGAGTTCGCGCAGCCGTAGGACTTCGGGGTGCTCGGGGCCCAGAGCACCCGCCGCGTCCGCGACGGTCCGCTCCGCAAGGCCCGCGGCCTCGTCGATCCGCCCCGCCTTGACGGCGTCGTTGATCCGCACCATCGGCTCGATGAGAAACGCGGTCCCCGCGCCGTCGGTCGTCACCGGTTCGTCGCCCAGCACGGCCTCGGCCACGGCGTCGAAACCACGCGCGGGCGTCGGCTTGGGGTCCGGTTCCGGGGCGGTGAGGGCGAGGTCGGGGATGGGGATGGCGGCGGGACGCGGGGCGCGTTCCGGAGCGACCGGCGGCACATCCGCGACCGGCGGTACATCAGTCACCGGCGCCGCGTCCATCACCGGCGGCGGCCCGAACGCTCCCGTAGGCGCCTGCACCGATCCCAGCGGCGCACCCCCCTCGGCCGACTCCGGCACCGCGTGCAGCGGAAAGGTCGGCGCGGACTCCCCCGCCGACTCGGGCACAGCCCGCAACGGAAAGGTCGGAACCACCTCCCCCTCCACCCCCGGAGCGGACACGGCCCGCAGCCGATGAGTCACCGGGTCACCACTCGACCGAGGCCGAGGCCGGTCCTCGGGTTCCCGAGACAGTTCCGGTTCCGGTTCCGGTCCTACGACGTCCGGGGACACCGCCGGAGGCAGCGCGGGGGGCGGCGGCGGAAAACCGACCGGGGCAGCCCCTTCCCCTGGGCCGGCGATGGCCCACGGCTCCGCCGAGAAGTGACTGGACCCGTCCGGATCGATCTGGAGCGGAACGACGTACCCGATCCGGTCGTCGTGGACAGTCGCGCGCACGGGGTGCCCCGTGGCCGAGGCGATGCGATGAAGCTGACTCAGAACCGCCTGCTGGATCTCCTCGCCCGCGGCCACCGCCACCGGCACTCCCCCGATCGACGCACCACCGGCGCCCGGGCCGTCCACGGGGACGCGCACCTCGAAAGGTGACGCGGCGGGTGCCGAGCGTGCGGCTCGCTTCTGTTCCCGCTTCTTCTCGCGGCTGAGTCGAGTCATCGGTTCCCTCACTCGCATGCGTCGGGGAGGCGGCCCGCGTTCCCCAGCGTCAAGATCCGTTCGTACGCGTACTGTTGAGTCTCGCCGTTCCCTTCAGGTTCTCAGGTAACCGCGACGTCACAGCCTCGTCCCAGGAGTTCCGTGAGGACCGGCGGGACCACGAGGGAGGAACTCGGTCATGCAGACAGGTGGACGGCAGGGCCCGGAGATCTGGCTCCGCGGACCGGTACCGCTACCGGTGGACAACGGCCCGCACGCAGAGGCACCGGAAGCACCCGAGCGCCCCTCCAGTATCCCCACCCGCATCCCCGCCGGCATCACCACCGCCCCACGCCGCCGCTTCTCCTGGGTCGCCACCCACGGCGGCACCGGCGCCACCACCCTCGCGTCGGTCTACGGCGGTCAGGACTGCGGACGTGACTGGCCGGGCCCCGAGGACCCCCCGTCGATCCTGCTCGTCGCCCGCACGCACGCCGCCGGGCTGGCCGCCGTATCCCGCGCCCTGGAGGTCTTCCGCCGCGGCGAGGCCCCCGCAGGGCTCGACCTGGACGCCGTGGTCCTCGTAGCGGACGCCCCCGGCCGCCTGCCCCGCCAACTCGCCCAGCACATCAAGGCCATCGAGTCGGTGATCGACGTCTACCGCGTGCCCTGGGTCCCGTCCTGGCGCATCGGCGACCTCACCGGCGAACCACCCCGCGAGACAGAAGCCCTGGCCCGTCTCACGGGCACGATCCGCCACCCACGCTGAAGCCCACCCGAATGGGCCGGGATGGCCCACGCGCCCGCAGCCGCCGACGAACCGGGAGCGGGTCGTGGCGGTACGGCGCAGCCCGCCGCGTACCCGGCACCAACCCGTCCAGTTCCGACAACACCCGTGGGGCCCCACAAGCGGCGGGCTCGCCGTACCGCTACGACCCCACCACACACCCGCGGGCGCACCCCCCAACCCCCCGCAGGCACCCCATGGACAGATGATTGCGCGCGCATATAATGCATACGGCTATAACTGCCGCACGCCGATTACTCTTGGGGGACCCATGACCCGCCGCTTCCTCTTCGTGCTGGGCAGCGCCCGCCTGGACGGCAACACCGAACTCCTCGCCCGCAGGGCCGCCGAGCAGCTGCCCCCGGACGTCGAGCAGGAGTGGATCCGCCTGGCCGACCACCCGCTCCCCGACTTCCTGGACATCCGGCACGACGGAATAGTCCGGCCCGTCCAGCCCACCGAGAACGACACCATCCGGCAGCTGCTCGACGCCACCCTCGCCGCGACGGACATCGTGATCGCCTCGCCGGTCTACTGGTACTCGCTCTCCGGCCTCACCAAGCGCTACCTGGACTACTGGTCCGACTGGCTGCGCGTGCCGGGCGCCGACTTCAAGGCGACGATGGCCGGCCGCACGCTCTGGGGCGTCTCCGCCCTCGCCGACAAAGAGCCCGTGGTCGCCGACCCGGTGATCGGCACGCTCAACAACTCGGCCGCGTACCTCAAGATGCGCTTCGGCGGAGTCCTGCTCGGCAACGGCAGCGCCCCCGGCGACGTACTGAAGGACACCGAGGCACTGACCCGAGCGAAGACGTTCTTCACCCAGGAAGCCCCGCTCGCCCGCTTCCCTACGCCGTGATGTCCTACGCCGTGATGTCCTTCGCCGTGAACCGCGCCCAGGCCGCCGACCCGAACACCGCCGCGTACAACGCCTGAAGACCCAGGTTCTTCACCAGGTCGTCCCAGTACACCGGTTCGCGCATGAGGTCGGCGAAGGACAGCCAGTAGTGGGAGAAGAAGTACGGCTGAAGCGCGTGCAGTTGGGGAATCTGGTCAAGGATCTGAACGGTGATCAACAGCCCCACGGTGGTAGCCATCGCCGCGATCCCGCTGCTGGTCATGGTCGAGATGAACAACCCCAGGGCCGCGATACCGACAAGCGACGCGGCAACGACCAGCGCGATCAACAGCGCCCGCCCCAGCCCCTCCGCGAAGCTGATCTGCGTACCGGAGATGGTCGTCAGATCCCCCAGCGGAAAGAGCAACGCCCCTACCGTCAGCGCCGAAACCGCCACGACCAGCGTCGCCACCACACAGAACGTCAGCACCGTCGCGTACTTGGTGAGCAGCAGCCGGGTACGGCCGGCCGGAGCCACCAGGAGATACCGCAGGGTCCCCGCGCTGGCCTCGCCCGCGATCGCGTCCCCCGCGACGACCCCGATGGCCATGGGCAGGAAGAACGGAAGCGTGGCGGCCAACGCCGTGAACACCAGGAACAGGCCGTTGTTGGTGATCTGCGCAATGAACGCGGGCCCCCCGCCGCCACCCCCGTTCCCACGCCCAGGCCCCGACCCGTCCTGCGTCTCCAGCTTGACCGCGATCCCGACCAGGATCGGCACGGCAGCCAGCACGCCGAGCAACGCGAGCGTGCGCCACCGCCGGAACGTCGTCACCAACTCGCTGCGCAACAGCCCGAAGGTCCAGAGAAACCGGGGCGCACGCACGGCCACCGACCCGGAATCGGCGGAAGCAACCACCTCAGCCCGCGACATCGAACCCCTCCCCCGTGAGCGCCACGAACGCGTCCTCCAGAGAAGCCCGTTCAACCCCGAAGCCCCGCACCCGCACCCTGGCGGTCACCAACGCCTCGTTCACCTCGGCGAGTTCACGATCGGGCGGCTCGGCAGTCACCCGCTCCTCCGCCACGACCACATCGGCCAGCCCCAGTTCCTTCAGCACCCGCGCCGCGTCCCCGGCATCAGGCGTGGTCACGAACAGCCGCCCCCGCGTCCCCGCCGCCAGCTCGGTCACCGACCCCTGCGTGATCAACCGGCCCTGCGCCATGACCGCCGCATGCGTGCAGACCTGCTCGATCTCGTCGAGCAGATGGGAAGACAGAAAAACGGTCGTACCGTCAGAGGCCAACTCCCGGATCAGAGACCGGATTTCACGCATACCCTGCGGATCGAGCCCGTTGGTCGGCTCGTCCAGAACAAGCAGTTCACGGGGCTGGAGCAGAGCAGAGGCAAGCCCCAGCCGCTGCTTCATCCCCAGCGAGTACGCCTTGGCCTTCTTTCCGGCGGCAGCAGTCAGCCCCACCCGATCCAGCGCGGCGGCAACCCGATCCCGCCGGGTACGCGGATCGGCGGTCGGGTCGGCGGCGTCGTACCGAAGCAGGTTGTCGCGACCGGACAGGAACCCGTACAGGGCGGGCCCCTCGATCAGCGCACCGACGCGCGGCAGGACCGTACGCACGGATCTGGGCATGGGACGGCCCAGCACACGGGCCGTCCCGGAGGTGGGCTCGATCAGCCCCATCAGCATGCGGATGGTGGTGGTCTTGCCCGAGCCATTGGGCCCGAGGAAGCCGAAGACGCTGCCCGCCGGGACGGTCAGGTCGAGACCGTCCACGGCGAGCTGCCCGCCGCGGAAGCGCTTGGTGAGACCACGGGTGGCGATGATGCCGTCACCCGCGTCCGCCTGTTCCTGCACTTCCGCGCACGGTCCGCCCATCGACTCCCTCGATTCGTCGTGCCCCTGCGGCAGTTGATCAGCCGCCGGTACTTACTTCGCCGCGTCCGCCGCCTTCACCAGCGCGCTCTTGGTGACCGCGCCGACGTAGACCTTGCCGTCGTCGGTGACCAGGGCGTTGATCAGCCGGGTCGAGTAGACCGTGCCCGAACCGAAGGAACCCTTCACCTGGTCGCCGAGCGAGCTGAGGAAGCCGCCGAGGTCGCCGCCGCCGGACTTGGAGCCGGACGGGATGCCCTGGCCGCCGGTGTCGAAGACGGCGATGGAGTTCCAGCCCTTGCCGATGACCGTGGGATCGTCGGCGCCCTTGGCGAGCCCCTTGTCCGTCTTGCTGTTCTTGTCGTCCTTGCCGAACGGGGTGGAGTGGTCCGGAGTCGCCTTGCTCGCGCTGTCCTCCGTGGTGACCTTCGCCCCCTTGGGCGTCTTGAAGTCGAAGGTCGAGGCGGCCGGCTTGCTGAGGCTGAGCTGGGTGAAGCCGACGTCGACGACGGCCGCGCCGCCGCTCGCCGGGGTGAGCGTGAACTTGAGCGGCAGGCCGGTCTTCGCGTCCACCGCGATGCTGATCGCGCCGACCGTCGTACCGGACTGCTTGGGCTTGATCAGCAGCTTGTAGGCGTCGCGGCCGGCAACGTGCTCGGTGCCGTCGACCGTGACGGACGTCGTGTCGTCGACCGACTTCAGCGCCTCGTCGGTGAGCCCCTTGGGCGTGGCCCGGGTCTCGTCGCTCTTGGAGGCGTCGGCGGCGGTCGTGCCGTGGAAGACCTCGTTCGTCTGGCTGTCGTAGCCCCAGACGTCCTTGCCGTTGTGGATGAGGCTGTACTCCGCCGCGTTCTCCAGCAGGGAGACCTTCTGCTTGTCGGGGCCGTCGGCCGCGACGCGCAGGGTGTGGGTGCCGGTGGCCAACTCGGTGAGCTTGGTCGTCGGATCGGCGGAGGAGCCGTCGCCTGACTTCGTGGCGCCGGACAGCATGCTGCTCTCCAGGCCGCCGAGGTCGGGCAGGCCGAGGTCCGTGCTGATCTTCACCGTGCCGGACAGCTGCTGGACGTCCGACTTGGCGATCTTGTTGATGAGCTGCTCTGCGGTGACCTTGGGAAGGTTCGGGTCGCCGGAGTCGGCGAGCGCCGGGACCAGTCCGATGGTCGCGGCCGCCACCCCCACCACGGTGACCGGGACGATGTACCGCGCCGCCCTGCGCCGCCCGGCCCGGAGCTCGTCGCGCTCTCCGGTGTCCGTGCTGTCGTCGGTTTCGTACGGTGCCATGTCTGCCTTACCTCCGTCGTCGGCGGCGGCTAACCCTTGCTGTACTCTCCCCCAGTTCTCGGCTTCGCTCGAACCGGGAGGGGCCCCCACCACCCTGAGCCGCCATTCTCACCCGAATCGGTGAGGAGTGGTGTTTTCTCTGTTCTCCATCTGACCAAATCGCCGGGGGATAAGCGTCAGACCCGGGAGCCAACTCCGCGTACGCCTGGGGTATGACACACGGAGGCGGCGCCTCCCCAAACCCTTAGGGGGAAGACGCCGCCTCCGTAAGGCAGTTGCCCAGAACCTCAGCCCGCGCGGTGCACCACCGCGTCGCACATCTCCAGCAGCGCGACCTTGGCATCGCACTCGGGGAGCGGCGCGAGAGCCGCGCGGGCGTCCTCCACGTAGCGGACGGTGTCGCGGCGGGCCTGCTCCAGGGCGGGGTGGACGCGGAGCCGGGAGAGGGCCTCGGCATGCCGGGCGTCGTCCGTGAGGTCGGAGTCGAGCAGTTCGCACAGGGCGATGTCCTCGGCGAGACCCAGGCGGGCGGCCCGCTCGCGGAGCAGCAGCACCGGCAGCGTGGGGATGCCCTCGCGCAGGTCCGTGCCCGGGGTCTTGCCGGACTCCTCCCCGTCGGAGGCGATGTCCAGGACGTCGTCGGCGAGCTGGAAGGCGACGCCGAGCCGCTCGCCGTACTGGGTGAGGACGTCCACGATGGCGTCGTCGCAGCCGGACATCATCGCGCCGAAGCGGCAGGCGACCGCGACCAGGGAGCCGGTCTTGCCGCCGAGCACGTCGAGGTAGTGCTCGACCGGGTCGCGCCCGTCGGAGGGTCCTGCGGTCTCCAGGATCTGGCCGGTGACGAGGCGTTCGAACGCCTCGGCCTGCACCCGCACCGCCTCGGGGCCGAGGTCGGCCAGGGTGTGCGACGCGCGCGCGAAGAGGAAGTCGCCGGTGAGGACCGCGACCGAGTTGCCCCAGCGGACGTTGGCGCTCTCCACCCCGCGCCGTACGGTCGCCTCGTCCATGACGTCGTCGTGGTACAGCGTGGCGAGGTGGGTCAGCTCGACGACGACGGCCGAGGGCACGACACCCGGCGCGTAGGGGTCGCCGAACTGCGCGGCGAGCATCACGAGGAGCGGCCGGAACCGCTTTCCGCCCGCGCGCACGAGGTGCTGGGCGGCCTCCGTGATGAAGGGGACCTCGCTCTTGGTGGCTTCGAGCAGACCCTCCTCGACGGCCGTCAATCCGGCCTGGACATCGGCTTCCAGAGCCTGGTCCCGCACGCTCAGCCCGAACGGCCCGACGACGGTCACGAGGGGTCTCCTGTCTGCTGGTGTCCCTGGGCGGTCACACGGTTTGTCGATAGGTCGCTGGCATCACTCAAGTCAGCGTATCCGGTCAGCTTTCGATCACCCATGCCGCCTACCCCGTCCAGCGGGGGCGGTATCGGATCACGACCGGTATGTTTTCGATCACCTGATAAGAACGGATATTTATCGACTTACGCGGAAGTAGTGGATGGTGTCTCGAACCGCACTGGAAGCCGACCCCGACGACCAACCGCCCCCCGAGGACGACCACGCCTTCTTCGGGCAGCCCAAGGGGCTGCTCACGCTCTCCGGGCTTGAGGTCTGGGAGCGCTTCTCGTTCCTCGGCATGCAGGCCATCCTCGTCCTCTACTTCGCGGATACCGTCGCGCACGGCGGCATGGGCATGTCGTCCGGAACGGCCGCCTCCGTGTCGGCAGCCTACGGAACGCTGGTCTATCTCGTCTCGGTCGCGGGCGGCTGGCTCGCGGACCGCATCCTCGGTTCGTACCGCGCGGTGCTGTGGGGCGGCGTCCTGATCGCCTGCGGGCACTACGCGATGGCGGTGCCCACGCCCACGATGACCTGGGTGGGCCTCGGCCTGATCAGCGCCGGCACCGGCCTGCTCAAGCCCAACGTGGCCACCATGGTCGGCAAGCTCTACCGCACCGACGACGAACGCCGTGACGCCGGTTTCGCGCTCTACTACATGGCGATCAACATCGGCGCCTTCGCGGGCCCGCTGATCACCGGCTGGCTCGGCGACCACGAGGGCTGGCACTGGGGCTTCTCGGCGGCCGCGGTCGGCATGACGTTCGGGCTCATCCAGTACGTCGCCGGGCGCCGTCACCTGGCCGGTCGCAGGAACACCGCCGAGTTCGCGCTCGCGCCGGACGCGCTGCGCCGCGCGGTGAAGCTGATCGTCGTGGGCATCCTGGTGGCCGCCGTGCTCGCGACCGGGCTGGCCACCGCCGGCTGGCTCACGATGGGCCGCTTCGTCGACCTCCTCACGGTGATCTCCGTGATCGCGCCGGTCGTGTACTTCGCGGTGATGTTCAAGAGTCCGCGCGTGAGCCCCGAAGAACGCGGCCGACTGCGCCCGTACATCGTGCTGTTCCTGGCCTCCACGGTCTTCAACTTCATCCTCTTCCAGGCCTATTCGACGATGATGCTGCTGGCCGCGTCGAACGCCGAGACGACCATCCTGGGCTTCGACTTCCCCGCGAGCTGGTACGCGAGCGCGCTCGGCGCCTTCGAGGTCGGGCTCGCGCCCGTGGTCGCCGCGCTCTGGGTCCGCATGGGCCGCCGCCAGCCGCACGCCTCCAACAAGATCGCGATCGGCGTCGTACTCGGCGGCCTCTCCTTCCTGCTGATGGTCCTGCCGACCAGCGGGCACAGCGGCGACGCCTACCGGATGTCGGCCTGGTGGATCGTCGGCTCGTACTTCCTGCTGGGCCTGGGCGACATCCTCCTGGAGACCTCCGGCATGTCGGCCACCACGAAGCTCGCCCCGGCCGCCTTCTCCAGCCAGACCATGTCCCTCTGGTTCCTGTCCCTCGCCCTCGCGAACGGCATCCAGGCCCAGACGGTGAAGCTCTACGACGACGTCTCCAAGCCGGCCTACTTCGGCGTCAACGGCGCGATCGCGGTGGCCGCGGGCCTCGCGGTGATGGCCGCCGCGCCGTGGCTGCGCCGGACCATGCACCCGGTCCACTGAACCCAGGGGTCCCCTCATGCGCATCCGTACGTCCTTCCCCCACAAGACGGCCCACGAGGACATCCGCATCCCCCTCGCGGACGGAACACGCCTCTACGCGCGCGTGTGGCGCCCGGTGACGGACGAACCCGTCCCCGCGCTCCTCGAATACCTCCCGTACCGCCTGACCGACTGGACCGCCCCCCGGGACGCCCAGCGCCACCCCTGGTACGCGGGCCACGGCTACGCCTCCGTCCGGGTCGACGTGCGCGGGCACGGCAACAGTGAGGGTGCCCCCGGCGACGAGTACGACGCGCAGGAACTCGCCGACGGCGTGGAGGTCGTCAACTGGCTTGCCGCGCAACCCTGGTGCACCGGCAGGGTCGGCATGTTCGGCATCTCCTGGGGCGGCTTCAACTCCCTCCAGATCGCGGCCCTCGCGCCCGAGCCGCTCAAGGCGATCGTCACGGTCTGCTCGACGGACGACCGCTACGACAACGACGTGCACTACATGGGAGGTTCCGCCCTCGCCGTCGACCTGCACGCCTGGGCGGCCACCATGCTCGCCTTCGTCGCCCGCCCGCCGGACCCCGAGTACGCGGGCCTGGTCTGGCGCGACATGTGGCTCAAGCGCCTGGAACAGATCGACCCGTTCATCCACACCTGGCTCGCCCACCAGATCCGCGACGACTACTGGAAGCACGGCAGCGTCTGCGAGGACTACGGCGCGATCGACGCGGCCGTCCTCGCGGTGGGCGGCTGGCACGACCCGTACCGCGACACGGTCCTACGGCTCGTCGAACACCTCCCGCCGGACCGCGTACGCGGCCTGATCGGCCCGTGGTCGCACCAGTACCCGGACCGCGGCCTGCCGCCCGGCCCCGCGATCGGCTTCCTCCAGGAGACCCTCCGCTGGTGGGACCACTGGCTCAAGGACAAGGACACCGGCGTCACGTCCGACCCGCTCCTACGGGCCTACGTCAGCGACTCGCACCCGCCGGCCACGGTCTACGACACCCTCCCGGGCCGTTGGGTCGGCGAGCCCGCGTGGCCCTCGCCGCACGTGAAGACGACGACGTACGGCCTCCGGGGCGCGCCCGTGATCGTCCGCTCCCCCATGCACACCGGTGTGGACGCGGGCCGTTTCTTCCCCTTCGGGAACGACGCCGATCTGCCGCCGGACCAGCGGGACGAGGACGCGCGCTCCGCGTGCTTCGAGTTCGAGGTGCCGGCCGAGACGTGGGTGCTGGGGCGGCCGAGGATACGGCTGCGGCTGACCTGCGAGGTGCCGCGCGGGCAGGTGATCGCCCGGCTGTGCGACGTCGCCCCCGACGGTGCCTCGACCCTCGTCACCCGGGGCGTGTTGAACCTGTCGGCGCGGCACGGGCGGGACCGGGCGGTGCCGTGGACGCCGGGCACCACCGAGGACGTGACCTTCGAGCTGAACGGCATCGGGCACGCGTTCCCGCCCGGGCACCGCATCCGGCTCGCGGTGTCGTCGGCGTACTGGCCGTGGATCTGGCCGCAGCCGGAGTCCTCGGTTGGGTTCACGCTGGACCCGGAGGGGAGCGCGCTCGAACTCCCGGTGCGGGAGCAGGAGTCGGCGGGCGACATTCGCTTCGAGGAGCCGGAGGAGGCCGAGCCGCTCGGGGTCAACTACCCGGCGACCCTTGACGAACCACGCCCCGAGCGGCTGGTCGTACGGGATGTCGCGAAGGGTGAGTGGCGGCTCGAAGTGGATCCCCGGTACGGCGGCACGCGCGTGTATCCGGATGGGTTGGAGTTCACCGAGGACGCGTTGGAGACGTACACGATCGACGAGTCGGACCCGCTGTCGGCGCGCACCCTCTCGGAGTGGTCGATCCGGCTGCATCGACCGGAGCTGGGATGGGACACGAGCGTGCGCACCCGGTCGGAGATTACTTGTGACGAAACGGACTTTCTTGCATCAAATGAGGTTATCTGCACCGAGGGTGAAGAAGTGATCTTCCACCGCACTTGGGAGAAAAGGATTCCGAGAACTGCCAGTTGAGGGCGAATGCCCGATTTGCCGTTCTTAATCCTCCCGTGAGTTGGGTCACGCGTTTCTGTGCGTGACCTGTGTCCTGGTCTGCCCGCGTTTTCCCTTACGGCATTTGACAGTTGACCCTTGGCTCGCGCAAAGGATCAAGCGCCCCATACGCCTCAGACCAAGGTCAATAGGGGTTAGGTGTGATTCCGCCACTTGTTCCGGACATGTGCTCTCGCATAGTTTCCCGGCCTGTCGAGCGGAACGCCGAATCCTGCCGCCGCCCGGCATCCCAGTCACGAACTTCTCGCACGGCAGGAGCGGGGGAACCAGGTAAGTCGCCGGGCCGGTCGTCATGACCGGAACGGCTTGGGGTTAAGTCACGTCCGCAAGGGCTTGGCCGGGCACCTCCCAGCCCGAACCCGACAGCTCACCTCGCAGGCGACGGAGAGGAACCTCGTCATGCCTGCAACCGCTCAGTCCCGCCGTGCCCGCTTCGTCCGCCGTGTCGTCGTCGCCGGTACCGGTGTCGCGATCCTCGCGCTGCCTGTCGTCGGTGCGACCACCGCGTCCGCGGCCACCACGTCGACCACCGCCTCGACCACGCTCGCCGGGTACCCCAACACCCTTGACGGGTGGATCCGGGAGTCGCTCGCGATCATGGCGCAGAAGGGGATTCCGGGTACGTACAACGGGATCTACCGGAACGTGATCCGTGAGTCGTCCGGTAACCAGTACGCGATCAACAACTGGGACTCCAACGCGGTGGCCGGTACGCCGTCGAAGGGGTTGCTTCAGGTGATCGACCCGACGTTCAACGCGTATCACGTGGCCGGGACTTCGTTTGATCCGTATGACCCGGTCGCGAACATCACCGCTGCTTGTAACTACGCGGCGGCGGTGTACGGGTCTATCGACAACGTGTACGGCGCGTACTAGCTCCGCCGGTTCAGCAGGGGGACGTCGTCGTTCGGCTGCGGCGCCGTCGTGGCTGGTCGCGCAGTTCCCCGCGCCCCTGAATGTGCCCCTGCGGGGCCATTCAGGGCTCAGCCGAGCAGTCTCTCCAGGACCAGCGCGATGCCGTCGTCCTCGTTCGAGGACGTCACCTCGTCCGCCACTGCCTTGAGTTCGGGGTGGGCGTTGGCCATGGCCACGCCGTGGGCTGCCCAGTCGAACATCGGGATGTCGTTCGGCATGTCGCCGAAGGCGATGGTGTCGGACGGGGTCAGGCCCAAGTGGCGGGCGGCCAGGGCCAGTCCCGTTGCCTTGGTGATGCCGAGTGGCTGGAGTTCGACGGTGCCGGGGCCCGACATGGTGACCGAGGCCAGGGAACCAACCACCGAGCGGGCCGTGGACGCCAACTCGTCGTCCTCCAGGGCGGGGTGACGGAGCAGCACCTTGCTGATGGGTTCGCACCACAAGTCGTCGCGCCTGCCTACCCGTACCGCCGGGAGCGTGGGGTGCGGCATCAAGTAGCCGGGCTCGATCAGCGTCAGGCCGTCCACGCCGTCCTGGTCGACCGCCGCGTACACCTGGCCCACCTCCGCCTCGATCTTGCCGAGCGCGGTCTCCGCCAACTCCCGGTCCAGGGTGACCGACCAGAGCAGACGGTCCGCGCCGGCGTCGTACAACTGCGCGCCCTGTCCGCACACCGCGAGCCCTCTGGAGCCGAGGTCGTCGAGGAGGGGCCGCACCCTCGGGGCGGGCCGGCCGGTGACGACGAGGTGCCGGGCACCGGCCTCCGCCACCCGCCGCAGTACGGCGCGGGACCGGTCGGAGAGCGTGTCGTCGCCACGCAGCAGCGTTCCGTCCAGGTCGGTGGCGATCAGTGCATATGCGAGGGGTGCGGCCATGATCAGAGAATACGGATGGAACGCCCCACCGACTCGACACGAACCGGACGGCTGCTGCCTTCACATGCGTGTACTCGTGTTCCGGTTGGTTTGACAATTACGACCGTTATGCCGACTCCCGTACCACCAGTTCCGTAGGCAGAATCACGCCCGCCGTGTCCTCGCCGGCGATCTGGGCGAGGAGCATCCGCACCATTTCGGCGCTGATGCGGTCGTAGGGCTGACGCATGGTCGTGAGGGCCGGGGTGATCGAGGTGGCCGCCGCCGAGTCGTCGAATCCTCCGACAGCGATGTCATCCGGGACCGAACGGCCGGACTGCTGGAGGGTGTTGACGACTCCCAGGGCCATCAGGTCGGAGGCTACGAAGACCGCGTCTATGTCGGGGGCCTGGGTGAGGAGTCTGCGGGCTGCTTCCTCGCCGCCTGTGCGGCGGTAGTCGCCCTCCACGACGAGGTTCGGGTCGTGGGGCAGGCCTGCCTCCGTGAGGACGTCTCGGTAACCCGCCAGGCGGTCGGGGCCGCCCGGTGCGTCGAGCGGGCCGGTGACCATGGCGATGCGGCGGCGGCCCGCGGCGACGAGGTGGCGGACCATCTCCTGGGCGCCGTCGCGGTCGGCGGCGGCGACGTAGCTGTACTTGGAGGCGGCGCCGAGCGGTTTGCCGCAGGCCACCAACGGGATTCCCGCGTCCCGGAGTTCGGCCGCGACCGGGTCGCCGCTGTGGTTGGAGACGAGGAGGACGCCGTCCACGTGGCCCGAGGTGATGTACCGGGTCAGGCGGCGGCGTTCGTCCTTCGACGAGGCCAGCATCAGGAGCAGCGGGATGTCGTGGCGGGCCAGGTGTTCGGTGCAACCCCGCAGCAGGACATTGAAGTTGGGGTCCTCGAAGAACTTCTCCTGCGGCTCGGTGAGGAGGAACGCCACCGAGTCCGACCGTCCGGTGCTCAGGGAGCGGGCGTGCCGGTTGACGACGTAGCCCGTCTTCCTGATCGCCGTCTCCACCGCGGTGCGGGCGGCGGGTGAGACGTAGTGGCCGCCGTTCAGGAACCGGGAGACGGTCCCCCGTGAGACCCCTGCCTCCCGGGCCACGTCGTGGATGGTGGGCGGTTTGCGGCGTCCGTTCGAGCTGGTGGTCATGTTCCTCGTTCGTGGTGGGGGGCGGTCGGCTGTGGGGGGCCGCCCGGGCAGATCGTGGAAAGCCAGCGGCGGTCAGGCCGCGCCCCAAAGGGGCGCGGGGCTGTGTTTGATTTGCCGCTACCGCCGCGTGGGCGCGACCAGCCACGACGGCGCGGCAGACGAGCGACGGCCCATCACCGCCCTTCCAGCGGAGCGCTCACGCCTTGACCGATCCGCTCAGCAGGTCCAGGGACCAGAAGCGCTGGATCACCAGGAACAGCGCGATCAGCGGCAGGATCGCGAGGAAGCAGCCCATGATGACCAGGGTGTAGAGCGCGGGCTGTGAGGCGCCCTGGTTGAGCAGGGTGTAAAGGCCCAGTGTGAGCGGGAACTTGGTGTCGTCCGCGAGCATCACGTACGGCAGCAGGAAGTTGTTCCAGATGCCGACGAACTGGAACAGGAACACCGTGATGAGGCCCGGCATCATCATCGGCACCGCGATCCGCGAGAAGATCCGCCACTCGCTCGCGCCGTCCATCCGGGCGGCTTCGAGGAGTTCGGCGGGCACGGAGGCGGCCGCGTAGATACGGACGAGGTAGACGCCGTAGGGCGAGAGGATCGACGGCAGGAGCATCGACCAGTACGAGTCGGCCAGGCCCAGCTTGGAGAGGAGGAAGTACTGGGGGACGGTCAGCACGATGCTCGGGACGAGGACGCCGGCCAGCATCAGCTTGAAGATGAACTCCCGGCCCCTGAAGGCGAATCGGCCCAGTGCGTAGCCGCCGGCGGCCGAGACCGCGGCGGAGAGCAGGGCGCCGCCGCCCGCGTAGAAGAGGGAGTTGACCATCCACTGCCAGTAGATGCCGTCGCGGTACGCGCTCAGGTCCTTGAAGTTGTCGAGGAAGCCGGAGCCGGGGGCGAAGGTGAACGTGGAGAACAGTTCGCCGCGGCCCTTGCTGGCCGCGATGACCACCCAGACCACGGGGATCAGGCAGTACAGCGAGCCGATGACCAGCACCAGGGTCGGCACCCACGCGGTGCGCTTCGGCTTCGCGGGGCCCGGGCGGGCGTCGGTGGCGGTGAGGGTGAGGGGGGTCATGCCCGGTCCTCCCGGGTGTAGCGGTCGGAGACGCGCAGCAGGGTGAAGGAGAGCGCGAAGGTCGCCAGGGCCAGCACCACGGCGGTGGCGGAGGCGCCGTAGATGTCCGACCTGAGGAAGGCGGCGTCGTAGATGGCCATCAGCGGACTCCAGGAACTGGAGAGGCCGTTGGTCAGCGGCCTGAGCGCCATGGGCTCGGTGAAGACCTGGAGCGTGGCGATGACCGAGAAGAAGAACGTGAGCACGAGGGACGGCATCACGATCGGGATCTTGATCCGCAGGGCGATCTTCAGGTCGGACGCGCCGTCGATGCGGGCGGCCTCGTAGATCTCCTGCGGGATGGAGCGCAGGGCGGTGTAGATGACGATCATGTTGAAGCCCGTGCCGCCCCATACCGCGATGTTCGCGAAGGACAGGTACAGGTTGCCGCCGTCGAACAGGTCCGGCTGCGGGAGGTTGAACTCGCGCAGCAGGTAGTAGAAGGGGCTGACCGTCGGCAGGTACAGAAAGCCCCACATCAGGGCGGCGATGATGCCGGGGACGGCGTACGGCAGGAAGATCGCGAGGCGCGCGAACTTGGCGCTGCGGGCCTGCGGGGTGTCCAGCATCAGCGCGAAGACCAGCGCCAGACCGAGCATCGTGGGGATGACGATCAGGCCGTAGCCGAAGGCGCGCAGGACGCTGTGGCCGAACTCGGAGTCGTGCAGGACGTCGGTGTAGTTCCCGATGCCGTTCCAGACCTGCTGACGGGCGCCCTTGCCGAGGCCGATGCCCTTGACCTGGACCTTGTGGAGACTGAGCCACACCGCGTACCCGATCGGTACGACGGTGAAGGCGGCGAACAGGAGCACGGCCGGTACGAGGAACCAGTACGGCGCGCTGCGGCCACGGCGACGGAGGCGGCGGGGGCGGACGGAGGCGGCGGTGCCGTCCGCCAAGGGCCCGACCGTCGACCGGTCGGCGCCCTTGAGCGGAGTGCTGGTCATGCCTCGGTCACCTTGAAGCCCTGCTTCTTCATGTCGGTGAAGGTCGACGACTGCATGGTGGCGAGCGCGGTGTCGAACTGCGCCGCCTTCTTCGCCTTGGTGGCCTTGCCGAACGCGTCGCTGAAGGTGTCGTAGGCGACCTGGACGTTCGGGCCCCAGGCGGACGCGGCCGTGGTGGCGGCGATCTTCGCGGCCGTGTCGTAGAAGTCGGTCTGGTTCGGGAAGAACGCGGGGGCCGTCAGCACCGAGCCGGACTGGCCCTTGGTGGCCGCCGGGTAGATGGAGGCCTCCTTGACCAGGGCGGCCAGCGCCTCCGCGTCGGTGTTCAGCCAGGTCGCGAACTTGGCCGCGGCCTCGGCGTGCTTGGAGTCGGTGGAGACGCCGGTGGAGGAGCCGCCCCAGCTGCCGGTGACGTCCTCGCCCGTGCTCCACTGCGGCAGCGGCGCCATCCGCCACTTGCCCTTGGTGTCGGGGGCCGAGCTGATCAGCACGCCGGGCGCCCACACGGCGGAGACCCAGCCGAGGTGGGTGCCCTTGTTCAGGGCGCTGCTCCAAGCCGGCGTGTACATCGGCTGGTTGTCGATCGCGCCCTCCTGGACGAGGCCGCCCCAGAAGTCGGTGACCTCCTTCGTCGCCGCGTCGTCGATGCCGACGGTCCACTTGCCGCCGCTCTCCACGGTCCACCACTTGGCACCGGCCTGCTGCGCCAACCCGGCGAACAATCCAGGGTCGTTGGCGGAGAACGTCGTCAAGTAGGCGTCCGGGACCGCCTTCTTGGCGGCGCGGGCGGTCTTGGCGAAGTCGTCCCAGGTGGCCGGGACGGTCAGGTTGTGCTTCTTGAACAGGTCCTCGCGGTAGAAGAACATCAGCGGCCCGGAGTCCTGCGGTATCGCGTACACCGCGTCGGTGCCGAGCGTCACCATGCTCCAAAGTCCCTCGGCGAACTCGGACTTGGCGGACTTCGCGTACTTCGAGATGTCCGCGAGCACGTCGTTCGAGACCAGCGTCGGCAGCGACTGGTACTCGACCTGGATCAGGTCGGGGGCGTTGCCCGCCTTCTTCGCGGTGATCAGCTTGGAGACGATGTCCTTGCCGGCCGCCTGCTTGGACACCGTGACCGTGATGTCCGGGTTCTTCTTGTTCCAGATCGCGGCGACCTTGTCCATGTTCGGCGCCCAGGCCCAGTAGGTGAGCTTGACGGGCCCGCTGCTCTTGCCGGAGTCGTCGTCGGAACCGCCGCAGGCGGCGAGGGTGCCCGTGAGGCCTACGGCTGCTGCCCCGGCAAGAATGCTGCGCCTGCTGAACTGGTGGCGGTGGATCGACATCTTCATCTCCCCTGACTGAGTGCGAGCCGGCCTCGGAGGTGTCCCACCTGCTCCGCACGGCTCTGTGACCGTGCACAGTAGAGAATTGTTTCGGACCCTTGTCAATGGATGAACCGTGGGGTTACCTACTTGTTGCTGACGGATGGACGCCGCAACCATCCATGTGCACGATCACAGAAACAGCCGACTTTCTCCTCCGATCCCCGGGAGTGAACCCATGCCGTCCCCCGCCCCCCACGACCGTCTGCCGCTCGCCTTCGGAGGTGACTACAACCCCGAGCAGTGGCCGCAGGAGGTCTGGGAGGAGGACGTACGGCTGATGCGGGAGGCCGGGGTCACGGCGGTCTCCCTCGGCGTCTTCTCCTGGGCCCGGATGGAGCCGCGTCCCGGTGAGTACGACTGGGAGTGGCTGGACACGGTGATGGGCCTGCTGCACGCGTCCGGGATCTCCGTGAACCTCGGCACGCCGACTGTCGTACCGCCGGCGTGGTTCTACCGCGCGCACCCCGACGCGCTCCCGGTGACGCGCGAGGGAGTCCGCCTCGCCTTCGGCTCGCGGGGCGCGATCTGCCACTCCAACCCGGCCTATCGGTCGGCCGCGGCCACGATCACGCGGGCGCTGGCCGAGCGCTACGGCAGCCACCCGGCCGTGGTCCTGTGGCACGTCCACAACGAGTACGGCGCCCCCGTCCTCGCCTGCTACTGCGATGTGTGCGCGGCGGCTTTCCGGGGCTGGCTGCGCGAGCGCCACGACACCCTCGATGCCCTCAACCACGCCTGGGGAACGGCGTTTTGGGGCCAGCAGTACGGCGACTGGGAGGAGATCACTCCGCCCCGGGCGACCCCGTCCGTATGCAATCCCACCCAGCAACTCGACTACCACCGCTTCGCCGACGCCCAGGCCCGCGCCAACTTCGTCGCCGAGCGGGACATCCTGCACCGCCTCTCCCCCGGCGTCCCCGTCACCACCAACTTCATGGTCGCGCCGAGCCAGGGCCAGACCGTGGACTACTGGGCCTGGGCGAAGGAGGTCGACCTCGTCACCAACGACCACTACCTGATGACCGACGGCCGCCGCACGCACGTGAACCTGGCGCTGGCGGCGGACTTGACCCGCTCGGTGGCGGGCGGTGGCCCGTGGCTGCTCCTGGAACACGCCACGTCCGGGGTCAACTGGCAGCCGTACAACCCCGCGAAGCGTCCCGGTGAGATGGCGCGCAACTCGCTCGGGCATGTGGCCCGGGGTTCCGAGGGCGCGATGTTCTTCCAGTGGCGGCAGTCGCAGTCGGGGGCGGAGAAGTTCCACACGGCGATGCTGGCGAACTCCGGTACGGACAACCGGGGTTGGCGTGAGGTCACCGACCTCGGGAAGCGTGTCGCCGACCTCGCGGAGCTACGGGGTACGCGGACCCGGGGTGACGTGGCGATGGTCTGGTCGTGGGACTCCTGGTGGGCGCAGAGCCTTGAGTGGCGGCCGAGTCAGGATCTGGACGCGCGGGAACGGTTGGATTCGTTCTACGAGGCCCTGTACGACCGGCACTTGACGGTGGACTTCCTGCCGCCGACGGGGCTGTCCGACCTGGACCCGGAGCGGTATCCGCTGCTGGTGGTACCGCAGTTGTACGCGGCGCCGGTGGGGGTGGGGGCGGATCTGGAGCGGTATGTGTCGCGGGGCGGGACTCTGCTCGTCTCCTTCTTCTCCGGGATCGTCGACGAGAACGACACGCTGCATCCGGGCGCGTATCCGGGGGCGTTGCGGGATGTACTCGGGCTGACGGTCGAGGAGTTCGACCCGTTGCTGCCCGGGGAGACGGTAAACGTGCGGGGTGCGGACGGCTCGTTGTACGCGGCGGATCTGTGGTCCGAGGTGGTCGTGCCGGGTGAGGGGTGCGAGACGGTCGCCGCCTTCGCGGACGGTCGTACGGCGGGAGGGCCCGCGTTGACCCGGTACGCGCTGGGGTCGGGGGCTTCCTGGTACTTGGCGACGCGGCTGACGGGCGCCGACCTGGCCGCCGTCGTCGACCTCGCCCTCGCGGACGCGGGGATCACGCCGGTCGATCTGCCCCGCGATGTCGAACTCGTCGTACGGGAGGGCGAGTCGGGGACGTTTCGCTTCGCGGTGAACCACACCGGGGGCGAGGTGAAGGTGGTGCTGCCGGACGGGAGTCGGGCGGCGGTCCCGCCGGGCGGGGTGGAGGTTTTCCGGGACCCGCGCTGACCAACTGGCGCGTGGTGGGGCTCAGTTACTTCTTTTGCTTCTTTCAGTGAAGGGGAACTTCGTGATGCGCAGACGCAGTGTTCTTACGGCGGCGGGAGCGGCGGCACTCGCGGTACCGGTGCTGGGCGCGGTGCCCGCGGTCGCCGCTGACCGGCGGCGATTGGAGATCCGGGGGATGGACATCTCGTCCCTCCCCAAGGACGAGGCGCACGGGGCGATTTACCGCCGGGCCGACGGCCGCCGGGACGATCCGATCCGCATCCTGGCGGACGCGGGCGTCACCCACGCCCGCCTCAAGGTCTGGGTGAACCCGGCCGACGGTTACAACAACAAGAAGCACATCCTGCCGTTGGCGAAGCGGTTGCGCCGGGCGGGGATCGGCATCTGGGTCGACTTCCACTACTCCGACACGTGGGCGGACCCGGCCCACCAGACCAAGCCGGCGGCCTGGGCCGACCTGGATGTGGCGGGCCTGACGAGGGCGGTCTACGACCACACGGCGGACGTCCTGGGCGCGTTGTGCCGCCAGGGCACCCCGGCCGACCTGGTCCAGATCGGCAACGAGATCAACGGCGGGCTGCTCTGGCCGACCGGCAAGAACTGGGGTGACGACGGCGGGGGTTGGGGCAACCTGACGACGTTCTTGAAGGCAGGTCTGAATGCCGCCCGGGACACGACCCCGCGTATCCGCACGATGCTCCACATAGCCTCCGGCGGCGACAACGGCACATCGCGTTGGTGGTACGACAACGTGGTGGCCGACGGGGTCGACTTCGACATCATCGCCCAGTCGTACTACCCGTTCTGGCACGGCACCCCGGATGCGGCGGCGGCCAACTTGGCGGATCTGGCGGCCCGTTACGACAAGCCTGTGCTGATCGCGGAGACGGCGTACCCGTTCACGTTGGAGAGCGAGGACGCGACGAACGACATCATGTACGACGCGTCGCAGCTGACGGAGGGGTATCCGGCGACACCGGCGGGCCAGTCGGCGTGGCTGCGGACCGTGGCGGACCTGATGGCGAACGTTCCCGGCAACAAGGGCCTGGGCTACTGCTATTGGGAGGGCGTGTGGACGTATCGGGCCGGTGACGGCTGGGACCCGGCGGATCCGACGTCCGGCAACGCGTGGGAGAACCTGGCGTTGTTCGACTTCCAGGACAAGGCGCTGCCGGGGTTGAGGACGCTGGGCCGTTACCGCTCGTAATGCCTACCCGTGACTAGTCCAACCCGTACGGTGACTGTCCGGTGCTTGTCCAGTGATGTCCAGGCTGTCGACAGGGACCGTACGGGTAGGGGGCGTTGCGGCACGGCCGTACGACGGAGGGGCGAGCGTGGACAAGGAACCGGAGCAGGTCAACGGCGAAGCGGACGAGCCGGGTTGGGAGGTGGACCCGGACGACGAGTGGGGGTTGGCGGTCCTTGCGACGGTCGGGCGGCAGTTGAGGCTGCGGCGCGAGGCTGCGGGGATGCGGGTCCCGGACTTCGCGGTGGTGGTGGGGTACGGAGAAGACCTCGTCTACAAGATCGAGGGTGGGAAGCGGATTCCTCGGCCTGAGTATCTGGACAAGGCGGAGGAGGTGTTGAGGGCGGATGGACTGATCTCCGCGATGAAGGAGGATGTGGCGAGGGTCCGGTACCCGAAGAAGGTACGAGCCCTGGCCAAGATGGAGGCGCAGGCGGTCGAGCTCCAGCTCTACGATCCCCTGAACATCCACGGGTTGCTTCAGACGCCGGAGTACGCACGCACCCTTCTTCTGATGAGGCGCCCCGCGTACACCGAGGACGAGGTAGAGCGGTACATCGCCGCGCGTCTGGCACGCAAGGCGATCTTCAAGCGGGACCCCGGTCCTGAACTCAGCTTCGTCCTGGAGGAGTGGACGCTTCGACGTCCGCTCGGCGGCAAGGCGGTACTGCGCCGCCAACTCGAAGATCTGCTGGATACAGGACAGTTGAGGAACGTCGACCTCCAGGTGATGCCGATGGACCGCGAAGAGCACGCTGGAGTGGCCGGTGGCATCGAGGTACTGAAGTTCGCCGACGGCTCGGCGGTAGGGCGCTCGCCGGCTGTGGCAAACGGTCGGCCGGTCTCCGAACCCAGGCAGCTCCGTATCCTTGAACTGCGGTATGGCATCATCCGGGCTGAGGCCCTCACACCGCGTGAGTCGAGGGCCTTCATCGAGCAACTGCTGGGGGAAACATGATCCGCGAGCCCGAACTGGCCTGGTTCAAGAGCAGCTACAGCAGTAGCAGCGAAGGCGACTCCTGCGTCGAAGTGGCCACCACCCCCGCCACCATCCACATCCGCGACTCCAAGCACAACACCCAGGGCCCCCAGTTCACCGTCACGGCAGCCGCCTGGACGGACTTCGTGACGTACACATCCGAAGCCTGACCCCTACCCACCCCGGAAAAGTGTGACACTTTCTGCCAAACTGTCACACTTCCCCAGCAGGGTCCCCCGGACCAGGGCCATCACGTCACCGCTCACCTCAACGAGCGTCCCTACTCGGAGAGCCGCGTCGCACTCAGGGCTGAATAGCTCGCCGGGAGCCCGCGCGGGGTCATAGTGCGTGCGGGCGAAGGCGTCGTTCGCGCGGTGCACGGTGTCTGGTTCGGGCGGCGCCGGCCACACGCTGAGGAAGTGCTCTTCGACCGGGGTGTCGCCGCCGGGCCCGTCGCCTTCATCGCGTCACTTGTCTGAACGCGGACGCGATACCAACCCGCCCCGGCCGTCGCGAAGTTCCCCGCGTCCTTCTCCAGACCTCCGCCCCACTGGAACAGCCGCAGGCGGCCACTCGTACTACAGATGCTCACGTCCACCACGGTCTCCCACTCCTCGCCCGGCAGCGGTGGTTCAGCCGCACACTGCCGGGCGACGAACATCCGATCCGAAGTCCACGTCGTGCAGCGCATCCACCGGATCATGCCCTGCCCCACTGACAACGCCGTACTCGACGACGCCACCGCCCAACTCTCCCTCCGTTGCGCGGTGTTCAAGCCCAGGGATCGACCGGGACCGTGTCGATCGCGCGGCCTTCGGTGTCGAGAAGCCTGCCCCAAGACTTGACCGGGCGTAGGACGACCTGTCGGTCTGTCACCTCGACGGACGGCCAGGTCGCGCGGATGCGCCGTAGCAGGGGTTCGAGAGCCGGCAGATCGTGGAGCTGCACGGTGACGAACAGGTTGGCCGCCCCGATCACGGCCGCGCAGACCCGGGTCTGTGGCCACGCGCCCACCCGGCTGCCCACCTCGTGCAGCGACTCGTCGGGAACCCGCAGGGACAGCGCGACCTGCGCGGGCCAGCCGCCCTCGGATCGTACGAAGTCGGTCCGGAACGCGAGCACTCCGGCGCGCACCAGGCTCTCCAGGCGCCGTGTGACCGCTCGCTCGGACCGGTCCAGGTCGCGGGACAGATCGCGGATGGTCGTGCGTCCGTCGCTCTGGAGGGCCAGGAACAGGGCCTGGTCGAATGCGTTCGGCTCCCGCGTCGTGGCGTGGTCGGAGGAATCCGCGGACGACAGGGCTTCCACGGCCTCGGGGTCGATCGCCCCCAGGCGCCAGTGCACGCCGCTGAACACGTGGGTCGCGATGCGAACCGTGAGCTGCCGTATCGCGGGGACGCGACCGATGTCGTCGAGGAGCAGACGTGCCATGGCCGCGGTGTCCTTGGCCAGCACCAGGGCGTAGATGTCGTGGCCGCCCGCGGTCAGGTGGACGCTGAAGACCTGCGGCCGGGCCGCCAGCGCCCTGGCGACGTCGGCGGCGTCGCCCGGTGCGCAGGCCACCTCGACCACGGCGCTCGCCAGCGGCATCGCCGGGCCGGGCGCGCTGGAGATCCAGGCCAGGCCCGCCCGGGTGAGTCGTCGCCAGCGCCGCCCGGCCGTGACCGCGGACATGCCCAGGGCAGGGCCGAGCTGTTCGAAGCTGGCACGCGGATTGACGTGCAGGGCGTCGATGAGGGCGACGTCGTCCTCGTCGATCCGGTGGCTGCCGCTCTCGTCCATGCGGTCCATCTTGGTCCGGTCCGGCTACCCCGGCACCAGCGCGAACCGCCGCGCGATCACGTCGGCGCACACAAGGCCGCGGCACCCCGGACCCAGCAGCCACCGCAGCGGTGCGCGAACGGCGTTGTGCACCTGGTGCCCGCCGCCGTGGACGGTGAACAGCGCCACCGGGGCGTCGGTGTCCCCGCCGTAGGTCGTCACGGTGACGGCGGGCACCTCCGCGCCACCCGGTTGCCGCAGTGGTTCGCTCACCGGGGCCCCGGCGATGCCGTTGCGGGCGGCGTAGTACGCGGCCGTATCGGGCGCCGAAAGGTGCAGCCCGCGCGGGAAGAGGCCGTGCACGCTGACGATGCCGCCCTGGTAGGGGGCGAGCGGGTCGGCGGTGCCGTGGAACAGGACCAGCGGAACCGGTCTGCTCGCGTCCGGCCCGCGGTGTGCGGCGGTGAAATGGGCGGCGTCGGGCTGGGTACTGCTGATGATCGCGGCCGCGGCCAGTCGTTCCGGTACGTCGTGCAGCAGGCGCATCACCATCTGGCCCCCCAGCGAGAAGCCGACCGTGACGACCCGACCCGCGTCGACGTCGTGCCGTACGGCCATCTGCTCGACCAGCGCCGTAAAGAAGGCGACGTCGTCGACACCGTGCCGTTGCGCGGGCGTGTCGATGTCGCGTGCGCCGTTCCAGTCCCGGCGGTAACCGTCGGGATACACGACGACGGCTCCGGCGCGGTAGGCCAGTGCGTCGAAGGAGTCGCCGCTGAAGTGGCGCATGCCGTTACCGGTCTGGGCCGTGCCGTGGAAGAACACCACCAGCGGCCGTCCGGACGGCGGCACCGGCGACGGGGACCCGCCGGTCACCACGACGTAGGTGCGCCTGCGCCCGTCCACCGTCAGTTCCCCGCGTACGACGTGCGACACCGGGCTCACCGCCACTGGGGGCTGCTCGAACCGCGTGGCACCAGCGCGGGCTCCGGCCAGGCGGGCGGAGTCCGGCCGAACTCGACCTGCGGCGCGGGGAAGTGCAGGGCGCCCAGCGGGGTGTCCGCGTCGAACGCCTTCGGCTCCCGCAGGCTGTGTTCCTCGTCGCTGCCGGCCAGCGCCGGGTCGACCAGCCCCAGGGTCAGATACCACATGGCGTTGCGGGTCAGGTTCACCGTCACATGCCAACTCCCGCCCACAGTCGCCTGTTTGACCAGGCCGGCGGTGGCGCCGACGGCCCCCATGTAGCCGGTGACGAAGTCATTGATCATGCCGGTGACGGGCAGCTTCGGTTCCTGCTCGGACCCGGCTGCCGCCATGAGGCCGGAGGCGGCGGAACCGTTCATGTCGAAACCGCCGCGGGCGGACCACGGCCCCTGGGAGCCGTAACAGGTGACCGACACCTGCACCAGGCCGGGGTGGCGCTCGGCGAGTTCCTCCGGGGCGAGCCCGAGCCGTTCGAGCTTGTCGCCGCGGTGGTTGTTGACCACGACGTCGGCCTCGGCCAGCAGTTCCTCGGCCAGCCGCCTGCCGTTCTCCGAGTTCAGGTCCAGCAGCGTGCTGCGCGATCCGATGTTGGCCTGGGTGTAGATGAAGGCGTGCTCGTAGTCGTTGGCCCGGGTCGCGCACAGGACGTCGGCGCCCTGCTCCGCCATCGTCCGGCCGACGGTCGGACCCGCCACCGCGTGCGTGAACGACAGCACCTTGACCCCGTCCAGGGGGCGGTCGGAGGCGGAGAATTTCTTCACGGGGGCCGGGCCGATCCGCTCCAGCCCGACGACCGGCTGCGAAGCCAGCAGCGCACCCTGCGGATGTGCCGCCCACTCCTGCGCGGTGCGCGCCACGCACAGGGGCAGGTCAACAGCGTTGGCCGCCTCTTCCAGTTCGAACGCGTCCCACTTCGCGAACGCCGCGGCGACCTTGTCCCGGTCCGGCGGAACGTCCAGGAAGCGGCACCACTTCGCCGCCAGATGCGGATAGACACCCGACGCCATGACGGTCCGCCCGTCCCGGGTGCGGTAACTGTCGAGCAGGAACGGGTTGTCGAAGATCAGCGAGTGCTCGGGCAGCTCACCGGCCAGCGTCGGATGCCAGAAGGCGTGCGGGGTGACATGGTGGATGGCCTGCCGCAGGTCCAGACGCAGGTCCTGTCCGACGCCCGACCGGATGCGGTGCAGCGCCGCCGCACCCACCGCCGCGGCCATCATCGGGATACCGATGGCGGCACCCAGCCGAATCCGATCGGGCACGATCGGGTCCTGGCCCGCGAACGTCACCTCACCGCCGGTGTCAGCCGTGGAAAGACCCAACGGCGCCAGAAGCTCCTCCAGACACACCACCGGATCGAACCCGTCCCGCTCCTCCGCCGCAGAGAAACCCATCTCACGCCCACCTCCGCTCGCCGTCCCCCGCGGCTCAAGGATGGGCACTGGCACGCAAGCACCAGGAAATCCGACGGGAAGCAGCCGAAACCGCATCCTCCGCGACGGAAAACAGCCACGCACCCACACACCCGCATGGCCCCTCGGAATGCATCATCGAGGCATGTTCACCCCCGAACAACGCGACCGCACCCGCGCCCGACTCCTCGCCCGCGCCGAGTCCGACGACTCGATCACCGGCTTCGCCCACACCGGCTCGCACGCCACCGGCACCGGCGACCGCTGGTCGGACACGGACATCGTGCTGGCGGTCGACGGTGACATCGCCGAGACGGTGAACCGGTGGACGGCGTGGATCTACTGCGAGTTCGACACCCGGCACCACTGGGACCTGCCGGTGCCGGGTGCGAGCGTCGTCCGGCTGTTCCTGCTGCCCGGCTGGGTGGAGCTGGACATCACCTTCGCCCCGGAGACGGAGTTCGGCGCCCGGGGTCCAGCCTGGCAAACACTCTTCGGCACCCCGCACGCCCAGCCGCCGTTCCCCCCGCCCGACCGCAACACCGTGATCGGCTTCGCCTGGCACCACGCCCTGCACGCCCACATCTGCCTTGAACGGGGCCGCAGTTGGCAAGCAGCACACTGGATCAACGCCCTGCGCGACCAACTGATCACCCTGGCCTGCCTACGCCTCGACCTCCCCACCGCCTACTCGAAGGGCGCCCACCTGCTCCCGGACGAAATCACCGCCCCACTGGAATCCACCCTCATCCGCTCCCTCACGGCCCCCGAACTCCGCCGCGCGCTCACCGCGACAATCACCGCCACGGCAGCGGAACTCGACCACTCCGACCCCGAACTCGCCACCCGCATACGCCCGATGCTCACGGAGCTGACCTGACGCATGGCCACGCCCTCACACATCGACCTCACTCCGATCCCACCCGGCCAGGTCACCCTCACCGACCGCCGCACGCAACGCAGTTGGACGGTCGACCTCGCCCCCTTCCACCTCGGCACCCTCCCCGTCACCCAGGAGCAGTACGCCCAGGTCACCGGCGAACACCCGAGCACCGCACAGGGCAGCGGCCACCTCCCCGTGGAGACCGTGTCGTGGCGGGAGGCGGTCCTCTTCTGCAACTCCCTGTCCCAGCAAGAAGAGTTGACCCCGGCGTACGACTTCGACGCCGAAGGCGAACCCCTCCTACGGGGACCCTCGACCGACGGCTACCGCCTCCCCACCGAAGCCGAGTGGGAGTACGCGTGCCGGGCGGGGACGAGCGGCCCCCGCTACGGCCCCCTCGACGACATCGCCTGGCACCGCGGCAACTCCGACGAACGCCCCCACGAACCGGGCGCCCGACTCCCCAACCCGTGGGGCCTGCACGACATGCTGGGCAACGTGTGGGAGTGGTGCTGGGACCTCTACGACCCCGAGGTCTACGGCACGTACCGCGTCCTGCGCGGCGGCGGGTGGTTCGACGAGCACTGGAGCTGCCGCGCCTCCGTACGCCGCCGAAGCCACCCGACGTTCCGGGTGGACGACGTGGGCTTCCGCGTCGCCCGGTCCGTCACGAGCTGAGCCCCCGTCGCAACCACCCGGTCGCCAACTACCCGTGCGCTGCCGCCAGATGCTTCACCAACCTCGGCGACGCGAACTCCGTCCCGCACACGAACCGCATCACCGGCCCGTACGACGACGCCGACGGAAGCCCCGTGAAGTACACGCCCGGCACGGACGACACATACCCGGCGCCGAGTTTCGGCGTGCCCCGGCTCACCGCCAGCTGGGTGCGCAGCTCGTGCCCGAGGAAGTCCATCGCCGCGATGTCGACCCGGTAGCCCGTCGCGGATATGACGTGATCGGCGGTGAGTTGCTGCGTGCTCCCGCCCGGCGTCGCGACGGTGAGCACCGGGCCGCCGTTCGCCGCGCCCGCGCCGCCTGCCGCCTCCGCCCGTACGATCCGCTCGACCTCGCTGACCTGTACCTTCCCCTCGAACCGCTCGCGCAGCCACCACGCCCCGAGCGGCCCGAGCACCCGGCGGACCAGGTAGTGCCGGGTCTGCTCGGGGAGGTGGCGGTACGGCTGGGGGTGGTAACTCAGCGCCCACAGCGACCACGCCCGCCCGAACGGCGACTCGGGGCGCAGCTTCGGCTGCTTCCACGGGGGTGCGCCGAAGGCGACCCGGCCGTGCCCGCGCGAGACGATCCGCACGTTCGCACCCGCCTCCGCCGCCAACACCGCAGTCTCCAGGGCGGATTGACCGGCGCCGACGACGATCAGCTCCTTGCCCTTGAACGCGCTCAGGTCGTGGTGCTGGGAACTGTGCGAGACGGGACCGGTGGGCGCGGGCCCGTCGACCGCCGCGGCGGCCAACTCCGGCGGGAGGTGGGCCAGTCCGTACAGCCCGGTCGCGACCACGACCGCCCTCGCCGTGAACAACTCCCCCGAGTCCAGCTTGAGTTCGAAGCCGCCGCCCTTGCCACGGTCCCCGTTCCGATCCGCTTTCCGGTCGACGGAGACGACTCGCACCCGCTCCAGCTCGGGCACCAGCTTCTGCTGGAACCACTCGCCGTAGGCGATGAAGGTCTCCACGGGGATGATGTCCTCGTCGGTGACCAGGCGGGGGATGCCGGCCGCGTCGCAGTAGTCGACGAGGTTGTGGCCTGGCTGCGGGGCGTCGAGGCTGGAGGCGGCCGGAGTCGACTTCAGGAGCATCCCGGCGGGCATGTGGTCACGCCAACTGACCATGGGCTCGCCGAAGACACGGACCGGAATGCCACGCGCCCGCAGATGCGCGGCGGTGGACAGGCCGAACGGCCCGGCGCCGATGACTGCTACCGGTTGAATCACGAAGTCCCTCCCCAGGACGTCAATTCGTCACTTCGTGCTGGGGCCGCTGCTCGAACTCGCGTGCCCCTTGCGCTACTTGCTCACTGCTGGAGTTACTGCTTGCCGCTACTGGTGCTGCTGCCACGCCGGTTGGTGCGCCACAGTTGATACAGATGCTTCGCGCCCGGCCGCACGAAGCGGGCCAGCATCGTGAAGAACGGCCGCAGGTCGTCACCCGCGAGCCAGGCCAGCTCCGTCCCGCTCGCCCGCGCCGGTGCGTGCGGCGTCGTATAGCCGCTGCGGCGGTAGGCGAGGAGGGCGGGCAGGTCGATGTTCTCCACGATGTACCGGTGGCCGGCGCGCTGCTCCCCCTCCGGGACGGAGCGGCCGGTCAGGTCGAGGTGCATGGCGCGGACCACGTCCACCCCCGACTCGTTCTCGAAGAGCCGGAACTGGGCGCCCATGCGGGGGTTGAAGTCGAGCAGTTTGTACTGACCGTCGCGCCGGTCGAAGCGCAGGTCGAGGTCGATGATTCCGGTGAAGCCGATCTGTTTGATGAAACGTGCGGCGAGGTCCGCGAGTTCCGGATTGTCCACGACATACGCATTTGCCGTCATGCCCGCGTGCGGCGGCCAGGAGCGCACCTTCACGCCGGTGAACATGGCGAGCGGGGTCGAGTCCTGGTCGAAGTACGCGTGCACGATCCAGTCCTCGGCGTCCTCCCTCGGCAGATACTCCTGGAGGATCACCCCGGGGTGCTCGCCCCAGTCCCGGGCGAGCGTGAGCAGCCCCTCGCGGGTCGCGATCCTCGTCGTCCCGTTGACGGCCGGCCGGGAGCGCCGTACGAATGCCTCCCTGTTCTTGGCCACGATCGGGAAGCGGGCCTTCTCGGCGAAGTCGACGATGTCGTCGTACGACTGCGGGAAGGCCGCCGCGGGGCTGGGGATGCCGTGTTCCACACAGAGTTCGTGCAGCCCCTGCTTGCTCGCGAGGCGACGCGGCAACTTCGGTTCCACACGCGGGAAGAGGAAGCGGGAACCGAGCACGTCCTGGTGCTCGGCGATCAGGACGGCGGCCTCCTCGTCGGTGGGGATGAGGACGGCGGGCCGGCCGATACGGCGCCCGACGCGCAGCAGACCCTCCACCAGTCGACCGGGTTCCTCCGTGCCGGTCGTCGGCCACACGAACGCGCGCTCCAGATAACGGGACGCGGCCGCCGGCGTGTAACGGTCCTCCGTGATCGCATACATCGGCACGCCGAGGCGCCCCAGACTCCGGATCGCACCCACCCCGCCGTGATGCAGTGGATAGTGGCCGAACTTCACGATCAGGCCCGGCACTTCGCGGTCCGCCTCGAAAGGCACACTGCTGGTGCGCTTGGCCACGGGTCCCCCCACGTGTCCCCCCTACGGACCGGACCCACCCCGTCCGTGTCCCCCAAAGGACGCTAAGCCGGAATTGCCGCTTCCGACAAGACCTATTCGGACATTGCGAACTCTTTAGACACTGCCGGTTCCCGCAACTCACCCGTAACGTGTGGCGCGGCCACATGCGAGTACGTACGAGAGTGAGGCAGCACCCGTGCCCCCCTTCGATCTTCCCGAGGGCGACCCCTTCGGCCCGCACAACCTTCCCTACGGCGTCTTCTCGCCCGTCGGCTCGGCCGAACGGACCGTCGGCGTCCGGCTCGGCGACCACGTGCTCGACGCGGGCGCGGCAGCGGAGGCACTCGGCTCGCCGTACGTCTCCCTCCTCGCGCACCCCACCCTCGACCCGCTGCTCGCCGCGGGCCACACGGCCTGGTCGGACGTCCGGCGCGCGCTGACCGCGTGGGTGACGGTCCCGTCCCACCAGGACACGATCGCCCCGTACTTCCACCCGCTCTCGTCGGTGACCCTGCACCTCCCCTTCGAGGTCGCGGACTACGTCGACTTCTACGCCTCCGAGAACCACGCCCGGAACGTCGGCCGCATCTTCCGCCCCGACGCCCCCGACTCCCTGACCCCCAACTGGAAGCACCTGCCGATCGGTTACCACGGCCGCGCCGGCACGATCGTGGTCTCGGGCACGGATGTCGTACGACCGTCCGGCCAGCGCAAGTCCCCGGCCGACCCCGCGCCGGTCTTCGGCCCGTCGGTCCGCCTGGACATCGAGGCGGAGGTCGGCTTCGTGGTCGGCGCGCCGTCGACGATGGGCAGGCCGGTGCCGCTCGCCGACTTCCGCGAACACGTCTTCGGCCTGTGCCTCCTCAACGACTGGTCGGCCCGCGACATCCAGGCCTGGGAGTACGTCCCCCTCGGCCCGTTCCTCGGCAAGTCCTTCGCCACGTCGGTGTCGGCGTGGATCACCCCGCTGGACGCGCTGGAGGAGTCGCGAGCAACCCCGCCGGAGCGCACCCACGACCTCCTCCCCTACCTGGACGACTCGGCCGAGGAACCCGGCGGCTACGACCTCCGCATCACCGTCGCGATCAACGGCCACACGGTGTCCGAGCCGCCGTTCTCCACCATGTACTGGACGGCCGCCCAGCAACTCGCCCAGATGACGGCCAACGGCGCCTCCCTCCGCACCGGCGACCTCTACGGCTCCGGCACGGTCAGCGGCCCGACGGAACGTGAGCGGGGTTCGCTCCTGGAACTGACCTGGAACGGCCGCGACCCCCTCGAACTCCCGGACGGCAAGCGGACGTTCCTGGAGGACGGGGATGTCGTGACCCTGTCGGCGTGGGCGCCGGGCGCGGACGGCACACGGGTGGGTCTGGGCGAGGTCACCGGGCGGATCGTGGCGCGGAGCTGAGACGCGAGGGGTGGCGCGGCCGGCGGGGCCTGCGGCGCGGGGGCCGGTGGGTGTGATGAGTCCGGTGGTCCCTGTACACCTGACTCCAGCCGCCCGTGCAGTCATACTGACGGCGGGCGGCACACACGTCGTGTCCCCGCCCTCGGGTACAGCCGCACCCGCGCCTGCTGTTCGTTGCGTTCCTCCCGTTCCTTCTGTTCGTTCCGCTGACCAGGATCCGGAGCCCATGGCATGACTGTCTGCCTGCTCCTGCTGAGCGTCGTCGCCCTCTCGGCCGCCGTACCGGCTCCGCGCGCGCTGACCCGGGCGCTGTGGCCCGAACGGGAACCCGTGATCGGCCTGTGGGTGTGGCAGTGCCTGGTCGCCACGGTCCTGCTGTGCTGCCTGGCCGCCCTCGTCCTGGGCGCCGCCGCCGTCTTCCACACCGTCCGTGACCATGTCTTCGCCCCCGCTCCCCCGGCCGTCACTGCGGCCTACGACCTCTCCGCCGCCCCCGTCTGGGCGGTCGCCCTCACGCTGTCACTGGCCTGCGGCGCCGCCTGGACCACCGCGATGCTGGCCCGCGAACTCGCCGAGGCCCGCCGTCGCAGAGGCCAGGCCCGCGCCCACCTCCGCGAACGCGCCCCCGACCTACCGGCGGGCCTGCCCCCGGCGCGCGGCCCCTTGCTCGTCCTGGAGGACGAGTACCCGGACGCCTGGTGGATGCCCGGCCACCCGCCCCAACTCGTGGTCACCACAGGCGCGTTGCACCGCCTCACCGGTCACCAGCTCGACGCGGTCCTCACCCACGAACGCGGCCACGCCCGCGCCCACCACGACTGGCTCCTGCACCTCTCGACCGCACTGGCCTCGGGCTTCCCGCACGTCCCCCTGTTCGCCCACTTCTGCGACCAGACCCACCGCCTGGTCGAGTTGGCCGCCGACGACACGGCCTCCCGCCAATGCGGCCACCTGACAACGGCGTTGGCCCTGATCGAGCTCAACAACCACCGAGGCGTCCTCTCCTGCGCCTCCAGCCACCGCCTCCTCGGCGAACGCGTCAACCGCCTCCTGGACCCCCACCCGAGGCTGGGCCGCCGTCACCGCGCCCTGACGACGACGGTGGCGACCCTGGTCCCGCTGCTGCCCCTGCTGATCGTCTTCGCACCGGGACTTACGGCCTTGGGCTGAGGAACCCGGGCTCACGGTCCTGGGCCGAGCGCCAAACGCCCACAGCCCTGGGGCCGCCGGCCGTAGCGGGCTCCCTGCACCCCGGGCCCGAGAACCTGGGCTCACGGTCCTGCGGCGGCGCACCCGGGCCGGCGGCACTGGGTAGGTGGCCCCGGGGCAACGATCGGCGTGGCTGACCGCAGTCGGCCGACGGCACAGGGCAGACGGCAGCGACCCGACAGCGGTGTCCGGCGGCAACGGCCGGCACCGCCGACCTGACGACAACGGCCCGACCTCAGCGACTGACGGCAACGGCAGGCAGCCCCGGCCTCACGGCAGCGGGCCGGCGCTCCCACCCGACGCACTCGCCCAACGGGACGGCCCGACAGCACCCACCCGAACGCACTGAGCTACGGCCCCGGCGCTGCGGGGCCTGATCCGAGGAGCCTGGCCCGAGGAGCCTGGGCTCACGGCCCTGCGCTGACGCCCCCAGCCTGACCGCCCTGGGCCGAGGACCCTACCGGGGACTACCCACGCCCCTGTCCGGGCCCCAACACCCCAGTCCCGCCCCCTACATCCAGTCCTCGGGCTCCGGCTCCTCATCCATCTCCGGCCAGTAATCCGCACCCGGGTCAACATCCTTCGCCGCCCGACCCGACGCGGTTGCCGGCGCCTTTGCCCGCGCAGGTGCCGGTGCAGAGGCCGGCGCCGGCGCTTCCACCGCAGCCGGAGCCGGAGCCGGAGCCACGGCCGGAGCCTCACCCAGCCCCGCCAGCACCCCGATCACGCCCTCCCCGTACGTCGCCAGCTTCTTCTCGCCGACGCCGCTGATCTCGCCGAGCTGCGCCACCGACGTCGGCCAGATCGTCGTGATCTCCCGGAGCGTGGCGTCGTGGAAGATGACGTACGCCGGAACCCCTTGCTCACGCGCCTGCTCCGCACGCCAGGCCCGCAGCGCTTCGAAGGCGGGCTGCAACGCCTCGGGCAACTCCACCGCCGCGGCCTTGGCCTTGCGCTCGCCCCGGCCCGAGGACGAGGACCCCGACCGCGAGGAGCCCGCAGGCTTCTTCGGTTCCTTGCGGAGCGGCACCTCGCGCTCGCGCCGCAGCACCGTGCCGCTCGCCTCGGTGAGCACCAGCGTGCCGTACTCCCCCTCGACCGCGAGCAGCCCCTGTGCCAGCAACTGCCGTACGACGCCCCGCCATTCACCCTCGGCCAGATCCTCGCCGATGCCGAACACGGACAGCTGGTCGTGGTCGAACTGGATCACCTTGGCCGACCGGCGCCCCATGAGGATGTCGACGATCTGCAGGGCTCCGAACTTCTGGCCCCGCTCCCGCTGGAGCCGCACCACCGTCGACAGCACCTTCTGCGCGGCGACCGTGCCGTCCCAGGTCTCGGGCGGGGTGAGGCAGGTGTCGCAGTTGCCGCAGCCCGCCGCGTCCGGGTCCTGCCCGAAGTAGGCGAGCAGTTGGCCACGCCGGCACTGCGCGGTCTCGCACAGCGCGAGCATCGCCTCCAGGTGAGAGGCGGCCCGGCGGCGGAACGCCTCGTCGCCCTCGCTGGACTGGATCATCTTGCGCTGTTGTATGACGTCGTTCAGGCCGTACGCCATCCACGCCGTGGAGGGCGATCCGTCACGCCCGGCACGACCCGTCTCCTGGTAGTAGCCCTCCACCGACTTGGGCAGGTCGAGGTGGGCGACGAACCGTACGTCCGGCTTGTCGATGCCCATGCCGAAGGCGATGGTCGCGACGACGATCAGGCCGTCCTCGCGCAGGAACCGGGACTGGTGTGCCGCGCGCGTGCCCGAGTCCAGGCCCGCGTGGTACGGCACCGCCTCGATGCCGTTGCGCGACAGGAACTCCGCCGTCGTGTCCACGGACTTGCGCGACAGGCAGTACACGATGCCCGCGTCGCCCGCGTGCTCCTCCCGCAGGAAGCTCAGCAGCTGCTTCTTGGGGTCGGCCTTCGGCACGATCCGGTACTGGATGTTGGGCCGGTCGAAGCTCGCCACGAAGTGCCGGGCGCTCGGCATGTTCAGCCGCTGGGTGATCTCCTTGTGCGTCGCGTCCGTGGCCGTCGCCGTGAGCGCGATCCGCGGGACGTCCGGCCACCGCTCGCCGAGCACCGAGAGGGACAGATAGTCGGGGCGGAAGTCGTGACCCCAGGACGACACACAGTGCGCCTCGTCGATCGCGAACACCGAGATCTTGCCGCGCGACAGCAGGTCCAGCGTGTTGTCGAGCCGCAGCCGCTCGGGCGCGAGATAGATCAGGTCCAGCTCGCCCGCCAGGAACTCCGCCTCGACCACACGCCGCTCGTCGAAGTCCTGCGTCGAGTTCATGAACCCGGCGCGCACCCCGAGCGCCCGCAGCGCGTCCACCTGGTCCTGCATCAGCGCGATCAGCGGCGAGACGACAACTCCCGTACCGGGTCTGACCAGGGACGGAATCTGGTAGCACAACGACTTGCCGCCGCCGGTCGGCATGAGGACGACGGCGTCTCCGCCCGCCACCACATGCTCGATGACCTCTTCCTGCTCGCCGCGGAAGCTGTCGTAGCCGAAGACGCGGTGGAGCGTGGCCAGCGCCTCGCTCTCGCCCTGTGCCGCCGGCGTCCGTACTTCGGTCGTCACAACCGTCCCGCCCATCCCGTGCATCGCTCGTCCCCCGTACGTCGTCCCTCGACCACTGCGTCCACGATAGGGCTCCGCGCTGACAGCGTCGGAGTTATCCACAGGCTGGTGGCGGTGACCGAATGTGGTCATTCGATTGGCTCCCGTCACATGGCGCGACGGACACGGCCGGAACATGCTGCTCGGGCGGGACCGCGGAGGCCCGCCACGCCCCGAACGGACGGCGCGCCGTGCGTGCGGACGCCTCCCGAAAGTCCAAGGAGCCCCGCCATGTCCCCTCGGTCCTCACGGTTCTCCCGGTCCCCTCGGTCCCTGCGGAGCGCCGTCACGACCGCGATCACGGTGGCGACGGCCGCGGCCTTCGCACTGACCGCCGCCCCGGCCCACGCGGCGCCCGACCCCGACCCGTCCGTGTGGACCGAGCTGAGCAGGACGACCCGGGCCACCGCCAAGTACGGGTACGAGGGGCTCGCGGCGAGCGGCGGATACGCCCGCACCGACACCTGCGTCGCCGACCCGGCCGAGGGCGGCATGGGCTACCACTACGTCAACCCGGCGAACATCGGCTCGGTCGATCCGCAGAAGCCGGCGGCCCTCGTGTACGCGGACGGGTTCACGAACGAGTACACGGGCACGTCCGGCGGCGACCCGCGCAAGCTGGTCGCGGTGGAGTGGGTCGTGAAGGACTCGGGCCAGGCCGCGCCGACGCTGTTCGGGCAGACCTTCCAGAAGGACCAGCTGCCCGGCTACTTCACCCTGCACGCCTGGCTCTACAAGCCCAACTCGGCGGGCGTGTTCGCCGCGTGGAACCCCGACGTCGTCTGCCCGACGGCCTGACCGCACCTACGCGAAGGCCCCGGCTCCCTCGAAGGGAACCGGGGCCTTGCGCATGGGCTCATCGGCCTGTGCTCAGCGCACGAACACCCCGGCCTGGTTGGCCAGGTGCAGGAAGTACTGCGGGGCCACACCGAGGACGAGCGTGGCCGCCACGGCCACCCCGATCGTCGCCATGGTCAGCGGGGACGGGACCGCGACGGTGGGACCGTCGGGCCTCGGCTCGCTGAAGAACATGAGCACGATCACGCGGATGTAGAAGAACGCCGCGATCGCCGAGGAGAGCACACCGACCACGACCAGCGGGGCCGCGCCGCCGGCCGCCGCCGCCTTGAACACGGCGAACTTCCCGGCGAAACCGGCCGTCAGCGGAATGCCCGCGAAGGACAGCAGGAACACCGCGAACACGGCCGCGACCAACGGCGACCTCCGCCCGAGCCCCGCCCACTTCGACAGGTGCGTCGCCTCGCCGCCGGCGTCCCGTACGAGGGTGACGACCGCGAACGCGCCGATCGTCACGAACGAGTAGGCACCCAGGTAGAAGAGGACGGACGAGACGCCGTCCCGGGTGGTCGCGATGACACCCGCGAGGATGAATCCCGCGTGCGCGATCGACGAGTACGCCAGCAGCCGCTTGATGTCGGTCTGGGTGATCGCGACGATCGCGCCGCCCAGCATCGTGATGATGGCCACGCCCCACATGACGGGCCGCCAGTCCCAGCGCAGGCCCGGCAGCACGACGTAGAGCAGCCGGAGCAGCGCTCCGAAGGCGGCCACCTTGGTCGCGGCCGCCATGAAGCCGGTGACCGGGGTCGGCGCGCCCTGGTAGACGTCGGGCGTCCACATGTGGAACGGGACCGCGCCCACCTTGAAGAGCAGCCCCATGACGATCATCGCGCCGCCGATGAGGAGCAGCGCGTCGTTGCCCATGGTGTCGGCGAGGGCCGGGTTGATGTTGGTGATGGAGCCGTCGACGACCTGCGCGATCGTGGAGTACGACATCGAGCCCGCGTAGCCGTAGAGCAGCGCGATGCCGAACAGGGTGAACGCGGAGGCGAAGGCACCCAGGAGGAAGTACTTGACCGCGGCCTCCTGCGACAGGAGCCGCTTGCGGCGGGCCAGTGCGCACAGGAGGTAGAGCGGGAGCGAGAAGACTTCCAGGGCGACGAACAGGGTCAACAGGTCGTTGGCCGACGGGAAGACGAGCATGCCGGCGACCGCGAAGAGCAGGAGCGGGAAGACCTCCGTGGTGGTGAACCCGGCCTTGACCGCCGCCTTCTCGCTGTCGCTGCCGGGCACGGACGCGCCCTGTGCGGCGAAGGAGTCGACGCGGTTGCCGTGCGCCTCGGGGTCGAGTCGGCGTTCCGCGAAGGTGAACAGGCCGACCAGTCCGGACAGCAGGATCACGCCCTGAAGGAACAGGGCCGGTCCGTCGACCGCGATCGCGCCCATCGCCGCGATGTGCGCCTTGGTGGTGCCGTAGCCGTCCGCCGCGAGCGCCACGACCGCCGCGAAGGCGGCACAGAGCGCTACGGCGGACACGAACACCTGGGCGTAGTAACGGGACTTGCGCGGGACGAACGCCTCGACCAGCACCCCGATGAGGGCCGCGCCGAGGATGATCAAGGTGGGCGACAATTGCCCGTACTCGATCTTCGGCGCGTCGATCTTCGAGATCGGGTCGGCCGCGGTTGCCGCCGTTGTCCACAGGCTGTGGACGGCTGTTGCGCTCACTTGGCCGCCTCCACCGAGGGCTTGGGATCCTTCTTGTGCACGTCGGACAAGGTCTGCTTGACCGACGGGTTAACGATGTCCGTGACGGGCTTCGGGTAGACGCCCAGGAAGATCAAGAGCACGATCAGCGGGGCGACGACCAGGAGTTCACGCGGGCGCAGGTCCGGCATCGAGGCGACCTCGGGCTTCACCGGGCCGGTCATCGTCCGCTGGTAGAGGACGAGGGTGTACAGCGCGGCGAGGACGATGCCGAAGGTCGCGATGATCCCGATCGCCGGGTAGCGCGAGAACGTGCCGACCAGGACCAGGAACTCGCTCACGAAGGGCGCGAGTCCCGGCAGCGACAGCGTGGCCAGACCGCCGATCAGGAAGGTGCCCGCGAGCACCGGGGCGACTTTCTGCACCCCTCCGTAGTCGGCGATCAGACGCGAGCCGCGCCGCGAGATCAGGAATCCGGCGACGAGCATCAACGCGGCCGTGGAAATACCGTGGTTGACCATGTAGAGCGTCGCGCCGGACTGGCCCTGGCTGGTCATCGCGAAAATGCCCAGCACGATGAACCCGAAGTGCGAGATCGACGCGTACGCCACCAGCCGCTTGATGTCCCGCTGTCCGACCGCGAGCAGCGCACCGTAGATGATGCTGATCACCGCGAGGACGAGGATCACGGGCGTGGCCCACTTGCTCGCGTTCGGGAACAGCTGGAGGCAGAAGCGGAGCATCGCGAAGGTGCCGACCTTGTCGACAACTGCCGTGATCAGTACGGCGACCGGCGTCGTCGCCTCGCCCATCGCGTTGGGCAGCCAGGTGTGCAGCGGCCACAGGGGTGCCTTCACCGCGAAGGCGAAGAAGAAGCCGAGGAACAGCCAGCGTTCGGTGTTGGTCGCCATGTGCAGCGTGCCGTTGGCCCGCGCCTGCGCGATCTCCGCGAGCGAGAAGTTCCCGGCCACTACGTAGAGGCCGATCACAGCCGCCAGCATGATGAGCCCGCCGACCAGGTTGTAGAGCAGGAACTTGACGGCGGCGTACGACCGTTGGGTGGCCGCCGCCTCGTCGCCGTGCTCGTGCGCGCTGTCCCCGAAGCCGCCGATGAGGAAGTACATCGGGATCAGCATGGCTTCGAAGAAGATGTAGAAGAGGAAGACGTCGGTGGCCTCGAAGGAGATGATCACCATCGCCTCCACCGCAAGGATGAGAGCGAAGAAGCCCTGGGTGGGCCGCCAGCGCTTGTTGCCCGTCTCCAGGGGGTCGGCGTCGTGCCAGCCCGCGAGGATGATGAACGGAATCAGCAGCGCCGTGAGCCCGATGAGCGCGACCGCGATGCCGTCCACACCCAGCTCGTAGCGGACCCCGAAGTCGGCGATCCAGGCGTGGGACTCGGTGAGTTGGTAGCGGTCGCCGCCCGGGTCGAAGCGCACCAGGATCGTGATGCCCAGCGCGAGCGTCGCCAGCGAGACGATCAGCGCCAGCCATTTCGCGGCGGTGCGCCGGGCGGCCGGGACGGCGGCCGTGGCCACCGCCCCGAGGGCCGGGAGCGCCGCCGTCGCTGTCAGGAGGGGAAAGGACATCGGTATCAGACCGCCCTCATCAGCAGGGTCGCGGCGACGAGGATGGCCGCACCGCCGAACATCGAGACCGCGTACGACCGCGCGTAGCCGTTCTGCAGCTTGCGCAGCCTTCCGGAGAGGCCGCCCATGGAGGCCGCCGTGCCGTTGACGACGCCGTCGACCAGGGTGTGGTCGACGTAGACCAGGGAGCGGGTGAGGTGCTCGCCGCCGCGCACCAGGACGACGTGGTTGAAGTCGTCCTGGAGGAGGTCGCGGCGGGCGGCCCGGGTGAGCAGCGACCCGCGCGGGGCGACGGCCGGGACCGGCTTGCGCCCGTACTGCGCCCAGGCGATCCCGACGCCGATGACCAGGACGACCATGGTGGCCAGGGTGACCGTCAGGGCGCTGACCGGGGAGTTGCCCTCCTCGTGGCCGGTGATGGGCTCCAGCCAGTGCAGGAAGCGGTCGCCGATGCCGAAGATGCCGCCGGCGAAGACCGATCCGAAGGCCAGCACGATCATCGGGATCGTCATCGTCTTCGGGGACTCGTGCGGGTGCGGCTCGTTGCCGTTCTCGTCGGGCTGCCAGCGCTTCTCGCCGAAGAACGTCATCAGCATCACGCGCGTCATGTAGAACGCCGTGATGGCCGCGCCCAGCAGGGCCGCGCCGCCGAGGATCCAGCCCTCGGTGCCGCCCTTCGCGAAGGCGGCCTCGATGATCTTGTCCTTGGAGAAGAAGCCGGACAGGCCCGGGAAGCCGATGATGGCGAGGTAGCCGAGGCCGAAGGTGATGAAGGTGACCGGCATGTACTTCCTGAGGCCGCCGTACTTCCTCATGTCGACCTCGTCGTTCATGCCGTGCATGACCGAACCGGCGCCGAGGAACAGCCCGGCCTTGAAGAAGCCGTGCGTCACCAGGTGCATGATCGCGAAGACGTAGCCGATGGGGCCGAGTCCCGCGGCGAGCACCATGTAGCCGATCTGCGACATGGTCGAGCCTGCGAGGGCCTTCTTGATGTCGTCCTTCGCGCAACCGACGATCGCACCGAACAGGAGCGTGACGGCTCCGACGACGGTGACGACGAGCTGTGCGTCCGGTGCGGCGTTGAAGATCGCTCCGGAGCGGACGATCAGGTACACGCCCGCGGTCACCATGGTCGCCGCGTGGATGAGGGCCGAGACCGGGGTCGGGCCCTCCATGGCGTCGCCGAGCCAGGACTGCAGCGGCACCTGGGCGGACTTGCCGCAGGCGGCGAGCAGCAGCATCAGGGCGATGCCCGTGAGCTTGCCCTCGGAGGCGTCACCGACGTGGCTGAGGACCGGGCCGAAGGCGAAGGTCCCGAACGTCGTGAACATCAGCATGATGGCGATCGACAGGCCCATGTCGCCGACCCGGTTGACCAGGAAGGCCTTCTTGGCGGCGGTGGCCGCGCTGGGCTTGTGCTGCCAGAAGCCGATCAGCAGGTAGGAGGCGAGACCGACGCCTTCCCAACCGACGTACAGCAGAAGGTAGTTGTCGGCGAGGACGAGGATCAGCATCGCCGCGAGGAACAGGTTCAGATAGCCGAAGAAGCGGCGCCGGCGCTCGTCGTGCTCCATGTACCCGACCGAGTACAGGTGGATCAGCGAGCCGACACCGGTGATCAGCAGGACGAAGGTCATCGACAACTGGTCGAGGCGGAAGGTGACGTCCGCCTGGAAGCCCTCGACGGGGACCCAGGTCCACAGGTGCTGCATGAGCGTCCGGTGCTCGGCGTTCTTCCCCAGCAGGTCGGTGAAGAGGACGACACCGATCACGAAGGAGGCGGACGACAGGATCGTGCCGATCCAGTGGCCGACGGCATCGAGCCGTCGGCCGCCGCACAGCAGGACGACCGCTCCGAGCAGAGGCGCCGCTACCAGCAGCGCAATCAGGTTCTCCACGATTCAGCGACCCCTCAGAGCTTCATCAGGCTGGCGTCGTCGACCGAGGCCGAGTGGCGGGAACGGAACAGCGACACGATGATCGCGAGCCCGACCACGACCTCCGCGGCGGCGACGACCATCGTGAAGAAGGCGATGACCTGACCGTCGAGGTTGCCGTGCATCCGGGAGAAGGTGACGAACGCGAGGTTGCAGGCGTTGAGCATCAGCTCGATGCACATGAAGACGACGATCGCGTTCCGCCTGATCAGCACGCCGGTCGCGCCGATCGTGAACAACAGGGCGGAGAGATAGAGGTAGTTGACGGGGTTCACTTCGACGCCTCCTCGGTCCGCTTGAGGTTCGCCGGCGCGATCTCGGTGCGCTCCAGGCGCTCCTCGGCGCGCTGCTCCAGGGCCCGCAGGTCGTTCAGCGCCTCGCTGGACACGTCGCGGATCTGACCGCGGTCACGGAGCGTCTTGCTGACCGTGAGCTCGGACGGGGTGCCGTCGGGCAGCAGGCCCTGGACGTCCACCGCGTTGTGCCGGGCGTAGACACCGGGGGCCGGGAGCGGCGGGAGGTGCTTGCCCTCGCGGACGCGCTGCTCGGACAGCTCGCGCTGGGTCTTGGGCCGCTCGGTGCGCTCGCGGTGCGTGAGCACCATGGCGCCGACGGCGGCCGTGATCAGCAGGGCGCCCGTGATCTCGAAGGCGAACACGTACTTCGTGAAGATGAGGGCGGCGAGGCCCTCCACGTTGCCGTTCGCGTTGGCCGTGCCCAGGCCGTCGAACTGCGTGAGCGAGGCGTTGCCGATGCCCGCGAACAGCAGGATGCCGAAGCCGAGCCCGCAGAGAAGGGCCAGCCAGCGCTGGCCCTTGATGGTCTCCGTCAGGGAGTCCGCGGCCGTGACGCCGACCAGCATCACCACGAAGAGGAACAGCATCATGATCGCGCCCGTGTAGACGACGATCTGCACGATGCCCAGGAAGTAGGCGCCGTTGGCGAGGTAGAACACCGCCAGGATGATCATGGTCCCGGCGAGCGAGAGGGCGCTGTGCACCGCCCTCCTCATGAGGACGGTGGACAGGGCGCCGATCACCGCGACCGTGCCGAGGACCCAGAACTGGAAGGCCTCGCCGGTGGAGGTGGAGTAGGCGGCGGCGAACTGCGCGCTCATGCCTCCACCTCCTCTTCCTCGGGCTTCTCGCCCTTGGAGACGGCGACTTGGGGCACCGTGCCGGGCGCGGCCTCCGTCACCAGGCCCCGGTAGTAGTCCTGTTCGTCCATCCCCGGGTAGATGGCGTGCGGGCTGTCGACCATGGTGTCGTCGAGGCCCGCCAGCAGCTGTTCCTTGGTGTAGATGAGGTTCGCGCGGCTGGTGTCGGCCAGCTCGAACTCGTTGGTCATCGTCAACGCGCGCGTGGGGCACGCCTCGATGCACAGGCCGCACAGGATGCAGCGGGCGTAGTTGATCTGGTAGACGCGCCCGTACCGCTCGCCCGGCGAGTAGCGCTCCTCGTCGGTGTTGTCGGCGCCCTCCACATAGATGGCGTCGGCGGGGCAGGCCCAGGCGCACAACTCGCAGCCGACGCACTTCTCCAGGCCGTCCGGATGGCGGTTGAGCTGGTGCCGTCCGTGGAACCGGGGGGCTGTGGTCTTCTCCTGCTCCGGGTACTGCTCGGTCAGCCGCTTCTTGAACATGGCCTTGAAGGTCACGCCGAAGCCGGCCACGGGGTTCTGGAAGCCAGGCTTCGTCTGCCCGGTCTCCTCTGGCTCCTCAGCCATCGGACGCCTCCTTTCCATCCAGAGATCCGTCACTGCCAGTGTCCGACCCACCACTGACAATCAACTCCCGCTCGCGGCGCGAGGGGCGTCGAGGCACCGGTGGCAACTCCTGTCCCGGCAGCGGCGGTACGGGGAATCCGCCCGCCATCGCGTCGAACCCGGCGGGTTCCTCGGCCAGTCGCGCGTCGTCCTTGGCCTTCTGGCGGAACATGTCCGCGATGAAGGACAGCAACAGCAGGACGAGCACACCACCGCCGATGTAGAGGGCGATGTCGGCGAAGTCGTAGTTCTCGTTCTTCAGGGTCCGTACGGTCGCGACGAGCATCAGCCAGACCACGGAGACCGGGATGAGGACCTTCCAGCCGAGCTTCATCAACTGGTCGTAGCGCACGCGCGGGAGCGTGCCGCGGAGCCAGATGAAGAAGAACAGCAGCAGCTGGACCTTGATGACGAACCAGAGCATCGGCCACCAGCCGTGGTTCGCGCCCTCCCAGAAGGAGCTGATCGGCCACGGGGCCCGCCAGCCGCCCAGGAAGAGCGTGGTCGACACCGCGGAGACCGTCACCATGTTCACGTACTCGGCGAGCATGAAGAGCGCGAACTTGATCGACGAGTACTCGGTGTTGAAGCCGCCGACCAGGTCGCCCTCGGACTCCGGCATGTCGAAGGGAGCGCGGTTGGTCTCGCCGACCATCGTGATGATGTAGATGATGAAGGAGACCGGCAGCAGGACGATGTACCAGCGGTCGTGCTGTTGTTCAACGATCGTCGAGGTCGACATCGACCCGGAGTAGAGGAACACCGAGGCGAACGCGGCGCCCATCGCGATCTCGTAGGAGATCATCTGCGCGCAGGAGCGCAGACCGCCCAGCAGCGGGTAGGTGGAGCCGGAGCTCCAGCCCGCCAGGACGATGCCGTAGATGCCGACCGAGGCGACCGCGAGGATGTAGAGCATCGCGATCGGCAGGTCGGTGAGCTGCATCGTGGTGCGCTGGCCGAAGATCGAGACCTCGTTGTCGGCGGGCCCGAAGGGGATCACCGCGATCGCCATGAAGGCCGGGATGGCCGCGATGATCGGCGCGAGGACGTAGATCAGCTTGTCCGCGCGCTTGACGATCAGGTCTTCCTTGAGCATCAGCTTCACGCCGTCGGCGAGCGACTGGAGCATGCCCCAGGGGCCGTGCCGGTTGGGGCCGATGCGCAGCTGCATCCAGGCGACGACCTTGCGTTCCCAGACGATCGAGAACAGCACGGTGATCATCAGGAACGCGAAGCAGAACACCGCTTTGACGACGACCAGCCACCAGGGGTCGCGGCCGAACATGGAGAGGTCTTCGGCAGCGAGGTACGGGTACGGGTACGGGCTCATGCCTCCACCTCCTTGGGGGCCTCGCCCGCGAGCGTGGCCGGGCCGATGCGGACGAGTGCGCCGGGCAGCGCCCCGGTGTCGGAGGCGACGCCCCCGCCGGTGGAGTTCAGCGGGAGCCAGACCACGCGGTCGGGCATCTCGGTGATCCGCAGCGGGAGTTCGACGGTTCCGGAGCCGCCGGTCACGGCGAGCGCGTCACCGTCCTTGACGCCCGCCTCGGCGGCCGTGGCGGCCGACACGCGCGCGTGGGCGGCGTGCCGGGTGCCGGCGAGTGCTTCGTCGCCCTCCTGGAGCGCACCCTGGTCGAGCAGCAGCCGGTGCCCGGCGAGCACGGCCTCCCCGGCGGCCGGCCGAGGCAGCACGCCCGCGGTCTCCAGCGGATCGCTGGCCCGCGGCCCGTCCCAGGGCCCGAGCCGGTCCAACTCCGCGCGCGTGGTGCGCAGATCGGGCAGACCCAGGTGGACGTCCATGGCGTCGGCCAGCATGTGCAGCACACGCGCGTCGGTCGGGGCGAGGGTGCGGGTCATCTGGTCGGGCTTGAGCGCGGCGTCGAAGAAGCGGACCCGGCCCTCCCAGTTGAGGAAGGCGCCCGCCTTCTCGGCGACCGCCGCGACCGGGAGGACGACGTCTGCGTGTTCGGTGACCTCGCTGGGCCGCAGTTCGAGCGACACCAGGAAGCCGACTTCGTGCAGTGCCGCACGCGCGCGTGCCGGGTCGGACAGGTCGCCCGGCTCCACACCGGCGACGAGCAGCGCCCGGAGTTCACCACCGGCGGCGGCCTCGACGATCTGGCCGGCGTCGCGGCCGTAGCGGTGCGGGAGTTCGGCGACGCCCCAGGCGACGGCGACCTCGTCACGCGCGCGTGGGTCGGTGGCCGGACGTCCGCCCGGGAGCAGCGACGGCAGCGCGCCCGCCTCGATCGCCCCGCGCTCCCCGGCCCGGCGCGGAATCCACACCAGCCGGGCACCGGTGGCGAACGCGGCCCGTACGGCGGCGGTGAGACCACCGGCGACGGCGGCCAGCCGCTCCCCGACGACGATCACGGCGCCTTCGGTGCGCAGCGCCTCGGAGGCGCGGGCGCCGTCGTCCTCCAGACCGAACCCGCTGGCGAGCGCGTCCAGCCACTCGGTCTCGGTGCCGGGAGCGGCCGGCAGCAGGATGCCGCCCGCCTTGTCCAGTCCGCGCGTGGCGTGGGTAGCGAGCGAGAACACCCGCTGCCCGTGCTTGCGCGAGGCCTTGCGCAGCCTCAGGAAGACGCCGGGCGCCTCCTCCTCGGACTCGAACCCGACCAGCAGGACGGCGGGCGCCTTCTCCAGGGAGGTGTACGTGACGCCGTTGCCGTCGAGGTCCCGGCCGCGTCCGGCGACCCGGGCGGCCAGGAAGTCGGCCTCCTCGCTGCTGTGCACGCGTGCGCGGAAGTCGATGTCGTTGGTGTCGAGCGCCACGCGCGCGAACTTGCTGTACGCGTAGGCGTCCTCGATGGTGAGGCGGCCGCCGGTCAGGACTCCGGTCCGGCCCCGCGCCGCCGACAGTCCCTGGGCGGCGGCCTCCAGGGCCTCCGGCCAGGACGCGGGCTCCAGGACGCCGTCCGCGTTGCGCACCAGGGGCGTCTGCAACCGGTCGCGCTGCTGCGCGTACCGGAAGCCGAAGCGCCCCTTGTCGCAGATCCACTCCTCGTTGACCTCGGGGTCCACGGCGGCCAGGCGCCGCATGACCTTGCCGCGCCGGTGGTCGGTGCGGGTCGCACAGCCACCGGAGCAGTGCTCGCACACCGAGGGCGTGGAGACCAGGTCGAAGGGGCGCGAGCGGAATCGGTACGCCGCCGAGGTGAGCGCGCCCACCGGGCAGATCTGGATGGTGTTCCCGGAGAAGTACGACTCGAAGGGGTCGCCCTCACCGGTGCCGATCTGCTGGAGCGCGCCCCGCTCGACCATCTCGATCATCGGGTCGCCCGCGACCTGGTTGGAGAACCGGGTGCAGCGCGCGCACAGCACGCACCGCTCGCGGTCCAGCAGTACCTGGGTGGAGATCGGGACGGGCTTCTCGTAGGTCCGCTTCTTGCCCTCGAAGCGGGACTCGGCGTTGCCGTGGGACATCGCCTGGTTCTGAAGCGGGCATTCGCCGCCCTTGTCGCAGACCGGGCAGTCCAGCGGGTGGTTGATGAGGAGCAGCTCCATCACACCGTGCTGGGACTTCTCCGCGACCGGCGAGGTGAGCTGGGTCTTGACGACCATGCCGTCGGTGCACGTGATCGTGCAGGACGCCATCGGTTTGCGCTGGCCCTCGACCTCGACGATGCACTGCCGGCAGGCGCCGACCGGGTCGAGGAGGGGATGGTCGCAGAACCTGGGGATCTCGATGCCGAGTTGCTCGGCGGCGCGGATGACCAGGGTGCCCTTGGGCACGCTGATCTCGGCACCGTCGATCGTCAGCGAGACGAGATCCTCGGGCGGGACCGCCGCTTCACCCCCTCCGGAGGGGGCGTTCGTGGTCACCGTCATGCGTTCACCTCCGTGCGGTCGGCCCAGGCCGTGGACTTGGCCGGGTCGAAGGGGCAGCCCCGGCCCGTGATGTGCTGCTCGTACTCCTCGCGGAAGTACTTGAGCGAGGAGAAGATCGGCGAGGCGGCACCGTCGCCGAGGGCGCAGAAGGACTTGCCGTTGATGTTGTCGGCGATGTCGTTCAGCTTGTCGAGGTCGGACATGGCGCCCTTGCCGGCCTCGATGTCGCGCAGCAACTGCACGAGCCAGTACGTCCCTTCACGGCACGGTGTGCACTTGCCGCAGGACTCGTGGGCGTAGAACTCGGTCCAGCGGGTGACGGCACGCACGACGCAGGTCGTCTCGTCGAAACATTGCAGAGCTTTGGTGCCGAGCATGGAACCCGCGGCACCCACTCCCTCGTAATCAAGAGGGACGTCGAGGTGCTCGTCGGTGAACATCGGCGTGGAAGACCCGCCCGGCGTCCAGAACTTGAGGCGATGACCGGCCCTGATCCCGCCGCTCATGTCGAGCAGTTGGCGGAGGGTGATGCCGAGCGGCGCCTCGTACTGACCGGGACTGGTGACATGGCCGCTGAGCGAGTAGAGCGTGAAGCCCGGGGACTTCTCGCTGCCCATCGACCTGAACCATTCCTTGCCTTTTTGCAGAATGGCGGGAACTGACGCGATCGACTCGACGTTATTCACAACAGTCGGGCACGCATAGAGGCCCGCGACCGCAGGGAAAGGGGGACGGAGCCGCGGTTGACCACGGCGGCCTTCGAGCGAGTCGAGCAGCGCGGTCTCCTCACCGCAGATGTACGCGCCCGCACCCGCGTGCACGGTGAGCTGGAGATCGAGCCCGCTGCCCAGGATGTTCTCGCCGAGGTAGCCCGCCTCGTACGCCTCGCGTACGGCCTCGTGCAACCGCCGCAAAACGGGGACGACTTCACCACGCAGATAGATGAAGGCATGCGACGACCTGATGGCATAACACGCGATGACAATGCCCTCGATGAGGCTATGCGGGTTGGCGAAAAGGAGCGGGATGTCCTTACAGGTGCCCGGCTCCGACTCGTCGGCGTTGACAACTAGATAGTGCGGTTTTCCATCCCCTTGGGGAATGAATTGCCATTTCATTCCGGTGGGGAAGCCGGCGCCGCCGCGACCGCGCAGACCGGAGTCCTTCACATACGCGATGAGGTCGTCCGGCGACATGGCGAGCGCCTTGCGGAGCCCCTCGTATCCCTCGTGCCTTTTGTAGACGTCCAGACTCCAGGACTTGTCCTCGTCCCAGAAGGCCGACAGCACGGGTGCGAGCAGCTTCTCGGGGCTGTGGTCTTTCAGTTCGGGTGCCAAGGTCATCACTCCCCCTCCTCGGCGACAGGCCCCGCCGGGTGGGCGGGATCCGAGGCCGACGTGTCCTGCGGCGCATCGTGCGAACTGAGGTGCTCGGTCGTCGGCGACGTGTCCTGCGGTGCACCGGAGCCCCGCGGATGGACCACGCGCGCGGGTGCGGTCTCTCCCCTGGCCAGGCGGAGGCCCACCAGCGACGCGGGTCCCGCACCGCCACTTGCCTCGACGGCCCCTGGCCGCTCGTCGGGGAAGCCGGCGAGGATCCGCGCGGTCTCCTTGAAGGTGCACATCGGCGCCCCGCGCGTGGGCTCCACCGGAGCGCCCGTGCGCAGGTCGTCGACGAGGCGACGGGCGCTGGCCGGGGTCTGGTTGTCGAAGAACTCCCAGTTGACCATCACCACCGGCGCGAAGTCGCAGGCCGCGTTGCACTCGATGTGCTCCAGGGTGACCTTGCCGTCGTCGGTGGTCTCACCGTTGCCGACGCCCAGGTGCTCCTGGAGCGACTCGAAGATCGCGTCGCCGCCCATCACCGCGCACAGGGTGTTGGTGCAGACCCCGACCTGGTAGTCACCGCTCGGCCGGCGCCGGTACATGGAGTAGAAGGTCGCCACCGCGGCGACCTCCGCCGTCGTCAGGCCCAGCAGGGCCGCGCAGAACTGCTGCCCGGTGCGCGTGACATGACCCTCCTCCGCCTGCACGAGATGCAGCAACGGCAGGAGGGCCGAGCGGGAGTCCGGGTAGCGGGCGATGATCTCCCGCCCGTCGGCCTCCAGTCGGGCCCGGACGTCGTCCGGGTAGGCGGGCGCGGGCAGTTGGGGCATGCCCAGACTGACGCCCTGCTCCGAAGAACTGGTGGTCACCGGTCGACGCCTCCCATCACGGGGTCGATGGACGCGACGGCGACGATGACGTCGGCGACCTGGCCGCCCTCGCACATCGCCGCCATGGCCTGAAGGTTGGTGAAGGACGGGTCCCTGAAGTGGACCCGGTAGGGGCGGGTGCCTCCGTCGGACACGGCGTGCACCCCGAGTTCGCCCTTGGGCGACTCGACCGCCGCGTACGCCTGTCCCGGCGGGACGCGGAAGCCTTCGGTCACCAGCTTGAAGTGGTGGATCAGGGCCTCCATGGAGGTGCCCATGATCTGCTTGATGTGGTCGAGCGAGTTGCCCAACCCATCAGGCCCGAGGGCGAGTTGGGCGGGCCAGGCGATCTTCTTGTCGGCGACCATGACCGGACCGGGCTGTAGCCGGTCCAGACACTGCTCGACGATCCTGAGCGACTGCCGCATCTCCTCCAGGCGGATGAGGAAGCGGCCGTAGGAGTCGCAGGTGTCCGCGGTCGGGATGTCGAAGTCGTACGTCTCGTAGTCGCAGTACGGCTGCGCCTTGCGCAGGTCGTGCGGCAGACCCGTGGAGCGAAGGATCGGGCCGGTGGCACCGAGGGCCATGCAGCCGGCCAGGTCGAGGTAACCGACGTCCTGCATACGGGCCTTGAAGATGGGGTTCCCGGTGGCGAGCTTGTCGTACTCGGGGAGGTTCTTCTTCATCTTCTTGACGAACTCGCGGATCTGGTCCACCGCGCCGGGCGGCAGGTCCTGGGCGAGTCCGCCGGGGCGGATGTACGCGTGGTTCATCCGCAGGCCCGTGATGAGCTCGTAGATGTCGAGAATCATTTCACGATCGCGGAATCCGTAGATCATGATCGTGGTGGCGCCGAGTTCCATGCCGCCGGTGGCGATGCACACCAGGTGGGAGGACATCCGGTTCAGCTCCATCAGGAGTACCCGGATGATCTTCGCCCGCTCGGTGATCTGGTCCTCGACGCCGAGGAGTTTCTCGACGGCGAGACAGTAGGCGGTCTCGTTGAAGAAGGACGTCAGATAGTCCATGCGCGTCACGAACGTGGTGCCCTGCGTCCACGTGCGGTATTCGAGGTTCTTCTCGATACCGGTGTGCAGGTAGCCGATGCCGCAGCGGGCCTCGGTGACCGTCTCGCCGTCGATCTCCAGGATCAGACGGAGCACACCGTGCGTGGAGGGGTGCTGGGGCCCCATGTTGACGACGATGCGCTCGTCGTCGGCCTTGGCCGCGGACTGGACCACCTCGTCCCAGTCACCACCGGTGACCGTATATACGGTGCCCTCGGTGGTTTCCCGAGCGGATGCTGACTGCGTGCTCACGAGTACGACCTCCGCTGGTCCGGAGCCGGGATCTGGGCGCCCTTGTACTCGACGGCGATGCCGCCGAGGGGGTAGTCCTTGCGCTGCGGGTGGCCCGGCCAGTCGTCCGGCATCATGATCCGCGTCAGGGCCGGGTGACCGTCGAAGACGATGCCGAAGAAGTCGTAGGTCTCGCGCTCGTGCCAGTCGTTGGTCGGATAGACCGGGACCAGGGACGGGATGTGCGGATCGCTGTCCGGGGCGCTGACTTCGAGGCGGATCAACCGGTTGTGGGTGATCGAGCGCAGGTGGTAGACGGCGTGCAGCTCGCGGCCCTTGTCGTGCAGGTAGTGGACCGCGCTGACGCCGGTGCAGAGTTCGAAGCGCAGGGCCGGGTCGTCGCGCAGGGTCTGGGCGACGCGGACCAGGTGCTCGCGTTCGATGTGGAAGGTGAGTTCACCGCGGTCGACGATCGTCTTCTCGATCGCGTTGCCGGGCAGCAGGCCCTGTTCTTCCAGGGCGCCCTCCAGCTCGTCGGCGACCTCGTCGAACCAACCGCCGTAGGGCCGGCTCGCCTCGCCCGGCAGGCGGACCGAGCGGACCAGGCCGCCGTAACCGGAGGTGTCGCCGCCGTTGTTGGCGCCGAACATGCCGCGCTGGACGCGGATCTCCTCGCCCTCGCCGCGCTGGCCGGGGAGGTTGGAGGCGCCCGGATCCTGCTCCGGGTCGGCTCCGTTGGTGCCGTTCGCGTCACTCACCGCAGCAGGCCCTTCATCTCGATGGTGGGCAGTGCCTTGAGCGCCGCTTCCTCCGCCTCACGGGCCGCCTCCTCGGCGTTCACACCGAGCTTGGAGGACTGGATCTTCTGGTGGAGCTTGAGGATCGCGTCGATCAGCATCTCGGGGCGTGGCGGGCAGCCCGGGAGGTAGATGTCGACCGGGACGATGTGATCGACGCCCTGCACGATCGCGTAGTTGTTGAACATGCCGCCCGACGAGGCGCAAACGCCCATGGAGATGACCCACTTGGGGTTCGGCATCTGGTCATAGACCTGCCGCAGGACCGGCGCCATCTTCTGGCTGACCCGGCCCGCGACGATCATCAGGTCCGCCTGGCGGGGTGATCCGCGGAAGACCTCCATGCCGAAGCGCGCGAGGTCGTAGCGTCCGGCGCCGGTCGTCATCATCTCGATGGCGCAGCAGGCGAGTCCGAACGTGGCCGGGAAGACGGACGCCTTGCGTACCCAGCCCGCGGCCTGCTCGACGGTGGTCAGCAGGAAACCGCTCGGCAGCTTTTCTTCGAGTCCCATGAGTTAAAGGCCCCTCAGTCCCATTCCAGGCCGCCGCGCCGCCATACGTACGCGTACGCGACGAAGACGGTGAGCACGAAGAGCAGCATCTCCACGAGCCCGAAAACACCCAGGGCGTCGAAGGTGACGGCCCAGGGGTAGAGGAAGACGATCTCGATGTCGAAGACGATGAAGAGCATCGCCGTCAGGTAGTACTTGATGGGGAAGCGCCCGCCGCCGGCCGGCGTGGGGGTCGGCTCGATGCCGCACTCGTACGCTTCGAGCTTGGCCCGGTTGTACCGCTTCGGACCGATCAGCGTGGCCATGACCACGGAGAAGATCGCAAAGCCTGCCCCGAGGGCTCCCAGTACGAGGATGGGCGCATACGCGTTCACCGCTCCTCGCTCCTCTCAGTCGGCACTGACTGCTGGCGATGGCATCGGGTCCGTTTCCGGCTCACGCGCCGCCCAACCCCCGTTCGTCCCAACGAAGATCGAGAACATGTGAAGCAGGTCACAAGCCCAACTGCCTCGCATCTTATGCCCGGCGCTCTGTGATCTGCGACACGGGGTATTACACAAGCTTTGTGATCTCCACCACCTGACCGTGGATCATCAAGCCAGGCGAGCGGCGATCTTCGCACGTGAAGCGTCCGACTGATCACCAGAGGTGACATTTCCGCTCGTCATCGCAGGCCGAGGGCGGCATCTCAATATCAAGAGGCTTCCCTTGCATGCAAATTGGAGTTGGACGGGACCGCTTGATAGTGGAGGCCCGTTCACACATCAGAGGGAGGCGCGCGGCACGGTGTGGACGCGTGCACGCGTTCACGAAGTCACCCGTCCGCGGTACCCACGCAGGACGCACGCATTCCGGTAACCGTTCCGTGACCTCCGCCACACTCATGAGAGGCGCATGAGAACGGGGCTTGGCCACCTGTCCCAACAGGTGGTAGGTCGCGGGCAATTCGGGCGTACCGACGAAAGACCGTGATCACGGGCCTGATCGCCCAGGTCCGCAATGTCCGTTACGGCGTCAATAAGGAACGACACACCCGGGGTTGATGGGGCCCGTTGAACAATTGTGGCGCAGCACACGTTTCTTGAAGGTATGGAGGAGCCCCTGATACCGGTTGGTCTCATGTCCCACACCGCTCACATACGCAGCCACCGGAAACCCCGCCGCAGCGCGACGACGAACATCGCCGTGCGGGCCGGAGTTGCCGGTGGCGTTCTCAGCATGGCGGCGGCTGGTGCAGCCTCGGCCAATGCCGCCGAGACAACGCAGACCCTGCAACTGCCCACCCTGACCGCCGATCTGTCCACACAGGTCGCCCAGTCCGCCGAGGCCACGCAGCAGGCCGCGGCGAACTACCAGCTACAGGCCGAGCGCGACACGGCAGCCGCAAACGCCGCGAAGCAGGCCAAGGCGGACCTCGCGGTCGCCAAGAAGAAGGCGGAGGCCAAGAAGAAGGCTCAGGAGGCCGCTCGCAAGGAGGCTGCGGCGAAGGCGGCCTCACGCAGCTCCGAGAGGACCACCCTGGCCTCTACGGCGACCACGAGCGCCTCCACGAGCACCAGCTCGTCGACGGCGACCGGTTCGGCCGCGACCATCGTGGCCTTCGTGAAGGCCCAGATCGGCAAGTCCTATGTCCTGGGCGCCACCGGCCCCAGCGCCTACGACTGCTCCGGGCTCGTCGGGGCCGCCTTCAAGCAGGTCGGCGTCAGCCTGCCGCGCGTCTCCCAGGATCAGTCGACCGCGGGTACTCAGGTGTCCCTGAGCAACCTTCAGGCCGGCGACATCCTGTACTGGGGCAGCGCGGGCAGCGCCTATCACGTGGCGGTGTACGTGGGCGACGGCATGTTCGTCGGCGCGCAGAACCCCTCCACCGGCATCGTGGAGCGGCCCCTGTCGTACGACATGCCGACCGGCGCGGTGCGGGTGCTCTGAACCCGCGCACGACGCCGTGAGCATGGGGCCGCTGCCTCGGGGGCAGCGGTCCCCTCGGCGTGTCCTCCGGTACCCCGGACCCACGGGGTGTTCCCACTACCGGAGTTCGCGGCTCTCCTGAAAGGCTCTCTTCTCAAGGTTCTCAAGTTCGGCTAACCAGACGGCCGGACGCCAAACCCGAGGAGAGCAACTCATGCCACGTGTCTTCGTCCAGGGCCGCCCCGTCGACTCCTACCCCCGGCCCGCGCCCGAGGCCGGACGCGGTTCCGTGCGGCGCGTCACCGAGGTCGGCGAAGAGGTCCTGCATCGGCCGAGCCGGGACGTGACCGAGTTCGGGCCCGACCTCGCCGCGCTCATCGACGACATGTTCCTCACCATGTACGTCGCCGACGGAGCCGGCCTCGCGGCCAACCAAGTGGGCGTCGATCTGCGCCTGTTCGTGTACGACTGCCCCGACGACGACGGTGTCCGGCATGTCGGACACATCATCAATCCGGTGCTGGACCCGCTCGACCCGGCCGGGCGCCGGCTGCTCGACGAGGGCGAGGGCTGCCTGTCGGTGCCGGGCGCCGTGATGGACGTACCGCGTCCGGACCGGGCCGTGGTGCGCGGGCTCGACAAGGACGGCACCGCGCTGGTGATCGAGGGCACGGGGTACTTCGCCCGCTGCCTCGCCCACGAGACCGACCACGTCAACGGCCAGGTGTATCTGGACCGGCTCTCCAAGCGGGACCGCAAGGAGGCGCTGCGGCAGGTGACGGACCGGCGTGACGAGGTGTTCGCCCGCCGGGCCGCCAAGACAGCCGCGCTCAGCGGCTGATCGCACCCACGGTCACGCCTTCGGCGCCACCTTGCTCAGCCCGTTGATGATGCGGTCCATCGCGTCGCCGCCCGTGGGGTCGGTGAGGTTGGCCAGCATCTTCAGGGTGAACTTCATCAGCAAGGGGTGCGTCAGGCCGCGCTGGGCCGCGATCTTCATGACCTTCGGGTTGCCGATGAGCTTCACGAAGGCGCGGCCCAGCGTGTAGTAGCCGCCGTAGGTGTCCTTGAGGACCTGCGGGTAGCGCTGGAGGGCGAGTTCGCGGCTCGCGGGGGTGGGGCGGGCGTGGGCCTGGACGATGACGTCGGCGGCGATCTGGCCGGACTCCATGGCGTAGGCGATGCCCTCGCCGTTGAACGGGTTCACCAGGCCGCCGGCGTCGCCGACCAACAACAACCCCTTCGTGTAGTGGGGTTGGCGGTTGAAGGCCATCGGGAGGGCGGCGCCGCGGATCGGGCCGGTCATGTTTTCGGGGGTGTAGCCCCAGTCCTCGGGCATGGACGCGCACCAGGCCTTCAGCACCTCGCGCCAGTCCAACTCCTTGAAGGAATCAGAGGTGTTGAGGACACCGAGGCCGACGTTCGAGGTGCCGTCGCCCATGCCGAAGATCCAGCCGTAGCCGGGTAGCAGGCGGTCCTCGGCGCCACGGCGGTCCCACAGTTCCAGCCAGGACTCCAGGTAGTCGTCCTCGTGGCGGGGCGAGGTGAAGTACGTCCGGACCGCCACGCCCATCGGGCGGTCCTCGCGGCGGTGCAGGCCCATCGCCAGGGAGAGGCGGGTGGAGTTGCCGTCGGCGGCGACCACCAGGGGCGCGTGGAAGGTGACTTCGCGTTTCTCCTCGCCGAGCTTGGCGTTGACGCCGGTGATCCGGCCGGTGCGCTCGTCGACGATCGGGGCGCCGACGTTGCAGCGCTCGTAGAGACGGGCGCCGGCCTTCTGGGCGTTGTGGGCGAGCTGTTCGTCGAAGTCGTCGCGCTTTCGGACGAGGCCGTAGTCCGGGAAGGAGGCGAGTTCCGGCCAGTCCAGCTGGAGGCGGACCCCGCCGCCGATGATGCGCAGGCCCTTGTTGCGCAGCCAGCCGGCCTCCTCGGAGATGTCGATGCCCATGGCCACGAGCTGCTTGGTGGCGCGCGGGGTGAGTCCGTCGCCGCACACCTTCTCGCGCGGGAACTCGGTCTTCTCCAGCAGGAGTACGTCGAGTCCGGACTTGGCGAGGTGGTAGGCGGTGGCGGAGCCGGCTGGCCCCGCGCCGACGACGATCACATCGGCGGTGTTTTCGGAGAGGGGCTCGGTCACGGCGGGATCTCCCCAAGTTCGGAATCTGCGTGCCGACCGGCACTGGACATGGGCAGTCTATTCAGCGCCACTGATCACCAGGCTGAAGGGCTGCCCCGTGAACCGAGCTCTCCCCGCAGTACGGCTGCGCGTCCCGACCGACGAGGACGCCGTGGCCTGGCACCGGGCCTTCGCCCACCCGGACGTCATGGAGTTCCACGGCGGGAAAGCCGCGGAGCTGTCCGTCTACGAGGAACTCACCGCCCGCCAGCGCCGGCACGACGCGGAGCGCGGTTTCTGCCTGTGGACGATGCTCGACGCCGAGGACCGGGTCATCGGCTTCACCGGCGCCCAGCCGTGGCCGCAGGACTGGGGACCGAAGGGTGAGATCGAGATCGGCTGGCGGCTGGGGCGGGAGTTCTGGGGCCAGGGGTATGCCACGGCGGCCGCGGAGACGACCCTGGAGCGGGTGCGGGCGGCCGGGGTGCCGAGCGTGGTGGCGATGGTCCTGGCCCGCAACACCCGGTCCATCGCGGTGACCCAGCGGCTGGGCATGCACCTCGCCGAGGTCTTCACCACGCCCTCGCGCGAGGAGGAGGGCCACTGCTACCGGCTCGACCTGTAACCCAGAGTAACCATCCGCTACAGAACGACACTTGACGCTTCCGGTCGGGACCGGACCGGGGTTACCCTTCCCGTACCGCTGGGGGTGACATCTGTGCGTATAACGCCCAAAACACCTGAAGTGCGCGTGCCACGGCTCGTCGGCCTGATGGCCGTGGACGCGCGCGAGACGGCCCAGTCGCGCGGGCTGTTCATCAACTCTCCGGACCGGCCCGACTTCCATCTCGCCGTCGTCGACTACGTCGTACGGCAGTACCCGCAGCCCGACGCCGAGGTGCCGCGGGACTCCGTGATCTACGTCTGGTTCGACTTCGGCGAGGGGGACGGCGGAGGCGGTATGCGCGAGCCGCGCATCCCCCGGCCGCCGAGCGGCGGAATGCAGCGCGAGCTGGACGAGCCGCCGGGCGACGCGTTCTTCGAGACGGTGATCAGGTAGCGGAGCCCACGCTGTCCTTGAAACCCCGGTGCAGGGCCACGATCCCCCCGCTGAGGTTGCGATACGCGACCTTCGACCAGCCGGCCTTGCGGAGCCGCTCGGCCAGTGCGGGCTGGTCGGGCCAGGCGCGGATGGACTCGGCGAGGTAGACGTACGCGTCCGGGTTCGAGGAGACGGTCCGGGCGACCGGCGGCAGCGCGCGCATCAGGTACTCGGTGTAGACCGTGCGGAAGGGCGCCCAGGTCGGGTGCGAGAACTCGCAGATCACCACCCGGCCGCCGGGCTTGGTCACCCGGTACAGCTCGCGCAGCGCGGTGTCCGTGTCCTGCACGTTGCGCAGCCCGAAGGAGATGGTCACGGCGTCGAACGTGTCGTCCTTGAACGGCAGTCTGGTCGCGTCGCCGGCCGTGAGCGGCAGCCAGGGGTGGCGCTTCTTGCCGACCTGGAGCATGCCGAGGGAGAAGTCGCAGGGCACCACATAGGCGCCGCTGCGGGCGAAGGGGAGGGACGAGGTCGCCGTACCGGCGGCGAGGTCCAGGATCTTCTGCGCGGGGCGGGCGTCGACCGCCTTCGTGACCTCCTTGCGCCATCGGCGGTCCTGGCCCAGCGACAGCACGTCGTTGGTGAGGTCGTACCGTTCCGCCACGTCGTCGAACATCGAGGCGACTTCGTGCGGCTGCTTGTCCAGGGATGCGCGGGTCACGGGCCCATTGTGGCAGTACGGGCCGGGCATCCCGAAGGCGCCCGGCCCGCACTCACCCACGAACACCTGCTCACGACGGCAGCAGTCTCGGTTTCTTCTTCGCCGCCACGTCCTCCACCCAGCCGCACAGCACGATGAAGACGGCGATGAGAATCCAGCCGATGCCGAACATGAACCACTGGCTCCCCAGCGGCAGCCACTTCTCGAAGGCGGGCACCTTCCAGAACTGGTCGGTCAGCGGCACCGCGAGCACCAGCGCGATCTCGTGCCAGAGATAGATCGTCACGGCCCGCGAGTTGAAGATCGTGACGATCCGGTCGAGCCGCTTGAACCGGGTCAGCCAGGCGAAGTCGATGTTGAAGTAGGCCTTGGCCCACATCAGCAGCATGACGTAACCGGCCGACCAGTACGTCTGGGCGAGCGGGTTCTCGTCCAGGTCGTACGTCCCAGCCTCGGCCTGGTGCGTGAAGGCGTACCAGCCGCCGAAGACGATCGCGGCGACCGACAGCGTGACCACCAGGAACGGCTTCAGCTTCTGGAGTACGCCGTCGCGGTGCGCGAAGCCGAGGATCCAGCAGAAGAGGTACGTCGACAGGTCCCAGAGCGCGTTGCCGAAGCGGTTGTCCGGCCCCGCCCACACGTACTTGAGGACGACGATCGGCACAAGCGTCAGCAGCAGCACCGGAATCGGCGCCTTGCGGAAGATCCACAGCAGCACCGGCGACAGCATCACGAACCACAGATACGTCCGCAGGTACCAGAGGATCTCCCAGGCCTGCGTGCCCCAGGCGTTGCCCGGCGGATCCCCGACCGGCACGATCCAGAAGACGATCTGCCAGCCCGGCATCCAGTCGTGGATCATCATCGCGACGAGCACGAAGAAACCCCAGAACCAGAACGGCGGCAGCAACCTCCGCATCCGGCTCTTGACCACCTTCAGCGCGGGCCGCTCCAGCGACTTCGCCATCAGCGTCCCGGCCAGCCCGAACATGATCCCCATCGAGGGGAACACCATCCCGCACCAGGCCCACCCGAAGGTGTGGTAGGTCACGACCCGGACCAGCGCGACGGCCCGCAGAGTGTCGAAGTACCGGTCCCGGCCCGCCTTTTGGGGCGCGGCCTTCTCGGCGGGCTCCTCGACAACCTCGTCCACGGCCTTCTCGGCCACCGGCTCCGGCTCGGCCTCCGGCTCCACCGCGGGCAGCGTCGCCGTCTCTCCTACGACGCCCGTCCCCGCACCCTGCCCGTAGTCCGTCCCCGCGTACTGCTGCGGATACGGCGCCTGTTGCTGGTGCGACGGCTGTTGCTGGTACGGCTGCTGCTGATACGGGTACGGCGAGGGCTGCTGCTGCGGCTGGCCGTACGGCTGAGGCTGCCCGTACCCGTCGTAGCCGTACGGCTGTTGGGGCTGCTGGGGCTGTTGCGGTTGGCCGTAGCCACCCCCGTATCCCTGCTGTTGTTCCCAGCTCATCAGCTCGCCCCCGCCGGTGTGCCGACCTCGCCGGTGCGCTTGAGTTTCTGCCAGCGCAGCCGGCCGCCGGTCAGGGCGGTGATGCTGGAGTGGATGAGGACCAGGTACATCATCTGGCGGTAGGCCAGCTGCTGGAGCGGCATCATCAGCAGGTAGCGGTACTTCTCCTTGTCGAGCCTGAACGCGTAGGCCGCGCACAGGAGTTGGATGCCGAGCACCGCGAACCACATCGCGAGGGACGCCCAGAAGTCGACGAAGATCATCGAGTAGACGGTGAAGACGTCGATCAGCGGGGCGAAGACCGGCGTGATGATCTGGAAGATGACCACCAGGGGCATCCCGACCCGGCCGAAGCGACCCGAAGGACCCTTGTCCGTAAGGGACTTGCGGTGCTTCCACAGCGCCTGCATAGTGCCGTAGGACCAGCGGTAGCGCTGCGACCAGAGCTGCTTGAGGGAGGCCGGGGCCTCGGTCCAGGCCCTGGCGTGCTCCTGGTAGACGACCCGCCAGCCCTCGCGGTGCATGGCGATGGTGATGTCCGTGTCCTCGGCGAGCGTGTCCTCGCTCATGCCGCCGACCTGGAGGACCGCCTCGCGGCGGAACGCGCCGATCGCGCCCGGGATGGTGGGCATGCAGCGCAGCAGGTCGTACATGCGGCGGTCGAGGTTGAAGCCCATCACGTACTCGATGTGCTGCCAGGCGCCGATGATCGTGTTGCGGTTGCCGACCTTGGCGTTGCCCGCGACCGCGCCGACCTCGGGGTCCGCGAAGGGCTGCACCAACTGCCGTACGGTGTCGGGTTCGAAGACGGTGTCGCCGTCCATCATCACGACGATGTCGTAACTCGCGCTGCGCACACCGTTGTTGAGGGCGGCGGGCTTGCCCGCGTTCTCCTGGCGGATGACCCGGACGTTCGTCATGCCGAAGGAACGGGCGGCTTCGCGCGCGATCTCGGAGGTGCCGTCCGAGGAGCCGTCGTCGACGACGATGACCTCGATCGGGTGGGTGCTCTTCGCCAGCGACTCAAGGGTGTTGGCGATGCACTCCTTCTCGTTGTACGCAGGGACGATCACCGTCACCGGGCGGGTGACCGTGGGTCCCCAGCTGAACCGGCGTTTGTTGCGCTGTCTGTAGTGGCGCCGGGCGAGGATCAGCATCATCCCGAAGCGGCTCATGACGGCGACGCCGACGACGGTGAGGCCCGCCGCGAGTCCCGGCACCACCCACTCGGCGACGGTGACGGCGTAGATGAGCGCCTTGCCCTCGTAGAGGGTCATGCCGGTGGCCTCGCGGTGGGCGCCCTGGAGGACCGAGGTCCGCCCGTTGCCGGTACCGGAGCGGTTGCCGCCCGCTCCCCCGGTGCCGCCGGCCGCCGCGCCGCCGACCGCCGAGTCGACCGGGGTCTGGCCGTTGCCCGTGCCGGTGCCACCGGTACCGCCCGGTGCGGCGGACGGCGCGGCGGAAGGTGTCGCGGACGGCTTGGCGCCGGCCTCGACGTTGCCGGTGCTCGTCCCGGCAGCCGCGCCCGCTCCGGCACCCGCGCCGGCCCCGTTCGCCCGCTCGGCGGAGTTGTTCTTGGCGATGGCGCCGCTCACGGTGGTGAACGTGTAGCCCTTCGCCTTCATCTTCGCGATGTACGTGGGCAGCGCCTTCATGGTCTGCGAACGCACACCACCGGCGTCGTGGAACAGCACCGAGGAACCCGAAGTCCCGGACGGCGTCGCCCACTTGATGATCTTCGCGACGCCGGGCTGCTTCCAGTCGTCGCTGTCGGTGTCGACGAAGACGCTGGTGTAGCCCTCGGCGCCGAGCTTCTTGTAGACGGGGTAGCTGTAGTTGTCGATGGCGTCCGTCTCCGAGGAGTACGGCGCGCGGAACAGCGTCGTCGTGATGCCGGCCGCGCCCGCCAGCGCGAGTTGCGTCTGCTGCATCTCGCGCTTGACGCGGGCGTCGCTCTGGTAGGAGAGGTCGACGTGGGTGAAGGTGTGGATGCCCACCTCTTCGCCCTGCGCGACCATCTGCTTCACGATGTCCGGGTAGCGCGAGACCATCGAGCCCACCAGGAAGAACGTGGCGGGCACGTCGTACTTCTTGAGGATCTTCAGGACCGTGGGCGTGTAGGTGGGGTTCGGGCCGTCGTCGAAGGTGAGGACGATGGTCTTCTTCGGGACGGTCTGGGTGACCGGCTTGCCGTTCCGGAAGGTCAGGATCGGGCCGCCGTTGAGCACCTTGTCGGGAACCTTGCTGGCGCTCGCGCCGTCCCGGACGCGTTCGTCGCCGCCGACTTCCGCGCGCAGGTAGCCGTCGAGCAGCATCACGCAGGTGAGGCCGAGCAGAAGCAGCAGGGCGAGAATCACTCGGGGCCGCTGGAGCGCGGAGGCCTTGCCGCGCGCCCGCGCCATCCGCGTGGGGGCGCGTCGGCGCCCGCGCGAGGGAGTCGTCGTAGTCATGACTGCGCGTGCACTCCCGTCAGTTCGCGGTGGCGGAGGCGGACGGGGCCGCACCGGTGGGGGCGCCCGAGGGGATGTCGGTCGGAGCGCCGGACGGAGCGCCGGAGGGCGCTACACCGCCTCTGCCTCCGTCGGGGGCGTTGCCGCCGCCGGGAGCGGAACCGGCCTGGCCGCCGCCGAAGGGCAGCAGCGAGGAGGGGTTGGCGGAGATGCCCCAGCCCATGAACGCCATGCCGAGTACGAACGCGTACCCGAGGCAGACGGTGCCCATGAGGAGGCCGATCCGGCGCAGCACCTTTGACCGGCGGCCGGAGTTGTCAACGAACACGGGACCTTCAGCGGACCCGTTGCCGGATTTGCGGCGGCGACCCCGCGCAGAGGCGCGGTTATCGATGGCGGACTCGGATTGCATTCCCCAGACATTAGGCCGCCTTTATGTGACCAAAACTCTGATTCTCTTGTGAGCCCGCCCAGAAAAAAGCCGCAACCTGTGCCTTCCCTTAGAGAACCCAGGAAAAGCCTTATGAGCGGCCGGTGTCAGTAGTGTCCCCAATTTTCCGCTTCGCCGCCCGGCTTGACCGTTTCGCGCAACGATACCCGTGGGTTTCCTATGTTTTTTCTGTCTTCGTGAGACACAGCCCCATGTGCTTCATTTAGCCTTCGGAAACCGACTCTGTTTCCATCCTGAGACAGAAATCACCGTCCCGAGACGGAAAGGGTGCATGCTCATATGAGGAGTTTCCTGAAACCGGCGGCCGGGCTCACCTGCTTGTTTGCCCTCGCGGTCACCGGATGCTCCTCCAGCTCCGGTGACTCGTCGGACTCGTCCTCCGGAGGGACGGACAGCGCTACGTCCACACCGTCGTCGACGCCGTCGTCGTCCGCCTCGTCGGGCTCGTCGTCGAGCACGGCCTACGCCCCGTACGTCAGCGCCACGACGGCCTCGGACATGGACGGCAAGGGGTCCCCGTCGACGTACAACCTGTCCTTCGCCATCGCCAAGGGCAGCACCTGCACGCCTGAGTGGAACGGTACGACCGCGATCGACAACTCGGCGGTGGAGTCCAGGATTTCGGCGCTGAAGACCTCCGGGGCCACGGTCCGGGTCTCCTTCGGCGGGGCGTCCGGCAAGGAGCTAGCGGAGACCTGCACCAGCGCGACCGCCCTCGCGAAGGCGTACGGCGAGGCGCTGGACGCGGCGGGCTCCACGCAGGCGGACTTCGACATCGAGGGTGACGCGCTGACCGACTCCACGTCGGTCGCCCTGCGCTCCAAGGCGATAGCCCTGCTCCAGAAGGAGCGCACCGACCTCAAGGTCTCCTTCACCCTGCCCGTGATGCCGTCCGGCCTCGACTCCGACAGCCTGGCGCTGCTGGAGTCCGCCAACGACAACGCGGTGGCCGTCTCCACGGTCAACATCATGACGATGAACTACGGCGAGTCGTACACCGCTGACATGGGCGACTACGCGATCACGTCCGCTACGGCCACGCACACCCAGTTGAAGAAGGTGTTCGGGCTCTCGGACGCGGGGGCCTGGCAGGGGATGGCGCTCACATCGATGCTGGGCGTGAACGATGTCTCCGGGGAGACGTTCTCGCTCTCGGACGCGGCGCAGGTGCGGACGTTCGCCGAGTCGAAGAAGATCGCGTGGGTGTCGATGTGGTCGACGTTCCGGGATCAGCAGTGTGAGAGCGGTAGTTCGGACGACGACGCGGCTACGGACTGCAGTGGGGTGACGCAGTCTGCGGGGGCGTTCGGGGAAGCGTTTGCCGGGTGACGGGTGCGTTGTCGGGTGACGGTGCGTTGTGGCTGGTCGCGCAGTTCCCCGCGCCCCTAAAAGAAGGGGTGTTGGACTGCGCGGCGGAGCCGCAAAATGGCACAGCCCCGCGCCCCTAAAAGAAACGCCCTTAGCGGCGTCGGTGAACCAACCGGCCCGCACACACCGTTGCGATGCATGTGCCGGCCTCGTCGAATACGGCGAGGTCGGCTCGGCCCAAGTCGACAAGAGTCGTAGGGCGTGGGGCGGCGAGGACCATGACGTCGTTCCGCTGTGCCGCCGCCCGGAGTTCGAGGGAGTCGACGTGTTGTGCCAGGACGGCGGTCGCGCCCGTTTTCAGTACGGCGTGGATGCGTTCGCGGGGGCTCGGGGCGTCCGGGAGGGGGCCCTCGTGGACGCGGGCGGGACCCAGCGCACCCGGCCAACTCCGTACCCGGGCGCCGGGAAAGCGGTCCTGGATCTCCGCCAGCGTCCCCACACCCACCACCCGGGCGCCCTCGACGGCGACGGCTCCGCCCTCGTCCGCCGTGTGAATCGTCAGCACAGGAGGCCTAGTTGGCCGACAGGAGCTTCAACTCCGGGTGGGCCGTGCCGCCTTCGATCGCGGTGGACGAGATGTGGGACATCACGCGCTCGTCGACCGGGTCGTTCGCCGGGTCGTCGTGGACGACGATGTGCTCGTACGTCGTGGCCCGCTGGGCGGGGACTCGGCCCGCCTTGCGGATGAGGTCGATGATCTCCATGCGGTTGGAGCGGTGCTTGGCACCGGCCGAGGAGACGACGTTCTCCTCCAGCATGATCGAGCCGAGGTCGTCCGCGCCGTAGTGCAGGGAGAGTTGGCCGACCTCCTTGCCCGTCGTCAGCCAACTGCCCTGGATGTGGGCGACGTTGTCCATGAAGAGACGCGCGATGGCGATCATCCGCAGGTACTCGAAGAGCGTGGCCTGCGTGCGGCCCTTCAGGTGGTTGTTCTCGGGCTGGTAGGTGTACGGGATGAAGGCGCGGAAGCCACCGGTGCGGTCCTGCACGTCACGGATCATCCGCAGGTGCTCGATGCGCTCGGCGTTGGTCTCGCCGGTGCCCATGAGCATCGTCGACGTGGACTCGACGCCCAGGTTGTGCGCCGCCTCCATGATCTCCAGCCAGCGCTCGCCGGACTCCTTGAGGGGCGCGATGGCCTTGCGGGGGCGCGCGGGGAGCAACTCCGCACCGGCGCCCGCGAAGGAGTCGAGGCCGGCCGCGTGGATGCGGGTGATGGCCTCTTCGACGGTGACCTTCGAGATGCGGGCCATGTGCTCGACCTCGGACGCGCCGAGGGAGTGGATGACCAGCTGGGGGTACGCGCCCTTGATCGCGGCGAAGTGCTCTTCGTAGTACTCGACGCCGAAGTCCGGGTGGTGTCCGCCCTGGAACATGATCTGCGTACCGCCGAGTTCGACGGTCTCGGCGCACCGGCGCAGGATGTCGTCGAGGTCCCGCGTCCAGCCCTTCGCGGTGTCCTTGGGGGCGGCGTAGAACGCGCAGAACTTGCACGCCGTGACGCACACGTTCGTGTAGTTGATGTTCCGCTCGATGATGTACGTCGCGATGTGCTCCGTACCCGCGTACCGACGCTTGCGTACGGCGTCGGCGGCGGCGCCGAGCGCGTGCAGCGGGGCGTCGCGGTAGAGGTCGAGCGCCTCTTCGGGGGTGATGCGCCCGCCCTCGGCGGCACGGTCGAGGACGGACTGAAGCTCGGCCTTCTCGGTCACCGGGAGGTCCCTTTCGTCAAGGGTTGCGGACGGGCAGATGGTGCTGACGGACCTCGCCAGCCTACGCCAGCGGATTTTCCGCCCGGACCTCAGGCACCTCAGGCCGTGTACGCGCCGACCAGCAGTCCGAGGAAGGCACCGGCGAGCAGAAACGGCCCAAAGGGGACGACGATCCCCCGGCCGTCCCGGCGTCTCCGGGCCGCGAAACCGCCGTAGACCGCCCGCAGCAGGAACCCCGCGAGCGCGCCCAGCATCACCGTCGGCCACCCGTACCACCCGAGCACGACCCCCGCCCCGACCGCGAGCCTCACCTCGTCGATGCCCAGACCACCACCACTGCCGGAGTCGATACGGCTCAGCGCGAAGTACCCGCCGGCGAGCGCGAGGGCGCCGAGCAGCGCGGTCGTCCAGTGCCCGGCGTGCTCGGGCAGGAAGGTGACGAGACCGAGGAGGGCGAGGGTGGCACCGGCGAGGGGAAGCGCCAGGCCGACGGCACCGGCGGACAGGACCGCGACGGGCACGAGCAGCAGCCAGACCGCCAGTTCGGGCCTGATCCCGGTGGCGGCGGCGAGGGCGACACACATCAGCACGACCAGGAGAGCGGTACCGGCGCCGCGCCGGCCGACCCGCGCCACCACCGCTCCCGCACCCGCGCCCCACACCCCCGCGAGGGCGATCAGCAGCTGGTCGTAGTCCACTCGGCGGCCCCGACCGCTACTTGACCTTGGACAACCGCGCGGTCGGGGAGCCCTCGGCGGAACTGTCCGACAGGTACGTGAGGTCGTCGCCGACCGGGGTGAGGGTGACGGTGTGGGCGGCCTGGTTGCAGACGTCGCGGTTCGACGTCGCGCCCGCCGCCGAGGCGACGAGCCGGGTCTTCGTCACCTGCTTCAGGGTCAGTACGTCGTCGCAGACCCCGCCGAGCTGGTCGGTCTGGCGGAGGATGCCCAACCGCTGCCCCACGCCCACCTTGGCGATCGTGATCCGGAAGGTCCCGTCGGGAAGCGTGCCGCCCAGCGCGGTGCCCTCGCCCTCCCAGGTGCCCAGGTAGTGGTCGGGGATGGACTTGAGCGAGGAGCCGTCGCCCGCGCTCGGCGCGCTGCTCGCCGTGGCGGAGGCGGAGGAAGTAGCGGAAGCGGTCGGGATCGCGCCCGCCGAGGAGTCCTTGCCCTTGTCGTCCGGCTGCATCCAGTACAACAACACCGGCACCAGCGTCACCACCGCCAGCGCCCCGGCGATGGAGAGCGCCACCGCACAACCGACCCTGCGGCCACGCCCGTTGGGCCCGGGAGCCGCCGTGGCGGCAACGGAGACGGAGACCTTTCCGGGGTGCCGCCCGGAGGCCGGTGGGACGGTGTCGTACGGGGCCGCGTCACGCGGTTCGGGTACGAACCCGGCCGGCCCCGCAGGTGACTTGGGCATCACCGGCGCCGGCCCGAAGGCCCCGCCCCCCGCCCCCACCGACGGACTGCTGAACCCCACCGGCCCCGAGGGCACGCTCTCGGCCACCCCCGCGGCCTCAAGATTCAGCAGCTGTACGGCACTTCGGCTGACCTGTTCCACCAACGCCCCCGGCAGCCACCCCCCGGCCACCAGCCGGGCGGCCCCGTCCGGAGCGAGCCACCGCCCCACCTCACCCGGGGTCGGCCGCGCGGCGGGGTCCTTGGCCAGACAGGCACTCGCCAGCTCCCGCAAGTCCCCGTCCATCTCCCCGAGTTGAGGCTCTTCGTGGACGACCTTGTAGAGGAGCGCGGCGGAGGAGTCACCGGGAAAGGGGGATGTGCCCGTGGCCGCGTAAGCCAACACAGCCCCCAGCGAGAAGACATCAGACGCACCTGTCGCGCCCTTGCCGAGGATCTGCTCGGGGGCCATGTAGCCGGGCGAGCCGACGGAGACGCCGGTGGAGGTGAGGGAGGCGGTGCCCTCCGTGGCGCGGGCGATCCCGAAGTCGATCAACAGCGGCCCGTCGAGGGTGAGAAGCACGTTGGACGGCTTCACGTCCCGGTGCACGAGCCCCAACTCATGTACTGCCGTGAGCGCTTCGGCCAGCCCCGCGCCGAGCGCCCGTACGGTGGCCGTGGGCAGCGGCCCGCCGTCCGCGACGGCGGCGGAGAGGGAGGGCCCGGCGGCATAGGCCGTAGCCACCCACGGCACCGCGGCCTCGGGATCGGCGTCCAGCACGGGGGCCGTCCAGGCACCGCCCACCCGCCGCGCGGCGTCGACCTCGCGGCGGAAGCGGGCGCGGAACTCCTCGTCGAGCGCGAAGTGCGGATGCACGATCTTGACCGCGACCGTACGACCGCCCGCGCTGCGCCCGAGGTAGACCCGGCCCATCCCACCGGACCCGAGCCGGCCGAGCAGCCGGTAGGGCCCCACGACCGTGGGTTCGTCGTCTCCGAGCGGCTGCATGCCGTCCACCCCTCCCCCGTACGACTTCCAGCAGGGTAGTGCGCCACCTTCTGTCTATACGGCTATTACGGCTGGAGCAGTTCCACGTTCACGTCGGCCGGGAAACCGGTCGTGGGTCCGACGCGGCGGGCGAACTCGGCGACGGCGGCGAGCTGGGGCGCGCCGAAACGGAAGTCGAGGGTGGTGAAGTACCGCTCCAGAACCTCCTCGTCGAAGTCCTCCCAGCGGGAGGCCTGTTCGGCGACCTTGCCGACCTCCTCCAGGGAGAGGTTGCGGGAGGCGAGGAAGGCCTCGTGGACCTTGCGGGTGATGACCGGCTCGCGCTCCAGGTAGTCGCGGCGGGCGGCCCACACGGCGAAGACGAACGGCAGCCCGGTCCACTCCTTCCAGAGCGAGCCGAGGTCGTGCACCTCCAGGCCGAAGCGGGGCCCGTCGAGCAGGTTGGCGCGCAGGGCGGCGTCACCGATGAGTACGGCGGCGTCGGCCTCCTGCATCATCAGGCTCAGGTCGGGCGGGCAGGTGTAGTAGTCGGGCTGGACGCCGTAGCGCTCGGCGAGGAGGAGCTGCGCGAGGCGTACGGAGGTCCGCGAGGTCGAGCCGAGGGCGACCCGGCGGCCGTCGAGCTGGTCCAGCGGGACCTGCGAGACGATCACGCAGGACATCACCGGGCCGTCGCAGCCGACGGCGATGTCGGGGAAGGCGACCAGGTCGTCCGCGTTGCGGAGGAACTCGACGAGCGTGATGGGCCCGATGTCGAGGTCGCCCTGCACCAGCTGCTCGCTGAGCTTCTCCGGGGTGTCCTTGGTGAGCTCGAAGTCGAGAAGCGTGCCTGTTCTCGCGAGCCCCCAGTACAGGGGCAGGCAGTTCAGGAACTGGATGTGGCCGACGCGCGGCCGGGTGCGAGAATTGTCCACGACGTGAGGCTAGACCTCATGAGGTACGCTCCATACTTCGGCCCCACAGTCAAGCCTCCGGCGATCTTCAAACGTCCGAGTGATGTGATCTTGGCCTCTATTGCTTTCGGCTGCCCGAGTGCTAGGCTCGCCGCAAGTTGCAGTTTGGTTTCCCTTGCAGTACAGAGCCTGCGGAGCATGTAACCGCGGGCTCTTGTCGTTTTCAGACGTATGCAGTAGTGCGGGACTTGTTTTCACACTTGCAGGGTTCTGGAGCAGGGCAACCCTTTGGGCCCAAGGAGGGCTTATGGCTACCGGAACCGTGAAGTGGTTCAACGCCGAAAAGGGCTTTGGCTTCATCGCCCAAGAAGGCGGAGGCCCCGACGTCTTCGTTCACTACTCCGCGATCAACGCGAGCGGCTTCCGCTCGCTGGAGGAGAACCAAGCGGTCTCCTTCGACGTGACCCAGGGTCCGAAGGGCCCGCAGGCGGAGAACGTCACCCCCGTCTGAGTCACCTGATCGCAGTCATTCGGTCTCGGAGCCTGGTGCTTTGATCCGGAACGGATAGCAAGACCCAAGGAGCCCCGCGCCGCAAGGCGACGGGGCTCCTGCCTTTGCCTCCGGCGGTTGGGCGGGGCTTGTCGTCGCGGGGTGGGTGGCGGAAAACCCGGCCGGGGGTCGCCGAGCGGGTGGCGGAAAACCCGGTCGAGGGTCGTCGGGCGGGCCGCGGGGATCCCGGCGGGTTGCCGTCCGGCGGCGGAAGTCCAGACGGCTGTCTCCGGGCGGGTGGATAGGGCGGCCCGTTGTCAGTGGGCGTCGGTAGGGTCCGCGGCCATGACATCGATGCCCTCCAACTCCACCTCATCCGAAGCCGACTTCGTGGCCAGTACCCGGACCTTCTACGACGCCATCGCCGAGGACTACGCCGAGCATTTCGCCGGGGAGCGCAGCGCCAAGCCGCGGGACTGGACGGTGATGGCGGGCTTCGCCGAGTTGGTGAGTCGGGGTGGGGGCGAGGGTGGGCAGGTGGTCGATCTCGGGTGCGGGCCGGGGCGGTCCACGGCGTTCCTCGCCGCGCAGGGGCTGGACGTGTTCGGGCTCGATCTGTCCGAGTCGATGCTTGGGATCGCGCGCCGCGAGAACCCGGGGTTGCGCTTCCGGCAGGGTTCGATGCTGGAGCTGGACATCCCCGACGGGGCGCTGGCGGCGGCCGTCTCCTGGTACTCGTCCATCCACACGCCTGTGGACCGACTCCCGTTCCTCTTCGCGGAGTTCCACCGGATCCTCGCACCGGGCGGGTATCTGCTGCTCGCCTTCCAGGCCGGCGACCGACCCCTCACCCTCGACCGTCCCTTCGGTCACCCGGTGACTCTGGACTTCGAGCGCCGGCGACCGGAAGCGATGGCCGAGTTGCTGGAGGCCGCGGGGTTCGCGCTGCGGTCACGGACCGTGCGGGAAGCGGAAGAGGAACTCGGGGAGTCGTCAGCGCAGGCGTTTCTGATGGCCCGCAAAGGTGTGGCTGGAGCTGCGGTTGCGCTCTAGGGCTCGGCGGGCGCCGACCTCGCTCGGGTACTCGCGGACCGCGAACGCGGCGGCCACCCAGCCGACGCAGCCCGCCGCCAGCGCCGGGGCGACCGGTGCCGCGACCAGCCAGAGGGCGCGGCCCGCGACGGCCGGCCCGGTGGAGCGGCGGGTCTCGTCCCGTTTGGCCTGGTGGGCCTGGTCGGGGGAGGGCGGGTCGAGCAGCTTCTTGTGATGGTCCCGGCGCTGCACCCGCCATCCCCAGAGCAGGGCGACGAAGGACAGGGCCACCTGCGCCCAGTCCCACACCGTGCGCACCGTCGGCGGCAGCCTCGTGCGGAAGCCGCCGTAGAGGACGAGTGCGATGTAGCAGAAGAAGGCCAGCAGGACGGACCAGAGGAGGGCTCCGGAAGCCCGGCGCAGCCAGTAGCGTGCGCCGCGCTCGTACCAGGTGGTGCCGAGTCCGGGCAGGTTCGGGATGTCGGAGGGGGTCATGTTCCGGACGGGTGCTCCCGCATCCAGCGGCGGGCGCCGACCTCGCTCGGGTATTCGCGGACGGTGGTCCAGGCGGTGAGCCAGCCGATGGTGTAGGCGGCCAGGGCCGGTAGGACGGGCACCAGGAGCAGCACCATCCAACGGTTGGCGAAGGCCCTGCCGGGGGCCTGCCTGTTGTGGTCGCGCTTGGCCCGGATGGTCTGCGCGGGAGTGGGCGGGTCCAGGAGAGCCCTGTGGTGCTCCCGGCGCTGCTGCATCCAGCCCCAGACGAGGGCCCCGCAGGACGCGACCGCCGTCACCCCGTTCCACACCGCGCGCACTGTCGGCTGCCACTCGCTGGTGAAGCCGTTGTAGAGCACGACATCGAAAACGCTGACAACGACCATCAGGATGATCAGGAAGGTGGTCGTGCGGGCGCGGCACAGCCAGTAGAGCGCGCCACGCGTGTACCAGGTCCTGCCGAGCTTCGGCAGCGCCGGGATGTCGGTGGGTGTTCCGCGAGCATGAGCCTCAGAAGATGCTCGTGACGCCATGCCATACGTCCTTCCCGAGTCGTCCGACGTCGCCCACGGTGTCCGAGGCGACGTTGCCGGCGCCGTGCAGCACGCCGCCGACAACCCCGTGGTCGTGAATGTCCTCGCTCCAGTGCTCGTGGAAGGTGTGGTCGAGGATGTCTGTCGCGAGGATCGCCGACCCGACGCCGACCCCCGCCACCAGCGCCGCGCCGGCCGCGGTCACCACTTCCGGCGCCGCGGCCACCGCGAGAGCGCCGACGACCACACCACCGGCGGCCGCACCCACATCCACCGTCACCGAGTGCTGCCACGACCACCCCTTGTCGTGGTCGTCCTTCGCCTCGATCAGCCCACAGGCAGCAGCCGCGGCAACATCCAGCACGGGAATCTCCTTGAGGAACTCCGGCAGCGCCTCAAGCCCCCTGCCCAACCTCAACGCGTCCGCCGCATCGGCGAGTTTGACGTTCAGCAACCGGTCGTACGGAAGCTTGCCGCTACCGACGTCCGCGCGGGCGATCGCCTCCTCCAGCGAGTCGACCTGCGTGACCGCGTCACGGTAGGCGCCCTTGGCGGGCAGGTCCTTGGGCAGTCCGCGGCCCGCCTTCTGGTATGCCTTGCGTTCCGCCCGCATCTCTTTCTTCGCCGTCTGCTCCGCGGCCTTCGCGTCGTCGAGTTCGGTGCGCGCCTTCTTGCCGCCGGCCCGCGCGTCCTCCGCGTCGTAGGCGTACAGACCGCGCAGCGCGTCGGCGATGGTGATCTTGTCGCCGGTCGACACCGGCGCGGTGACCTGGGCGTACAGCCCGCGCAGCTTGTCCGCGGCGACCAGCCGGGCGTGCTGTGCGGTGTGCGCGACCTGCTTGCGGACCGTGTCGTACTCGGTCATCGCGGAGATCGTCTTCTGGTCCGCCGCACCGGGCGGGTTCGCCGTGACCAGGGGCAGCGGCACGCCCTTGTCGTCCGTGGACACGCCCTTGCCCGTCGCGACATGCTCCGCGTTCTGCAAGGCCGTCTCGCACGTGGACAGCGCGTCGGCCAGGGTGCCGAGGATGTCCCCCACGTCACTCACCATGCCGGCGAACGCCCCCGCCGTCAGCGCGTCCTCGCTCCACTTCGCGCGGAACTCCTCCGCCGCGTCGCCCTTCCAGCCCGCGTCGTCGACGAGCGTCTCGACGGCACTGGTGACCGGCCGGACGACGTCGTCGAGTTGGTCCTTCGCGTTCTTGTACGTCGTGGCCATCGTGTGCAGCCCGCCGATGTCACCGCCGACCCAGCTGTCGCCCATGAGTCCTCAGTCCTCCCCGACCATCAGGTCCTCGAACACCCCGTGGACGTCGACGTCGTGCCGGTGGAAGGAGTCCCGCGCGTACGCGACCTTGTCGCCGTGGTCGTCCAGCCGGTCCGCGAAGCCGATGTGCAGGCCGAGGATGAGATGGGCGACCTCCTTGATGGCGTCGTCGAGCCCCGCGTCCCCGCCGCTCACCACGGGCGGGGCGACCTGGGGGTGCAGCTTCCGGTAGTCGGTGGCCTGGTCGTGGAGGGTCGTGGCCATCGACGTGAGGTCGCTCAGCACCGCCTTGAAGTCGGCCGACATCAGCGCACCTCCCGCGCGAAGGCGGCCAGGTCGGCGGGCCGCCAATTCGGCTGCCCCGGGGCGACGTTCGGGTCGAGGACGACGGTGCCGCCGCGCTCGCCCATCGCCTCGGCGAGCGGTCCGATCGAGGTCCCGACCCACGGCTGGGCCCCGCCGAACGCGGCCACCAGCTTCTCCACCGTACTGAAGGCGTAGGCCGCGGTGCGCCGCGGCGGATGCTCGAACAGCTCGTAGACGACGAACGGCACCCGGACCGCCCGCCCGTCCTCGTCCACCGCGTCGACATACCGGGGATGCGCGGGCACGAACACGGGCGTCTCGTACGGCGGGACACCGGGCCGGGGTCCGGGCCGCCCGGCGGCTGCCGGACCGGGCCGGGGCGCGGCCTCGGCATAGTCGAGCAGACGCGACCGACGCGCCTCGGGCACCCCCGCCGCCGGCCCCTGCGTGTAGTCAAGAAGGCGTGAACGGTTCGGCTCCCCCACCGCCGTCTCCTCTTCCCCGTGAGTCGTCATGGTCGCTGTGGACACATTCGCGCCATCACAGTAGCCACCGACCCAGGGCCCAAATCCGGCTATGTCAGCCCTCCGGACCCGTTGCATGCGCAATGCATACGGCCGCTTGACACCGACCTGGCCATCCCTTGACCGGGTGATGACCAGGCCGAACCGGCAGCCCTACGACCGCTGCGACCCGCCGCCTACAGCGCCCCCGCCAGATCCATCCCCGCCACATACCCGAACGTCATCGCCGGCCCGATCGTCGAGCCCGCGCCCGCGTAGCTGTGCCCCATCACCGCCGCGCTCGCGTTCCCGGCCGCGTACAGGCCGGGGATCACCGAACCGTCCGCCCGCAGCACCCGGGCCCGTGCGTCCGTGCGCATGCCGCCCTTCGTGCCAAGGTCGCCGGGGACGATGCGGAAGGCGTAGTACGGGGGCAGCCAGAGGGGGGCGAGGCAGGAGTTGGGGAGGATCGACGGGTCCGTGTAGTAGTGGTCGTAGGCACTGTCGCCGCGCCCGAAGTCCGTGTCCTTGCCGTTCGCCGCAAGGGAGTTGAAGCGGCTCACCGTGGAGCGGAGGGCCGCCGCCGGGACGCCGATCGAGGTGGCCAGGGCGTCCAGGCTCCATGCCTTGTACGCCGCGCCCGAGCTGTACCAGTCGTCCGGGAACGTGAACGTCGGCAGGACGTCCTTGAAGAGGTACCGGTTGCGGTAGTTCTGGTCGACGATCAGCCAGGCCGGGATGTCGGGGGCCGCGGTGTCGCGGTCGTACATGATGTGGACGACATCGCTGTACGGCGCGGCCTCGTTGACGAAGCGCGAACCCGCCTGGTTGACCAACAGGCCGCCGGGGAGGGTGCGTTCGGCGAGGCAGAAGTACGGGTCGCCGGGGATCGGGATGGTGGGTCCCCACCAGGCGTCGTCCATCAACGCCAGGGCCGCGCCCGCCCGTTGGCCCGCCTGGATGCCGTCGCCGGTGTTCTCCTTCGCGCCGACGGTCCAGTCCGTGCCGATGGGCTGACGCTGGTACTGGGCGCGCATCGCCGCGTTGTGCTCGAAGCCGCCGGAGCCGACGACGACCCCGCGCCGGGCTCGCACCAACCCGGCGGTTCCGGCGCGCGTGACGACCGCCCCGGTGACGGCGCCGCCCTCCGAGTACAGGTCGGTGAGCGGGGTGTTGAGCCACACCGGCACCTGCGCGGACTGGAGTCCGGCCCGTAGGCCGGCGGCGAGGGACTGGCCCATGGTGAGCGGCTTCTGGCCGAGCAGCGCCGCCTTCGTCCCCCGGGCCAGACACTCGGTCGCGACCGCCGCGCCCTTCACGCTCACCGCCGCCAGGTCGAGCCACTTGTAGTCGGCGCTGAAGACGACCATGCCCGAAGGGACGGCCAGGTAGGGCGGGTTGAGGTGGGCGAGTTCGGTGCCGAGGATGGTGCCGTCGAGCTGATCGGGTTCTATGGAACGGCCGTTGGGGAGCCCGCCCGGCAACTCCGGGTAGTAGTCGCTGTATCCCTCCATCCAGCGGAAGCGCAGCGGGCTGTTCGCCATCACGAAGGAGATCATGGCGGGGCCGTGGGCGAGGAACGACTGCTGGCGGTCGGCGGGGACGTCGGCGCCGACGACCGCGGAGAGGTAAGTGGCGGCTTTGGCGGGGGTGTCGGGGACTCCGGCCGCCAGGATCACCGGGTTGTTGGGGATCCAGATCCCGGCCCCGGAACGCGCCGCCGAACCCCCGAACGTCGGCGCCTTCTCGACCACCACACAGCTCAGGCCCTGCTTGGCGGCGGTCAGCGCGGCCGTCATCCCGGCCGCTCCCGCACCGATCACCACGACGTCGTAGGTGCCGAGGAGAGGGAGATCGGCGGCCTGCGCCGCGTGCCGCACCCCGGCGGCGACACCGAGCGCCGCAACCGCACCACCCGCCAACACACGTCTTCTACCGGGGAGTTGTACCTGTCCGTCCGTGCTCGGGGTCATGGCCGCTCCAGCCCGACGGGGAATGGGCTGGGAATGTCGCGCGGGGGTCTTGGGAAGTCAATGACCAGGTCCGCACCAAATGACCCTGAAAGACGGCTAGTTCGCGTACAGCGCCTCGATGTCCCGCGCGAACTCCTGCATGACGAACTCCCGCCGCAGCTTCATCGACGGCGTCAGATGGCCGGCCGCCTCCGTGAAGTCCACCGGCAGGATGCTGAAGCGGCGGATGGACTCGGGGCGGGAGACCAGCTTGTTCGCGTCGTCGACCGCGCGTTGCAGGACCCCGATCAACTCCTCGTCGTTGACCAGGAGTTCGGCGGGGACCGGGTGCTTGCCGTTCATCTGGCGCCAGTGGATGATGCCGTCGAGGTCGAGGGTGATGAGGGCGGCGACGTAGGGGCGGCGGTCGCCGACGACCATGCACTGGGCGATCAACGGGTGGGAGCGGAGCCAGTTCTCCAGCGGGGCCGGGGCCACGTTCTTGCCGCCCGCGGTGATCAGGATCTCCTTCTTGCGGCCGGTGATGGTGAGGTAGCCCTCGTCGTCGAGGCGCCCGATGTCGCCGGTCGCGAACCAGCCGTCCTGGGACGCGGGGATCACCCCGTCGCCGTGCGGGTCCCAGTAGCCCCGGAAGACCTGGCCGCCGGCGAGCAGGATCTCGCCGTCCGACGCGATACGGACCTTGGTGCCCGGCATCGGCCAACCCACCGTCCCCAGCCGGGGTTTGAGCGGCGGCGTGCAGGTGGCAGCCGCCGTCGTCTCGGTCAGGCCGTAGCCCTCGAAGATCTCGATGCCCGCGCCGGCGTAGAACGCGGCGAGGCGGCGGCCCAGCGGGGAGCCGCCGCAGATGACGTAACGGAGCTTGCCGCCGAGGGCGTTGCGGATCTTGCGGTAGACGAGCGGGTCGTAGAAGGCGCGGGCCGTCTTCAACGGGCGGGTCGGGCCCGGCCCCTTGCCGGACTGGCGGGCCTCCAGTGCCTCGCCGTAGCGGCGGGCGACGTTCGTGGCGCGGTCGAAGACCTTGCCGCGGCCGCCCTTCTCGGCCTTCGCCCGGGCGTTGTTGAAGACCTTCTCCAGCATGTACGGGATGGCCAGCAGGAAGGTCGGCTGGAAACTCGCCAGGTCGGCCAGCAGGTCCTCGGACTTGAGGCTCGCGGCGTGGCCGAGGCGGACCCGGGCGCGGATGCAGGCGACCGCGACCATGCGGCCGAAGACGTGGGAGTAGGGGAGGAAGAGGAGCGTGGAGGGCTCTTCGTCCGCCTTGTTCTTGAAGACGCCGTAGAGGAGTTCGATCGCGTTGTCGATCTCCGCGAGGAAGTTGCCGTGGGTGATCGCGCAGCCCTTGGGGCGGCCCGTGGTGCCCGAGGTGTAGATGACGGTGGCGAGCGTGTCGGGCAGCAACACCCCACGCCGTACGGAGACTTCCTGGTCCGGGACGGTCCGGCCGAGTTCCGCCAGCCGGTCCAGGTGTCCCTTCTCGAAGACCCACATGTGGCGCAGGTCGGGCAGCCGGGGCGTCTCCGGACCCAGCGCCGCCGCCTGCGCGACCGTCTCGGCGGCCATCGCCACCGCGCCCGAGTCCTGGAGGATCCAGCGGATCTGGAAGAGGGAGGAGGTCGGGTACACCGGGACGGTGACCAGACCGGCCGCCCACGCGGCGAAGTCGAGGAGCGTCCACTCGTACGACGTCCGCGCCATGACCGCGATCCGGTCGCCCGGCGCGAGCCCCTCCGCGATCATCCCCTTGGCGACGGCCTTCACCTGCTCGGCGAACTCCGTCGCCGTCACGTCCCGCCAATTGCCGTCCTCGTCCTGCCTGCTGAGGACCACGTGCTCCGGCGCCGCCGCCGCGTTCTCGAACGGCAGGTCGGCGAGCGAGCCGTGGGTCGCCGGCGGCACCAACGGCGGTACGGACACCTCCCGCACCACGCCGTCCAGCCGCCGGATCTCGGGCTCGACGAGCACGGGCGCGCCGTCGTAGTCGTAGCCGGACGGATAGACGAGGGACATGGCAGCTCCTGTGGCGTGCAGCTTGTACCGCTCTGCTGCATTAGGTACGCATGGTGCGTACCGAGGCGTTCATCCCGGCCCGCGACCGGGGTGTTACCTCGGGTTAGGTCGAAGATCGTACGGGGCCCGCGTGGGGACTTCGTGCTGGTTCGGGGGTGGTACGGAGCCGGGCCTGTGCAACCTCGGCGGGTTCGCACGGCTTTGTCAGCCATACGTCAGCCCTGCGTCACCTCTGCGTCGACCATGCGCCCGCCATGGACCGCCCGGCTCGCCCCACTTGGCCTTACCTGCGGTAACCTTACTGCGAAGTAAGCCGAAAAGAGCCGCCCAGGACGCCACCCGGGAGTGGGACATGGCCAACCCCTATCCGCCCCTCACCGACACCCCCGCACTCACCCCGCTCCTCCTCCGCGGTGCCCTCCTCTCCCCCTTCAAACGGCCCCGCTCCGACGCCGAGTTCCCCCGCACCCGCCTGGTCCTGCCCGGCGTCCGCGTCGACCTGGCCAAACTCGCCGCCTACGAACGCGTCTGCGGCTTCGCGACCGGCGACGACGCCCTCCCGATCACGTACCCGCACGTCCTCGGCTTCCCGCTCGCCATGCGCCTGATGAGCTGCCGAGCCTTCCCGCTCCCCCTCCTCGGCCTGGTCCACACGTCGGTGGAGATCACCCGGCATGCGGCGGTACCGGCCACAGGGGACCACGAACTCACCGTCTACGTCGATGAGTTGGCCCCGCACCGGCGTGGCACGGAGGCGACGGTCACGACGGAGATGCGGGTGGGCGGCGAGTCCGGGGGCGCGGGCAGGGTCGTATGGGAGTCGCGGAGCACGTATCTCGCCCGGCACCACCGCGCCGACGCGCGGGCGTCCGAGGAGCGGGAGGCGGGCGAAGTACGGGAAGCGCGGAAGCCGTTGCCCACCCTCGCGGAATGGCGCCTCGCCGAGGACGTCGGCCGGCGCTACGGCGCCGCGTCCGGCGACCGCAACCCCATCCACCTCTCCCCCCTCACCGCCCGCCTCTTCGGCTTCCCCCGCGCGATCGCGCACGGCATGTGGACGGCGGCCCGGTGCCTCGCCGCGCACGGGACGCCCGAATCGGCGTACGTACGGGCCGAGTTCAGGGCGCCGGTGCTGTTGCCGGGGGTGGTGGAGTACGCGGCGGAAGGCGGCCGTTTCCACCTGCGGAGCGGCGAGCGGACCCACGTGGACGGGCTCGTCCGACCGCTCCCTTTATGAGCCGACGAGCGCTCACCAGCTCAAGAGCCTGTGAGCGCTACGGCGCCCAGGGCCGCCCCTCCATCAACTGGCCCAGCCCCGCCCACGCGAAGTTCATCAGCGTCGCGGCGGCCTGCTTGGCGGTGACGCCCGGGGTCGCGTTCGACCAGGCCGCGAGGGACTCGGCGGCGCCGACCAGCGCCTCGGCCAGACCGGCGACCTCGTGCTCGGGGAGGTCCGGGTCACGGTGCGCCTCGCGCGCGGCGACCGCGATCAACTCGGTGACGAACGCGACGAGTTCGGCGCGCATCGCGGCCACCTCGGCCGCGAAGGGTTCGCCGTGGGTGCGGGCCTGGAGGTGCAACACGGCCCAGCCGTCCGGGTGTTGCGCGGTGTGGGTGAAGAACGCCCGCAGCCCGTCCCAGAGTTGGCGGTCGGCGGGCGACCCCGTGTCCACACCGGCCCGTACCGACTCGGTCAGCGCCTGGCCCTCGCGCCGGATGCACGCGGTGAACAGGTCTTCCTTCGAGTTCAGGTAGAGATACACCAACGGCTTGGACACGCCCGCGAGTTCGGCTATCTCGTCCATCGACGCGGCCATGTAGCCGCGCTGCCCGAAGGTCCGCACGGCGGCGTCGAGCATCTGCTGCTCACGGACCGCCCGCGGCATCCGTTTGGTCTTCAAGGCACCCATGGGGCAAGGGTAGTTGGGCCCAGGTGTCAGGAAGTCTGACCCTGCGGATGGGAGGCCGGCTGGGCGGCGTCCACCGTCTCGTCCTCCTGGCTGCGGTTGGCGTCCAGGTTGGCCTTCATCCGGTCGACCCGCTCGACGATCTGCACCGAGGCACGGTCCCGCACCCCGCGCAGCACCACGAAGCTGATCGGCGCCGAGATCACCAGCGCCAGCAGCACGATCCACATGCCGTTGGACTCGCCGAAGCCGCGCGGGAAGGCGCCGAGGTAGACGAGGCCCCAGACGACGCCGAGGCAGCCCGCGAAGACTCCGAGACGCCACAGTGTGTAGCGGAACATCTCAATCCACTCTTCCGATTCGGGACAAGGGCAACAAAGACAAGGCCATCAATCAGTGAAGCACGATGCCGCACGGATCTTGCAGGGGGGTCACAGCAGCGGCAGCAACAGGAAGATGTCGTCCCGGTCGTCCCCGGGGGCGACGCGGATCGCGCCGGGCACCCGCCCGACCTCCTTGTAGCCGCAGGAGCCGTAGAACCGCTCCAGGCCGTGGCCGCCCCGGCAGGTGAGGCGGATCGCCTCGATGCCGTCGATGCCGCGGGCGGCCTCCTCGGCGGCGGCGAGGAGGTCGCGGCCGTAGCCCCTGCCCTGGTGGCGGGGGTGGACCATCACCGTGTAGAGCCACAGCCAGTGCAGCATCAGGCGGTGGGTGTTGAACGCGAGGAACACGGTCGCGGCGACCGTGCCCGTCTCGTCCCGGCCGACCAGCAGCCGGGTGCGGCCCTCCGCCATGGCGACGAAGTGCCGGACCAGTTCGGGCCGTATCTCGTCCACCGCGACCGGTGCGACGAAGCCGACCGAGCCCCCCGCGTTGGAGACGTCCGCCCAGAGGGTGAGGATCTCCTCGCGCAGGGCGGGGGTTATCGCGGGGTCCAGTTCAAAACTCAGTGCCATGGAGCTTTCTTCACACTCGCATCGGCTGCGGCGACTCGCGCCGCGCCGGGTCCGGGCCGTCGTACTCGCGGATGATCTCGTAGCGCGTGTTCCGCTCGACCGGCTGGAAACCGGCGTCGCGGATCAGGTCGAGGAGGTCGTCGCGGGTGAGCTTGTTCGGGGTGCCGTAGTTGTCGGCGTCGTGCGTGATCTTGTACTCGACGACCGAGCCGTCCATGTCGTCCGCGCCGTGCTGGAGGGCGAGCTGTGCGGTCTGGACGCCGTGCATGACCCAGAAGACCTTGACGTGCGGAACGTTGTCGAAGAGGAGACGAGACACCGCGAAGGTCTTGAGAGCCTCCGCACCCGTCGCCATCTGCGTCCGCGCCTGAAGGCGGTTGCGGACCTTCCCGTCCTTCATGTCCACGAAGTCGTGCTGGTAGCGCAGCGGGATGAAGACCTGGAACCCGCCGGTCTCGTCCTGGAGTTCACGCAGCCGCAGCACGTGGTCCACGCGGTGGCGCGGCTCCTCGATGTGGCCGTAGAGCATGGTGCACGGGGTCTTCAGACCCTTCTCGTGCGCCAGCCGGTGGATCCGCGACCAGTCTTCCCAATGCGTCCGGTGGTCGACGATGTGCTGGCGGACCTCCCAGTCGAAGATCTCCGCGCCGCCGCCGGTGAGGGATTCGAGGCCGGCGTCGATGAGCTCGTCGAGGATCTCGCTCGCGCTCAGCCCGGAGATGGTCTCGAAGTGGTGGATCTCGGTGGCCGTGAAGGCCTTGAGGGAGACCTCCGGGAGGGCCTTCTTCAGCTCGCTCAGCGACCGGGGGTAGTAGCGCCAGGGGAGGTTCGGGTGCAGGCCGTTGACGATGTGTAGCTCGGTGAGGTTCTCGCCCTGCATCGCCTTCGCGAGCCGGACGGCCTCCTCGATGCGCATCGTGTACGCGTCCTTCTCGCCCGGCTTGCGCTGGAACGAGCAGTAGGCGCAGGACGCGGTGCACACGTTGGTCATGTTCAGGTGGCGGTTGACGTTGAAGTGGACGACATCGCCGTTCTTCCGCGTCCGCACCTCGTGCGCGAGTCCGCCCAGCCAGGCCAGGTCGTCCGACTCGTACAGCGCGATGCCGTCCTCACGGGACAGCCGCTCACCGGAGCGGACCTTCTGCTCCAGCTCGCGCTTGAGCCCGACATCCATGCCCATACCTCTTCCTAAGACAGTCTCGATAAACCGTACGCCTACGCCGTCACGCCTCTTCGGGCAGCTCTCCGACCCGGTTCTCCCACTTCGTGGAGAGCACGATCGTCGTACGGGTCCGGGACACACCCTTGGTCCCGCTGAGCCGCCGGATGGTCTTCTCCAGCCCGTCCACGTCCGGTGCCCGCACCTTCAGCATGTACGAGTCCTCGCCCGCGATGAACCAGCAGTCCTCGATCTCACCGAGGTCCTTCATACGGCGCGCCACGTCCTCGTGGTCGGCGGCGTCGGAGAGCGAGATGCCGATCAGGGCGATGACGCCGAGGCCGAGGGAGGCCGAGTCGACGGTCGCGCGGTAGCCGGTGATGACACCGGCCGCCTCCAGCCGGTTGATGCGGTCGGTGACACTGGGTCCCGACAGGCCGACGAGGCGCCCCAGCTCCGCGTAGGAGGCCCGGCCGTTCTCTCTCAGGGCCTGGATGAGCTGCCTGTCCACCGCGTCCATGCGATCGATTGCCTTCCGGTGATGACGATGACGATGAAGGTGATGCCGAGAATGTGATGCCGATGAGGATGGATGAATAAGCGGGTGCCGTACGTCAGTTGGTGGTGTCGGCGGTGCGGAAGCCGGCGCCGAGGTCGCCCTTCCACCGCCGGTACAGGTCGTGCTCGACACCCGCCGAGTCCAGGACCCGCCCGGCGACGAAGTCCACCAGGTCCTGGATGTGGGTGGCCCCGGCGTAGAACCCGGGCGAGGCGGGCACCACGGCCGCGCCCAGGTCGTCCAGGGTCACGAGGTGCCGCAGCGTCTGCCCGTTCAACGGCGTCTCGCGTACGGCGACCACCAGCGCGCGCCGCTCCTTGAGGGTGACGCTCGCCGCCCGCTGCAACAGGTCCTTGCTCAGCCCGAGGGCGATCCCGGCGACACACGCGGTCGACGCGGGCACGACGATCATCCCCTTCGCGGGGTACGACCCCGAGGACGGCCCCGCCGCGAGGTCGCCCGCGCTCCAGTGCCGTACGGCATCGGTGTCGATGGCGGGCTGGAAGGTGCCGGGCTTGCCGTCGGCGCCGCGGGCCAGCCATTCCCGCAGGTCGTCCTGCCAGTGCGCGTCCCGGAAGGCGATCCCCGTCTCGTCGAGGAGCGTGAGCCGGGACGCGCGGGACACCACGAGGTCGACACTCTCGCCGGCGTCGAGGAGCGCGCGCAGCACGGCAGCCGCGTATGGGGTGCCGGAAGCGCCGGACACCCCTACGATCCAAGGCGTACGCCGCGTCTCTCCTGGCTTGACTGGGTTCACGACACCGAGCCTAGCTGGCGTCGCGGGACGGGAACCGGCCAAGGGTGCCGGGGCGTTCTTCTGTGGGGACGAGTGGACTCTGGGGGGTGCCATGTCCGGTACGGAGTTGGAGTGGTCGCAGAGCGACCGCGCGAAGGCCGCGGCCAAGCTGATGGTGGGCTGGGTCGCGCTGTTGTGGCTGCTCGAAGTGGTGGACGTGGTGTCCGGCCACGCCCTCGACAGCCTCGGGATCATCCCGCGCGAGCCGTCCGAGCTGATCGACGTCGTCCCGGCCGCGTTCATCCACTTCGGCTTCGCGCATGTCGCCGCGAACAGCGTCCCGCTGCTGGTGTTCGGCTTCCTGGCGGCACTGGGCGGCATCCGCCGTTTCCTTCTGATGTCCGCGCTGATCATCGTGGCGGACGGCCTCGGCGTGTGGCTGATATCCCCGGCCCACACGAACACGGCGGGCGCGTCGGGCCTGATCTTCGGCCTCTTCGGCTTCCTGCTGACCAGCGGCTTCACCGAGCGCCGCCCACTGGGCATCGCCGTCGGCCTGCTCATCGGCGCGGTCTGGGGCACCTCGATCCTGTTCGGCCTGGCGCCCACCCAGTCGGGGGTCAGCTGGCAGGCGCACCTGATCGGGTTGGTGGCGGGGGTGGGGGCGGCGTTCGTGTTCCGCCGCAGGCCCACCCCGAGGACCGCGCTGACATCGTGAGGCCGCCGCTCGGACGGTGACCCCGCGGCTCAGACGCTGAGACCCCGCACCAGCAGATCCAGCAGCGCACACACGAACAGGGCGATCCCGATGAACCCGTTGACGCTGAAGAACGCCCGGTTCAACCGCGAAAGATCATGCGGCCGGACGATCGAGTGCTCGTACACGAACGCGCCCGCGACGATCAGCAGCCCGAACCAGAAGAAGGCGCCGGCGCCGGTGGCCGCGCCGTACCAGGCCAGCAGGGCGGTCGTGATCGCGTGGCAGACGCGGGCGCCCCAGATCGACGCCGGGATGCCGAAGCGGGCCGGGACCGACATGACGCCGATCTCGCGGTCGGTCTCGATGTCCTGGCAGGCGTAGATCAGGTCGAAGCCGCCGATCCAGATGCCGACGGCGAGACCGAGGATCACCGCGTCCCAGGACCATTCGCCGGTGATCGCCAGCCAGCCGCCGACCGGGCCCATGGCCTGCGCGAGACCGAGGATCGCCTGCGGAAAGTTCGTGAACCGCTTGCCGTAGGGATAGACCACCATCGGGATCACCGCGATGGGGGCCAGCGCCAGACACAACGGGTTCAGGAGTGCGGCCGAGCCCAGGAAGACGACCAGGGCGACGAGCGCGCCGGTCCACGCGTGCTTGACCGACATCGCACCCGTCACCAACTCGCGGTGCGCGGTGCGCGGGTTACGGGCGTCGATCTCCCGGTCGATGATCCGGTTGACCGCCATCGCGAACGTCCGCAGCCCCACCATGCAGATGGTGACCAGCAGCAGCCGCCCCCAGTGGATGTTCTCGTCCAGCTCGAACATCGCGGTCAGCGCGGCGATGTACGCGAAGGGCAGGGCGAAGACGGAGTGCTCGATCATGACGAGGCGTAGGAACGCCTTGGTGCGCCCCGGCTGCGGGATCGCGGCTGATGCGCTGCTCACGAAAGTCCGTACTCCTTCCACCGGCGGTCGACCTTCGCCGCCGTCTCCGGGTCGGACAGCACCATCTCGGGCCAGCCGCCGTCCCGCGTGTACCCCTCTTCGGGCCACTTCCTCGTCGCGTCGATCCCCGCCTTGCCGCCCCAGAACTGCTGGTAGGAGGCATGGTCGAGATGATCGACGGGTCCTTCCACGACCGAGAGATCGCGGGCGTAGTCCGTGTTGCCGAGGGCCCGCCACGCGACCTCGTGCAGATCGTGGACGTCGCAGTCGGCGTCGACGACCACGATCAGCTTGGTCAGGGACATCATGTGCGCACCCCAGACCGCGTGCATCACCTTCTGCGCGTGCTTCGGGTACTTCTTGTCGATGGAGACGATCGCGCAGTTGTGGAATCCGCCCGCTTCGGGCAGGTGGTAGTCCACGATGTCCGGCACGATGATCTTCAGCAGCGGCAGAAAGAACCGCTCCGTGGCGCGCCCCAGCGGTCCGTCCTCCGTCGGAGGCCGGCCTACGACGATCGACTGAAGCAACGGCCGCTTGCGCATCGTCACGCAGTCGATGGTCAGCGCGGGGAAGGGTTCCTGCGGCGTGTAGAACCCGGTGTGGTCCCCGAACGGCCCCTCCGGCAGCATCTCGCCGGGCTCCAGCCACCCCTCGATGACGACCTCGGCCTGTGCCGGCACCTGCAACGGCACGGTCTTGCAGTCGACCATCTCGATCCGCTTGCCCGCGATGAACCCGGCGAAGAGGTACTCGTCGATGTCACCGGGAAGGGGCGCGGTGGAGGCGTAGGTCACGGCGGGCGGACACCCGAAGGCGATCGCGACCGGCAGCCGCTCACCCTTCCTGGCCGCGACCTGATAGTGGTTCCGGCTGTCCTTGTGGATCTGCCAGTGCATGCCGATGGTGCGCTTGTCGTGGCGCTGGAGCCGGTACAGCCCGAGATTACGGACCCCGCTCTCCGGGTCCTTCGTGTGCGTGAGCCCGAGGTTGAAGAAGGACCCGCCGTCCTGCGGCCAGGTGAAGAGGGCGGGCAGCGCGTCGAGGTCGACGTCATCGCCCGTGAGCACCACCTCCTGCACCGGCGCTTCCTTGACTTTCTTCGGCGGTACGTGGGTCATCGAGCCGAGCTTCCCGAAGGCGTCCCGCACCCCCACGAACCCCTGCGGCAGTTCGGGCCGCAGCAGCCCGCCGATCTTCTCGGAGATGTCGCCGTACGACTTCAGCCCCAGGGCCTTGAGCAGCCGCCGGTCGGTCCCGAAGACGTTCATGGCGAGGGGCATGGAGGACCCCTTCACCTTCTCGAAGAGAAGCGCGGGCCCACCGGCCTTCTGGACCCGGTCGACGATCTCCCCGACCTCCAGATAGGGGTCCACCTCGGCCTTGATGCGCTTGAGGTCTCCCTCGCGCTCCAGTGCCCTGAGCAGGGAGCGAAGATCGTCGTAAGCCATGTGTCCAAGTATCTGCCACCCGCTAACCTGACCCCGTCACCGGGGCCGTCCACCACTCAGGAGAATCTCGCCACCATGCTCAGGTATCTGCCCTTCCTGCTGGTCCTGGCTCTGTGGATCTACGCCTTCGTGGACTGCCTGAACACGCCCGAGGAGGACGTGCGGGGCATGCCGAAGCTGGCGTGGGTGTTCGTGATCCTGCTCTTCGGCGAGGTGCTGGTCGGTCCGATCGCGTGGCTGATCGCGGGCCGGGCGCGGCGCACCGGGGCCGAGTCGACGGCCGCGCCGGGCCAGTGGATCGCGCCGGACGACAACCCCGAGTTCCTGAAGTCCCTGAACAAGGACGACCTCAAGGACGACCTCAAGGACGATCCCAAGCCCGAGTGACGTCACGCGATACGTGCAGGTTGTACGCCGGTGAGCGGCCCGGTACGGACAATGCGCCTCTGGGCCCGGACCGGCAGGAACCGGACACTTACCTCGCATGACGACTGCTCCCGCCGACTCGACCGGCACCCTCGCCCCCGAATACGGTGACAAGGTCATCGCCGTAGAGACGGCCGGTGCCGAACCGATCCCCGACGCCGAACGCCATGGCAGCCCGCTCCAGCTCCTCTGGACCTGGGCCTCCCCGAACATCGAGTTCGCGACCGTCTACATCGGCGTGATCTCGGTCCTCTTCTTCGGCCTGAGCTTCTGGCAGGCGACCGCGGCGATCGTCCTGGGCACGGGCCTGGGCGCGATCACGCAGGGCTTCCTCTCCCTGGACGGCCCGCGCTTCGGCGTCCCGCAGATGGTGATCGGCCGCTTCTCCTTCGGCTTCCGCGGCAACATCATCCCGTCGGCGGCCAACGGCCTTGTGGCGGGCGTCGGTTGGTTCGCGGTGAACAGCGTGAGCGCGGCGTTCGCACTCAACACGCTGACGGGTCTACGACCTCTCCCGTCCCTGCTGCTGGTGGTCGTGGCGGAGATCCTCATCGGCTTCATCGGCCACAACTTCGTGCACACCTTCGAGAAGTACGCGTTCCCGGCGCTCGCGGTGATCTTCCTGCTGGCCGGCGTCTGGACCTTCAAGGACGCGCACCTCGGCGGGGGCGGCACGGGCGGCGGAGTGGGCGGTTTCCTGCTCGCGCTCAGCGCGGCCTGGGGCTACGCGGCGGGCTGGAACCCGTACGCCACGGACTACGCGCGCTACCTCCCCCGCACGGCGAACAAGTTCAAGACGGTCCTGTACCCGGCGCTGGGCCTGTTCGTCTCGGTGACGTTCGTGGCGGTGATGGGAGCGGCCTCGGCAACGCTCCTCGCCCCCAAGGACGCAACCCCGACGGCGGCCTTCACCGGCCATCTCCCGTCCTGGCTCGCCAACTTGGTGCTGCTCGCGATCATCCTCGGCGCGATCTCGGCGAACGCCCTGAACGTCTACTCCGGCGCGATGTCCCTCACGGCGCTGGGTCTGAAGCTCCCCGCGTGGCTGAACCGCAGCGTCCTGGTCGTGGTGTCCGGAGTGGCCGGTACGGCGGCGGCGTGGGCGTCACTGTCCGACGCGGGTTCGGCGTACGAGGCGTTCCTGCTGGTGATCGCGTACTGGGTGGCGCCGTGGCTGGGCGTGGTGCTGGTGGAGCGCTGGTTCCAGTCACGCGGCACGACGACAACTTCGGAGCTGGCCCCCCGCCTGACCGACCCCACCTTCACCAACTGGCCAGGCCTGGCAGCCCTGTTGATCGGCATCGGCGTCTCGGTCCCGCTCTTCTCCAACCAGGAGGACTACGTCGGCTACGTCCCGAAGCACTGGCCGTCCTTCGGCGACAGCACGCCGATCGTGGGCTTCGTGCTGAGCGCGGTGCTGTACGTGGCGTTCACTCGTATCGCCGGACGGACCTCGACGCCCGCCTCGACATCGGCGTCCGCTCAGGCCGAGGCCTGACGGTTGTAGAACGGGACGGTCCGGTCCCACTCCTCACGCAGGGTCTTCTCCATGAAGCTCTCCAGCAGGCCGCCGACGCCGAAGATCTTCGCCTCGTAGGTGAAGTCCAGGCGGAGGCGGCTGCGGACGGCGTCGACGTCCTCGACCCTCAGCTGACCTTCGTGGCGGATCTTGTCCGCCTGGCTGCTCGGCGTGACCTTCCAGGTCCACAGCCGGTCCGCCTTCTCGAAGGTCCCGTCCTCGACCTCGCTGAAGTTGGCGCCGAGCAACTTGGTCACGGGGTCGGGCAGTTGCAGTGAGCGCTGGAACACGGTGCGCCGGACAACCCGCTCGTCGCTCTCACGCCGCCCCGACATCGAGTAGCTCTTGTACGCCAACTCGCCCTTGTACAGGTCCTCTTCACGCGCCGAATCAAGAAACCAGACGAAGAACCCGTCGGGAGCACCGGCCACGTCATAGGTAAGGGTGAACTTCATACACGCAAAGTATCAGCGCAGGCACGCACCGTGAGCGGCAGTGAACGCAGACCAAGCGGAACGGGTGACGACCAGCACCGGGCCGTTGACCAACTTACTGTCACGCACCGGCACCACGGCGGGGAAAGCGGGGGCGATTTCCACGCAGTTGCCGCCGTTGTCGCCGCTGTAGCTGCTCTTGATCCAAGCCGCCGCGCTCAACTCATGCCTGTCCATGACGATCAGGGTTAGGCATGAACTACCGCCCAGCAAAGGGGCGTTCAAGTCAGCGAAGAGCACCCGTGAACGCCGACCAAGCAGCACGAGTGACGACGAGCACCGGGCCCTCGACGACCTTGCTGTCACGCACCGGCACCACGGCGGGGAAAGCGGAGACGATTTCCACGCAGTCGCCGCCGTTCTCGCCGCTGTAGCTGCTCTTGACCCAAGTCGCCGCGCCGAACTGGTGCCTGTCCATGGTGCTCGTAACCCTCCATCACGTCGCTGATCAGAGCGGCGGATTCGCGGGCTGACAGGATGTCCGCCCTGAGCACATCATAGGCCTGGCTGTGCCTCGCGAAGACGGCCGGATCGTCGCTGAAATGGCCACGATCCAGCGACTCCGAGTACACCCAGCGGTGCCCATCAGGCAGTTCGATCAGCGACATCGACACGTTGGGGCGCAGAAGTTCGGGGTAACCCGCTGGAGCCACCTGGATACGGATGTTGGGGCGTCGACCGACACTCAGCAGGTGCTCGCACTGCTTCCGCATGACCTCCGCGCCTCCCACCGTGTTGCGCAGACAACTCTCGTCCAGGATGGCGACGTACAACGGGCCGTCCTCGGCGAGGAAGCGCGGTTGGCGGCTCAGCCTGGCCCGAACACGCTCCTCCACCTCCTCACCGCTCGCGATCCGGGAGAACAGGGCGTGCGCGTAAGCCGGCGTCTGCAACAGCCCTGGCATGACGCGCTCTTGATACGCCCGCAGCGCGACAGCTTGCGCATCCATCTCAGCTCGCCGCTCGAACCAATCGGGGTGCTGCACCTCGGGATACCAGTCGATCTGGCGCCACATCCGCAGCAACGCCCCACCCGTGTGCAGGATTTCGTCACACGTCTTCGCGAACGACTCCTGCGGAACCCGTGTGCCCGCCTCGATCTTGGCCACATGCGAACGGTCGCAGTGAAGCTGCCGGGCCAAAGCCTCCTGCGTCAGCAACTCGGTCTCGCGATAGAACCGGAGTAAGTCGCCGAACAGCACCGCGTTACTGACCCCGCCCGTGGCCTCCGCGTTGCGATAGGTCACCGAACCCGCCCCCCTCCGTGGCAATAGCCCAATGGCACGCGCCAAGCATTGATACGCACCGTTCCCCTGGGCGACTCTCAATACACCCAGAGTGATGAAGTGGCCCCGGAGTGAACATGGTTGAGCCGATCGCGAACCAGATCGAACAAGGAACGCTCGTCTACGACATCAGTACGAACAAGGTGGGTGAATACCGAGGCGAGGCAGGCCCCTACGCGATGCTGCGCCCACTCGGCGGCGGCCGCGAATGGGAGGCCGCCCCGGAAGCCGTACGCCCGGCAACACCCCAGGAACGGCTGATCGCGAGCGTAAAGGCGGCCAACTCCCGCTCCTGGGTGGGAAATTCCGTCCCCTACGACATCACGACACCCCCCTCCCCCATCCCCGACTGCCAGGCCTGCACCGACCTCGCCGCCCTCCGCCACGAAGCCCGCGTCCGCAACGACGGCACCGCCGAGACCGACGCGAACGTCCTGCTCCGCCGGCACCAGCACCGCGACCACGAGATCCAGCACCGGCGAGTCTTCCGCTTCGTGCCGTACGCGATCGTCCAAGACCCCACCGCGGAACCGGAGTACGAAGCCCGCTGTGTCTCCGGCGACGAGTCCGACTGCGACGCCACGTCCGGCCCCTACGGCAACCCGGCCGACGTAGAGGAATGGCAACGCAAGCACACGCAGGAAACCCGGCACACCCGCTACCGCCGAAGCTTCGCGGACTACGCGGTACTGGAGCCGCAGGGGTAGGGGTGAGCCCCTGTTGATATGTGGCCGTTGGGCCACTCGCTTCTCAGCCAGTGTCGTGCTTCCACGGCCCGAGTAAAGGGCGCTCCCTACGGTCGCGTCGGCTACGCCGATTCCGCTCCGCTCCACCCTTGACTCGACCCGCTCCAGCCCGTTTCAGAAGCGAGCGAGCGGCCCGGAGGAACGGGTGGCCAAGGTGGGGAGACCCATACCTGTACTGCGTCGCGAGCCGGTGCGAGGGGACGCGTTCGCGTCTCGCCAGCACGCCGGGTGGGCTTAGCGACTGTCCGCCGGTGGGGTGGAGGGTGCATGAGGGCGTGCCGCGGTCTGACCCGCACGGCGCCTCGGCTTGAGCGGCCGACCCCGGGTAGGTAGGTGCTGGAAGCCGGGGGTAAATCTAACCACCATCATGACACTTTACTGGTTAGAAAAGAGCACAGGCTGCGGAGGTGTGGGTGGGAGGCGGGAGGCGAAGAACACGGTGCCGTAGCGCCGGGGCAGCTGCCGCACCGACAGCCGTTACCGACCGGGCCCGCGCGGCGATCCTCCGCCCCTTGGCCGCTTGCGCAGTAAGTCCCCACCGGCCGACAGTCGCTGAGCCGACCCGGCGTGCAGGCGAGATGCCGACGCGTCACCCTCGCCTCACCCCTGGCCTCTCTGGAGGCTGGGGTTATTTCTAACCGGTCAATGGTTGTTACGGTGGTTAGATTTACCCCCGGCTTCCAGCAACTACCCCCCCCAGGGTTGGCCGCTGAGCCAGCCCGGCGTGCTGGCGAGACGCGAGCGCGCCCCTTCGCACCGGCCGGCAACACGGTTCAGGCAGGGGGGTCCCTACCTGGCCACCCGTTCCTCCGGGCCGCTCGCTCGCTTCTGAAACGGGCTGGAGCGGCCCTAGTCAAGGGTGGAGCGGAGCGGAATCGCCGAAGGCGACGCGACCGCAGGGAGCGCCCTTTACTCGGGCCGTGGAAGCACGACACTGGCCAAGAAGCGAGTGGCCCAACGTTCACATACCAACAGGCCAGGCATCGACATGGCCCCGCCTCAGGACACGGCAAGAACGCAGAACTCGTGCCCCTCCGGATCCGTCAGGCACGTCCACGAGACATCGCCCTGGCCGAGATCGAGGTCACTTGCCCCCAGCCCCTTCAACCGCCCCACCTCCGCCGCCTTGTCGCCACCGGCATACGGCATCAGATCGAGATGGATGCGGTCCGGCACCTCCTTCGCGCCAGGCACGCGGAGGAACTCCAGATACGGCCCGACCCCCTCGGCGGAGCGCAACGACGCCTGATCGTCGGAGACTTCAAGGACGGCCCAGTCCATCGCCTCGCCCCAGAACCCTGCCATCGCACGCGGGTCCACACAGTCGACGACGACCGCAGCGATCGGCCCGGTGTCCCGATAGGTCTCCCGAGGCTCCAGCACGCAGAACTCGTTGCCCTCAGGGTCCGCGAGGACGGTCCAAGGGACATCGCCCTGGCCCACGTCGACGGGCGTCGCGCCGAAAGACCGTAGACGCGTGACCAACTCCGCCTGGTGGGCCGTAGAGGTAGTCGCGAGATCGAGGTGCAGACGGTTCTTCGTCGGCGTCTTGGATTCCGGGACGGGGATGATGTCGATGCCGAGACCGACCGGCTCGGGCCAGACGAGGCCGCCGCCCGGGCCGACATACGTGGTCACGCCAGGGCTGAAGACGCTCCAGCCGAGCGCCTCCGCCCAGAACTGACCGACCGCCAAGCCGTCAACAGCCTTGATGTTCACCTGAACGGGTCGCAGCGCCATGCCGCCGATCCTATGCACCACCCAGACTCAGCCCACCGGACCCACGGCCATCCGTATCCCCCGAAACGGACGGACGCGGGCCCGGCTACCACCAAGTCTGGACCGCCGAATAGCCAGACCGGAAGGGGATTCCAGAAATCTGCTCTAGAAATTCACTCTAGAACCGGCTTCCCAATACGCTGTCCCGCATGAGCCCCAAGCAACACCGCGGCGAGGTCACCGCAGACCTGCTCCTCGACGCCGCGCTACGCCTGTTCGCCGAGCAGGGCGAACAGGGTCTTACCGTCAACGCCGTGACCAAGGCCAGCGGTGTCAGCCTCGGCAGCCTGTACCACCACTTCGGCAGCCTGGACGGCCTGTTCGACGCGCTGACGGAGCGCTGGCTGAGCCGGTTGCTGGGCGAGTTGATCACGGCGATGCAGGCGACCCGCACGGCCAGGACCGGCATCCGCGCGATCGTACGGACGCATCTCGCCTTCGTCCGCGAACACCGGGACGCCGCCCTGCTGTTGCACTCCGCCAGAACCGACCAGCGGAACATGATCCAGGCCAGGGAGCTGCGTGACTCCCAGGAGGCCAGACTCTCGGTGTTCGCCGTCTGGGTCCAATCCCACGTGGATTCAGGTGAGTTGGCCCCACTGTCGCTGCCCCTGCTGGAGTCCCTCGTCCTGGGCCCACTGGTCGGCGTCGTCCGCCGCTGGCTCTCCGGTATCGACGACATCGAAATCGACCTCGACGAGGCCGCCCGCGTCCTCCCGGACCGCATCTGGCGCTCGGTCGCCGCGGACCCGACCTGAAGTAACTCTGGACAATCCAGGGCGAATTTTGACACGGTCGACGCCATGCCTCTCAGCGCGGACCTCGCCTTCCACACCGTCCAGAGCCCGTACTCCGACCCCGGCGCCCTGGCCCACCTCTACACCGGCCTCCCCCGCGACCCGGCCCAACTCGCCCGCATCACCCGCGACTTGCTCATCCACCGCCTGGAAGACGGCTTCTACGACCACACCCACCCCACCGACCGCCTCCACAACGACGCCGAGAGCCGCTACGTCGACGACATCCTGCGCATCGTCGTGGCCCGGAACGACACCCCGCTCAGCCTGCCGCGCGAACCCGGCGACCGGTTCGTCGGAGTGTGCCGGGACTTCTCGCTCCTGCACTGCTCGTTCCTGCGGCAGTTGGGCATCCCGGCCCGCATCCGTTCCGGCTTCGCCGACTACTTCAACGCGCCCGACACCGACGTCTCCAGGCTCTTCCACGGCGATCACGTCGTCACCGAGTACTGGGACGACGACCGCGGCTGGCTCCTCGCCGACTCCCAGCTGACCGACCCCGTCGTCACCGCCCACTGGAACGTCGACTTCGACCCGATGGACGTACCCCGCGACCGTTTCCTCGTCGCGGGCGAGGCCTGGCAGGCCATCCGCACGGGCGGCGCCGACCCGACGACGTTCGGCCTGCACCGGCCGGAGGAGGGCCCGTTCTGGGGCGAACGCTTCGTCGCGGGCAACATCCGCCTCGACCTCGCCGCCCTGAACAAGGTGGAGACCCTGTTGTGGGACGTGTGGAGCGAGGACGAAGGGAAGCCCGGGGAGCCGTTGCCGGAGTCCTCGCGGGAGTTCTACGACCAGGTCGCCCCGGTCGTCAGCGGTGAGGTCGCCTTCGACGCCGTACGGAGACTCTTCACCGAGGACGACACCCTGCGCACCCCGCCCACCGTGACCTGCTACGCACCCTTCAACGGCCCCAGCGAAGTCACCCTGCGCCAGAGCTGAATCTCACGCCACCGTCCGCAGCCCCCGTACCTGAGCCGCCCCCATCCCCCGCACCACCCGATGCGCGCACACCGCCGCCAGCAACTCGCCCAGCAGATCGGGATCGTCGATCTCCAGGCCGAGCAACGACTCGATGCGTTCCAGGCGCTGGTAGAGGGACTGGCGGCCGATGTGCAGCAGGGCTGCCGTCCGCGTCGGCGAGCAGCCGTGCCGTAGATGAACTTCGAGCGTCCGCACCAGGTCGCTGGGATGGGCCGCCTCCCACGCCAGCAGCGGGCCCAGCGCGTGCTGCACCAGCCTCGCCAGGCGGTCCCGGTTCGCGTCGATGCCGCCGCGCGTCAGCTCACGTTCCAGGGCCAGCGCTCGTGCCGATGTCACCAACGGGCCCTCGGGGAGGGCGGGTTCGGCCGCGGGGACCGTCAGCGCCAGTTCCAGTGTCGTACGGGCCGCCCTCAACGTGTCGCTCCAGCGCAGCCAGCCGCTCCCGGCCTCGACCGCGTGCCCCACCGCGACCGTCAGCCCGGGGTCCGCAGCCGTACGGAACGCCTCCTGGACCGCCCGGATGGGGTCGCCCGAGACAGACCCCGGAAGCGCGAGCAGGGCCAGGACGTCACCCGGGAACGCCGCCCGCAGCACACTCGCGCCACCCAGGAGTCGTACCGCCCGGTCCACGGCCGTCACCTCGCGTGTGCCGTGGACGGAGACTCCGATCAGGCGGGCGCCCGGGCCGGGGTGGAAGCCGGCCAGAGCGGACCTCGCCTCGACCTCCGGTTGGTTCAGCGCGGCGCGGTCGGCGAGGTCGGCCAAGAGCGCTGCCGTGTGGTCGTCGCCCCACGGTCGTACGACGGAACGGCCGGACAGGCCGCGGGCGACGATCGCCCGGTTGGCGGCCTCGGTGATCCGTACGAAGGGGACGACCCGGTGGAGAGCCAGCAGGGGAAGGCCCAGGCGGCGGGCCTCGTCCGTGACCTCAGGGGGCATCGTGGGGAGGGAGCGGCCGATCTCGACCGCCAGGCCGGACGCGCCCCGGGCCGCCAGCTCGCGGACGTAGCGGCGGCGGACCTCGGCGTCCGTGTCGGTGAGGCCGAAGCCGTTGGTGAGGAGGAGTTCGCCGCCGTCGAGGAAGTTCGCGCCCTCGTAGACCTCGCTGGAGTGGACCCAGCGCACGGGGCGGTCGAGCGCGGCCTCGCCGGCCAGGAGTTCGGGCTCGGTGGCACGCACCGGGTCGAGGGCCAGGACCTCACGGAGGGTGAGTGCGGGCACGGGCACCTCCAGGGGCGCTGACAGTTCGTCCGGGTACGGGATGCGGGGAGAGTACTTTCCGCACGTTGCCCTCGTGTTTCGCCCACTGGAGAGTGAAGACATGAAGCCTTTGGATCAGGCACAGGCGAGCGCCTGGCTCGCCACCGCCGTCGCGGAGGCCCGCGCCGGGCTCGGCGAGGGCGGCATCCCGATCGGCGCCGCGCTCTACGGCGCCGACGGCACCCTGCTGGGGCGCGGCCACAACCGGCGCGTCCAGGACGACGACCCCTCGATGCACGCGGAGACGGCAGCGTTCAAGGCGGCGGGGCGGCAGCGGTCGTACCGGGGGACGACCATGGTCACGACCCTCTCGCCCTGCTGGTACTGCTCCGGGCTGGTGCGGCAGTTCGGTATCTCGCGGGTCGTCGTCGGCGAGGCCGCCACCTTTCACGGCGGGCACGACTGGCTCGCCGAGCACGGTGTGGAGATCGTCCTCCTCGACGACCCCGAGTGCACCTCGCTGATGCGCGACTTCATCAAGAACAACCCTGCACTCTGGAACGAGGACATCGGTGACTGAGCCCCAGACCCAGCCCCAGACCGAACCCCGCATCCCGACCATCGACCTCGGGCCCTGGATCGACGGGGACGAGCGGACGCGGAAAGACATCGCCCGTACCGTCGACGACGCCCTCCAGACGGCCGGGTTCCTGCTCGTCACCGGGCACGGGGTCGACCCGAGTCTCCGCTCCCGGATCCGGGAGGCCTCCCGCGCCTTCTTCGCCCTCCCCGTCGACGTCAAAGAGGCCTACTCCGCCAAGGTCGGCGGGCGTGGCTGGCTCGGGCCCGGTGCCGAGGCCAACGGGTACTCGGAGGGGACCGAGACCCCGCCCGATCTGAAGGAGTCGCTGACCTTCGCCACGCACAAGCCCTTCGACGACCCGGAGATCAACGCGGAGTGGTACGCGCCCAATGTGTGGCCGGACGAGGTGCCCGAGCTGCAAGCGCTCTGCGAGGAGTACCTCGACCGGATGGGCGAGCTGGAGAAGCAGCTGCTGTCGCTGCTCGGGGTCGCGCTCGGGCTCGAACCCGACTTCTTCTCCCAGCACATGGACCATCCGACGTACGGGTTCAACATCAACTGGTACCCGGGGGTCGAGGTCGTCGGGGAGCCGGAGCCGGGGCAGTTCCGGATCGGGCCGCACACCGACTTCGGGACGGTGACGATCCTCGACCGGCAGGCCGGGAAGGGGGGACTTCAGGTCTTCACCGATGAGGGCGGGTGGGAGGACGCGCCGTTCGATGCGGAGGCGTTCACCATCAACATCGGTGATCTGATGGCCCGTTGGACCGGGGACCGGTGGCGGTCCGGGCGGCACCGCGTGCTGCCGCCGCCCGCCGACGCGCCCGCCGAGGAGCTGATGTCGCTCGTGTACTTCGGCGAGTGCACCCCGGGCACGCTCGTGGAGTCCGTGCCCGCGCCGGTCGGGCGGGTGGCGTACGAGGCCGTCGACTCGCATGTCTATCTGCGGGAGAAGCTGGACTCGATCACCGTCGACTGAGGCTGCCTAATTTTCTGTCGGTTATGTTCGCTGTTCCGATATTTTCGTAACCCAACGGACACCACGCGATCTGGTCCGAAACAACTCCCCCTATTTACCCTGGTGTTGATAGACAGGTTCCGGTGCCAGGCGACCGCTCAGGGGGAGATGCGGTGGGAAGAGGGCTGCATGGACGCGGGGCGCTGTTCGAGGCACAGCCGCCCGGTCTCGCCTCGCGCCTGATCGGCCTGCGGCCGTACGAGCTGCTCACCTCGCCGTACGAACATCCGGAACCGCCCTTCGTGGTGCTCGCGGGCGCGCGCGGGCTCGGCAAGAGCATGGCGCTGGCCGAGTTGCGGAGCGCGTACCGCGGGCACACGCCGGTCGCGCTCATCGACTGCGAGGCGGACCGGCTGACCCGGCTGCCGGACGGGCGACCCGCCGCCACCTGGTCGCCGGTGTGGCAGGCGCTGGCGACCGTCGCGGAGCAGCTGCGGGAGCCGGTGGTGCACGGGGCCGGGAGCATCGACTTCCCGCGCCTGGAAGCCGGGTTGCTGGCCGTGTGCGCGACCGGGTGGGGCTCGCGGGACGAGGACAGTGCCCGCGAGGAGGCCCGGCGCATCCTGCTGCTGAGCGACCCGGCGCGGCGCTGGGCGGTGATCGCGCAGGGCTGGGCCGGCAAGGTCGCCTCCCGGCTGATCGCCAATCTGTCGGGGACCGGGCCGGTCGGCCAGGCCGTCATCGAGGCGACCCTGGACACCCTCTTCGACCTGGTGTGGACGCCGAACGGGCTGCTGAAGGCGGGCGCGGACTGGTACAGCGCCTACCCGGGCGCGAGCGGTGACGCCAAGCGCGGGCTGATCGAGATCGCCCGCGACTTCCGCGCCGACGGCACCTCCCGCGCGGACGCCGAACGCTGGCTGCTGCGCGCCCTGTTGGCCGATCTGACGGACACCTACGGGCGCCGGTGGGAGCGGATGCGCCGGGTGGGGCGGCCGGTCGTCCTCGTCGACAACGTGCAGTCGGGGCCCGGTCCCGGGCTGATGAAGGCCGTACTGCGGGAGCGTGCCGACGGCACCGGTGACCAGGTGGTGTTCTTCGCCGGGCTGCGCGGCCGTCGTCACCCCGAACTGCCGGACGCCGTACGGCATCCGCTGCCCGAGGTGGCGCGTGCGAGCGGCTGGGTGCCGGGGGCCTCGCCCTCGTCCCGGGCCTTGTTGGTGACCTTGCCCGCGCTGACTCCCGAGGAGGCGCGGCGCGTCATCGCCGACATGTGCGCCACCGACGCCGACGGCTCTACGCGTGTCGAGGTGCCGCCCCAACTGCCGTACGCCATCCACCGGTTGACGGCCGGCAGTCCGCTGGGGGCCGCGGTGCTGGGACAGGCCGTACGGCAGAACCGGCCCGCGGGGGCGGTCAGTCCGGGCGAGTTGCTGACCGCCGGGCTCAAGCCGGACGGGGACGCGGAGGGTGAACGGCGGCCCGTGTACCGGGAGTTGCTCGACCGACTGGTGCCGCCGGGACTCGCGGAGGAGCTGGCCGTGCTCGCCACCGCGCACGACGGGGACTCGGCGCGGGCCCTGGCCGAGGCCCGGCTCGGGGACAGTTTCGGGGCGGCCGGGGTGAACCGGCTGCGCACCCAGCTCACCGCCGAGGGACTCCCCCCGGCCGAGGGCTACTTCGTCGGCGACCCCTTCCTGCGCACCCTGCTCCTGCTCCGCCTGCACCTCGACGACGCCGACCACGGCCGCTGGCGTGCCGTCCACCGCTCCCTGCTCTCGCACTACGACGGCCTGCCCGGCAACCCGGACACCCCGGCCCGCGCCCGCTACCGCCTGCACCACGAACTCGCCCTGGGCGACACGGCGGACGCGGTCGCGTACCTGCGCAACACCTTCCGCACCATCACGCCGTACGCCTGGCTGGAGACGCTGCTGTTCGTCACCGCCGCGCCCTACTACCACGCGCACGATCCGCACGGCCGGGACATCGGCGCGCCCGGCGACCACCGCAAGGCCGTCGCGCTCGCCCGCACGGACGCCGAGGAGGACCCCCCGGCCGGTGTGGACCCGGCCCTGCATCTGACGGTACGGCGGCTGCTGCACGCGGTGTGGCAGGTGACGGATCCGCTGGTGCTGCCGGACGAGGAGGTCGCGGGGCGGATGCACTTCGATCTGGAGCAGTTGTCGAACATCTGGCCCGCGGGCAGCGAACCGCTGTGGCGGGCCGCCCAGCAGTGGCCCGAACTGGCCCTGGCCGGGCGCCCGTTGAGGGTGCCGGGCGGCGACGACCGAGACGGGGGCGGACGATGAGAGCGTGGCCGCACGAACTGGTCCAGCGGATCCGGACGATCCCGCTCTACCGCTACACGGCCCTCGTGGTCGCCGCCGCGCTGGTCTTCGGGCTGGTCCAGCTGACCCGCACCCTCCTGCACGACGACCGCACCTGCGCGGCCGGGGTGGCCCGGCCCGAGGACAGTTCCGAGTGCGTGGGGGTGTCGACCTCCTCGTTCGACTTCGGGCAGCGTCAATTCGCCGACACCATCAGGGCGATGGACCGCGAGAACCGCACCCTCAAGGCGGGCACGTACGTCACCGTCGCGCTCTTCGAGCCGTTCACCGCGACCGACGCCGACACCATGAACGACGTGGGGCACGAGCTTCAGGGCGCCTATCTCGCCCAGTACCAGGCCAACCACGACGACAACGGCGAGACCCCGTACATCCGGCTGGTCCTCGCCAACCCCGGTGCCACGGGCGCCTATTGGGAGCGGACCGTCGACCGGATAGTGACGATGACGACCTCGTCCGACCGGCTGCGCGCGGTCACCGGCATAGGGACGAGCACCGACAACAACAAGAAGGCCGTCGCGGAACTGACCCGGCTCGGCGTCCCGGTGATCGGCACCTCCATCACCGCCGACGACCTCGCCAACGGCCAGCAGGGCAAGGACCCTTACCCCGGTCTGGCCCGCGTCTCCCCCACCAACACCGACGAGGCCCGCGCCCTCGCCGCCTACGCCAAGGTGACCGCCGACCGGGCCCTGCTGGTCTACGACAAGCCCGGCGACCCGTACACGAAGACGCTCCAACAGGCCTTCGCCACGCTGCTCAAGGGCTCGCCGTACGGCTCCTGGCCGTTCACCCCGCCCGCCGACCGCAGCCAGGAAGGCAGCACGCCCAACACCTTCCGGCAGATCGCCGACCTCGTCTGCGACACGGACGCCAGGCTGGACACCGTGTTCTTCGCCGGACGGCACACCCAACTCCGCCAGTTCATCAACGCGTTGGGCCGCCGCGGCTGCCAGTCCCGCACGTTCACCGTGCTCACCGGCGACGAGGGCTCGTACCTCACCGGCGACAAGAAGCTCGACCGCAGCGCCCTGCAACACGGCGTCGCCGTCCGCTACACGGCCCTCGCCCACCCGGACGCCTGGGTCAACAAGCCCCCGGCGACGGGTGGTTCGGCCCAGGACACCCGGGACCTGGAGAAGCTGGTGGCCACCGCCAAGACCTCCCCCGTCGGCCCGATCGGCCCGGCCTCCCTCGACGACGGCCAGGCGATCATCGCCTACGACGCGATGCGCCTCGCCGTCCACGGCATCCGCGAGGCCACCCCCGACCAGCGGAAGATCCCGCCGCTGGCCGACGTCGGCCTCCAATGGCCGCAGGTGAAGGGCTCGTTGCGGGTGAACGGGGCGAGCGGCTGGATCTGCCTGGACGTCCACGGCAACCCGTACGACAAGGCCGTACCGATAGTGGAACTCACCCCGAAGGGCGGCTCCCGCTTCGTGAGGATCGCCTGGCCGGAGGACAGACCACCCGCGAAGGACTGCCTGCCTCCGGCCTGAACACCGCTGTTCGCTACAGCCTGAACACCCCTGATTCCTACGGCCGTTCGCCCGCCTTGTCGACGATGGCCCGGCGCAGGACGGCGGTGTCGGCGGTGACCGTGCCCTTCTTCACGCCCGCGTTGTCCTTGGTGGCCACCTCGCGCTCGCCGAGGAACTCGTAGGTCTTCGCGTCGAAGATCCACTCGTCCCGGGTCGGGTTGTCGGGATCGTCGCGGCCGATGGCGACACCGGTCCGCCCTGCGGCGTCCTTCACGCCCTGGACCGCCGTCACCCCGGGAATCTTGGCCACGGCCCGAAAGAGAGCCGCGCTCTGCTCCGGCGGCACGATCGAATCGTGGAGCAGATCGCCGACCAGCACGAACATCGCCTGGTACTTCTCCTGGCCGCTGTACTTCGGGGCGGTCTTGGCGAGGTACTCGTACATCGCGGCGGCGTCGGTCGGCAGCGTCTTGACGTGGTTGTAGTAGGACGAGACCTCCCAGCCGCCGTTGCCCGACTTCAGCCAGCCCGGCTTCACGTCGACCGGGATGACGAACGGCTTCTCGCCCGCCTCCACCTTCAGCCCCTTGTGCAGACCGTCCACCGTCATCCACACCTCCTGCCGGTGCAGCGGCGCGATCTTCGCCTTCTCGCCCTCCTCGTACGCGGCGTAGGACACCTTGCTGTCCACGTACACGAACTGGTCGTCGCGGACCGTGCCGTAGGACTTCTCGTGCTCGGCCGCCAGCGCGATGTGCTCCAGGAGCGCGGTCGTCGCGCTGCTCGGCGGCTGCGCGGCCGCCGGGGCGGAGCCGGAGGACGGCAGGACGACGAAGGTGACGGCCGCGGCGGTGGCGACGGCGGTCGCGGCGAGCGCGGGGCGCAGCCACTTGTTCCGCCGGGAAGCGGGCGCGCTCTCCTGGACAGCCGCGGTGACAGCTGCGGTCTCGTGCCGGATCTCGGTCATCAGATGCTCCTTGAGGAGTCGGTGACGGCCCGGCGGAAGGTCTCTCTCGGGAAGTTCCGGGAGTTGATTCATCGTTGTCCCTCCCTCAGGGGCCCGACCGCACTGCCGCGGTCACCATTCATCTGTCCGTCCCGCAAGGGGAGTTCCACACTTTTCAGATGTTTCGCGAGCTTTGCGCGCGCCCGTGAGAGCCGCGACCGTACGGTCCCCACCGGCACCCCGAGCGCCTCGGCCGCGGCCCGGTAGTCGAGGCCGGACCACACGCACAGGGCGAGCACCTCGCGCTCGGCGCGGCGCAGGGTGGCCAACGCGGTGCGTACGAGGGCGAGTTCGGCGGTGTCGTCGAGGCGGGCGGCGACCTCGTCGGCGAAGTCGCGCTCGACCTCGTCACGGGGCAGCCGGGAGAGCGCCGCCGTGTGTCTTCGGGCGGCGCGGCGCGCGTTGCGCGTGACGTTGGTGGCGATGCCGAGCAGCCAGGGCCGTAGCGAACCGCCCTCCTCGTCGACCTTGCCGCGCAGGCGCCAGGCGTCCAGGAAGGTCAGCGACACGATGTCCTCGGCCTGCGCCCAGTCCCCCGTGAGCCGGAAGGCGTGGTTGTAGACGGAGCGTGCGTACGCGTCGAAGAGCTCGCCGAAGGCGTCATGGTCCCCCGCGCGGATGCGTTTCCTCAACCGCAGATTCGTATCCACACCCCTCTACCTGTCCGTACGACGAAGGCCGGTTCCGGTGACCCATGTCACACGGAACCGGCCTTCGCCGTACGGGAGTCGCGGCTTACACGCCGGCGTAGGAGTGCTTGCCGCCGACGAAGATGTTGACGCCGTAGTAGTTGAAGATCCAGCAGCCGAAGGCGATCAGGGCCAGGTAGGCGGCCTTGCGGCCCTTCCAGCCGGCCGTGGCGCGGGCGTGCAGGTAGCAGGCGTAGGCGACCCAGGTGATGAACGCCCAGGTCTCCTTGGGGTCCCAGCCCCAGTAGCGGCCCCAGGCCGACTCGGCCCAGATCGAGCCCGCGATGATCGTGAACGTCCACAGCGGGAAGACGGCCGCGTTGACGCGGTAGGAGAACTTGTCGAGGTTCGCCGAGGCGGGCAGCCGCTCCATGACGGAGGTGGCGAAGGCGCCGGGCTTGCCGCCGTTGGCCAACTTGCTCTCGTACGAGTCCTTGAAGAGGTAGAGCAGTGTGCCGACGGCGCCCACGTAGAAGACCGCGCCGCAGATGATCGCCGTCGAGACGTGGATGTACAGCCAGTACGAGTGGAGGGCGGGAACCAATTGATCGCTGGCGGTGTACAAGACAGTGACGGCGATGCCGAGATCGAGGAGGACCGTCGTGACCAGGAACAGGCCGAGCCAGCGCACGTTCTTCTTGAGCAGCAGCAGCGTGAGGTACACGCCGACGGCGACCGTGGAGAAGGTGATGTTGAACTCGTACATGTTGCCCCAGGGCGCCCGCTCCACCGAGGCCGCGCGGGCGAGGACGCCGCTCAGCTCCACGAGGAACGCGAGAACGGTGAGGGACACGGCGATACGGCCGTAGAGGTCGCCCTGTTCGTCCCCGCCGTGCGCGCCGGGACCGTCCGGTACATCGCGCGAGCCGGACGCGGCCCGGACGACGACCTTCGGCCGCTCCAGCACGGTGGTGCCGCCGGCGTTCTGCACGGTGACGGCGGGCGCCGCCGCCTTCTTCGCGTCGGCACCGGTCAGCGCGGCGGCCGTACGGCCGATCTTGCTGCGGCTGCCGAAGGTCCATTCGGCGATGTACGCGAAGAAGGCCAGGGTGTAGACGGCCATCGAGGAGTAGATCAGCGTGTTGCTGAGGTTGGCCAGGTGCTCGTTGGTGGCAGCGGCCAGATTGGTCACGGAGGCGATATCGGTTGCGGCGGCGAGAGTCACTTCTCAGCCCCTTCGGCGGGTACGGGCGGTTCGACGCCGGAGTCGGAGTCGTGGGTGTCGGCGTCGGAGGTGGGGGTGGGGGTCTTCGGGTCGTCGTCGGTCTTCGCCGGGCCGGTGCGGGGCGTGGGCGAGCCGGTCTCGGACGTGGTCGAGCCCCCGTCCGTCTTGGTCGGGGCCTCGTCGGTCTTCGCCGAGCCCTGGTCGGACTTCGTCGAGGCGGTGCCGGGCGTGGGCAAGCCGGTCTCGGCCGTGGTCGAGCCCTCGCCGGTCTTCGTCGGGCCGATGCCGGAAGTGGGCGAGCCGGTCTCGGATTTGGTCGAGCCCCGGTCGGACTTCGCCGAGCCGGTGTCGGACTTGATCGAGCCCCCATCGGACTTCGCCGAGCCCTGGTCGGGCTTCGCCGAACCGGTGTCGGACTTCGTCGAGCCCCCGTCCCTCTTCGTCGGGGCCCGGTCGTGCACCAGTGCGGCCAGGTCGCCGAGTTCCTCGGGGAGTTTCGCGGACTCGCTGCGGCCGAGGCCGGCCATTTCTACGACCGTCACCCCGTCGGCGCCGCGCGCAGCCCGTACCCAGACGCGGCGGCGCTGGATGAACAGGGAGCCGGCCAGACCGACGATCGCGGTGAGGGCTCCGGTCAGGGCCCAGGTGGTGCCGGGCTGCTGGACGACCTGGAAGCCCGCCCACTCCTTGATCTGCTTGTCGAAGGTGATCGACCCGGCGCCGTTCGGCAGCGTCATCGTCTCGCCGGGCAGCAGCTGGGACTTGAGGATGGCGCCCTTGGCGGTCTTGAACTGCTTCAGGTTCTTCGTGTCCAGCTGGTACACGTTCTGCGGGACGCCCGAGTTGACGCCGAGGTCACCGTGGTAGCCGGTCACGTTGAGCACCGGGTAGTCGAGCCCGGGGTACTGGGAGAACATCGTGCCGCTGCCCTTGGCGTAGGTCGGCACGAACAGGGCGGCGAAACCGAGCTGTTCGGCGACGCCCTGGGTGTTCTTGTAGCCGTCGAGGACCTTGATCGCGCCCTGCGAGGTGACGTTGGAGTCGATCGGCAGCATCGGCACGGCCTGGTGGAGGACCACCTTGCCCTTGCCGTCCCGGACGGTGACGACGGGGGCGTAGCCGTGGCTGACGAGGTAGACCTTCGAGTCGCCGATCTCCAGCGGCTCGTTGACCTTGATCGTGTGCTTCTCCGCCTTGCCGTAGGCGCCGAGGCTGTAGGTGATGTCGGCCTGGAAGGTGCTCGGGGTGCCGCGGTTGGGGCCGGTGCGCTCGTACGTGCCGACGAAGTTCTTCAGGTTGAAGCTGAAGGGCACGAGGTCGTCGTCGCTGAAGAGGTTGCCGGACTTGAAGTCGTCGTACTGGGTGAGGGTGTTGGAGAAGCCGTCGCCCTCGACGATCAGCTTGTCGCCCTCGGACTTGAAGAGCTGTCCCCAGGCGAAGGCGATCAGCATCACGATCAGCGCGAGGTGGAAGAGGAGGTTGCCGGTCTCGCGCAGGTAGCCCTTCTCGGCGGCTACGGCGTCACCGTCGACGTGCGCCCGGAAGCGCCGCTTCCGCAGCGTCGCGAGGGCGACCTCACGGACCTGCTCGGGCTCGGCGTCGGTGCGCCAAGTGGCGTACGCGGGAAGGCGGTTGAGGCGCTTGGGCGCGCCCGGCGGGCGGCCGCGGAGCTGGCCGACGAACTGCCAGGTGCGCGGGATGATGCAGCCGATGAGGGAGATGAACAGCAGGACGTAGATCGCGCCGAACCAGGCCGAGCCGTAGACGTGGAAGAGGCCGAGCTTCTGGTAGATCGGCCCGAGCGTCTTGTGCGCGTCCTGGAACTCGGAGACCTTCAGCGCGTCGGTGCCGGACTGCGGGATCAGCGAGCCGGGGACCGCGCCGAGCGACAGCAGGAACAGGAGCATCAGCGCGACCCGCATCGAGGTCAGCTGCCGCCAGAACCAGCGCGCCCAGCCGAGCACTTCACGACCGGTCCAGGCGAGCCGGCCGGTCAGGCCGGGGGCGCGGTTGCCGCCGAAGGAGCCGGGCATGGCGGTCTCGACGGGGGCCGTGGAGAGCTGGGAGCCGGCGGCGCCGAGGTCCTGGTCGTCGCCGGAGGGGTCGGCCCGGGGCGTCTCGGCGGGCGAGTCGGCGGTCGTCTTGCTCATCGATCAGATCCCTACAGTGAAGCCGTCGGACCAGCTCTGCATGTCCTGCACCAGCGCGTCCCAGGCGCCGGTGAGCAGCAGTACGCCGGTCACGATCATCATGGTGCCGCCGACGCGCATCACCCAGACGTAGTGGCGCTTGACCCAGCCGAAGGCACCGAGGGCCTTGCGGAACGCGACCGCGGTGAGGACGAAGGGGACACCCAGGCCGAGACAGTACGCGACGGTCAGTATGGCGCCGCGCCCGGCACTCGACTGGTCCATGGAGAGCACCTGCACCGACGCGAGCGTCGGGCCGATGCACGGGGTCCAGCCGATGCCGAAGAGCGCGCCGAGCAGCGGAGCCCCTATCAACCCGGTCGTCGGCCGCTTGTGGAAGCGGAACTCGCGCTGGGTGAGCCAGGGCATCATCCCCATGAAGAACACACCCATGAGGATCATGAGCACGCCCAGCACCTTGGACAGGACGTCCCTGTTCTCCTGGAGCGTCTGCCCGAAGAAGCCGAACAGGGCCCCGCCGGAGACGAACACGACGGTGAAGCCGAGGACGAAGAGAGAGGCGCCCGCGACCATCCGCCCGCGCCGGGCGTCACCGAGGTCGGTGCCGGTGACTCCCGTGACGTAGGAGAGGTAGCCGGGGACGAGCGGCAGGACGCACGGGGAGAAGAAGGAGACGAGTCCGCCGAGCACGGCGATCGGCAGCGCGAGCAGCAACGCTCCGCTACGGACCGTGGTGTTGGGCTCGGTAACCGCTGCCAGCAGCACGTCAGCTCACTTCTCCGCGATGACCGGGTCGAGCATCTCGCGGAGCTTGTCCTCGCTGAGTGCCTGGAGTGCGCGTGCCGCGATCTTCCCGTCCCGGTCGATGACGATCGTGGAGGGGATGGCCTGCGGGTTGAGGGTGCCCTTTTTGAAGCGGAGCATCAGCCGGCCCGTCGGGTCGTAGAGACTCGGGTACGGGACCTCGTACTTCTTCTCGAAGGCGACGGCCGGTTCGGTGCTGGTGTCACGGGTGTTGAGGCCGACGAACTGGACGTCCTTGTCGGCGGTGGCCTTGGCGACCTGGACGAGGTTGTCCGCCTCGGCGCGGCACGGGGAGCACCAGGAGCCCCACACGTTGACGACGAGGACCTTGCCCTTGTAGTCGGCGGTGTTGAGGGTCTTGCCGTCGATGGTCTTGCCGGACAGGTCGGGGGCGGCCTGGCGGTCGCCCTTCTTGACGGTCGCGATGCCGTCGGAGCCGGTGATGAAGTTGGTGTTGCCCGAACCTCCGGAGGTGCCTCCGGAGCTGCACGCGGACAGCACCAACGCGGCGACGGCTACACCGGCGGTCGACAGGACGGCGCGGCTACGGGCGCGACTGGCGGCACTCATGTGAAAAGTTTCGCATGCCCGTTCTGGGGATCTTGCGCGCCCCCCTCAATGGCGTACGGCGGGCGGAAACCCGCATTTCAGACGGCATTTCAGGCGGCGGATCCGGTGGCCGTGGAAGAGGCGGTGGGGCTCGCGGCCAGGAACGACTTCCAGCCGCCGGCCGGTGCCTGGCCGACATCGAGGGTGCGCAGCTGGGCCAGCACCTCGGGCTTCTGCACGTCGATCCAGTCGGTGAACTGCTTGAAGGAGACGAGCCGTACGTCCTCGCCCTTCTCCTTCAACTGGGCGATGTGCTTGAAGGCCTGCTCTACGGCGTCCATGTAGATGCCGCCGTTCCAGTGCTCGAAGTGGTTGCCGATGAAGAAGGGGGCGCGGTTCGACTCGTAGGCGCGCTGGAAGCCGGATATGTAGGCCTGCGCGGCCTGGGTACGCCAGCCCGGGTAGTTGTAGGCGGGCGCGTTGGTGGAGTTGACCGACTGATTGGCCAGCATGTTGTAGTCCATCGAGAGGACCTCGAAGCTGTGCCCGGGGAAGGGGACGGCCTGGAGCGGGTAGTCCCAGACGCCGTTGCGCTTCACGGGCCAGACCTGGCGGCCGCCGGGCGAGGAGGCGTCGTAGCGCCAGCCGAGGGAGCGGGCGGTGGGCAGCAGGTTGTCCTGGCCGAGCAGGCAGGGGGTGCGGCCGCCGACGAGTTCCTTCTCGTAGTCGAAGGGCAGGGACGGCAGGTCGGTCCAGCCGGTGTTGGTGCGCCACTCCTTGACGAAGGACTTGGCCTGGTCGATCTCGCTGCGCCACTGCTGGGGCGTCCAGTTGCCGACCGTGCCGAAGCCGGAGCAGAAGTGGCCGTTGAAGTGGGTGCCTATCTCGTGCCCCTCAAGCCACGCGCGGCGGACGTTGGTGAGCGTCGCCTTGACGTGTTCGTCGGTGAGGTAGCCGATGTCGGAGGCGCCGCGGGCGTTGTTCGGCGGGTTGTACAGGCGCTTCTTCGACTCGGGCAGCAGATAGATGCCGGAGAGGAAGAAGGTCATGCTCGCGCCGTACTGCTTGGCGAGGTCGAGGAAGCGGGGGAACAGGCCGTTGCCCACCTCGCCCGCGCCGTCCCAGGAGAAGATCACGAACTGCGGCGGGGTCTGCCCCGGCTCCAACGGCACCGGCTTCGCGGGCTGCTTGGGCTGCGCGCCGGTGAAGGACGTCGAGCCGTCACCGATGGGCTTGGCCCGCGGCTCCATGGACTTGGTGGGACCGCCGGAGGAGCCCTTCCCGGAACCGCCGGACGAACCGGAGGAGTTCGACCCGTCCGAACCGAGCGTCCCGCACCCCGCGAGTCCTACGGCCGCCGCGGCGCCCGCACCGACTCCGAGCGCTCCCCGTCGAGTGAGACTCCGCATTGCTTCCCCATCCGTCGCGTCCTCTGTGGTCTACCTGTGAGAGGACGCGCCGGACAAGAAAGTTCGCCGTTGACTATGTGGGTTGCGAAACAAATGTCACAGGGCTGTCACTGGACCTGCCCCTGACGAGAGGTCAAACCCGCCTTTCCCGTCTTTCCCGTTCTTTGTCAGGCGCCGAACGCTTTGTCCTTCCCCTTGACCGGCTTGGCGCCGGCGAGGAGATGGGCCGGGACGAGATCACGGGCCGGCTCGGTGTAGCCGACGGACACGATCTTGTCGCCGCGGTACGTGAAGGTCGTCAGGGAGGCGAGCGTGCACTGCCGCTTGCGCGGGTCGTGCCACAGCCGGCGCCGCTCGACGTACGACCGCACGATCCAGATCGGCAGCTGATGGCTGACCAGCACCGCCTCGTGACCGCGCGCGGCGTCCTTGGCGGCGTCCAGCGCGGCCATCATGCGGACGACCTGGTCGACGTAGGGCTCGCCCCATGACGGCTTGAACGGGTTGACGAGGTACTTCCAGTTGTCGGGCTTCTTCAGCGCGCCGTCTCCTACGCCGAAGGTCTTGCCCTGAAAGACGTTGTCGGCCTCGATGAGCCGCCCGTCGGTCGCGAGGTCGAGCCCGTGCGCCTTCGCGATCGGCGTGGCGGTCTCCTGCGCGCGCTCCAGCGGGGAGGCGACGACGTGCGTGACATCGCGGGAGGAGAGGTGCTCGGCGACCCGGTCGGCCATCTGCCGCCCCAGCTCGGAGAGGTGGTAGCCGGGGAGACGGCCGTACAACACCCCTTCGGGGTTGGCGACTTCACCGTGCCGCATCACGTGGACGACGGTGATGTCGGTGTCACTGCTGGTCATCGGGTGGCCTCCGCCGCCGCTCGGGCCGCCGCCGGGAGGGCGTCGGCGATCCGCTGGATGGCCCGTTCGTCGTGGGCCGTGGAAACGAACCAGGACTCGAAGGACGAGGGGGGCAGATAGACCCCGCTCGCCAGCATCGAGTGGAAGAACGCGGTGAAGCGGTACGACTCCTGCGCCTTGGCGTCCTCGTAGTTGCGCACGCTCCGGTCCGTGAAGAACACGGAGAACATGTTGGAGGCGTTCTGGATCCGGTGCGCGACACCTTCCTTGGTGAGCGCCTCGGTGACGAGCGACTGGATCTGCGCGGACACGGCGTCGATCGTGTCGTAGGCCGCGTCGTCGAGGAGCCGCAGCTGGGCGAGGCCGGCGGCGGTCGCGACGGGGTTACCGGAGAGGGTGCCGGCCTGGTAGACAGGCCCGGCGGGGGCGAGGTGCGCCATGATGTCGGCGCGCCCGCCGAACGCGGCGGCGGGGAAGCCGCCGCCCATGACCTTCCCGAAGGTCATGAGATCCGGGGTGACCCCGTCGATCCCGAACCACCCGGCCCTGCTGGTGCGGAACCCGGTCATCACCTCGTCGGAGATGAAGAGGGCACCGTTCTTCCGGCAGGCGTCCCTGAGCCCCTGGTTGAAGCCGGCCGTCGGCGGCACGACGCCCATGTTCCCGGGAGAAGCCTCGGTGATCACGCACGCGATCTCACCGGGATGCCGGTGGAAGGCCTCGTTGACGGCTTCGAGGTCGTTGTACGGCAGGACGATCGTGTCGCCGGCCTGGGCGCCGGTGACGCCCGGGGTGTCGGGCAGCGCGAAGGTGGCGACACCGGAACCGGCGGCGGCCAGCAGCGCGTCGACGTGACCGTGGTAACACCCGGCGAACTTGATGACCTTGGGCCGCCCGGTGAACCCGCGGGCGAGCCGGATGGCGGACATGGTCGCCTCGGTCCCGCTGCTGACGAGCCGCACCTGCTGCACGGGCTCGACGCGGGCGACGATCTCCTCGGCGAGCGCGACCTCGCCCTCACCGGGGGTGCCGAAGGAGGTGCCGCGCGATACGGCGTCGTGGACGGCGGCGATCACGTCGGGCTGGGAGTGCCCGAGGATCATGGGACCCCAGGAGCAGACGAGGTCGACGTACTCGCGCCCGTCGGCGTCCGTCAGATAGGGACCATTGCCGGAGACCATGAACCGGGGCGTGCCGCCGACGGCGCGGAAGGCGCGCACCGGGGAGTTCACGCCGCCCGGTGTGACGACCGACGCACGGTCGAAGAGAGCCTGCGAGACGGGGGCGTCGTAGGGATATGGCAGGGCAGGCGGCGCTCCGCTCGCCCCGCCGCTGGACGTTCCGCTGGGCGTTTCGCTTGGCGTTCCGCTTGACGTTTCGGTCATGACCTGCGACTTCTCCGGCTTCTGGGACTTCTCGGGATGAGCTGGGGCTCCGGTGACTCGGTGACCTCATCAGGGTAGGCGGCGGGAGACCGGGCAGGGGCCCCCACCCGTCTGCGAGACTGGGACCTGATACACACAGACACACACAGCTCATGCGGGCGACGGTGTTCAGGGCTTGCGCAGATCCTGCGGACAGGTGTTTCAGCGCACGTTTCGGCGGGCGGCCGTGGGGGAGGTCACTGACACGATGATCGGGTTGCGCGGCGAGGGTCACGCGTCCTGGAAAAGCAGTCGGGTGGAGATATGCATCGCGGTGGCGGACTGGGCGAGGGGACTGACGACCTGGGTCCTCGGCGTGCCCGGCGGGGGAAGCACCGGCGCGACGAGGAGGAAGCCGCCGAGGCACGGCGGGGCGGGCCTGGATCGGGCTTGGGTCCGGGGCCGGGTGCGGGGGCGAGTTCGGGATCTGGTCCGGGATCCGGCATGGGCTCGGGTTCGGGATCGGGATCCGGCCTGGGTCCGGGATCTGGTTCGGTTTCGGGTGAGTCGGATCGGGATGAGCGACGTATCGAACGTCGGATCGATCAGTTGCGGGCGGGGAGCAGGAATGGTGGTCGGGTGGGGGTGACCTACAAATACTTCGGCGCGCCCGACGGCGCGACCGCGGCCCGCGTCCCGATCTCGATGCGCCCCGAGGAACTCGGCGGCGACGAGCTCGGGATGAACGGCATGTTCACCAAGATCAAGCCGGAGACGATGGCCGCGATGGTCCTCACCGGCATCGAGGGCGTCCCGCTCAACAAGGTGCCCCCACTGGAACTGGTGGTCCTGCACCCGGACTACGCGGTCGTCAAACTCCCGATGACCGTCGTCGACCCGCTCCGCGGAATCGGCGAGGAGGCGGTCGGCGCGGCGGCGTTCATCTGGTCGACGGTGCCGGACCGGGGTGGGCCTCGGGACGCGTTCAATGTGTACCAGTTGCTGCACGAGTGGCAGGACTTCAGCCATCGGTTGCATGAAGCGGGGCATCAGCCTTATTGCCTGGTGTGGCCGTGAGTTGAGGGTTCGTGGGGTGTGTGGGGCGGGGTTCTCGGACCCCGCCTTTTTCATGTCCCGGTAGGGGCCGTCAGGCAACAGCTCAGTGCGTCGAGGGCCGGTACGTGACCCCGAAGCGGAACTCCCGCTGACGGCCGGGCTCCAGGGACAGGGCGTTGGTGTGTTCGGGGCGGTTGAACGCGTCGGTGGGGGCCTCGACGGGTTCCAGGGCGATGGAGGCTCGCCGGTCGCGGGCCAGGGTGTCGCCGGTGAAGACGTGCAGGTAGCCGCCGTGCTGCCACACGCGTAGTTCGGCTCCGGTCGCGGGGTCGCTCAGTACCGTCTCGGTCCGGCCGCCGGGTCCGGGGGCCAGGTCTGCGAAGCAGGCGTCGATGACCGCGTCGCCGAGCCTTCTGGGCGTACGGAAGTCCAGGTCGGGGCGGCGGTCCAGGGGCAGCAGGGCCTCCTTTCCGCGCAGGGGGATGAGGGAGGCGTCGGTGCGGATCAGGGTGTGGGCGGGGATCTGTAGGACCAAGTCGTCGATCGGGCGGGGGCGGGACAAGGTGAAGTACGGGTGCCAGCCCGATGCGTAGGGGGCCGTGGTCTCCCCTACGTTCGTCGCCCGGATCTCGATGCCGAGTTCGCGGCGGCCGATCGTGTACTCCACGTCGAGGTCCAGCGCGAACGGGTAACCGGGGTACCTGTCCGGTCTGATGCTCGTGCTGCGCAGCAGCAGCCGCGCGGAGTCGGACGTCGTGGTGGCCCCGACGAGTTGGAAGGGCGCTTCGCGTGCGAAGCCGTGGTAGATCGTGCGGTCCTCGACGCGGGCGGGCAGCAGGTCGTGGTCGCGGCCGCCGTAGTGGTAGCGGCCGTCGGCTACGCGGTTGGAGAAGGGGGCGAGCAGGCCCGCCCGTACGCCGTCCTGCGACCGCAGTTCCGCCTCGTCGCGGTAGCCGTCCGTCAGTTCAGTTGGTTCAACCGGCTCAGTCGGCTCAGTGAACTGCCCGGGCGCTTCGCGTGCGACCTGCCAGCTCAGCAGCGTCGCTCCGCGCAGGGCGAGGACGGCGCGTGCGGCACCGTCCGGCGCGGAGACGGTCACGGTGGGTTCGTCGCCGAGGCGGCCCTCGGCGATCCGGTACGTGTCCGCCGTAGCGCCCCTGCCTGTCAACCGGCTTCCGGAACCAGCCTCTTCACCCCCGCCCCCGCCCGTCACCCGGCCTCCGGAACCAGCCCCCTCACCCCCGCCACGGCCCGTCACCCCGCTTCCGGTACGAGCTTCTTCGCCCCCGTCATGATGGCCACCGCGTCCTCCATCGAGTGCGACTGCGGGGTGATGACCCCGGCGCGGCCGCCGAGGCGCTGGATGTGGATGCGGTCGGCCACGTCGAAGACGTTGGGCATGTTGTGGCTGATCAGGATGACGCCGAGGCCCTGGTCGCGCAGGTCGCGGACGAGTTTGAGGACCTGGCCGGTCTCGCGGACGCCCAGTGCGGCGGTGGGTTCGTCGAGGATGACGACCCGGCCGCCGAACGCGCCCGCGCGGGCGACGGCCACCGACTGGCGTTGGCCGCCGGAGAGTGTCTCGACGGCCTGGTTGATGTTCTGCAGGGTGCTGATGCCCAACCGCTTGATGTGGTCGGCCGCCTGACGCTTCATCTCGCCGGTGTCGAGCATGCGGAACACCGAGCCGAGCACACCCTTGCGGCGGATCTCGCGGGCGAGGAACAGGTTGCTCGCGATGTCCAGCGCGGGGGCCACCGCGAGGGTCTGGTAGACCGTCTCGATGCCGGCCTCGCGGGCGTCCTGCGGGCGTTTGAAGTTCACCTCGGAGCCGTCGACCAGGATGCTGCCCTGATCGGGGACGAGCGCCCCGGAGAGGCACTTGATCAGGGTGGACTTGCCGGCGCCGTTGTCGCCGATGACGGCGAGGACCTCGCCGGGGTAGAGGGTGAGGTCGACGTCGTTCAGGCCGACGACCCGGCCGAAGACCTTGACCAGGCCCTTGGCTTCGAGAACGGGGGCGGGGGTGGGAGTGGGGGCAGTCGTCATGCCTTCACGCTCCTTATCCACTGGTCGACGGAGACAGCCGCGATCACCAGCACGCCGACCGTCAGGACTTGGTAGTTGGGGTCGATCCCGGCCAGTGCCAGGCCGTTGACGAAGACCTGGACGATGAGCGCGCCGATCAGCGAGCCGAGCACCACGCCGCGTCCGCCGAACAGGCTGGTGCCGCCGATGACGACGGCGGTGATGGACTGGAGGTTGGCGTTGAGGCCGCTGTTCGGGTCGCCGCCGCCGACCCGGCCGACCAGGATCCAGGCGCCCACCGCGATGGCGAACCCGCCGACCACGTACGCGCTCAGCAGCACCCGGTTGACGGAGATGCCGGCCAGGCGGGCGGCCTCGATGTCGTCGCCCACGGCGTACAGGTGGCGGCCCCAGGCCGTGTAGCGCAGCGCGTAGCCGATCACCGCGTACAGGGCGATCATGAGCAGGACGCCGGTGGTCAGGTTCAGTTGCCCGATGGAGACCGTGTCCGCGCTCCACATGAGGATGTTGCCGGGCTGGAGGGACACGGTCTGGCCCTTGGCGTAGATGAGCGTGATCGCGGTGAAGATGCTGAGGGTGCCGAGCGTGACGATGAACGGTGGCAGCTTGATCTTCGTCACCAGCAGCCCGTTGACGGCCTGCGCGGCGATGGCTACGGCCGCTCCCGCGAGCAGGGCCAGGACGCCCGGCAGGTGGTTGTCCGCGACGAGCTTCGACATCAGCAGCGAGGCCAGCACCATGACCGCGCCGATGGACAGGTCGATGCCGGCCGTGAGGATGATGACGGTCTGGCCGACGGCCAACGAGCCGATGACGGCCACCTGTTGGGCGACGAGCGACAGGTTCTGCAACGCGTAGAAGCGGTCGTTGATGAGGGAGAACACGATGGCGGCGAGCACCAGGACGATCGCCGGGCTGAGAGCCGGCTGACGGTGCAGCACCGACTGGATGCGCTGGGCCGGCGTGGCGGGCCGGTTGAGGAAGTCCTCCGCCGGCGCCGGTGTCGCTTCACTGTCCACGTGGGTGGTCACAGGGGGTCCTTCCGGTTCTGTCCCTCGTGCGGGCCTTCATACGGCTGGTGAGTTCGTGTGGTGCGGGTGGGCCGCCGGTACTTGTACCGGCGGCCCACCCGACCGACCGGATCAGCTGCCCCAGCAGGCGGAAGCGGCCTGCGCCGGGGACTGGACCGTCAGACCGGCGAGGGACTTGGCGGCGACCAGCGCGGTGCCGGTGTCATAGAACGACTTGCCGCTGGTGACGCCGGGCTTGCTGCCGCCGCGGGCCAGCTTCGCGATGGAGCTGACGCCGAGGGCCGCCATCTTCCCCGGGTACTGCACGGCGTCGGCGGCGAACTTGCCGCTGGTGACGTTCTTCAGGCCCGAGCAGCTGCCGTCGATCGCGTAGATCGCGACGCTCTTCTCCTTGTTCGCGGCCTTCAGCGCGTTGTACGCGCCCTCGCCCGCGGGCTCGTTGATCGCGTAGACCACGTTGATGTCCGGGTTGGCCGACAGGCAGTTCTCCATCGCGGTGCGTCCGCCGTCGATGGCGCCCTGGGTGGGCTGGTGGCAGGCGATCTTGTACGTGCCGCCCGTGCCGCCCGTGTACTTCCCGGACTTGGCCTCCTTGCCGTTCTCGGTCTTGCTGCCCGGGTCGATGCCCATGCCCTCCAGGAAGCCGTGGTCGCGGTCGATGTCCACCGAGACGACCTGGTTGTTGAACAGGTCGAGCATGGCGATGACCGCGGGCTTGCCGTTCAGGGCCGCCGCCGCGTACTGGCCGTCGAGCTTGCCCGCCTGCTCGTTGTCGGTCGCGTAGGTGATGTCCGCGACGTTCGCCGGGTTCGGTGCGGTGTCCAGGGCGATCACGAAGAGGCCGGCCTGCTTGGCGCGCTTCAGCGCGGTGTTCACCGCGTCGCCGTTGGTGGTGATCAGGATGCCCTTGTCGCCGCGCGAGACGGCGTTGTCGATGGCGGTGATCTGGGTCTGGGTGTCGCCGTCCGACGTTCCCGCCGCCACCGTGAGGCTCACCTTGTCCTTGGTGGCCTGCGTCTTGGCGTCCTTCTCCATGCTCACGAAGTACGGGTTGCTCAGCGTCTTCAGGATCAGCGACACACCCACCTTCCCGCTGCCGGACGACGAGGAGCCCGAGTCGGAGGAACCGCAGGCCGCGAGGGTGGCGCCGAGGCAGATGGTGACGCCGACGGCTGCCGCCCGGGTGCGCCGACTGCGGAGGCCCGACGCCTGGCTGGAGGAGAGGTTCATGACGTGATCCCTTTCGAGCCGTCCCTTGGTCGACGCTGAGACAACGTTGACTCGACGGGATAGTGGGCCCGTATGGACGAGCGCGTCAAGACACTGGTAAACATGCGTCGGCAACGAGTCGGTAACGCAGAATCAGTTGGAGACAACGATGACCCTGGGCGAGCCGCCGTCGCCGTCCCCGCGCAGCCGCCCCACCATGCGCGAGGTGGCGGCACTGGCAGGCGTCGCCATCAAGACGGTCTCCCGCGTGGTCAACGAGGTGCCCACCGTCGATCCGGTCATCGCCGCGCGGGTGCGCGACGCGGCCGACAAACTGGGCTACCGGCCGAACCTGACCGCCAGCAGCCTGCGCCGCGGGGACGGCCGTACGGCCACGATCGGGATGCTCGTCGAGGACTCGGCGAACCCCTTCTCGGCGGCCCTGACCCGCACCGTCGAGAACGTGGCACGGGGGCGCGGAGTGCTCGTACTGGTCGGAAGCCTGGACGAGGACCCGGCCCGGGAACGGGAGTTGGCCCGTGCCCTCATCGACCGGCGGGTCGACGGCCTGGTGATCGTGCCGGCCGGGCGCGACCACAGCTATCTGATCAGCGAGCAGCGGTCGGGCACCCGCGTGGTCTTCGTCGACCGCGAGCCCAGCCTGCTCGACGCGGACACCGTCGTCTCCGACAACCGGCAGGGCACCCTCACCGCCGTCAACCACCTGCTGAAGGCGGGCCACCGCCGTATCGCCTACCTCGGCGACCGCGCGAGCATCTCCACCGCCGGCCAGCGTTTCGACGGCTACCGGCACGCCCTGGAAGTCGGGCACATCGAGTACGACGACGAGATCGTCCGGCACACCGGGGCCAGCGAGGAGTCCGCGATCGCCGCGACCCGGCGGCTGCTGGCGCTGCCGAACCCGCCCACCGCACTGTTCACCAGCCAGAACCTCGTCACCATAGGAGCCGTGCGAGCCCTGCGCGCCCTCGGACTACAGGACACCGTCGCCCACGTGGGCTTCGACGACTTCCCCCTGGCCGACATCCTCAGCCCGGGGATCTCCGTCATCGCCCAGGACGTCGAGCAGTTGGGCAGGACAGCCGCCGAGATGCTCTTCCGCAGACTGGACGGCGACCAGTCACCCACCCGCACCGTCACCATCCCGACCCGGCTGATCGAGCGGGGCTCCGGCGAGATCCCGGCCGGGGTACCCCACCACGACTGACCCGCTACGGCTGACCCGCCGCCGGCGATCGGCGAAGCCCTCATGAAAGCTGTGCCGTCCAGACTAACTGCTGTCCGGCCTGCGACTGGTTAGAAATGACCCCACCCCCGGCGACAAGAACCTTCGTCAGGCCGTGGTCACCGTCAGGCCCTCCGGCGCCGTCACCTGTGCTGTTCCGTCTGCCGTGACCGTGATGTCCAGTCGGTCCCCGGCATGATCCTGCCGCTCATGGTGGACGCGGCCGGCATCTTCATCATGAAGCAGTTCTTCGAGGCGATCCCCCGCGAGGTGGAGGAGGCCTCCCGCGTCGACTTCCAGCGCTACTTCGTGCAGGACGCGAACGCCGGGGCGGTCAAGGAGTAGCGGACGGTCTCGTCACAGCCCCTGGAGCCCGCCCCGGGCCGCGATGCGTTCACGGATACGCGCGGCCATGTCGGCGAACTCCTCCGGCCGTACGGCCAGTACCCCGTTCTCCGCCATCAGCGCGTGGAACTGCTGCCGCCCGTAGGGCACACCCGGCGGCAGGCCGGCGATGTGCCAGTGCAGATGCGCGTTGCCCTGCATGCTCCCCAGCGAGTACAGGTACGTCCGTTCGGCTCCCACGCACTCCTCCACCGCGAGGGCGACCTCCCGGACGACGAGCATGAGCCGGACGTACGCCTCCGGGTCGAGATCCCGGACGACATGCTCGACATGCCTCTTCGGCGCGACCAGGACCTTTCCGGCCAGGGTGGGCCACCGGTCGAGGAACGCGATGTGGTCCGCGTCCTCGAAGACCGTGTGATGCCCGTACCCGGGGTGCCCCGACACGAAGGCACACACGAAGCACGGCCCACGCCGGGCTCTGTCCTCATAGGCGTCCAACTCGGCTCGCCACCCTTCCCGTTCCGCGGAGTTCGTACAGGGCTTGGTCGTCCACCGAGGACCACGCCCCCCGGAGTGGCCGTCCGGCGTCCTACGGCCGGAAGCCGTCGATCGCGAGTTCCATCAGGCGGGCAGCCCGCGCCGCCCGCGTCCGCAGGGTGGTGCTGACCAGCGCGTTCGGCGCCTCGGCTACGGCCATCCGGCGCGCTCGACGCCGTTCACGGAGGAGGACTGGACGAACGTCGACGCCGACATCGCGCCGTACCAGAGGTCCAAGACGCTCGCCGAGCGTGCGGCCTGGCGGTTCGTCCGGGAGGAGGGCGACGGGCTCGAACTCGGCGCCGTGCACCCGGTCGGCGTGCTCGGCCCCGTCCTCGGGCCCGACGATCCGCCGTCGCTGCGGATCATCCGGGGCATGGTCGACGGGGAAATGGCCATCTGCCCGCCGTTCGGATCGAGTTGGGTCGACGTCCGCGACGTGGCGGACCTCCATCTGCGCGCCATGACCGATACCTCGGCGGCCGGTGAGCGCCGCCTCGCCTCCGCCGGCCGCAGCCTGCGCACCGTCGAGGTCGCCCGCATCCTGCGCGGCCGGCTCGGCGACCGCGCCCCGAAGGCACCCACCCGCGAACTGCCCCTGGTCCTCGCTCGTTTCCTCGGCCGGTTCACCCCCCAGTTGCGCGCGCTGCGCCCGCAACTCGGCCAGGACTTCGACGCCACCGGCGCGAAGGCACAACGCCTCCTCGGCTGGACGCCCCGCCCCGTCGCCGACACCATCGCCGACACCGCGGAGAGCCTCCTCGCGCACGGCCTGGCCACGGGGGCGTGAGACCACTCCCGACGGGCGGCGGAAACACGTCGGAACTTCGGGAACCGTATTGCCCGGTGTGGCCCTGACCCCGACGGCAGGCGTGTCAGGATGATGATCTGACAGCGACTCTTCAATACGGAGCCTGGCCTCATGACCTCTCCCAGCGGGGACGGCAGTGGCGCGCAGCCACTGATCATCGACACCAGCAAGCCCCACCCGGCCCGGATGTACGACTACTTCCTCGGCGGCAAGGACAACTACGAGGTCGACCGGGAGGCCGCCGAGCAGTTCATCAAGGCGGCGCCGGAGGTGCGGGAGGGCGTACGGGCCAACCGGCGCTTCATGCACCGGGCCGTCCGCCATGTCGTCCAGGAGGGCGGGGTACGGCAGATCCTCGACATCGGCACCGGCCTGCCCACCGAGCCGAACGTGCACCAGATCGCGCACGCCATCGCCCCGGACACGCGGATCGTCTACGTCGACAACGACCCGATCGTCAGCACCCACTCGATGGCCCTCATGGAGGACACCGACACCTCCGTCATCCTGGCCGACCTGCGCGACCCCCGCTCGATCCTCGACCACCCCGAGGTCCGCAAGGCCATCGACTTCGACCAGCCGGTCGCGGTCCTGCTCGTCGCCGTCGTGCACTTCCTGTCCGACGACGGCGACGACCCCTACGGCATCGTCGCCACCCTGCGCGACGCGCTGCCGGCCGGTTCCTACCTCGTCCTGTCGCACGCCACGGGGGACGTCCACGAGGACGGCCGGCACGACGCGGCGTCCGTCTACAACCGGGCCACCGCCACCCTCAACCTCCGCGCCCACGCCCAAGTCCTGGACTTCTTCGGCGACTTCACCCTCGTGGACCCGGGCCTGGTCCGCGTCACCCACTGGCGGCCGGACGAGACCCCGGCCCCGGGCGCCGCGCCGATCGGCATCTACGGCGGGGTTGCCCGCAAGGACAACTAGCCACCCGCGCCCCGCCGTTAGTCACCTATCGTGATCGTCCTGCCCTCCCGGCCCGGCAGCGAGAAGCCCAGCACGGTGCTCGTGTCGCGCAGGGTTTCCGGGAGGGCGCCCGCCGCGCCGGTGCCTCGGGCGCGTTCGAGGCGCTGGGGTCGGGTCAGGGTGAGGCCGAAGTCCTTCGTGAGACCGGCGCCGTCCAGCAAGTCGCAGAGGAACAGCATGTGTTCGTCGAGCGGCACCTGTTCGGCGCGGACGGCACGGACGCCGTTGAGCAGAGCGGTACGGAGGACCGGGTCCGGGTGATGGCGGGTTCTGGTGAGGAAGGTGCCGGGGGTGTGGCGCAGCGCCCCTCGTTCGGTGAGGGCGGCCGTGTGCAGTGCGAGTGCTCCTCGGCCGCGTTCCCTCAGCCAGCGGGTCACCGTCAGGGGGCGGGGGGCGAGGGTGGCAGTACGGGCGCGTAACGCGGACAGCAGGTCATCCGCCCAAGTCAGTCCCGTGCCAGGCATGTTGGGCAGGTCGGGCGTGCTGGACCTCAGCTCGATCTCGCCCCGCAGCTGGTAGATCTCCAGGCCCAGTTTTCCTGTCTTCCGCGGTCTGACCAACAGCCTTCTCCGCAGGGCCAGTTCGCCGAGCTCCGCCGCCGCGCAACCTGCCGCCGTCTGGGCCGAGTTAGGCACCCTGCCGTTCTCCCCGTACGACAGCAGGGTGAACTCCTCGGGCAGGGACAGGCGTTGGAGCGGGGCGGGTCCGAACATGCGGTGCATTCTGCATGGCGGGGCGGCCGTCCGGGGTCAGGTCGCGGTACCGGGCAGGTCGAACCACACCGCCTTGCCCTCCGGGCGGGACAGGCCGCCGTACGGTACGACGGTGCCGTGGCCCTGGCCGCCCGTGCCCCAGCGCTCCGGCGTCAAACTCCGTCGGCGGGTCCGTCCCCCAGTTGGACACCGCGCAGACCGACACTGGGCACGGTGCCGCGTTCCTGGACTCCAGCGCCCAACTGCACCACCACCCTCCACAAGCTGGGACATTTTCTAACCAGTCAACACGGACGAGAGTGGTTAGATCTACCCCAGCCTCCAGCGACCCCCACCACCCGCACTCCCTCCTCCTCGCCCACCGGCGTGATGGTGGAGCCAGCCGCACCCCCAACTGGGCAGCTCACCCCCTCGTGGCGGCAGCCCGGCGACGGCATCGTTGATCTCGCACGGTCAAGGTCAACGACTCGCCGGAAGGAAACCGACCGCCATGCCTCACACCGCCGTCTCCCTCACCAAGGACGCCCGTACCACGCAGCCGTCCCCCGCCCGGCGCACCCCGCACACCACCCCTCGCGTGATGCCCCTCTGGCAGGCGATGGCGCACCTGTTCGCCCCGGCCGACGGCACGGTGCGATCGTGAACCCCCGCGTCACCCGCGCCCGCTGAGACGCGCCCGCCGTACCCCCCACTCCCGTTCGGCCACGGCGAGGCTCTGCTCCAACGTCTCGACGAACCCCGTCCGGGTCACCGTCGCCACCGCTTCGGTACCCGTGGCCGTGCCCCGATCGCCGTGCAGTCGGCAGGCGAGGTGGATCCAGTCGCCGTCGGGGAAGGCGTACGCCCACACGTCGTTGGTGCACTCCCCCCACTCCAGGAAGTCGCAGGCGAAACCCGCCGGTCGCGCGCCCGGTGTGCGGAAGCGCCGCAACTCGTCGGTGAGTTCCTTGACCAGCAGGGGCGGATAGAACGCGTTGTCCCACGTGTTCACATGCAGCCCGCCGACGAAGACATCGACGCACAGCAGATGGGCGTCCTGTTCGAGGTGGAACTCCAACCCGAATCCGGCCCGCGTCCCGAACAACATGCCTGCCTCTCCCATATCCGCCCCGCCTTGACCCGACCCTACTGATCCACTCGCGGCGCACAGCCGACAAGCGTCGACAAAGCGCCGCGAAAGCCGGGCCCCCGGAGTCACCCGCAGTGCACCCGGCGTTCATGTCATCCGCGAAACATGCGCCACATGAGACGTTTCACCCCCGCCCTGGTCCTCGGCATGACCGCGCTGCTGGCCACCCCGTTCGCCGCCCAGGCCGCCCCCGGCAACGGCGGCAGCCACAGCAACGCCCACACCGACAGCTTCGGCACCAAGGCCGTGTACCAGCCGGAGCAGAACTCCCGCTCGTACCAGAGGGTCCCGGCCGGCTTCACCCCTGTCTTCACCGAGAACGTGTCCCGGCACGGGTCCCGGTCCGCGACCGACAGTTCGGACGGCGACCTGATCCTCGCGCTCCTGGACAAGGCCCAGGCCGAGGGCCAACTCACCGCGAAGGGACGGGAGTTCGGGCCGAAGGCGCAGGCCCTCGAAGCCGCCATGAGTGCCGTCGGGTACGGCGACCTCAGCGCGCGCGGCAAGGAGGAGATCCACGACACCGCCGTACGGATGGCGAAGCGGCTGCCGACCCTCTTCGCGTCGATCGCGGAGAACAAGGAGCCCATAGACGTGGTCAGTTCGGGGCAGGGGCGTGCGGTCGACAGCGCGAATCTCTACGGCGCCGCGCTCGCCCAGACCGACCCCGACCTGACCTCCCTCATCGGCGCGACCCGTACCGACAAGGACCTCCTCTACTTCCACAAGGCCGACGGCGGGGCCGCCTACCGCGACTACATCGCGAACGACAAGCGCCTCGCGGCCACCCTCAAGTCCGTCACCGACCAGCCGGCCACCCACCGCGCCGCACGCGACGTACTGAAGAAGCTGTTCAAGTCGGCGTTCGTGGACCGGATCACGGCGGGCGAGTTCGCGTCGATCGGGACCGACGTCGAGGCCGCCACCGCCGTCTACAACCTGTACGCCATCGCCCCCGCGATGAGCGAGGAGAGCCCGGGCGGCAAGGGCTGGGGCATGGACCGGTACATCTCGGCGCGCGACGCCGACTGGTTCGGGTACATCTCCGACGCCGAGGACTTCTACGAGAAGGGGCCCGGCTTCGCGGACAGCGACATCACGTACAAGATGGCGGACGTCCTGCTCGACGACTTCTTCAAGAAGGCCGAGGCCAAGCGCGACGGCACGAGCGACCTGGGCGCCGAACTCCGCTTCACCCACGCCGAGGAGATCATCCCGCTGGCCGCGCTGATGGGCCTGCCCGGCAGCACGAAGGGCGTCACCACGGCCAAGCCGTACACCTACGGCAGCAACCCGTGGCGGGGCGCGGCCGTCGCGCCCCTCGGCTCCAACATCCAGTGGGACGTGTTCCGCAAGGGCAACACCTACCTCGTCCGCATGCTCTACAACGAGAAGGAGACCGCCTTCAAGGCCGGCTGCCGCCCCGTCTCGAAGGGCAGCAAGTTCTACGACCTGAACGAACTGGAGCGCTGCTTCGGGCGCACGAACGCGGCGGGCTGACCTGCCCCGTATCCGGTACGCGCGGATACCCCTCCGGCACCCGGGGGACCCTCTCCGAAAAAGTGTGTCACTTTCCCAGAAAGTGACACACTTTTTCAGACCACCTCTCCCCCGCCGCGAGCCCGTCAGCCTCGGCCGCGCGGCCCGCTTCCGGGAGCGGTGACGCCGCCCACCGTGAACCCGATCGCCGACCCGCCGCCGTCCCGTCGTAGCGCGAACGGGGCTCCCCCGTGGGCCAGTGCCACCTCGCGGACGATCGAGAGGCCGAGGCCCGAGCCGGGGAGCGAACGGGCGTCGGCGGCGCGGTAGAAGCGGTCGAAGATGCGGAAGAGATCGGTCTCGGAGACGCCGGGGCCCCGGTCGAGGACCTCGACGCGAACCGTACCGGGGCGGGCCGGGCCCGAGACCGAGATCTCGATCGGGGTCTGGCCCACGCGGTCGAACTTGGCCGCGTTCTCCACAAGGTTGGAGATCGCGCGCTGGAGCATGCCGGGACGGCCGTCGGTCGTCGTGTCTCCGCTCGCGCGGACGGTGATGTCACGGCCGGTACGGCGACGGGCGACGCCCGCCACGTCCTCCGCGATGTCCGCGAGGTCCACCTGCTGGGGCGGTTCGGTGTCGGACTGGCCCGCCGCCAGATCCACCAACTCGTTGACCAGGTCGGTGAGTTCGCGGGCCTCCTGCGAGAGGTCGGCGACCAGTTCCTCGCGCGTGGCGGGCGGCAGCTCGTCGATCCGCCGCAGCAGGGAGATGTTGGTACGGAGGGAGGTCAGCGGGGTGCGCAGTTCGTGGCCCGCGTCCTGGATCAGGCGGCGCTGGTCCTCCTCCGACTGCGCGAGGCGGCCGAGCATCCGGTCGAAGGCCCTGCCCAGGCGGCCCACCTCGTCGTAGCCGGTGACCGGGACCTGGACGCCGAGCCGACGGGTGCGGGCCACGTCCTCGGCCGCCGCGGTGAGGATGATCAGGCGCCGGGTGATACGCCGGGCCAGCCACCAGCCGCACAGCCCCGCGAGCACGACCACCGCCGCCATCAGCACGAACGTCCGCTGCTGCAACGCCCGCAGCAGATCCTCCGTGTCGCTGAACTCCTGCGCGACCTGCACCGCGCCCCGCCCGGAGCCGAGCGAGACCGTCGCGATGCGGTACACGTCCTCGGCGACGGCGACGTCCTTGTGCTCCACCGTCTTCCCGGCCACCCACTCGCCCGCGATCGCCCGGTCGTCGCCGGTGACGGGCAGCGCCGGGCTGCCGCTGTCGAGGACCCCGCCGTCCCGCCCGAGCACCTGCACGTCCGTACGGGCCGGCCGCACGATGTCGTGGCCGGGCGCGGAGGAGGAGAAGTCCTCGGTCGTCATCCGGTGCGTCCGCACCTCGTCCTGCAGATCCTGGACGACCTGGTCGAACACGGACTCCTGGTCGACCCGGACCAGCCGGGCCGCCGCGCCGTACGACAGCACGCCGACGAGCAGCGTGACCGCCGCGGTCACCGCCGCGAAGGACAGCACGAACGTGGTGCGGAGTGAAACCAGTCTGGGTCGCCTGGTGGCCACGAACCGCCGCAGGCGGCCCACTCAGTCCTCCCGCAGCACGTAACCCACGCCACGCACCGTGTGGATCAGCTGCGGCGCGCCGGGCTCGTCGAGCTTGCGGCGCAGGTAGCCGACGTAGACGGCGAGGTTCTTGGAGCCGGGGCCGAAGTCGTAGCCCCAGATGCGGTCGTAGATCGTGGAGTGGTCCAGGACGATGCCCGCGTTGCGCACGAGCAGTTCGAGGAGCTCGAACTCGGTCCGGGTCAGCTCCAGTTCACGCTCGTCACGCCAGACGCGGCGCGCCTGGAGGTCCATGCGGAGGCCGGCCGCGGTGATCTGCTTGTCGGCGGGCGTGGTCGTGTAGGTCGGCTGCGGGCCGTCCCGTAGTACGTCCGTGGAGGCGCCGGAGGTGGTGGACGGGCCGGGGACGCCGTTCGCCGGGACCGGGCTGGTGCGGCGGAGCAGGGCACGCAGCCTCGCGAAGACCTCCTCCACGTCGAAGGGCTTCACCACGTAGTCGTCGGCGCCCGCGTCCAGGCCCGCGATGCGGTCGGCGGTCTCCACGAGTGCCGTCAGCATGAGGATCGGGGTGCGGTCGCCCTCGGCGCGCAGCACCCGGCAGACCTGGAGGCCGTCGATGCCGGGCATCATCACGTCGAGGAGCAGCACGTCCGGTGGGGTGCGGTGCGCCTGCGCGAGCGCCTCGACACCATCGGCGACCGCGGTCACCTGGTAGCCCTCCAGGGTCAGGGCCCGCTCCAGGGCATGACGGATGGCACGGTCGTCTTCGGCGAGCAGCACAGTCTGGGGCACGTCACCCAGTGTGCCAAGGCCTCCGGCGGTTGACCGGTGGGGGCAGGTCTACGATCACCCTTTTTACCTGGCTCTCACCGAGCTGGGCGCAACCCGGGCCTTGCTCCTACCGTCTTCTCACGGTCGGGTGTGGCCGGTGTCCCTGGGGACTGCGGCCCCCAGGCCCCCGTCGGCCCTGAAGGGGCCTCGTCCTCAAACGCCGGACGGGCTGATGTTCAGCGCCGCTAGTTGGTCTGTGAACGGGACGACCGTCGGCCTGCTCGCCGGACGCGCTGTCGACAAGCCCCTCATCAGCGCCCCCAGCTCCCCCGCCGCCCGCTCGATCCGCTCCGGCAACCCCTCCGCGCCCCAGTCCTCGGAGGCCGCGTAGACACCGGTCGGGACGACCACGGCGCGCAGGTGGGCGAAGAGCGGGCGGAGGGCGTGTTCCAGTACCAGGGAGTGGCGGGCGCTGCCGCCGGTCGCCGCGATGAGCACCGGCTTTCCGACCAGTGCGTCCTTCTCCAGCACGTCGAAGAAGGACTTGAACAGTCCGCTGTACGACGCCGAGAACACCGGCGTCACGGCGATCAGACCGTCCGCCTCCGCGACCGCGTCCAGGACGGCCGCCAGCTTCTTGCCGGGGAAGCCGTTGGTGAGGTTGTGGGCGATCTCCACGGCGAGGTCGCGCAGCTCCACGACCTCGATCTCCGCCGGCGCGACGCCCGACGTAACGCCCGCCGTGGCGGTCGCCAGCCGGTCGGCCAGCAACCTCGTGGACGACGGGACACTCAGCCCCGCCGAGACGACTACGAGCTTCATGCGACAGACACCTCCTGAGCGGACTCGGCCGCCTTGGCGGCCTTGAGGGACTCGTGCGTCGGCGCCTCCGGCACGTCCGCCGGGCGGTTCGCCGCGAACTCCTTGCGCAGGACCGGCACGACCTCCTCGCCCAGCAGGTCGAGCTGCTCCAGGACCGTCTTGAGCGGCAGCCCGGCGTGGTCCAGCAGGAACAGCTGGCGCTGGTAGTCACCGGCGTAGTCCCGGAACGCGAGGGTCTTCTCGATGACCTCCTGCGGGGAGCCGACGGTCAGCGGGGTCTGGTCGGTGAAGTCCTCCAGGGAGGGCCCGTGGCCGTAGACCGGCGCGTTGTCGAAGTACGGGCGGAACTCGCGCACCGCGTCCTGGGAGTTGCGCCGCATGAAGACCTGGCCGCCGAGTCCGACGATCGCCTGCTCCGGCGTGCCGTGGCCGTAGTGCGCGTACCGCTCCCGGTACAGCTCGACCATCCGCTTGGTGTGGTCGGCCGGCCAGAAGATGTTGTTGTGGAAGAAGCCGTCGCCGTAGAAGGCGGCCTGCTCGGCGATCTCGGGCGAGCGGATCGAGCCGTGCCAGACGAACGGCGGTACGTCGTCCAGCGGACGCGGCGTCGAGGTGAAGCCCTGGAGCGGGGAGCGGAACTTGCCCTCCCAGTTCACGACGTCCTCGCGCCACAGGCGGCGCAGGAGCGCGTAGTTCTCGATCGCCAGGTTGATGCCCTGGCGGATGTCCTGGCCGAACCACGGGTAGACCGGGCCGGTGTTGCCGCGGCCCATCATCAGGTCCACCCGGCCGTCGGCCAGGTGCTGGAGCATCGCGAAGTCCTCCGCGATCTTCACCGGGTCGTTGGTGGTGATGAGGGTGGTGGAGGTGGAGAGGATCAGCTTCTCCGTCCGCGCCGCGATGAAGCCGAGCATCGTGGTGGGCGACGAGGGCACGAACGGCGGGTTGTGGTGCTCACCGGTCGCGAAGACGTCGAGCCCGACCTCCTCGGCCTTCAGCGCGATGGCGACCATGGCCTTGATGCGCTCACGCTCGGTCGGCGTCCGTCCGGTGGTCGGGTCCGGTGTGACGTCGCCGACGCTGAAGATCCCGAACTGCATGGTCGTTCACCCTCCAGGTTGTTGATTATTCAACTATACCCTCCAACGGCCACCCCACCGCACATATTCCGCTCGGCACAACCGCCGCCCTCCGGCCGTTGTCAGTGGCTCGTCCTACGATCCCCTCATGGCCGCCCCGGACCGCGACACGCGAGGAATCGTCGACCCCGCCGAACTCCTCGCCCGCGTGCACTTCCGCCGCCCCGAACCCGCCGAAGCCCTCCGCCCGTACATCGAGCACTACTGGCTGATCGACTGGGACCTGACCGAGCCCTACGTCTCGCACGTCGTCCCGCACCCGGCCGTGCACATCGTCTTCCAGCACCTCGCCGGCGAGGACGCCTTCGTCGAGATCGCGGGCATCCCGAACGGCCTCTTCGCCCAGAAACTGGAGGGGCGGGGGCGCGTGTGCGGCATCAAGTTCCGGCCGGGTGCCTTCCGTACCGTCGCCCCGGACCGGCCGGTGTCGGAGTGGACCGGGCAGCGAGTGCGGCAACCCGACGTGTTCCCGGACATCGACCCCGCCACGGTCCTCGACCTGCCCGACGAGACCGCCCGCGTCGCCGCCCTCGACACCTTCCTGCTCGCCCTCGACCCCCGCCCCGACCCACAGGCCGACCTCGCGACCACCCTGGTCGACCGCATCCGCACCGACCGCACGATCCGCCGCGTGACCGACTTCGCCCACGCCGAGGGCCTCTCCCTACGGCTGCTGCAACGCCTCTTCGCCGCGTACGTCGGCGTCGGCCCCAAGTGGGTCATCCTGCGCTACCGCATCCACGAGGCCCTGGAGCGGGCCGGCGCCGAGGAGCCCGTGGACTGGGCGGGCCTGGCCGCCGACCTCGGCTACGCCGACCAGGCCCACCTGGTCCGGGACTTCACGGCGACGGTCGGGGTGACGCCGACGGCGTACGCACAGGGTGTGCACTGACGGCACGCTTCTAATCCGGTTGACCGGATGGAGAACGGTCACGGATATTTATCTGCGTGACACAGACTCTGCACAACACAAACAAGCCTGAAGGGGACCCACCTCTCCCCGCCCGCACCCGCTGGGCGATCCTCGCCGTGATCCTCGCCGCCGACGTCCTCGACCTCCTCGACTCGACGATCACCAACATCGCCGCCCCGACCATCGCCGGAGACCTCGGCGGCGGCCCCGCCCTCGTCCAGTGGCTCGGCGCCTCCTACGCCCTCGCGCTCGGCGTCCTCCTCGTCCCCGGCGGGCGGCTCGGTGACCGGTACGGGCGACGGCGGGTGTTCCTCGTCGGACTCGCGGGGTTCGTCGTCGCCTCCCTGGCCTGCGGGCTCGCGCCCGGCCCCGTCTTCCTGGTCGTCGCCCGGCTCGTGCAGGGCGCCTTCGGGGCGCTGCTCATCCCGCAGGGCTTCGGCATCCTCGGCGCGAGTTGGCCACGCGACCAGATCGGCAGGGCGTTCAGCCTGTTCGGGCCGGTGATGGGACTGTCGGCGGTGGGCGGGCCGATCCTCGCCGGGTTCCTCGTCGACGCCGATCTCGGCGGCCTCGGCTGGCGTCCCATGTTCCTCATCAACCTCCTCCTCGGCGGCGCCGCCCTCCTCGCCGCCCTGCGCCTCCTCCCCCACGACACCGGCGACGGCACCGCCCGCGTCGACGGCCCCGGCTCCGCCCTGATCGCGGGCGCCATGCTCGGCCTGCTCGGCGGCGTCATCTACGGCTCCACGCACGGTTGGACCGGCCCCGCGCTCGCCCTCCTACTCCTCGGTCTCGCCCTGTTCGCCGGGTTCTGCCACCGCCAGCGCACCGCCCCCGAACCGCTCATCCGCCCCTCCCTCCTCCACAACCGCGGCTTCACCGCGGGCCTCCTCCTCGGCGTCGTCGCCTTCGCCGCCGTCGCCGGTCTCCTCTACGTCATCTCCCTCTACTTCCAGCAAGGCCTCGGCCGCTCCCCCGCGGGCACCGCCCTCGGCCTGGTCCCGCTCTCGGCCGGCATCGTCGTCGCCTCGATCGCCTGCTACCGGCTCATCCACCGCCACGGCCGCCGCCTCGCCGCCACAGGCCTGCTGATCATCCTGACCGGCTGCGGCTACCTCGCCGCTCTGGTCACCAACTCCGGTACGGGGACGGGTAGTCGGGCCCTCGTCCCGCCCCTCCTCCTCATCGGACTCGGCATGGGCACCTGCTTCGGCACGATCTACGACGTCACCATCGGCGACATCGAACCGTCCGAGGCGGGCAGCGCCAGCGGCTCGCTCAACGCGGTGCAGCAACTGGCCAACGCGATCGGTGCGGCGGCCGTGACCACCGTGTATTTCGCGGCAGTCGGCGGCGGCACGACCCACGCGCTCCTCGTGAGCCTGGGTGCGGTCGGCGCTGCCGTCGCCCTGTGCCTGTGTCTCGTACGGCTGCTGCCGCGCGCGGCGCCGGCCGACCATGGTCACTGAGCACCGACGGGCACACCCGCACGCTGGTAGCTTTCGCAGCGATCGGACGACGACGGCGGTCACCGTCCCCAGAACAGCGACAGCCACAACAATCGCCACAGCAACAGCAACAGCGGGAAGAGAGCCCCCGGTGAACCGAACTCAGCGCGTTATTCGGTGGTTCACGGCGGACAACAACCCCATCCAGGTCTTCGGCACCGTCGTCGCCATCGTCGTCGGCGCGATCGCGGTGCGGCCCATCGGGTTCTCCGGGACCGGGCTCGCGGTGCTGTGTCTGCTGGTCCTGGTCTCGCTGATGACGTGCACGCGGCTGATCCCGGAGGGGCGGCTCGCGCCGGGGCCGCAGCTCGCGGTGCTCTGTGTCTGGGCGGCCGGGGCCGCCGCGCTGATGGGCCTGGACCGCTCCGGGGCGTCGGCCCTGTTCGCGTACCTCGTCACCGGGCACGCCGGATACCGCCTCGACAGCCGCCGCTCGCTGCCCTTCGCCGCGTGCACCAGCGCCCTGTGCGCGGGGGTGCTGCTCCTGCCGTGGGGCAACCACGGCACCTCGTGGCTCGTGGGCGCCTTCACCGGCGTCAGTGTGCTGGTCGGGCTCTCCAACCGTGCCCACACCGCCGCGCTGCGCTCCGCGCGGGCCGCCGCCGAGCAGGCGGAACTGGCCTCGCGGGCGGAGGCGCGGGCCGAGGCGCTCGCCGAGCGGGCCCGGATCGCCCGGGACGTGCACGACGTACTGGCCCACTCGCTGGCCGGGGTGAACATGCAACTGGAGGTCACCGACGCCCTGTTGGAGTCCGGTGACGTCGAACGGGCCCGGCAGGCGGCCCAGCGGGCGCAGAGCCTGGTGCGGTCGGGGCTGACCGAGGTGCAGCGCACGGTCGGGGACCTGCGCGAGGACGCGCTGCCGCTGGTGGAGACCTTGCGGTCCATGCTCGACTCCGTGTCCGACGCCGGTACGCTGACCGTCGACGGGCCGCGGCGTGAACTGCCCGTCCGCCTCGCCCAGGTGATCGTGCGCTGCGCCCAGGAGGCGCTGACCAACGCGCACAAGTACGCGCCCGGCGCCCCGGTCCGCATGCGCCTGGAGCACCTACCGGACGAGACGGTCTTCGAGGTGGTGAACTCCTCGCCGCCTGAGGGTTCGCGGCCGTTGGCCGGTGCGGGGAGCGGGATGGGTCTGGTCGGGATGCGCGAGCGCCTCGACCTGGTGGGCGGCACGGTCACGGCCGGGCCGATCGTGGACGGCGACGACGCGGGAGGTTGGCGAGTGCGCGTGGTGATCCCGGGATGAGCGACGAGCAGCGAGGGCAGGGCGATCAGCAGGCCGTCGTGCGAGTGGTCGTGGCCGACGACCAGACCGCCGTCCGCGAGGCGCTGGCGACCGTACTGGATCTGCAGCCCGGTGTGGAGGTCGTGGCGACGGCGAGGGACGGCGGGGAGGCCGTGCGGGCCGCCGAGGAGCACTCCCCGGACGTGATCCTGATGGATCTCAACATGCCGCGGATGGACGGGGTCGAGGCCACCCGGCTGCTCACCGAGCGCTTCCCGCAGGTCGCCGTCGTCGTGCTCACCACTTTCGCCGACGAGGAGTACATCCTCGCCGCGCTCGGTGCCGGTGCCCGCGGCTACCTCACCAAGGAGTCCGGCCGGCAGGACATCACCCGCGCGGTGCGGGTGGCGGCGGCCGGGCAGTCCGTGCTCGACCCCGCCGTACGGGACCGGCTCGTCGCGGCCGCCGCGCGGGGTGGCGCCCCCGTCGAGCGGCCGGGCGCCGGACTCGCCCCGGACCTCACTCCCCGGGAGGTCGAGGTGCTCACGCTGATCGGCGAGGGCCTCACCAACCGGGGCATCGCCGAGCGGCTGGTGGTGAGCGAGGCCACGGTGAAGACTCATATCAACAACCTCTTCTCCAAGGCGCATCTGCGGGACCGGGCGCATGCCGTGAAGTACGCGTTCATCCACGGACTGGTGAAGACCCCTGGGTGAGGGCCGCCCCCTGGGCCCCGGCCGGCAGCAGCCGCACGCGGGCCAGCAGCAGGAACACCCGGGTGAGGACCATGGCCAGCGCCATGATGACGAAGAACGGGGCGATGGCGTCCTGGACTATCTGGTGCTCGGTCATGAACGTGCCGAGGTGGTCGCGGAACCAGGTGTTGTGCTCGGCGGCGTAGATGAACGCGATGCGCAGCCCGACCACCGCCGTCCAGATCGCCACGAACCCCGCGCCGCACCGGGTGTGCACACGGCCCGAGGCCGGGTCGCGCTCCACGCCGGTGGTGAGGGTGGCGACGACACCGCAGGCCAGCCCGATCGCCGCGCCCACCAGATAGACGACCACGTCGACGTGCTGGGTGGGCATCCCCCGCAGATAGAAGTAGGCGACCGCCGACACCGTGCCGATCGGCATCAGCACCTTGTGCAGGTCGTACTTCCGGCGCCCGTACTGCGTCAGCATCATCACCGCGAAGATGCCCCCGCTGATCGTCAGCGCCTGCTCCATGTCCGTCATGACGTCCCACTCCTCGGTCCCCGGCGGTGTCCCCGCCTCGCGTTTTCCTGAGTCCGACTCTCCCGCCGAAGCCGGAAAAGCTCCCGGACCCACGGGTGGATTTCCGGGTGGAGACGCGAGGTGGAGCCTGCCCCTAGGGGGCCCTCGGGGCAGGCCGCCGCTCGCGAGAAGCGCTCAGCTCTCAGCTCTCAGCTCTCAGCGCTTGAGCGTGAAGGTGAAGTCGCCGGTGAGTCGGGCGCCCAGCCGGACCGCCGACACGAGACTCCCCTCCTCGATCAGCCTCCCGACCTCGGCCCGCGACAGACCACACCCCTCGGCGATCAGCCGCACCGGCCGGACCGGTATCCGCGCCGCGAACCGCACCTCCACCTCGATCACCTCGCGGTCCGCGAAGTCCGTTCCGCCGGTGTCGAGACGCCAGGCGCCGTCCCAGTCGAGGGCGATGCGATTACGCCGCCGCAGCACCGGATCCTGGAGCAACTCGGCTGCCAGGACAGGGTCGTTGGCATGCAGCCGGTCCAGCAGTCCGGGGCGTACGGAGCGCACGTTCGCCCGCTCCAGGACCGTCAGTTTCGTGGTGTCCCCGCAGCCGGTGCAGAGCGCGAGGAGCCACGCGTCGATGAGCTTGTGATGGGCGTTGACGCGGAACCTGCCGTTCACCCGGAAGCGTTCGGACGCGCACGCGTGGCAACGGCGGAGGACGAGCGGAAGGCGGGTGGGCATGACAAACCAGGTGGCGAGCACAGAAGTACACCGGTTCCAGTGAGAGGTCCGCAGCGGAAAGGGGCGCGGCGCACAGGCGCGACGCGCGACAGATCAGCACTCGGGGGGTCTCACACGGTGTACAACGGCACGTCCTTGCCGAGACGACTGGATTCGGCAGGACGATAACGGCGCGCGAAGGCGCCGCTCAACGGGTTTTCGGCGCCCCCGGCGCTACACGTCCCCCGCGCGCAGCCGCGCGATCTGCTGCCCGCTGAACTCCACCGTCCGCCTCATGTGGCCGACGATCACGGCGAGTTCGGCGTCGCCCAGCTCGTCGAAGAGGGTGAACCAGCCGCCGCCGAGCCGGTTCCACATGCGCCCGAACTCGGTGATCTTCTCCGGCACGGTCGCCACCAGCACCCGCCGCCGGTCCTCCGCGTCCCGCTCCCGGACGACGTACCCGGCCCGCTCCAGCCGGTCCACGAGCCGCGTCGCCGACCCGGTCGTCAGCCCGGTCAGCTCGGCGACCCGGCCCGTGGTCACGGGCCCGGCCTCCAGCGTGAGCAGGTTCAGACACTGCAGATCGGTGGGGTGCAGCCCGAGCCGGTCGGCGACAGCCTGGTTGAACAGGGCGTACGACGCCATGTACCGGCGCGATACGGAGGACAACTCGTCCAGCAGCCGCGCCCGCGCGTTCCCGGACATGTCGTACCCCTCGTCGCCTGTGCCGTTCCGCACGTGCCGGACGTGCCGTGCGGAGATCGAGATCGTACGACGCGCCCGCGGGCGTGGCTCCTCGGTACTACGGGTGTGGCTCAGAAGTAGTAGGTGTCACCGGTGTCCAGGACGAGCACCCGCTGCTGGTCGTTGGCCCGGTTCCCGTCCACCGCGCCCCCGCCCCACACCGTGTCCAGCTCCAGCAGCACCTCGGAGGACGCGTCCCGCAGCCGTACCCGCACCTCGATCCGCTCGCCCACCGCGTCCGCGGCCAGCGCCCCCGTCCGGCACACCACCACCCGCTCCCCCGACCGCGCACACCCCTGCGGCAGCGTCTGCGCGTCCGCGAGCGGCTTCGACCAGCGCAGCCGTACGGTCGCGTCGGGCACCGCGGACGGACCGTGGTTGCGCGGGGTGAACCGGACGTCGACCCGGCCGCCGGTCATGGTGGCGGAGCCGTGGTAGGCGAGATCCGCCTCCGGGCCCGGGATGTCCGGGTGAGCGGGCAGGCCCGGGGCCGCGCCCGTCACCGCCAGCGCGGCAGCCCCTACAGCAAAAGTCCGTAGTACCCGTAGTACCCGCATGCCATCCGCTCCTCAGTACGCCACGCCTCCACGGCTGCACCCCGCCGTGGTGGTCGTACGGATGTATCCCACGCGGAGCGCGCGACAGGCGCCGTCCATCAGGTGACAGCCCGCGTGATGTGATGGCGGGCATGCTCGTGCTCCGCTCCGCAGCCCTCTTCGTCGTCGCCGCCGTCTTCGAGATCGGCGGCGCCTGGCTGGTCTGGCAGGGGGTGCGCGAACACCGCGGCTGGCTGTGGATCGGCGGCGGGGTCATGGCCCTCGGCGTCTACGGCTTCGTCGCCACCTTCCAGCCCGACGCCCACTTCGGCCGCATCCTCGCGGCGTACGGCGGGATCTTCGTCGCCGGTTCGCTGGCCTGGGGCGCGGTCGCGGACGGCTACCGGCCCGACCGCTGGGACATCACCGGCGCCCTGATCTGCCTGGCCGGGATGGCCGTGATCATGTGGGCGCCCCGGGGGAACTGACCCGGAGCCCCGGAACCGGCCCCCCTATCCTGGACGGAGTCGTACATACGAACTCGTACATACGATCCCGTCGATCCGTCTCATTGACGTGTCTTGTCGATCCGTCCCGAGGAGCACCCCATGGCCACCGCCGCACCTTCCGCCGCCTCCCGCATCGCGGTCGTCACCGGGGCGAGCGGTGGAATCGGCGCCGCCACGGCCCGGCAGCTCGCCTCGGCCGGCTACCGCGTCGTCCTCACCGCCCGCCGCAAGGACCGTATCGAGGCGCTCGCGGAGGAGATCAACGGGAACGGCGGCCAGGCCACGGCGTACGCCCTGGACGTCACCGACCGCGATGCCGTCGACGAGTTCGCGACCGCCTTCAAGACCATCGGCGTGCTGATCAACAACGCGGGCGGCGCGCTCGGCGCCGACCCGGTCGCGACCGGCGACCCCGCGGACTGGCGCACGATGTACGAGACGAACGTCCTCGGCACCCTGAACATCACCCAGGCCCTCCTCCCCGCCCTCACCGCGAGCGGCGACGGCACGGTCGTGGTCGTCTCCTCCACGGCCGGACACGGCACGTACGAGGGCGGCGCGGGCTATGTCGCCGCCAAGCACGGCGCCCACGTCCTCGCCGAGACGCTGCGCCTGGAGATCGTCGGCACCCCGGTGCGGGTCATCGAGGTCGCGCCCGGCATGGTCAGGACGGACGAGTTCGCGCTGACCCGCTTCGGCGGCGACGCGGAGAAGGCGGCGAAGGTCTACGCGGGCGTCGCCGAGCCCCTCACGGCGGACGACGTGGCCGACACGATCACCTGGGCGGTCACCCGCCCCAGCCACGTCAACATCGACCTCCTCGTCGTCCGCCCCCGCGCCCAGGCCTCGAACACCAAGGTCCACCGGGAGCTGTGATGCCCGACGAAGAGGGCACCCCGGCCGGCCCGAACAGTCCGGTCGGCCCGGACAACTCCCAACAGGCCCTGGACAAGCGCCGGTTGGCCGAGGAGACCAGGAACGAGCGCAAGGTCTGGTACTTCCTCGGCTACTTCCTCTTCGGTATCCACCTCATCGCGTTCGTGATGATCTACGCGGTGATGCACGCCCCGAACAAGTAGGCGCGGCACACTAGTTGGTCTTCCGCTGCTTGAAGATCCACGCCCGGATGTCCTCGATGGTGTAGGCGATCGGCCACGTCGAGTTGTGCTCGACGCCGTGCGCGTTCGCCGATCCTCCGGCCAGGGTCGAACCCTTCTTGAACGTGGCGTAGTTGACCGTCGTGCCCTTGGCCGCCATGGCCTTGACGTCCGCGGCGAACTCCGCCGCGCTGGACTGGCCGTCCCAGACCGCGCGGCTGACCTTCGTCCCGGCCTTCCCGACGACGGCCATGATGGCGTTCTCTCCGGGATAGGCCTTGGTGTCGCCCTGCGAGACGGTGACCCAGAGGTTCTTCTTCGCCAGCGTCGCGGCCTGCGCGGAGGGCCACTGGCCGGCGACGACCCATGAGGCCGCGAAGAGGTCGGGGTACTTGATGTTCAGGCCGAGGGTCATCATCGCGCCCATGGACTGACCGGTGGCGTACAGGCGATCGGTGTCGATGCTGTACTTGGCCGTCAGCGCTTTCACCAGGTCGGCGGTGGTGTCGAAGAGCGCCGTCGGCTTGTAGTCGTCGCCGACGACCACCTCCGGGTACTGGGGCGCCAGCACGAATGCCGGGCGCTCGGCCTGGTCCTCGGGGGATGCCCAGCACACCGCGCCCAGGCCCTGCACCAGCGTCGCCCGCACCGTGGTGGTGATCAGGCTCGCGTCGTGCATGAAGAGGACCAGCGGATAGGACGTGCCCGGGTCGTAGTCCTTGGGGATGTAGAGGTTGTAGGGCAGCGACCTGCCGGTCTTCGAGTCCTTGTACGTGAACTGCTCGAAGTCGTCGACGATCAGGTTCACCGTCCTGCTGGTGCTGACCTGGGTGTCGCCGGCGGCGTAGCCGGTGCCGCCGGTGGTCGTGACGGTGCCGGCCTGGGTGACGGTGCCCTTCGCCGCCTTGACGGTGGCCGGTCCGCCCGTCGAGCCCACCTGGGGACCGGGGATGACGTAGGGGCTGCTTGAGGGGGACGCCGAGGTCGCGGCCGACGGCTGGGCAGTCCCCGGCGCGCCCTCGCCCGACCCCACGCCTCCCCACAACAGGGCGCTCTCGTCGTCCGGGGACAGTTCGACGATGACGTACGTGCCGTCGGTGCCCTGATCGGCCGTCGCCGCGCGGGTGTTGGCGTAGACCTTCGTGACCGTACGGCCCTCGACCTCGAAGGACGACGCCGAGAGTTCGGACGTGTCGATCTCGGTGTCGTACTCGACGGCGACCGCGATGAATTTCTGGCCGTCGCCGTAGACCTTGGTGATCGCGGTGGCGCTTTTCATGTGCCCACCGCCGCCTCCTCCCGCTGAATCCGATTCACAAGCGGCAAGTCCCGTGACAGCCACTGCGGCCGTCCCCAGAACCCGCCCTAAAAAGGCGCGCCTTGTAGCCATTTCCCTCATCACCTCGATTCAGTTCAGGGACTTGATGATGCGATCGATTCGAGCCATGGCCTTCTCGGCGGTGCCCTTGATGTAGAAGCCGTCGACCGCCTCATAGGTGACGTGGTCGAAATTCCATGTGTCGGGCATGTTCTTGGCGCCGCCCTCGAACATCGACATGACGAAGGTGCTGGAGAAGGACGAGTTCTCGCGGATCGAGGTCGCGGTCGTGGTGGACAACTCCGGCTCCACACCCGCGAAGACGCCCTTGCCGACCTGGAAGACCCAGAGCGGCACCTGGGCGGTGCCGGTGGGGGTGAAGGTGACGGTCTTGGTGGGCGCGCCGGCCTGAGGGCCGGTGACCTGGGTGGTGGTGATGTCGTCGGTGACCAGCCGCACCACGACCCGCTTGCCGCTCTCGTACGTGCCGATGCCCTGCGCCACCCGCACGATCTCGTTCCCGAGCCGCTCGCCCTGCGCGGTCAGCAGCGCGAATCCGGCGTCGTGCAGATCGACGCCGTAGGTCCAGCCCTTGTCCTTGTCGATCGTGTACCGCTTCGAACGGTACGCCGGGAACTGGTCACCGCACGCGCCCACCAGCCAGAACCCGACGGCACCGGGGTACTGCGCCTCGACGTGCGCCACGGCCGCGCCGGCCAGGTCGGCGGTGATCGGCAGGGTGCCGTCGGCCATGACCGAGTCCTGCATCACGCACGACTGCACGTTGTAGTTGGCCAGGACGGCGATCGGGTTCCCGTCGAGGTCGTTGAAGCGGGCGACGTACACGCCCTTGTCGGACGGCAGTTGCTCGTTCACACCGAGCCAATAGCCGTCGGCGGTGCGGACGTTGCGGTTCACGTTGACGTCAACTCGACCGGCGCCGTAGCCGACCTCGGCGTCCTGGAGGTTCTTCACGGCGTCGGCGACGGCGGACTCGGTGGCGGCGACGATGTTCCGCACATACGCGGCGGCCCCGGCCGAGGACGAACTCGCCTGCACATGCGGCGCGGAGAAGCAGTGCGTGACGGTGACCATGATGTTCGCGGCGGCGACACCGCTCGCCGCGGTGATGGCGTCCCGCATCAGCGCGACCGCCTCCGCGCTGATCGAGGTCAGGTCCAGCACGGCCAGCGCGATACGCCGGGACCCGGACTCCACGAGCAGGACACGGACGGTGAGGTCGTCGTGCACGGCGGTGAAGTTGTCCAGCGGCAACAGCGAGGCGGCGGGCGTGAAGGCGGCCTTGCCGACACCGACCTTCAGCCCGCCGACACCCCCGGTGGCGGCCCGCGCGGAAGTGGCGGTGCCGAGGGCGGTCCCCGCGAGAGCGGCGACCGCCCCGGCGGCCACGACAGCCCGCCGACTCATCTCACTCTGATTCCGGTACGGCTCCATCATGTGCTGTCCTCCAAGACGCTGCGGGTGGGGGTCGACTAACACCCGGGCAGCATCACAGCGAATTTGGAGGCCAGCATGAGGAAAGCGCGCAAGCAATGCTTTCGCTGATGGAGCGTGTGAATGGAACACGCATGTGACGTGCGACGGCGGCGGAAATCCACAGCGATAGGCCGCGAATTCACAGCGATCTCAGAGGAGTTGCGGAGCCGCGGAGTTGCGGAGCCGCGGAGCTCAGCCCTTCACACAGACGACCTGCTTCAGCTTCGCCACCACCTCGACGAGGTCCCGCTGCTGATCGATGACCTGCTCGATCGGCTTGTACGCGCCCGGGATCTCGTCCACGACGCCGGAGTCCTTGCGGCACTCCACACCCCGTGTCTGCTCCTCCAGGTCCTTCGTCGAGAAGCGACGCTTGGCCGCGGTACGGCTCATGCGCCGACCGGCGCCGTGCGACGCGGAGTTGAAGGACTTCTCGTTGCCGAGGCCCTTCACGATGTACGAACCGGTGCCCATCGAGCCCGGGATGATCCCGTACTCGCCGGAGCCGGCGCGGATCGCTCCCTTACGGGTGACCAGCAGGTCGACGCCCTCGTACCGCTCCTCGCTCACGTAGTTGTGATGGCACGAGATCTCCTGCTCGAAGGTCGGCTTCGCCTTCTTGAACTCCTTGCGGACCACGTCCTTCAGGAGCGCCATCATGATCGTGCGGTTGTACTTCGCGTACTCCTGCGCCCAGAACAGGTCGTTGCGGTACGCCGCCATCTGCGGGGTGTCCGAGATGAAGACGGCGAGGTCGCGGTCGACCAGGCCCTGGTTGTGCGGGAGCTTCTGGGCCGTGCCGATGTGGTGCTCGGCCAGTTCCTTGCCGATGTTCCGGGACCCGGAGTGGAGCATGAGCCACACCGAACCGTCAGAATCAACGCATACTTCGCAGAAGTGATTTCCTCCGCCAAGTGTGCCCATTTGCTTCGTGGCCCGGTCCTCCCGGAACTTCACCGCGTCCGCGACCCCCTCGAACCGCCCCCAGAAGTCGTCCCACCCACCGGTGACGAACCCGTGCAACCGCCCCGGCTCGACGGGGCTGTCATGCATCCCCCGCCCCACCGGAATCGCCTGCTCGATCTTCGACCGCAGCCGCGACAGATCGCCGGGAAGATCGTTCGCCGTGAGTGACGTCTTCACCGCGGACATTCCGCAGCCGATGTCGACCCCCACCGCCGCCGGGCACACCGCGCCCCGCATCGCGATGACCGAACCGACCGTCGCACCCTTGCCGTAGTGCACGTCCGGCATGACCGCGAGGCCCTTGATCCATGGCAGGGTCGCGACGTTGCGCAGCTGCTGGAGCGCGCCCTCCTCCACCGACGCCGGGTCGGCCCACATGCGGATCGGTACCTTCGCGCCCGGCATCTCCACGTACGACATAGCGTCCTCATTCCCCCGAAAACCATCAAAAAAAGTCAAAAGTCATACATCGCAAAACCGTCGCCAAGGTCTACGAAAGGGACAGCGGACCGGCGTCCACGGCTGTGCGTGCGATAGACATTGTCTCCAGGGGGTCCCCCGGTGCGGCAAGCGATTAACCAGCGGGGACACTGGCAGACCCTGGATCGTTCAAGGGGTCGAGGGGCACGGAACACCGCCGGCACCCGACACCCGACACCTACCCGACACACCGTCGAGAGGAGCCCGACCGTGCAGCGGAAGGCGTACGTACCCGGCACCGCCGCGCTCCTCGTGGCGCTGCTGGCCGGCTGCACGAGCGGCTCGACCGACAGCGGTACGACGGACGACGCGAACCCGGGCGAGGCCGGCACGGCGACCGCGGTGGCCCAGCCGGGCAAGTACCGCACGCTCCCGGAGCCTTGCGGCGCGGTCGGTCACGGCACCCTCGACTCCCTGCTCCCCGGCCTCCAGCAGATCACCGACGCGGACCAGCGCGAGGCGGCGTACGCGGGCGACGCGACGCTGACGTACGACACGGACCGCAAGGTCGGCTGCCGTTGGAAGGTCGAGTCCACGGACGCGACCGACCATCTCCTGGTCGACTTCGAGCGGGTGGTGTCCTACGACAACGCCGTGAGCGACGACAGCCAGGCGCAGACGATCTTCGCGACGAAGGAGACGGCGGCCGATCTCCCGGAGCCGACGACGAGCGCCACGGCGTCGGACACCGAGTCGAACTCCGCGTCCGACTCGGCGTCGGCGTCGGACTCCGCGACGCCCTCCGCCACCCCCTCGTCCTCGTCCTCCGCGTCCGCCACGGACTCCGACTCGCCCTCCGCGTCCGCCTCCCCCACCGGTCTCGAACCCCGCGCCCTCTCCGGTCTCGGCGACGAGGCGTTCCTGGACGACGCGTTGAGCAGTTCCGGTTCGACGGCTCAGCAGCGCACGGTGACTGTGGTGTTTCGCACGTCCAACGTCATTGTGACCATCGAGTACGAGGAGCAGCCGGCGACGGTCGGTGTCGTGCCGGACAGCCAGAAGATGCAGGACAGGGCGCGGAAACTGGCCGCGCAGCTGGCCGATTCGCTCAACGGTTAGGGCGTTCGGGAGGGCCGTTCGCGGGGGCCCGCAAAGCCCGTGAACGGAGACCGCACAGCTGACTCACCGCGTACCGTGGCCCCTCGGACCCGATCCGACGGCAGGAACCACGAGCGTCATGAGTGAAGGAACCATGCATCAACCAGCACAGCGAGACCACAGTGACCAGCAGCGGGCGAAGCGTCTGAGCCGCCTCCTTGTCTGCGCGGCCGCCGTCCCGGTGATGCTGATCGCGGCCGGCTGCTCCTCCGACTCCGGCTCCGACGACGGCGCGGCCAAGGACACCACCGGCCCCGGTGCGACGACGTCCGCCGACGCGACCGCCGCTCCGACGGTGCAGGCGGCGGCGTACAAGAAGCTGCCCGAGCCGTGCGCGGTGCTGTCGAAGAAGACGTTGACCGATCTGGTGCCGAAGAGCGCCAAGTCGGGCAAGGAGGGCACGTCCAGCGACACGGCGTCGCGCGGGAGTTGCTCCTGGACGAGCCTGGACAACAACGGGGTCAAGGGTTCGCAGTTCCGCTGGCTGAACGTGTCGTTGCTGCGCTTCGACTCCTCGCAGACGCAGGGCGAGGGCGACAAGCTGGCCGCCGCGTACTACGCGAAGCAGGTGCAGGAGGCGCAGTCCGTCACCGGCGCGAAGAACGCCAAGTCGGAGCCGGTCGCGGGCGCGGGCGACGAGGCCACGGCGGTGCGCTACGACCTGAAGAAGAAGGAAGGCTCCTTCAAGCAGCAGACGGTGGTGGCGCGCGTGGAGAACGTGGTCGTCACGGTCGACTACAACGGCGCGGGCCTCGCGGGCGACAAGGCGCCGAGCGCGGACACGCTGACGAAGGCGGCGGAGAAGGCCGTGAAGGAGGCCGTGGCGGCGGTCACGTCGGCCAACGGCACGGGTACGGGCGCGGGTTCGGGCTCCGGCTCGGGCGGCGCGGGCAGCACGCCCTCGAAGTCCTCCTCCAAGTCGCCCTCGAAGACCGCTTCCCCGTCCGCCTCCGCCTCCAAGTCCGCGGCGAAGTCGGACGCGAAGGCCCCGGCCGCCACGGCCTCCTCCTCCGCCTCTTCCGCCGCCGACAAGAGCTGACCGCAGATTTCACATCCGGCCCGTTTCCGGGCCTCAACTCGCAGGTCAGCACAGGCCTTTGACGGAGCCCGGCCCCTTCGCGGACCGGGCTCCTGACGGACCGGCACCCAGGACGCCGCACACATGTGCCACCCTGTTGCGCGCAACACCATGTAAGGGGAGGGGAGTCCGGGTGTCCGCACCCATTCAGCTCACACGTATGCACCGGGTGCTCATCGGCGTGGTCGTCTCCGGTGCGGTCGTCATCGCCGGTATCGGCTTCGCCGGTTCGTACGCCGCCGTGCGCGAGCTCGCCCTGAAGAAGGGCTTCGGGAACTTCGCGTACGTCTTCCCGATCGGCATCGACGCGGGCATCTGCGTCCTGCTCGCCCTCGACCTGCTCCTGACCTGGATCAGGATCCCCTTCCCGCTGCTGCGCCAGACGGCATGGCTGCTGACGGTCGCGACGATCGCCTTCAACGGCGCCGCGGCCTGGCCCGACCCGCTCGGTGTCGGCATGCACGCGGTGATCCCGATCCTGTTCGTGGTCTCGGTGGAGGCGGCCCGGCACGCGATCGGCCGTATCGCCGACATCACGGCCGACAAGCACATGGAGGGCGTCCGGCTCACCCGCTGGCTGCTCTCCCCCATCCCGACGTTCCTGCTCTGGCGCCGCATGAAGCTCTGGGAACTCCGTTCCTACGAGCAGGTCATCAAGCTGGAGCAGGACCGCCTCGTCTACCAGGCCCGCCTCCACTCCCGCTTCGGCCGCGCCTGGCGCCGCAAGGCCCCCGTGGAGTCGATCATGCCGCTGCGCCTGGCCCGCTACGGCGTCCCGCTCGCGCAGACGGCCCCCTCGGGCCTCGCGGCGGCGGGCATCGAGCCCGTACTGCTGCCCCCGGCCCCGCAGTTGGAGCCGGCCCGCGAGCAGGAACAGCCGACGGCACCGGCCGTCCAGAACGCCCCGGCACCGGCCCGCGAGCAACTCCCCGCCGCCGAGGGCAACGAGCGGCACGAGCAGTCCCGGGACCAGGCCGAGCCGCAGAACCCGTGGCTGCACTCGCGGGACCCGCAGACGGTGGCGTACCAGGGCGGCTACGACCCGACGTACGAACCGGATCCCGTGTACTCCGGGTGGTACGAGGAGGAGCCGCAGGCCGAGCAGTTCCAGCAGTACGAGGAGGAACAGCAGCGGTTCGAGCAGCAGCAGCGGCGGTTCGACCGGCAACAGCAGCCGTTCCCGCAGCAGCAGGCGTTCCAGCAGGAGGAGCCCGCCCCGGCCCCTGAGCCCTCCATGGAGGACACCGGTACCTTCCAGATCCCGTCGGGCCCCGGCCGTACCCGTGAGATGGGTGCGGGCGGTGGCACGGAGCTGACGGAGGACGAGTACTACCAGGTCTTCAAGAAGTCGATAGACGGCAGCTACCCGACCTCGGGTCAGTTCCGGGGCGACGTGGAGGCCACCTATGGCATCACGCTCCCGCAGCGCGAGGCCGAGCGGATGGTCACCCGCTTCACCAACCGTCACACGACACAGCTTGAGGAAGAACACATCGCCTGAGACAGGAAAATGACGAAGGGCCCTCGGAAGAGGGCCCTTCGTCGTTGCGGTGTGTCTACTCCCCCAGCAGCCTCCGCACCCGCTCCTGGCCCACGGCCAGCAGCAGCGTGGGCAGACGCGGGCCGGTGTCACGACCGACCAGCAGGTGGTAGAGGAGGGCGAAGAACGTGCGCTGGGCGGTCTTGATCTCCGGCGGGAGTTCCTTGGCGGTCGCGTCGGCGGAGAAGCCCGCCTGGACCTTGGGGACGCCGTAGACGAGGTGGCTCAGGCCGTCCAGGGACCAGTGGTCGGCGAGGCCGTCGCGCAGGAGTCGTAGGGACTGCTGGGAGGGCTCGTCGAGGGACTTGAGGAGGTCGGTGTCGGGTTCGTCGCGCACGATGGTCCGCTGGTCGGCGGGAACGTGCGTGTTGATCCAGGCCTCTGCCTTGTCGAGCCGGGGGCGGACCTCGTCGAGGGTGGACAGCGGGTCGGCCGGGTCGAGTTCGCTGAGGATGCGCAGCGTCTGGTCCTCGGCTCCGGCGGTGATGTCGGCGACGGACGCGAGGGTCCGGTACGGCATCGGCCGGGGTGTACGCGGGAGTTCACCGGCGGCGGTACGGACGGCACGGGCGTGCGCGGCGAGGTCGGCGGGAAGGGCTGCCCCCTCCGCGACCTTCCCGTCCAGCTTGTCCCACTCGTCGTAGAGGCGCTGGATCTCCTGGTCGAAGGCGATCTTGAAGGACTGGTTGGGGCGGCGGCGGGCGTAGAGCCAGCGCAGGAGCTGCGGTTCCATGATCTGGAGCGCGTCGGCCGGGGTGGGGACCCCGCCCTTGCTGCTGGACATCTTGGCCATGCCGCTGATGCCGACGAAGGCGTACATGGGCCCGATGGGCCGCTCGCCGCCGAAGATCCCGACGATCTGCCCACCGACCTGGAACGAGGACCCCGGGGACGAATGGTCGACACCACTCGGCTCGAAGATGACGCCCTCGTAGGCCCAACGCATCGGCCAGTCGACCTTCCAGACCAGCTTGCCGCGGTTGAACTCGCTGAGGTGGACGGTCTCGGTGAACCCGTCCTCCGTGCAGACGTAGGTCAGCTCGGTGGTGTCGTCGTCGTACGCCGTGACGGTGGTGAGGTCCTTGCCGCAGCTGCCGCAGAAGGGCTTGTACGGGAAGTACCCGGCGGAACCGGAGCTGCCGTCGTCCTCCTCGGCCGCGCCGGAACCCGCTTCGGCCTCCAACTCGGCGTCGTCGACAGGCTTCTGCGCCTGCTGCGGCTTCTTGGCGGGGGCCTTCTTGGTGCGGTACTGGTCGAGGATCGCGTCGATGTCACCGCGGTGCTTCATGGCGTGCAGGATCTGCTCGCGGTACACGCCGGAGGTGTACTGCGCGGTCTGGCCGATCCCGTCGAACTCGACGCCCAGCTCGGCGAGCGAGGCGACCATCGCGGCCTTGAAGTGCTCGGCCCAGTTCGGATACGGCGAGCCGACCGGAGCCGGCACCGAGGTCAGCGGCTTCCCGATGTGCTCGGCCCAGCTCGCGTCGGTCCCCTCCACCCCGTTGGGCACCTTGCGGTAGCGGTCGTAGTCGTCCCAGGAGATGAGGTGCCGGACCTCGTGACCCCGGCGACGGATCTCGTCGGCGACGAGGTGCGGGGTCATGACCTCGCGGAGGTTCCCGAGGTGGATGGGCCCGGAGGGGGACAGCCCGGACGCGACGACGACCGGTTTGCCCGGGGCCCGACGCTCCGACTCCTCGATGACCTCATCCGCGAAACGGGAGACCCAGTCGGTGGTCTCGGTGCTCTGAGCCACGATCGGCACGTCCTTCTTTCTGACACGGGGCAGCCGGTACGGTCGCACGACTGACCGCTCTATTGTCCCAGGCGACCTCCCTTCCACGAAAACGCCTTTTCCAAGCCCGTGACTGTGGGGGGCGGGGGGGCGGCCTTGGGGGGTGGGGGTGGGGCTTGGCGTGAGGGGGCGCGGGGGTGGGGCCGTGGCTGTGGGGGGGGCGGGGTTGAGGCCTGACGCGAGGGGGATCGGGCGGAGGCCTGGCGCGAGAGGACGCCGGGCTGAGGCCGTGGGGCGCGCGGGACGGAGGCGTGGAGCTGAGGCCTGATGGGCCGGGACCGTGGGAGGCGTGGGGCTGTGGCTTGGCACGAGGGGGATCGGGACGGAGGCCTGACACGAGGGGGCGCGAGGCCGAGACTGCGGGGCGCGCGGCACGGAGGCGCGGAGCTGAGGCCTGACGCGAGGGGACGCGGGACGGAGCCCTGGACGGCGGCGCAGCCGCCTTCAAGGGCGCGGGGGCTGAGGCTTGGACGGCGGCGCAGCCGCCTCCAAGGGGCGCGGGGCTGTATCGATATGCGGCTCCGCCGCGGGGCGCGACCAGCCCCCACCGGGCCCGCACCCGAAAAACTGGCTTTACCCCCCGTGGGATACTGACCGTGTCTACCAAACCCACGAGGAGAACGGCTCCCACCCCATGACCTCGGTCACGTCGCTCACCGACCTAGTCCACCAGCGCCTCGCGAACGCCCTCACGGCAACCCTGCCGGAGGCCGCCGCGGACCCCCTGCTGCGACGTAGCGACCGGGCCGACTTCCAGGCGAACGGCATCCTCGCCCTGGCGAAGAAGGCCAAGGCCAACCCCCGGGAGCTGGCAACCCAGGTCGTGGCGAACGTGACCACCGGCGACGTGATCAAGGACATCGAGGTCTCCGGCCCCGGCTTCCTGAACGTGACGATCACCGACCGCGCGATCACCGAAACCCTCGCCGCCCGCTACGCCGACGACACGGCCCGCCTGGGCGTCCCCCTCGCCCCCCACCCCGGCACGACGGTCATCGACTACGCCCAGCCGAACGTGGCGAAGGAGATGCACGTAGGCCACCTCCGCTCCGCGGTGATCGGCGACGCGGTCGTCCAACTCCTGGAGTTCACCGGCGAGTCGGTGGTCCGTCGGCACCACATCGGCGACTGGGGAACCCAGTTCGGCATGCTGATCCAGTATCTGGACGAGCACCCGGGCGAGTTGGACCACGCCGACGCGGACGTCACCGGCGAGGAGGCGATGTCGAACCTCGACCGTCTCTACAAGGCCGCGCGCAAACTCTTCGACTCCGACGAGGAGTTCAAGACGCGGGCGCGCCGCAGGGTCGTGGACCTCCAGGCGGGCGACCCCCAGACCCTCGCCGCCTGGCAGAAGTTCGTGGACGAGTCGAAGATCTACTTCTTCTCCGTCTTCGAGAAGCTGGACATGGAGATCCGGGACGCGGACATCGTCGGCGAGTCGGGCTACAACGACATGCTGGACGAGACGTGCCGCCTCCTGGAGGAGTCCGGCGTCGCGGAGATCTCGGACGGCGCGCTCTGCGTGTTCTTCGACGACATCAAGGGCCCGGACGGCAACCGCGTCCCCCTGATCGTCCGCAAGTCCGACGGCGGCTACGGCTACGCGGCGACGGACCTGTCCGCGATCCGCGACCGTGTCTTCAACCTCAAGGCGACCTCGCTCCTCTACGTCGTCGACGTCCGCCAGTCCCTCCACTTCAAGATGGTCTTCGAGACCGCACGCCGGGCCGGCTGGCTCAACGACGACGTCACGGCGTACCAGTTGGCCTTCGGCACGATCCTCGGCAAGGACGGCAAGCCGTTCAAGACGCGTGAGGGCGTGTCGGTGAAGCTGGAGGACCTCCTCGACGAGGCGGTCCAGCGCGCCACGGCGGTCGTCCGCGACAAGGCCGAGAAGGTCGGCCTGACCGAGCAGGAGATCATCGACAACGGCCGCTACGTGGGCATCGGCGCGGTCAAGTACGCCGACCTCTCAACCTCCGCGGTCCGGGACTACAAGTTCGACCTGGACCAGATGGTCTCCCTGAACGGCGACACGGCGGTGTACCTCCAGTACGCCTACGCCCGCATCCAGTCCATCCTCCGCAAGGCCGGCGAGTCCCACCCCCAGGCCCACCCGGAACTGGAACTGGCCCCGGCGGAAAGGTCGTTGGGCCTCCACCTGGACCAGTTCAGCGAGGTAGTGGCGGAAGCGGCCAAGGAGTACGCCCCCCACAAACTGACGGCGTACCTCTACCAACTGGCCTCCGCCCTCACGACGTTCTACGACCAGTGCCACGTCCTCTCCCCGGACAACGCCCCGGAGGTCGTCGAAAACCGCCTGTTCCTGGTGGACTTGACGGCACGGACGTTGCAGCGGGGGATGGCGTTGCTGGGCATCAGGACGCCCGAGCGCCTCTAACCCCACTCGCCCTCATGCGCACGCACCGCGGCCCGTCCTCTCCCCGGGGAGGACGGGCCGCAGTCGTCAAAACCGGTGTTTCCAGAGCCTGTTGGCTAAGATCCCGTTGGCTCAGATCCCGTTGGCGAAGTTCTTGAACGCGGCCCGGGTGCCGGAGCCCGCGTCGCCGTCGATCGCGCCGGTGTAGCCCCAGTTCTGGAGGAGCCGCTGGAGCGCCTTGATGGTGTTGACGCCGGGGTCGCCGTCGATGGCGCCGGTGTAACCCCAGTAGGTCTGGAGGTTGCGCTGGAACGCCTTCCAGCTGTTCGTGCCGAGCTGTCCGTCGATGGTGTCGGTGTAACCCCAGTACGTGTGCAGCCAGTTCTGCACCTTCTTGGCCTCGGCGGTGGAGAGGCCGAAGTTCTGCGTCGCCTGGATCGAGACGTCGGAGGCCTGTACGGAGGCGGCCGGCGCGGCGAAGCTGGGGGCGGCGAACGCGACGCCCCCGACCGCGATACCGGCGACGGCGGTGAGGCTGACGAGGGTCCTGGCCACGACATTCGGTCGCATGCGTTCCTCTTTCAGGTAGTCGGTCGTCGTGCTGGAACGAGACTGCGGTCCGCCCGGGCCGTCTCGCCACAACCGGCGCCGAAGTGACGTCTCGACGGGACGCCACCCGCCCTGACCTGCGGGGACACCGACAGCGGGGACGGCGGGACGGGACGACTGCCGCTCCCTTGCCGACCATGGCTGATTCCCTTCACGCACTGGAACCGAATAGCCGTGCGAAGCGGTGTCAGTGATGCAGAATGCGACGCGACAGGGGCCGCTGACCCCGGGCCCTGAACGCGAAGTGGGGGGAACACATGTCGCGTTGGAAAGTGCTGCCCGCGGAACTGGATCCGCGGGTACGGCAGTTGGTGGTACGCCTGCGCCGCCTGAAGGACCACAGCGGCCTGAGCATCCGGCAGTTGGCGGCGAGGACGGGGTACAGCGCCAAGTCCTGGGAGCGGTACCTGGGCGCCCGCTCCCTGCCGCCCGCGGAGGCGCTGGAGGCCTTGGCGCGGGTCTGCGGCGAGGACCCGGCCCGGCTGCTGGCGCTGCGGGAGGTGGCCGCGGAGGGCTGGGCGACCACGCCCGAACGGGCCCCGACAACAGGCCACTTACCGTCACCGGAGACCCTCCGGTCCCCCGAGCGACGCGCCCTGCGCATCGCGCTCGTGGCGGGCTCGGTGACCCTCGTCCTGGCGGTCTCGTCGGCGGTGCTCGTGACGATCCGCCTCATGGACGCCGGCAACAACGGCGGCTCCACGGCTTCGAGTACGACCACGACACGATCGGCGGCCCCGCTCGCCGCGCCGACGGACGCGTCGCCGTATCCCTGCCGGATCGAGCGGACCGACGGCCGCTGGTACGCGGGCAACAGCCGTACCCAGCAGGAGAATCTGGCCGAGGGCGACACCGGGCCCGATGTCGCCGAGGCGCAGTGTCTGTTGCGCAGGGCGGGGATCTCTCCGGGCGGCATCGACGGGATCTTCGGCCCGCTGACGGAACACGCGGTCAAGGCGTTCCAGCAGCGGTCCGGTCTCGTCGTGGACGGCATGGTCGGCCCGCACACCTGGAAGGCCCTCAGGGGATGAGACAACTGGCCGCCGCGCTACGGGAGTTGCGATCCGCCACCGGGCTGAGCCTGGCGGGCCTCGCCGCGAAGACGCCGTACAGCAAGTCGTCCTGGGAGCGCTACCTCAACGGCAAGACCCTGCCGCCGAGGGAAGCGGTGGAGGAGCTGTGCCGGCTCGCGGGCGAACCGGTCGGTCGGTGTGTGGCGCTGTGGGAACTCGCGGAGGCGGAGGGGAGCGGGCGGGCGACGACGGCCGAGGAGGCGACACCGGCGGCGGCGTCCCCTGCGGTGACGCCCCCGCCGCCGCCCGTCTCCCCGCCCCCGGAGCAACGCGGCGTCGTCACCCTCGCGGTCCTCGCGTCCGTCTGCGCGGTGGCCGTGACCGCCGTGGTCCTAGCCCTGCTCCTGCTCCCCGACTCCCGCTCGTCCGAACCCCTCTCCCCCACCGCCGCGACCACGGCCACCCCCGTCGGCCCGGGCTGCCACGGCACGGCCTGCGAGGGCCGCAGCCCGATGGCCATGCGCTGCGCCGCGCAACCGGACACCGTCGCCCAGCACCGGACCGCCACCGGCGCCTGGATGGAACTACGCCACAGCCGGGAGTGCGGCACGACCTGGGCCCGCACCTGGGGCGGCCGCATCGGCGACCGGATCGAGCTGAGCGTGCCGGGGCGGGTGGGGGCGGTGCACGGCGCGGAGGTGGGCAATGCCGTGGACGCGGAGTCGTATGTGTACACGCTGATGGCCGCGACGGCCCCGGGGACTGTGGTGCGGGCGTGCTTCCAGCCTTCGGCGGGCGGCAAGCGGGAGTGCTTCGAGGGACGGGTGCACTGACCCGGGGCCGACCGCCACCGGCTGAGCAACCTCGCCGTCCACCGGCTCCGTGCCACCTGCGGGTGCTGCGTCACGCACCTTCGAACCCGGCCACGACGGCAGGCACACCGACCGATCACCCGCCAGGCGCCTGCCATTCCGACAACTGATCCGAGTCGAATAGAGACCGTCAAGACCATTTCGGAAACCGACTGTACGCAGCAATTACACAGAGTGTGACCGTCTTCGCCTCCCGAGCGAAAGCCGCACCCCTCACATCTCAAGGCAAGCCAGTAAGCCGTCAGTTCACCGTGCTTTCACCGACGGGTAAGGTCCGTGGAATGCCGAGAGTCAAGGTCAGCGTGATCGTTCCCGTCTACAACACCGGGAAGTACGTCGACGAGTGCGCGCCGTCCCTGCTGGGACAGAGCCTGCCCGCCGAGGAGTACGAGGTCATCTACGTCGACGACGGCTCGACCGACGACACGCTGAGCCGCCTGGAGAAGATCGCCGCCGGGGCTCCCAACGTCCAGGTGCACACCCGGCCGAACTCGGGCTGGCCCGGCGCGCCCCGTAACCTCGGCATGAAGCACGCCCGGGGCGAGTACATCCAGTTCGTCGACCACGACGACACGCTCGGGCCGGAGGCCCTGGAGCGGCTGTACGAGCACGCGAAGCGGAACGACGCGGACGTGGTCCTCGGCAAGATGTCCAGCACGATGGTGCGGCCCCGGCGGCTGTTCCGGCACACGGTGGACGCCTGCACGATCGAGAACGACGAGCTGACGCAGAGCATGTCGCCGCACAAGATGTTCCGGCGCGCCTTCGTCGAGGAGCACGGGCTCCGCTTTCCCGAGGGGCCGTGGATCCTGGAGGACCTGGCCTTCGTCAGCGCCGCCTATCTGAAGGCGGAGCGCATTTCGATCCTCGCCGACTATCCCGTCTATTACTGGATGAAGCGGGACGACGGCGGCAACAACACCCAGCACCGTTTCAACCCGAAGCACGGTTTCTGGCCCAACACCCGTACGGTCGTCCGCCAGTTCAAGGAAGCCACACCCGCGTCCGACGACATCGACGCACTCCAGAACCGCCTCCTCCACCGGCTCTACCACGTGGAGATCCTCTCCCGCACCCGCGAGCCCGAGATCCTCCGCGAGGACCCGGCCGAGCAGCGGCAGCGTTTCGAAGCGGCGAGGGAAGTGGCCCTGGAGGAGTTCCCGACGGCCGTACGAGAGGGCCTCCCCGCGGTGTCCCGCCTGCGCGCCACCCTGCTGGAGGCCGGCGACTTCGACGGCGCGGTGACCCTCGCGGAGCGCGTCCGCGAGGTGAAGGTCCGCAGCGAGGTCCGCGACCTGCGCTGGGCGGACGGCCGCCTGGTCGCCGATGTCACGCTGGACCTGCTGCGCGGCGACGGCGAGCCGCTCGTCCTGGTCGAACGGGACGGAAAGCGGTACCTGGACCCGGAGTTGCTCGACGGCGTGCCGGGCACGGAGGACGGCTGGGAGGTCCCCGACCCGTTCCGGCGGGCGTACGCGGAGCTGGTGGTGAAGGACCGGGACCGCGAGGACTGGTGGTACCCGGAGGGCGACCTGGAGGTACGGCTGAAGCCCCTCGGGGACGGCCGTGCGCAGGTGATCGCCACCGGTCAACTGTCCCTGGACCCCGAGCGGTTGGCGGGCGGACGTCCGCTGGAGCGCGGGGTGCACGACGTGTGGGCGTACGTCCAACTCCTGGGCGTGGACCGGATGGTGCGGGTGGCCGGCGACGACCCGGCGGCGGGCCCGGCGCTGACGAGCGACCGCCTCGCGCTGCCGTACCGGACGGTCAAGGGCCAGCGCCCTCGACATCGACCAGCGCCAGCGCAAGCTGGGCCCCGACACGGCGGCGGCCGCCGCGGCCAACTCCGGTCGGGGTGAGGGGAGTTCACTCCCCCTGCCGTACCTGGCCGCTACGGCGGACTCCGCCCCGGCCCGCGTGAAGGTCACCGTGGCGACGCTCGCGGCGAACGCCGAGCTGCTCCCCACCCCCGACTCGACGACGGCCCAACTCCGGCTCCCCGCCCGCCTGAAGCTCCCCTCCGGCCGCCACCCGGTCACCCTCCCGAAGACGGCCGACCCCATCGCGTACGCGGTCGTCCGCGACGGCACGGTGCTCCGGCTGGAGGGCCCGGCGTACGAGGCCGGGAGCGGGCGAAGGTTCCTCGACTCGGTCGCGGACAATCGTCAAGTGCGGCGGGTGCGGCGGAGGTTGGGGCGTTAGGCGTCGACCGGTGACCAGTGCCGAGTCAGGTGCGGGTTCCGACGATGCCGCGGTCGCGACAGCCGCGGCACCAGCCGGTGCCGAGGTGGTCCGCGCCCTGTACGGCCGGCGGCTCGACCGCGTCGACAAGGGTGGCGGGGACTTCGCCACCGCTGCCGATGTCGAGGCGGAGGCGGCGATCCTCGACGTCATCCGTGCCGCACGGCCCGACGACGCGGTGCTCGGCGAGGAGGGCGGGCAGCGGGGTGCCGCCGACGCCGAGCGCCAGTGGCTGGTGGATCCCCTGTGCGGCACGCTGAACTACGCCGTAGGCAACATGCTGGTGGCCGTCAACGTGGCCCTGCGCGACGGGGCGGCGGCCGTGGCCGACCCTTTCAGCGGCGAGGTCTTCTTCACCGACGGCGAGACCGCCTGGGTACGGCGGGACGGGGCCGACGACACCCTTCTGACGCCCACGCCGGCCACCCGGCTGGTGGACGTCAACCTGGATCCGCCGTTCCCGAGCGCGCCGGTGTTCCGGGCCGTGGATCTGCTGGCCCACCCCGAGTTCGTCGGCCGTTTCCGGCCGCGCGTCGTCTCCACCACACTGGCGCTGGCCTGGGTGGCCGCCGGAAAGCGCGCCGCGTACGTCACCGACGGCGGCGACCTCTCCGCAAGCGTGCACTTCGCGGCCGGGATCGCTCTGTGCCGGGCCGCCGGCTGTGTCGTCACCGGGATCGACGGTGCCCCGATCGGCGCGGCGGGCCGTGGGCTCCTGGTCGCCGCCGACGAGGAGACCCACGGGCTGCTGATGTCGATGGTGCGCGGCCGAAGTCAGCGGCCCGGGCGGCCTTGACCGGCGAGCGCACCACGCTTGAACCGGCCACTGATCAGGACGACTTGATCGTGACCGGTTCCGTCGGGCGCTGCTCCGTGTCGAACTCGGCCCACACCACCTTCCCGAAGTCCCGTTCCCCCACCCCCCACTTGTCGGCCAGCGCGGCAACCAGCAGCAGCCCGCGCCCACCCTCGTCGGTGTCACGAGGGTGGGCGTCGACACGCGGCACACCACCCCCGCTGTCGTGCACCTCGACCCGCAACGAATACCCGTCGCACCGCAACAACAGCCGGAACTGACGCCCCGGCGGCACCCCGTGCACCAGCGCGTTGGTCGCCAACTCGCTGACGCAGACCAGTACATCGGCGCCGCGCTCGGTCCCCGCGAGTCCCCACTCGGCCAGGTACGCGTGAGCGAACTGCCTCGCGGCGGGAACGGACCGGCGTTCGCGCCGGAAGAACTTCTCACTCAGGTTCACGGGACAAGAGTTGCGTAGCGTCACTAGTGTTGACAGGGCGTGAGCCCTGGATCGGTTTTTGTACGGGTGGAGTACGGGTGCGCGCGGGGTCCGGAACGGGTGGATGTGGGGAGCACCACAGCATGAACTCCAAGAAGAACCGCTCGACGATGCGGCTGCTGGGCGCACAGGTGAAAGCGGCCCGGATGGCGGCCGGGTTGACGCAACGCCAGCTCGCCGAGCGGGCGTTGGTCGACGAGGAGACCATCGCGTCGGTCGAGCAGGGCAGGCGCCGACTGATGCCCCCGCTGGCGAAGTCGCTGGACAGGATCCTCGACACGAAGGGGACGTTCGAGGCGGGCGTCGACAACCTCCCCGAGATCGACCAATTCCCGCTCTACGCCGAGGAGTACATGCTGCACGAGCGGGAGGCCATCTCCCTGTCCTGGTACGACAACGCGGTCGTCCCCGGTTTGCTCCAGACCGAGGCGTACGCCCGCGCGCTGCTGAGCAGTCGCCTTCCGGCGTACGACGAGGACGAGTTGGAGACAAAGGTTGCGGGCCGGATCAGCCGCCAGGAGATCATGCAGCGCAAGAATCCGCCGACGATGAGCTTCGTCGTCTGGGAGCCCGCGCTGCTGTGGCCCAATGGAGGCCGCGAGACACACCGGGCCCAACTACGCGCTCTGCGCACGTACTCCGAACTCCCGGGCCTGTCCTTTCAGATCCTCCCGCTGAATCGGACCTCCCACGCAGGAGACGCAGGCCCCTTCATCCTCCTGGAGACGCCTGATCATCAGCACCTCGCCTACGCAGAGTCCCAACGCGGCAGCCAGTGGGTTTCCGACGCGGATGAGGTGTCCATCCTGACGCGTAAATATGCAATGCTGCGGACGCAGGCACTCACCATCGAGGACTCACGAAGCCTGCTGGACCGTCTGCTAGGAGATCAATGAGCACCGGACTTCAGTGGTTCAAGTCGAGCTACAGCAACAGCGAAGGCGGCGCGTGCCTCGAAGTCGCCTACACCTGGCGGAAGTCGACGTACAGCAGCGACGAGGGCGGTCAGTGCGTCGAGGTAGCCACCTGCCCCCACACCATCCACATCCGCGACTCCAAGAACCCGGAAGCGGACGGCCCCACGCTCCAACTCGCCCCCACCGCCTGGGCTGCGTTCACCGCCACCCGGTAGTCGGCAAGTCCAAGCTGAGCGATGCCCGGGAACGCTCGCCCCTCCGGCAAGGTGACCCACAGAAGTGTGACACTCAGCGCCAAAGTGTCACACTTTCGCCAACAGGGTCCCCCGTCCGACAGGGCTCAGCCGAGGGCAACACCGCTCGCGTCCGATCACTCGTCGAGCGAGACAGTCACGTACGGGCCGACGACCCCGACCTTGAGATCGTCGCCCGTCAGCCTTGAAGCGAAGTCGCCCGTCGACGCCGTACGGGAGACGAACGCGAAGTGCTGGGCGATGGACGGCCGGTCCCACGGTTCGCCGTCGGAGTCCACCGCGCTGTTCGCGCGCGCCGCCGCCTGGCACAACACCGAGACGAACAGGCGCAGATGACCGGCGCCCAGCAACAGGTCGGCGTCGCCGATGACGACCGCGACACCTCTGCCGCCGTGCCAGGACCCGTGCAGATCGTCCAGGCAGTCGACCATCGCGTCCCAGTTGTGGCCGAAGTAGCCGGGAAACTCCAGCGTCCGGGCGAACGCGGCGAACACGCCTTCCGGCGTGGCCAGTTCCTCGGCGGACAGGTGGAAGACGAGCCCGCCTTGCCCTTCCAGGGCGACCAGTTGCCGTTCCAGCAGCGGGTCACCCTGCGGAGCGATGACGACCCACGGCTCCGCACGCCCGGTGAAGTCGTACACGGCCATGAGACGTCATCCCCTGTACCCCTCGACCTGCTCAGCAACTGCTTCCAGGGCATCCGCTCCGATGACGGACTCCAGCGCATCACCGACGAAGCCACGAGCGCGAGCGAGCCGTGCGGGGAGGCCGAACTCCACGACGTACTCAAGCAGTATGTGGGGATCCTCTCCCGCACCGATTCGTGACAACACCCGGTCCAGAGAGACCACGTACTCCTCCAGGTCCCGAAACAGATCAGTGAACCCCGCCAGCTCTACTGGAACGCGCCGAGTCACCTCGTCACCGCTTTTCATGCCAACTCCCCGCACCCCGACTGTCAGTGGCCGCCTCTACAGTTTTCGGCATGGCGACCCTTCCCAACCCGCTGCCGACGCTGGCGGCCGACCCGAGCGGCAGCTCGCTCGGGCTTGAACTCCCCGCCGGGAGTCTGATCGACGTGACCGCCGAAGGTCCGGCGGACGAACCGTTGTTGTGGTGTGCGGACGAGCCGGCGAGGCCCGGGGACTACGACGCCCTCCAGCCCGCGCGCCGGGCCGCCGGGCTGCTCCCCGTGCTGTTGGACCTGGGTGGCGATGAAGGCGCCCTGGACGAATGGCACTTGCTGCCCGACGAGGCGTCGTATCCGGGGGATCATGACGCCGAAGAGGTCCTGGAGGAGTTCTGGGAGGAGTACGCGGCGGACGAACTCGCCCCGGACGCCGACCGTCCCGGCACGGACTCCTTCGCCGAGGCCGTGGTCGAGAACTTCGGTGAGCAGGCCACGTACGACGAGATGATCGCGCCGTACGGTCCCGAGTGGCCCGGCCTCGCCGAACCGCTCACCCTGGTCGCCGATCCGGACGCGCGGGCCGCCGAGATCGCCGACTCCCTTGCGGGCAGCGGCTCTTGGCTCAAGGAACCGCACCTCGCCCTCGTCCCGGCCCGCCGCAGCGCCGACATCCCGGCGGCGATCGGCTGGACCGGGCAGATCAACTACGAGGGGGACGTGGCCCGGCTCTGTGCCGTGCTGCGCTCCTGGGAGGACCGCTTCGGCATACGCGTCGTGGCCCTCACCGCCGACCAGTTGGTGCTGTCGGTCGCGGCCCCGCCGACCACCCAGGAGCAGGCCGAGGCGATCGCCGCCGAGCACTTCGCCTTCTGCCCGGACAACATCACCCAGGGCCGTCACGAGACCCTGCGCGCGTACGCCCGGCACGAGGTCCTCGACCAGCGGGTGTGGTCCTTCTGGTGGGACTGAACTGACGTCATCCGCTTGTCGATCACGGGGCCGCGGATAGGGTGGGCGGTGATCTACAGGGACGGGCTGGGCGAGGGCGGCGGACGGCGTGGGCGGTGCCGAGGAGAGCGGAACCACGGGCACCGGGCGCCCGACGTCACGGGACGTCGCCCGGCTCGCAGGCGTGTCGCACACCGCGGTGTCCTTCGTGTTCAACGGCCGGGCCGACGGCAACCTCTCCCCCGCCACCCAGGAACGCATCCGGCAGGCCGCGGCCCAGCTGGGCTACCGCCCCGACCCGGTGGCCCGCGGTCTGCGCCGTCGCCGTACGGCCGTGATCGGGCTGGTCACCGACGAGATCGCGTCCTCGCCGTTCGCCGGCCGGCTGCTGCGCGGCGCCATGGAGACCGCCTGGGACAGGGACCACCTCGTCCTCACCGTCGACTCCGGCGGTGACCCGGTCAAGGAGGACGCGGCCGTCGCGGAACTGCTCGACCGGCGCGTGGACGGCATCATCTACGCGGCGATGTCGCTGCGCCGGGTCCGCGTCCCCGAGGGCCTGCGCCGCACCCACTCCGTGCTGGCCAACTGCCTTCCCGAGGACGACTCCCTGCCCGCCGTGGTCCCCGCCGAGCGAGCCGGGGGCCGTACGGCCGCCCGGCTGCTGCTCACAGCCGGCCACCGCCGAGTCGCCGTGATCGGCGGTCTGGACGACATCGCCTCGGCGGAACGTACCCGCGGCATCCGGGAGGCCCTGCGCGCCGAGGGCGTCACCGTGCCCGCGGAGTGGATCGTGCGCGGCGGCGGCGAGATCTCCGCGGGATACGCGGGGGCGCTGCGCCTGCTCGACGGGGTCGGTCCGAGCCGTCGCCCCACCGGCGTCCTGTGCTACAACGACCGCGTCGCGGCGGGCGTCCTGCACGCCGCGACCCGGCTCGGGATCGACGTGCCCGCCGATCTGTCGGTGGTCGGCTACGACGACCAGGAACACATGGCCGCGTTCCTCACCCCGCCCCTCACCTCGGTCGCCCTGCCGCACCGCGCGATGGGCGAGGCGGCGGCCCGACTGCTCCTGGACGCCATCGAAGCCGGCCAGGCACCGCCGGCAACCGTCCGCCGCCTACCCTGCCCGGTAATCACCCGAGCCTCCGTGGGCCCGGCCCCCACCCCCTGACCCGGGCCCCCGGCCCGTCGACGACCAGCTCGGCGGTGTCGCCGGGGCGTCGGTAGACGCGCTCGGTGACCATGGCTCGGTCCGCGACGAAGAGTTCGAGGAGGGAGCCGTCGACGAGGAGTCGGAGGGTGAGTTCCGGCGTCTTCGGTACGTGCACGGTGATCGGGGCGGAGCCTTCCCCGCCGGTTCGGGGCCAGGCGGCGCGGTCGAGGACGACGGTCCCGGAGGCGGGGTCTGCGCGGACGGTCAGCTCCTGGCCCGCCGCGTCCCGGAGCAGGGTCACCGTGGTCGGTTCGCAGGCGGTGACCGTCAGGTCGTAGGCGTCCGGAAGCGGAACCCGGGCCGGCGCGGTGACGAACGGCTCGGCCGGGTGGAGTTGGTCGAGTTCCGGGGCCGGGCTCACCCGCAGTGATCCGTCGGGGTGGACGTCGACGACCCGTGGCGCGGTGAGGACGCCCGCCCATCCGGCCCTGTCCAACTCCTCCTGCGGGCGGGCCTCCCACGACCAGCCCCAGAGCAGTGCGCGGTCCGGCTCCTGGAGCACGGCGGGGGCGTAGAAGTCCCGCCCCTGGTCGAGTCGGCCGCCGGCGCGCGGTGCGAAACTCAACCCGCCCTGGCCGTCCGGCTCCAGACGGCCCGTCAGGTAACCGGTGGAGCAGGGGTCCCCGTCCCACAGGGACACCAGAAGCACGTGCTCGCCGCCTGCCGTCCGGTACAGGTGCGGGCACTCCCAGCCCACCGACTTGTCGCCGAACACGCCCGCGGCCACCGGGTCCCGGCCGTCCAGCAGCACACCGGCGAACCGCCAGTCGGTCAGGTCGTCGCAGTCGTAGAGCAGGACCGACGGCGTGCCGTCGGCGTGCCCGGCGCCGACGAGGGCCCAGCGCCGGTCCTCGTGGTGGAAGACGAACGGGTCGCGGAACATCACCACGTCCAGTCCCGGGGGCGGTCCTGTCACCACCGGCGTCGGCAGCGGCTTCCACTCGGTCAGCAGCTCGTCGTCCGGGTCCGCCGCTCGTGCCAGGCAGATGGTGCCGAGTCCGGTGTGGGCATGGTCAACTCCCGTGTACACGGCGGTCGGTGTGCCCGCGTCGTCGGTCACACAGCCCGACCAGCAGCCCGCCTCGTCGGGGCCGCCCGGCGTCGGGGTGAGCGCGATCGGGTGGTGCTCCCAGTGCGCGAGGTCGGTGCTGGAGGCATGCCCCCAGTGGACGTTCGCGTGCACCGGTGCGTCGGGGTTGTGCTGGTAGAAGAGGTGGTAGCGGTCCCGCCAACGGAACGGCCCATTGGGGTCGTTGATCCAGCCGGCGGGCGGACGGACCCTGAAACGCGGCGCGTTGGGGTCATTGCTCAACGGTTGACTCCTGCGGACGTGATGCCCTCGCGCAGAGGGCGCTGGCCGACGACGAACACGGCGACGGCGGGAAGCATCGAGAGCACGACCCCGGCCAGGACCACCGAGATGGACCCGGTGCCGAGGTTGCCCTGGAGGGAGACCAGACCCAGCGGAAGCGTGTAGTTCTGGCTGGAGGTCTCCAGGATCAGCGGGCGGAAGAACTCGTTCCAGTGGTAGTTGAAGGCCAGTACGCCGACGATCGCCAGGCCGGGTGTGGCCAGCGGCGCGTACACCGAGCGGAAGATCCGCCAGGTCCCCGCGCCGTCCAGCATGGCCGCCTCGCCCAGGTCCTTCGGCATGCCGAGGAAGTACTGGCGCATCAGGAACGTGCCGAAGGCGGTCGGGAAGGCCGGGATGATCAGGCCGAGGAGCGTGTCGGTGAGGCCCATCGTCTTCAGCACCAGGAACACCGGCACGATGGTGACCTGCAACGGCACCATCATGGTCGCCAGGACCAGGCCGAAGAGCGGCTTCTTGAAGCGGAACTCCAGGCGCGCGAAGGCGTATCCGGCCAGCCCCGCCGTGATCATCTGGCCGACGGCGATCAGCGCCGTCACCAGCGTGGAGTTCAGGGCGAGCAGCCACACGTCGATCTGATCGAAGACCCCGCGGTAGGCCGCGGTCGTCGGGTGCGTCGGGATGATCTGCGGGGGCAGGTCGAAGGACTGGGCCGGAGTGCGCAGCGAGGTGGCGACGGTCCAGATGACCGGGCCCAGCGTCACCAGGGCGCACACGGTCAGTCCGGCGATCCGGGCCCAGGGGGTGAGGGAATGGCGGAGGCGGCTCAGGGTCGGGGTTGCTTGGCTCATAGCGCTCATGCGGCTCACCGGCTCACTGGTAGTGGACGAAACGCCGGCTGAGCCGGAACTGGACGGCGGTGACCGCCATGATCAGCGCGAAGAGCAGCACGCCCACCGCGGATGCCTCGCCGAAGTCGAGCTGCTCGAAGGCCCTTTCGTAGATCACCATCACCACGGTGCGGGTGGCGTCGCCGGGTCCGCCGTCGGTGAGGACGTAGGGCTGTTCGAAGACCTGGAGGGCGTTGATGATGCCGACCACCGAGGCGACGAGCAGGGTCGGCGACAGCAGCGGCAGCGTGATGCCGAGGTGCTTGCGCAGGCCGGTCGCGCCGTCGAGGGCGGCGGCCTCGTGGATCTCCTTGGGGATGTTGTTCAGGCCGCCGATGAACAGCAGGAACGAGAAGCCGAACTGCTGCCAGACGTAGACCAGGATCACCGTGGCCATCGCCGCGTGCTCCGAGGTCAGCCAGGGCACGGGCGCGACGCCGACCAGGCCGATCAGCCAGTTCACCACCCCGAAGTCCTGGTTGAACAGGTACTTCATCACCACCGAGATGGACGCGGCGGACAGCACCAGCGGGAAGAAGAACGCCGAACGGAACACCGACCGCAGCCACACCGGCATCCGCCCGTTCAGCGCGAGCGCCAGCGTCAGCGCGATCAGCAGTTGCAGCGTGACCGCGAGGACCATGAAGAGGAGCGTGTTGCGGAAGGAGACCAGAACGGTCGAATCCGTGAAGGTCGTACGGTAGTTGGCGCCCCCGGCGAAACGGGGCGGGTCGATCACGTTCCAGTGGAACAGGCTCAGCACGACGGACCCGATGATCGGCACGACCGTGAAGACGACGATGCCGACGACCGTGGGCGCCAGGAACAGCGCGGCCAGCAGCCGGGTGCCGCGGTCGCGGGCGGACGGCCGCACGGCGGCGGCGGATGGCGTGGCGGGCCGCGAACTGACGGGCGGACCCTGAGAGTTCGGACCCTGAGAGTTCGGAACCTGGGAGTCCGGGACCTGGGTGTTCGTCATACCTCACGCTCCATGGCCTGCTCCAGGGCGCCCTGCATCCGGCGCAGCGCGGGACCCACCGCACGCGGCGAGGCCAGCGCCGTGCCGGTGTACTTGAGCAGCACGTCGGTCACCTCGGCGACCTGCGGCGGCGCGGGGATCGGGCCGGTGTCGGGAAAGCGGTCGAGGGTGTCGTAGAAGACCCGCCAGTGCGCCGGGCCGCTCGTCGCGTAGCGGGCGGCGTTCAGCATCGAACGCCGGGCCGGGGTGGTCTGGTTGGTCCGGAACAGCCGGGTCATGGTGTCCTTGCGGGCCGCGTACTTGATGAACTCCCAGGCGGCTTCCTGCTTCTTCGAGGTGCGCAGCAGCGCGTAGCCCGCCGCGCCGAACTGGTGGCGCTGGGTACGCCAGCGCGGGAAGTACTGCACGTCGTAGCCGTCGGCCCGCACGCCGGCCTGTTGCAGGCCGCCCGCCCAGAAGCCGCCCGCCGGTGTGACGCCGACGCGGCCGGTGGAGAACACGCCGACCAGGTTGCTGCCGTTGCCGCCCTCGGGCCGGGTGCACAGGTCGTCCTGGACGAGGGAGGCGAGATAGTCGTACGCCTCCTCGACCCGGTCGGTGGCGGCCTGCGGGGTCGTCCAGCGGAAGCCGCCGCCGCGCCCCCGTCGGTCGGCGGCCGGGTAGAAGGTGTCCCACAGCCAGGAGCCGCCGGGCGCCTTCGACTCCTTCAGCAGGTTGGTGCCGTTCGCGAAGAGCCAGGGCACCACGCCGCCCCACAGCCGGTTGGTCCAGAAGTACGGCGTGAAGTGCGAACCGCCGGTTCGCTTCATCTCCCGCAGCAGCGCGGTGAAGTCGTCGCGGCTCCAGTCGGCCGCCGGGAACCCCGCGCCCGCCCGCTTCAGCACCTGCTTGTTGAGGTACATGTCGGCGGCGTTGAACTCCATGGGCAGCTGGTAGAGGTTGCCCTCGTACATCATCGACTCCACCAGCGAGGGGTGGACGTCGGCGAAGTACTCACGCAGTTCCGCCGCGTCCCGCCGCACCCAGCGGTCCAGGGACACGCCGAGCCGCCGGGCGAACAACTGCACGCCCTCGGTGGCCACATACACCAGGTCGGGAGCGGTGCCCGCGGCGATCTGGGTGAGGATCTTCGCGAAGAAGTCCGACCAGTCGACGGCCTGCACCGCGTTCACCCGCAGCGGGATGTCGGGGTGGAGCCGGTGGAAGCCCTTGGTGAGGGCGTCGACGGTGGCCGGGTCGAAGGCGGAGCCGAGGGTGGCGACGACGAGGGAGCCGTCGTCCCGGCCGGGGATGTCGGCTCCGGTGAGCCGGTCCCAGCTCGCGGCGGTACCGGCCAGGGCGGCTGCTCCGGCCCCGTACGCGCCGTACCGCAGCAGCGTGCGGCGGGGGAGGTGCGAGTCAGTCATCGGACGGGCCTAACTCGTGTTAGTTCAGGGGTGATGCCCCAGATGATGGGAACCGGGCGGCAGGCCTGTCAAGGGTCGGGAACGCTTGACCTTTAACGAGTTAGGTCTACAGTCCTCGTTCATCTGAGCCGATTTTTCACGCCCTCCGCACCGTGAGCCGCACTCGCGTGTGTGACGAGCCGCCACGGGCCCTCATGGGCCGTCACGAGAGGAACGATGCGTCATGCCCGGAACGGCGGGAATTTCCAGGAGATCACTGTTCGCGGGATCGGCGGCGGGCACCGCCACCGCGCTGCTGTCCACCGGCACGGCCACGGCCGCTCCGAAGCCCAGGCCCAAGCCCGGGGCCACGGCCGAGAGCGGGACCAACTCCGCCGCGAGCGGGGCGAGTTACCGCGCCGGGTACCACTTCACGGTCCCCGACCAGTGGAAGAACGACCCGCAGCGGCCCGTCTGGATCGACGGCGAGTACCACTACTACTACCTCTACAACGCCGACTACTTCACCGGCGTCGTCGGCACCGCATGGCGCCTGGCCACCACCAAGGACCTGGTCTCCTTCACCGACCGCGGGGTCGCCGTGCCCAAGGACACCACGGTCAACGGCGATCTCTGGTCGGGTTCGGTGGTGGTCGACACCGGCGACACGGCCGGATTCGGCGCGGGCGCGGTCGTCGTCATCGTCACCATGTCTCCCGGCGGCGGCACCGACCACCAGGAGCAGTTCCTGTACTACTCGACCGACGGCGGTCTCACCTTCACCAACCACGGGACCGACCCGGTCCTGCCCAACCCCGGCGTCGCCGACTTCCGCGACCCCAAGGTGATCCGCGACGAGGACCGGGACCGCTGGGTGATGGCCCTCGCCGAGAACGACAAGATCGGCTTCTACCACTCCGACGACCTCAGGTCCTGGACGTACGCGAACGGTTTCGTCCACGACGGCATCGGCGTCCTGGAGTGCCCCGACCTGTTCCGCGTCACCGCCGGCGACGGCACCGTGAAATGGGTGCTCGGCGTGAGCGCCAACGGCAAGAGCGCGGGGCTGCCCAACACGTACGCCTACTGGACGGGTTCCTTCGACGGCAGCGCGTTCACCGCTGACACGAGTGACCCGCAGTGGCTCGACCACGGCTGGGACTGGTACGCCGGCGTCACCTTCGAGAAGCGGGACGCGAGCGGCGCGGTGGACGCGGCCGCCCGGTACGCGATCGGCTGGGTGAACAACTGGGACTACGCCGACACCACCCCCACCATCGACTGCGACGGCTTCAACGGCACCGACTCCGTCGTCCGCGAGGTCACCCTGGAGAAGGCGTCCGACACCACCTACTACCTCGCCTCCCGGCCCGTCGCCGGCCTCGACGCGCATGTCTCCCGCACGGTGAACCTGGGCGACGTGACGGTGAACGGCACGAAGGTGCTCGACTACACCGGTATCTCCTACGAGGTCACGACCGAGATCACCTGGTCCCAACTCACCGGCGCGGGCCTCCAGTTGAGGCGCTCACCCAGTGGAGGTCGGCACATCGACGCCGGTGTCTACGACGACTACGCCTTCCTCAACCGGCGCAACACGGTGAACGCCGACACGTCCGGCAAGTGGCAGGAGAGCCACACCCCGTTCGACCCGTCCGCCGGCACCGTGAGGCTGCGCATCCTGGTGGACCGCACGTCGGTGGAGATGTTCGTCGACGACGGCCGTTACGTGCACACCAGCCAGGTGTTCCCGTATCTGCTGGACACCGGGCTCGCGCTGTTCACGATCGGCGGCAGCGCGGTGTTCCGCGACACGGTGATCCGCGAGTTCTCGGTGTGAGGCCGGCCTGACCGGGTCAGCTGAGCAGCTTCATCCCCTCCGGCGCCTCGATCCCGAACTCCTCGTCCAGCAACCGCCGTACCTCCCCCTCGTCCGTCAACTCCCGCTCGCTCACGGCACCGTCGGCCCTCGTCTCGGTCAACACGCGCCCGTGGAGCAGGAGATGGCGGTCAGGGGTGACCCGCTGGACGAAGAGGCCCTTGGTGAACGGGGAGCGCGGGTTCGTGGCGATGTGCCAGTTGACGACCTCGAAGTCCACGTGCTCGAAGGGCTCCAGGGTGAAGGCGTACTGCGGCTGCCAGGCTCCGTTTCCGTCGCCGCCGTCGCCGCCGTCGCCGCCACCGCCGTCGTACGCCTGGAGGACGAGGAGGTCCAGCGGTCCTCGGTGCGGCACCTGGACCAGCCGGTGCCTGCGCCCCGCGCCCTCGAACTCCTCGCCCACCACCACCGGTACCGGCTCCAACAGGCCCCCGATCGCCCCGAACCCGACATCGGCCAGGTACCGCTGCGGGTCGCCCGGCACCTCCACCAGCAGCGCCATGTGGGTGCGCGGGCGGCTCTCGAACCGGTCCGTGCCCACGACCACCCGGGCCGCCAGCAACGTCACCCCGAAGCCCAGCGCCCTCAGCGCGGTGGCGAGCAGCGTGTTGTGCTCGTAGCAGTAACCACCGCGCCGACCGCGCACCAACTTGGCCATCAGATCCGGCAGTTCGAGCGAGGGAGCCGTGCGCCGGAACGCGTCCAGGTTCTCGAACGGGATGCCCCACAGGTGCGCGAGGTGCACGCCCCGCAGCGTCGCCGGGCCGGGCCGCCGCTCGCCCTCCCAACCGATGTGCGTGAGGTATTCGTCCAGGTCGAGGGCATCGCTGTCAGCCATGCCCTCACCCTACGGAATCACCGGCCCCCGCCCCCTCCACGGCTCACTGCTGCGTCGCCGGCTCCAACGCCTCCACCGCCGCGGCCGCCGCCGTCGAGTCCTGGCCGTAGAAGATGTCGATGTCGACCTCCTCGCCGCCCATCGTCAGGGTGTCCCACGCGCCGCTGAGGACGAGCATGCGCAGGGTGCGCGACTCCAGCGTCTGAAGGCGTTCCAGGATCGCCTCGTCGTCCGGCATACCCGGGAGGCGGGGGGCGAGCCGGTCGCGGATCGCCGCCATGCGCGCCAGCAGGGTCGCGGTGTCCGCCTCGCGGTCGGGCTCCTCCGCGATGCCGTCGATGCCGTGGTCGATGATGTCCTTGATGGCCCAGGTGACGCCCTGGTCGTCGGTGGTGACCATGGCCTTCCAGGCGCGGCTCTTGTGCCGGTACTGGAGCATCGACATGGCCGCCTCGTGCCGTAGGAAGTCCGCGTCCCGGAAGGGGCGGCCGTTCCAGGCGCTGTTGAGGGAGCGGGCCAGTGAAATCGCGGACGCCAGGCCGCTGTTGAGGCCCCGGCCCGGCCAGAAGTGGATCGAGTTGGCCGCGTCGCCGAGCAGGAAGCCGTAGGTTCCTGGCGAGTTGACGGTCGGCGGCAGCAACTCGGCCGAGAAGCGCGGGCGTTGCACCATGTCCAGGCGGAAACTGGTGACCGCGGACAGGTCCTGGTCCGAGACGTCGAAGAGCCGCAGTCCCTCGTGCACGCGCTTCCACAAGGGCGATCCCTTGATGAGCGCGGGAAGGAACAGCGTGCCGTGGGTGGAGCACTGGAAGTCGCCGTGCTCGTCGCGGTTCATCAGGCACGGGCGGGAGGCGATGCACTCCTCGAAGACCCGGCGGACCGGGTCGATGCCGATGACCTCGCCCAACTCGGCGTCGGTCAGCCGCATGTTGAGGAAGCCCTCGCCGCGCAACGAGTTGAGCAGGAACCGGTTCTGAGCGACCGTCAGCAGGATCGCCATCGGGTCGGGCAGCTCCGACTTCACCCTCAACCCGAGGACCACGTCCCGCAGATGGACGCCGTCGAGGGAGTAGATCGACTCGTCGGCCTTGCCGAACCGGGCCGCGAAGTGCTCCCGGGTGCGCGACCGCCCGCCGTCGCAGATCGCGAGCACATGCTGCGAGGCGAGTTCGTCGCGCTGTTCCGCCGGGTCGAACTTGGCCGGTATGAGCCGTATTCGGTCCCGCTTCTCGTTCGCCAGCTCCAGCAGCTTGTCCTCGATGTAGGCGATCCGCATGTTGCGCGGGTGGTGGTCGCCGATCGAGTCCGGGCCGGACGGCCACATCTCGGTGTAGTGCTCGGGGTCGAAGAGCCGCTCCTGGACGTACTGCGGCCAGGCGAGGTACTGCCGGCTCTGCACGGTCACCACCTGCTGGCGCCGCACATTGCCCTCGGCCTCGCTCTTCCAGACGACGCGGCGGCCGTCCTTGCGCCACCGGCCCTCGTAGACAGTGATCTTCACCTGGGCGCCGAGGAAGTGCTCAAGGAGCAACGCCATGGACAGGCCGACCGGCCCCCCGCCCACGACGGTGACCCGCAGCAGCGAACCCTCCTCGCTCTCCTCCGGGTGGGTCACGGAGCGGGGCAGGTTGAGCGCCATCAGGGTCTGCATGGCGTCGGCGACCTCGAAGCGGAACTCCTGGTCCCCGATGGTGATCTCGTCACCGGGCTGGAGCAGCCGGGACTCCACCTCCTCCCCGTTGACCTGCGTGCCGTTGCTGCTCCCGCAGTCGCTCAGGACGTAGCCCTCGTCCTGGTCGAAGACGATCTCCGCGTGGAAACGCGAGACGCTCGGGCTGGCGATGACGACCGTGTTCCCCGCGTTGCGTCCGAAGGTGACGCGGGTGTCGACGATCGGTATGCGCTCTCCCGCCAGCAGACCCTCACGTCCGACGAGCACCGGTGCCATGGCATTTCCTCCCAGGGTTCAACTCGGTGCGTTTCCAAGGGGATTCACCGATATCAATGACCTTCGGCCACCATAAGCGCACTGACCCGAGATGGAATCCCCCAGCCCTTCCCTCAGCCCCTCCCCCAGCCTCCTGAGCCCCTCCCGGATCTCCTCCGGCGTCTGCGTCACGAAGCACAGCCGCATCGTCGACCGCTCGGGCTCCCCGGCGTAGAAGGGCGCCCCCGGCACATAGGCCACGTCCTGCCGCACCACCCGCGGCAGGAGCTCCGTCGTGTCGTACGACTCCGGAAGCCGCGCCCACAGGAACATGCCGCCCTCGGGACGCTCCCAACTGGACTCCTCGGGAAGGGCGTTGGCAAGACCCGCGAGCATGGCGTCCCGCCGCTCCCGGTACACCCCGGCCACCCGCGCCACGTGCGCGTCGAGGTCGTTGTCCGCCAAGTACCGTGCGGCGGCGAGCTGGTTGACGGTCGGGGTGTGCAGGTCTGCGGCCTGTTTCGCGACAACACAGGCCCGCAGCAGGGCGGCCGGCGCGCGCAGCCACCCGAGCCGCAGCCCGGGGGCCATCACCTTGGAGAAGGAACCGAGCAGCACCGTCCGGTCCGCCGCCCCCTCCTGTGCCGCGATCCACGGCAACCGCTCGCCCTCGAAGCGGAGTTCGCCGTAGGGATCGTCCTCCACGATCCACAGCCCGCGCCGTACGGCGACCGCGGCGACGGCGGCCCGGCGGTCGGCGGGCAGGGTGCGGCCGGTGGGGTTCTGGAAGGTCGGCACGGTGTAGAGCAGCTTGGGCCGCTCCCGCACGACGAGTTCGTCCAGCGCCTCGGGATCGACCCCGTCCCCGTCCCCCGGCACGGCGACGACCCGCGCACCGGCGAACGCGAAGACCTGAAGTGCCGCCAGATAACAGGGACTTTCGACGAGGACGACGTCCCCCGGCTCCAGCAGCGCGGTCGCGAGCAGCGAGAGCGCCTGCTGCGAACCGGTGGTGACGAGGAGGTCGTCGGGCTCGGTGGGCAGCCCGCGCGCCGAGGTCCGCGCGGCGAGCGCGGCACGCAGCACCGGCTCGCCCTCGGTCGTCGCGTACTGGAGCGCCCGCGCGGGTGTCTCGGCGAGCACCGCCTGGTAGGCGGCCGCGATACCGGTCGCGTCGAAGAGTTCGGGGGCCGGCAGCCCGCCCGCGAAGTTGATCACCTCGGGGCGGGCGGTGACGGCGAGGATGTCCCGCACCGGCGAACCCCCGATCGCACGGGCGCGCGCGGCGAGCGGCGGCAGGGGGACAGCGGGTGTCTCGGTGAGGGTCATGGCGCGCAGCTTAGAAACGTACGTGCCGCCTACAAGCACCTTTCCACGATCCGGACGCCCGCCCTCTCCTCCTGGCTGGGCTCAGGCCTTCTTGCCGGTCGCCCCATAGACGTTGATGTCGTCGTCCGTCACATCATTGATGTCGCGATAGGTGATCTTCTCGATGTCGTCGAGACTCTCGAAGTACGCCTGCTCCACCACCGGCGGCGCGGGCGCCGGGCCCGGGTGCCACTTGTGCGCCGGGACCACACCGGGCTCGTCCAGGGTGACGCCCGGGGTCTCGGTGAAGAGCCGCTCGACCTCGTCCTTGGAACGGAACACGAAGGTGAACCCCCGTTCCGTGTACGTCCGTTGGACCGCACGGGCCGGAATGGGATGCATCTCGTCGGTGAGATGGCTGAGCACCAGATGACTGCCGGACGGCAGCACGTCCACCAGCTCGCGCACCAGCGGATACGCCTCCTCGTCCTCCACGAAGTGCAGGATCGCCACCAGCAGCAGGGCGATCGGCTCGTTGAAGTCGAGGGTCTTGGCGGCCTGTTCGAGAATGTCGGCCGGGCGGCGCAGGTCGGCGTCGATGTAGTCGGTACGGCCCTCGGGGCTGCTGGTGAGCAGGGCGCGGGCGTGCGCGAGGACCACCGGGTCGTTGTCGACGTAGACGATCCGCGACTCGGGCTCGATGCCCTGGGCGATCTGGTGCACGTTCTCCGCGGTCGGCAGCCCGGTGCCGATGTCGAGGAACTGGCGCACCCCGTGCTCCTGCGACAACCGGGTCACGGCCCGGCGCATGAAGTCCCGGTTGTGCCGCACGTCGAGATACCCGCGCGGGTTGGCGGCGAGCGCGGCGGCGGCGGCCTCGCGGTCGACGGGGTAGTTGTCCTTGCCGCCGAGGAAGACGTCGTAGACGCGGGCCGGGTGGGCCTTGCTGGTGTCGATCCTCCTTCGCAGCTCGGCGGGATCTTGACTGAGGGCGTCACCGGGCATGCGCGTCTCCCAGGAGAGTGGGTCATTCAACGGACAACCAGAGCAGTGGTCAACAACCTAACTCCCGCCGGGACTTGATGGTGCCCAGTCCGAGGGACGGGCGGCGCCGGCATGACCATGGGGTGCTCGACCCCTTCCCGGCGTCCCACAACGTGCCCCTGAGAGCCGACATCACCGCAGGTCAGAAGGTCCGGGACGGTACCGGCGTCCCGAATCCGGCGACAGCCGTAGACCGGGCCCCGCGCGACCACCCAAGCTGCACCCGATGACGCTTCACTTCACTTCCACGGGAGGAACCCATGCCGGCCCGCACCATCCGCACCCGCACCCGTGTCCTGGCCGTCGCCACGGCCGTGCTCGCCGCGGCGCTGCTGCTCTCGGGGTGCAAGGACGGCATGGGCGTACGCGACGAAGGCCCGTCCGGCGTGGGCCCCACGTCGTCGATGTCGACGGGGTCCACGCCCTGACGGGCCTCGTGGAGTGTGCGATCAGACGTGCGCCGGGATCCCGCCGACTTCCTTCGGGTTCGGGCCGTACTGGTTGGCGCCGGGCTTGCCGTCCGTGCACGTGAAGACCAGGAGGGTGATCGGGCCGGCGATCGGGATGATGCCGAAGAACAGCCACCAGCCGGAGCGGCCGATGTCGTGCAGGCGGCGGATGCTGACACCCAGGCCGGGCAGCAGGATCGCGAGGTAGAAGACGACCGCGAGGTACGGGAACTTGATCACGAGGCCGATGACGAGCAGGACAACCGCGATGATGCCCGTGAACAGGGAGAACATCCAGTACTCCTTGCGACGCGCGCGCCCGCTGAATACCGCGTACTTCTTCAGTGCCTCGATGAACCAGCTCATGGTGGTGTCCCCCAGGGATCGACGTCCAGACCGTCCAGAACGGATCAGGCCAGGCGCAGAAGGTAAGGACACTGATGCGGACGCGTCAAATCCACATAAGTGCGGGACGAGCAAGGCCATTTGATCCCACACCCACCCACAACGGCCATCGATTTCACGCCAAAAGGCATTCCGCCTCCTCGCCGAGATCACCCCGACGCCGGAACGATCTCCAAGCGTTGCCAATTGACGGATGTTCAGCGGCCGTTCGACGGCCAGGTCAGGTCAGGTCAGCGCAGCTTCTGCGCCACCTCCACCGCCCAGTACGTGAGGATGTTCTGCGCCCCGGCCCGCTTGATCCCGGTGAGCGCCTCGAAGATCGCCTTCTCCCGGTCGATCCAGCCCTTCTCGGCGGCGGCCTCGATCATCGAGTACTCGCCGGAGATCTGATAGGCGGCGACGGGCACGTCCGAGACCTCGGCGACCTTGGCCAGGATGTCGAGGTAGGGCCCGGCCGGCTTGACCATCACCATGTCGGCACCCTCCTCCAGGTCGAGCGCCAACTCCCGCATGGACTCCCGCGCGTTGGCCGGGTCCTGCTGGTACGTCTTGCGGTCCCCCTTGAGCGAGGAACCCACGGCCTCACGAAACGGCCCGAAGAACGCGGACGCGTATTTGACGGTGTAGGCGAGGATGGCGACATCCTCCCGCCCGATCTGGTCGAGCGCGTCCCGGACGACCCCGATCTGCCCGTCCATCATCCCGCTGGGCCCGACGACATGGGCCCCGGCATCGGCCTGCACCTGAGCCATCTCGGCATACCGCTCAAGGGTGGCGTCATTGTCGACGCGCCCCTGATCATCAAGCACCCCGCAATGCCCATGATCAGTGGTCTCATCAAGACACAGATCGGACATGACGAGCAGCTCGTCCCCGACCTCGGCCCGCACATCCCTCAACGCGACCTGAAGAATCCCGTCAGGATCGGTCCCGGCCGTCCCGAGAGCGTCCTTCTTGCTCTCCTCCGGCACCCCGAACAGCATGATCCCGGAGATCCCGGCGGCAACAGCCTCAGCGGCAGCCTTCTTCAGACTGTCCCGAGTGTGCTGCACAACCCCGGGCATGGCCCCGATCGGCACCGGCTCACTGACCCCCTCCCGCACAAACGCCGGAAGGATGAAGTCAGCGGGGTGCAGCCGAGTCTCGGCAACCATCCGCCGCATGACGGGGCTGGTCCGCAACCGCCGGGGCCGCGAGCCGGGAAAGGATCCGTACGTCGTCATGCCATCTACGCTACGCCCGCCTCAGGGGCACCTTTGCCGACGGCGAGTCGGCGCACATTTCGGCATACGTCGGGGCCACTTCGGCGCACTTTCCAACGCAGGCCGCTATTTTTCAGCCCGTCCGGCGCTTGAGGACGAGGCCGTTCAGGCCGAAGCGGGGGTCTGGGGGCGGCAGCCCCCAGGGACGGGACGGGTAGGGGCGGCGGGGGCGAAAAACCCCCGCGACGCCCACCCCCACTCGCCGCAACCGAAGACTCAACCTCAGGTCGTACGCCGCCGCCGAGCACCCGGCCGACGCTCACTCGGCCGGGTAACCGGATCCCCCGCCTCCTGCGCGGCAGCGCGCCGCCGAAGCCCGAAGTTCGCCAACGCCTCGGCCAACTTGTGCACAGACGGCTCCGGAGCCATCACATCCACCCGCAGCCCATGCTCCTCGGCGGTCTTCGCCGTAGCCGGACCAATACACGCGATCACGGTCACGTTGTGCGGCTTCCCGGCGATCCCCACCAGGTTCCGCACAGTGGAGGACGACGTGAAGAGAACGGCATCGAAGCCACCCCCCTTGATCGCCTCCCGCGTATCGGCCGGCGGCGGCGAGGCCCGCACGGTCCGGTAGGCGGTCACGTCATCGACCTCCCACCCGAGCTCGATCAGCCCGGCGACCAAGGTCTCCGTGGCGATGTCCGCACGGGGCAGGAACACCCGGTCGATCGGGTCGAAAACGGGGTCGTACGGAGGCCAGTCCTCCAGCAACCCGGCCGCGGACTGCTCCCCGCTCGGCACCAGGTCCGGCTTCACGCCGAAGGCGATCAGCGCCTTCGCGGTCGACTCGCCCACCGCCGCGACCTTGATCCCGGCGAACGCCCGAGCGTCGAGCCCGTACTCCTCGAACTTCTCCCGCACGGCCTTGACCGCGTTCACGGAGGTGAACGCGATCCACTCATAGCGCCCGGTGACGAGCCCCTTGACCGCCCGCTCCATCTGCTGAGGCGTCCTCGGCGGCTCGACGGCGATCGTCGGCACCTCGTGCGGAACGGCCCCGTACGACCGCAGTTGGTCGGAGAGCGACGCCGCCTGCTCCTTCGTCCGCGGCACGAGCACCTTCCAGCCGAACAGCGGCTTGGACTCGAACCACGACAACTGGTCGCGCTGCGCGGCGGCGGACCGCTCACCGACCACGGCTATCACCGGTCGGCCACCTTCCGGGGACGGCAGCACCTTCGCCTGCTTCAGCGTCTGCGCGATCGTCCCGAGGGTCGCGGACCAGGTCCGCTGACGAGTGGTCGTACCAGCCACTGTGACGGTCATCGGGGTGTCCGGCTTACGACCGGCGGCCACCAGCTCACCGGCGGCCGAAGCCACGGAGTCCAGCGACGTCGACACGACCACCGTGCCGTCCGACGCCCCCACCTCCGTCCAACACCGGTCCGACGCGGTACGGGCGTCCACGAACCGGACGTCCGCCCCCTGCGCGTCCCGCAGCGGGACACCGGCGTACGCGGGCACGCCGACGGCCGCCGCGACACCCGGGACGACCTCGAAAGGCACACCCGCGGCGACGCAGGCGAGCATTTCCTCGGCGGCGTACGTATCTAGTCCGGGGTCCCCGGACACCGCACGTACGACCCGCCTGCCGCCCCGCGCGGCCTCCATGACAAGATGTGCCGCATCCCGCACAGCGGGTAGGCCAACGGTTGTTGACGCACCGTCAACAACCGTTAGTTGAGGCGTGCCTGTGCCCGGGAGCGAGCCCGAAGAAGGACTCGGATCCGGATGCACGACGGCTACGCCGGGTCGGGCGTGCGCACGTACGACGTCGAGCACCTCGTGCTCGGCGACGAGAACGTCCGCGTTCGCCAGCGCCTCTACGGCGCGCAGTGTGAGCAGTCCCGGATCTCCGGGTCCGGCACCCAGGAAGGTGACGTGCCCGTGTTCAGGACCGGCGGCGGGAAGAGTGGTGGGGCTCACTTGGCTTGCTCCCCCATCAGACCGGCCGCGCCCTGGGCAAGCATCTCGGCGGCGAGTTCGCGACCGAGCGCCAGTGCTTGGTCATGCGTCTCGGGCACGGGACCGGTGGTGGACAGCTGCACCGTACGCGAACCGTCGGTCGTGCCGACTATTCCGCGCAGGCGCATTTCCTTGACAATCTGCCCGTCGGCCAGCAGGTCGGCCAGCGCGCCCACAGGGGCGGAGCAGCCGGCCTCCAGGGCGGCGAGCAGGGACCTTTCGGCAGTCACGGCGATCCGCGTGAACGGGTCGTCGAGTTCGCCGAGTGCGGCGATGAGGTCCGCGTTGTCCGCGGCGCACTCGATCGCCAGGGCCCCCTGGCCGGGGGCGGGCAAAATCGTGTCGACCGACAGGAAGTCGGTCACGTCGTCGAGTCGGCCGATCCGGCTCAGTCCGGCGGCGGCCAGGACGACGGCGTCCAGCTCACCGTCCCGCACGAAGCCGACCCGGGTGTCGATGTTCCCGCGGATCGGGACCGTCTCGATGTCGAGGCCGTGGCTGCGCGCGTACGCGTTCAGCTGGGCCGTGCGCCGCGGGGAGCCCGTACCGATGCGCGCCCCGCGGGGCAGGTCGGTGAACTTCAGGGCGTCCCGGGCGACGATCACGTCCCGCGGATCCTCGCGCTCGGGTACGGCGGCGAGCACCAGCTCCGCGGGCTGCGTCGTCGGCAGGTCCTTCAGCGAATGAACCGCGAAGTCGACCTCACCGCCGAGCAGCGCGTCCCGCAGCGCGGTCACGAAGACCCCGGTGCCGCCGATCTGGGCGAGGTGCTCGCGGGAGGTGTCGCCGTAGGTGGTGATCTCGACGAGCTCGACGGGCCGTCCGGTCACCTGGCTCACGGCGTCCGCCACCAACCCGGACTGGGCCAGGGCGAGTCTGCTCCGCCTGGTCCCGAGCCTCAGTGCCCCTTTTTCCTGCTCCCGCCTCCGGGGCGCCTCAGCCGGTGTCGAGAGTCCGACCGTGCTCAGCCCTTCGGGCCTCCGCGCGCTCGGCCTCTCGACACCGGCGCGCCCCTGCGGCTCACGCGTGCTACTCATGCTGGCCCTCGGTTCTTGCTGATCTCAGAGTCTTCTACGGCCCTGGAGACGGAGGCCACCGTCTCCTGGTCCAGGTCGAACAGGGTGCGCAGCGCGTCCGCGTACCCGGCGCCGCCGGGCTCGGCCGCGAGCTGCTTGACCCGTACGGTCGGCGCGTGCAGCAGCTTGTCGACGACGCGTCGCACGGTCTGGGTGATCTCCGCGCGGTGCTTGTCGTCGAGGCCGGGCAGCCGTCCGTCGAGCCGGGCGATCTCACCCGCGACGACCTCGGCGGCCATGGCGCGCAGGGCGACCACGGTCGGCGTGATGTGCGCGGCCCGCTGGGCTGCCCCGAAGGCCGCGACCTCGTCGGAGACGATACGCCGGACCGCGTCCACGTCCGCCGCCATCGGGGCGTCCGCCGAAGCCTCGGCGAGCGACTCGATGTCCACCAGCCGCACCCCGGCCACCCGGTGCACGGCCGCGTCGACGTCCCGCGGCATCGCGAGGTCGAGGAACGACAACACCGGCGCGGGGCGCGGGATATGGGCGACGGGCTCGGGCCTGCGCCGCTCGGGGATCCGTCCGACGGTCGTAGCCATGGTGGCGAGTGCGGTGATGAGTTCCGCCTCGGCCTCGGGCGTACGCCGGGCCGCCTCGCGCCGGTCGACGGCGCTGCCGCCGACCCAGGCCGCGTGCTGCTCCAGCGTCGCCGCGTCCATCCCGGCCACGGCGGCCTCCCCCATCACGGAGAAGCCGCTCGCCCCCTGCACCGCGGACAGGTCCAGCGGACACCCGTCCTCGCTCCCGACGGACGTCGGCGGAAGCTCGTCCCGCACGACATCCGCTACGGCCGTACGACCGACCGCGGCGTCCTGCGACACCCGGCCCGCGACCGCGTCCTCGACCGTCTCGGCCGTCAGGACAAGGCCCGTCGCGCCCGTGCAGGACACGGCCACATCGGCACGTGTCAGCTCGAACGGCACCGAATCCATCGGTACCGCGCGGGCGGACACGTCCGTTTCGGGGCTCTCGGTGATGATCTGGGCGAGCCGCTCGGCGCGGTCGGAGGTGCGGTTGGCGACGACGATCTCGGCGACCCCGGCACGCGCGAGGGTCGCGGCGGCCAGCGACGACATGGAGCCGGCGCCGATCACCAGGGCCCGTTTCCCCTTCGCCCAGGCCTCGACCGGCGCCCCGGAGGAGAGCTGTTGAAGGCCGAAGGTGACCAGGGACTGGCCCGCGCGGTCGATGCCGGTCTCGGAGTGGGCACGCTTGCCGACCCGGAGGGCCTGCTGGAACAGCTCGTTCAACAGCCGCCCGGCGGAGTGCAGTTCCTGCGCCGTGGCCAGGGAGTCCTTGATCTGGCCGAGGATCTGGCCCTCGCCGACGACCATCGAGTCGAGGCCGCAGGCCACCGAGAAGAGGTGGTGGACGGCCCGGTCCTCGTAGTGCACGTAGAGATAAGGAGTGAGCTCGTCCAGGCCGACCCCGCTGTGCTGGGCGAGCAGCGTGGACAACTCCGCGACGCCCGCGTGGAACTTGTCCACGTCGGCGTAGAGCTCGATGCGGTTGCAGGTGGCCAACACCGCGGCCTCGGCGGCCGGTTCGGCGGCGACCGTGTCCTGGAGGAGCTTGACCTGGGCGTCCGCGTTCAGCGTGGCCCGCTCCAGAAGGCTGACCGGCGCGCTGCGATGGCTCAGCCCGACGACGAGGAGACTCATGCCGGCATCACGGCGGGGACGTCCCCGTCAGGGCCCTGCTCGGTGGAGTCGCCACGGCGCGCGGCGGTCGGGTGCGCCGCCTGGTTGGCGGCCTCCTCGCCGGCCTTGCGCTGCTCGTGGAAGGCGAGGATCTGCAACTCGATCGAGAGGTCGACCTTGCGGACGTCGACACCGTCCGGGACGGTCAGCACGGTCGGCGCGAAGTTCAGGATGGACGTCACACCGGCGGCCACGAGGCGGTCGCAGACCGGCTGGGCGGCACCGGCGGGGGTCGCGATGACGCCGATGGAGACGCCGTTGTCGCTGATGATCTTCTCCAGCTCGTCCGCGTGCTGCACCGGGATGCCCGCGACGGGCTTGCCGGCCATCGCCGGGTCGGCGTCGATGAGGGCGGCGACCCGGAAGCCGCGGGAGGCGAACCCGCCGTAGTTGGCGAGTGCGGCGCCCAGGTTTCCGATACCGACGATCACGACCGGCCAGTCCTGGGTCAGGCCCAGCTCGCGGGAGATCTGGTAGACGAGGTACTCGACGTCGTAGCCGACACCACGGGTGCCGTAGGAGCCGAGGTAGGAGAAGTCCTTGCGCAGCTTCGCGGAGTTGACCCCCGCGGCGGCCGCGAGCTCCTCGGAGGAGACCGTGGGTACCGAGCGCTCCGAGAGTCCGGTCAGCGCGCGGAGGTACAGCGGGAGACGGGCGACGGTGGCCTCGGGAATCCCTCGGCTACGGCTCGCCGGTCGGTGAGTTCGGCCAGTTGCCACGGTGCTCCTGCGGGTAGAGCGGGGCTGTGGGCGGTCACACGTACCCAGACCGCCCCGTCGAAAGCAGGCTATGTCTTTGTGAACGCGTGCACAAAGATGGTGTCCGATTTGCCCGGCCAACGTGACCGGGGTCACGCACACGCGTCCCAGGCGTATTCCAGGGGGCAAAACCGCCACACTCCTCGTAATTCCCGCCCCCGAGACCAAACCGCCGTCGATCCTAAGCGACGTTCGGGTGCGCGTTGAACTACTTGGTCAGTTCCCGGCGCAAGCGGGCCTCGTCCACCCGCCAGAAGGTGTGCTGTTTCCCATCAATCAAGACGACCGGAATCTGCTCCCAGTACTCGTCGTGCAGCCGCTGGTCCTCGGTGATGTCCTTCTCCTCCCAGGGGACCCCGAGGTCGGCGCAGACCTTCTCCACGACGAGCTGCGCGTCCTCGCACAGATGACAGCCGGGCTTGCGGATGAGAGTGACGAGATGGCTCATGCACACCATTCTCTCGCCACCGGTGCACTTCTTTAACGGCCCGGTCGCGGAGAGTTCACAGCCTCCGAACCTCTCGGCTCCGGAACCACCGAACAAACTGGCTATGCTCACGACATGGCCGCTCTCGGATGGCTCACTCCCCGTAGGCGCTCCGCCACGGCGCGGAGCGTGTTGGCAGGCGAGGCCTCTGCGGAGGCAGCGCGCAAGTCGTCGCAGGACGCGCAGGACATACAGGACGCCCTCGCGGACGAAAAAGCGGCGGAGGAACCGGAGTTCCCGGTCCTCGGCGACGACAGAGCCGCGGCCTTCTTCGACCTGGACAACACCGTCATGCAGGGCGCGTCGATCTTCCACTTCGGCCGCGGCCTGCACAAGCGGAAGTTCTTCGAGACCCGCGACCTCCTCAAGTTCGCCTGGCAGCAGGCCTGGTTCAGGCTCGCCGGCTCCGAGGACCCCGAGCACATGCAGGAGGCGCGCGACTCGGCGCTGTCCATCGTCAAGGGCCACCGCGTCGCCGAACTCCAGTCGATCGGCGAGGAGATCTACGACGAGTACATGGCCGAGCGCATCTGGCCCGGCACCCGCGCCCTCGCCGAGGCGCACCTCGCCGCGGGCCAGAAGGTGTGGCTCGTCACGGCGGCCCCGGTGGAGATCGCCAACGTGATCGCCCGCCGCCTCGGCCTCACCGGCGCGCTCGGCACGGTCGCCGAGTCCGTCGACGGCGTCTACACCGGCAAGTTGGTCGGCGAACCCCTGCACGGCCCCGCGAAGGCGGAGGCGGTAAGGGCGTTGGCGGCGGCGGAGGGCCTGGACCTCTCGCGCTGCGCCGCGTACAGCGACTCGCACAACGACATCCCGATGCTCTCGCTGGTCGGGCACCCCTACGCCATCAACCCGGACTCCAAGCTGCGCAAGCACGCGCGCGAGCTGGACTGGCGGCTGCGCGACTACCGGACGGCCCGCAAGGCGGCCAAGGTCGGCATCCCGGCGGCGGCCGGCGTGGGCGCGGTGGCGGGCGGCACGGCCGCGGCGATCGCTTTGCACCGCCGACGCCGGTGACGCGGTAAACACAGCCAATCCACGAGCCGTACCCGCGTAACCCCCTGTCCAGTCACGTTGGCTGCACACGGCCACAACACGCCCCGGTCCCTGACTGAATTCGGACCGTTCTGATCAACAACCGGTCACTCTGCGGTACTTGATCGGGCGTCAACCGGTTACGGAAGCGACGTAATCGATGATTTGAGCAACTGGGTGTAGCAGCGCCTGCACGAAGCGTTATTCTCCTCAGACGCAATCCGGTACCCCTCCGTCGCTACGACGGGTGAATGTTCCGGTACTGCACGTGATGGAAGCTCTGCCTCTGGGAGTCCCGTGTACCCACACGTCGGGGTTGACGCCTCGGGCCTGGCTACGCTGCGCGCAACGGTCCAAGACCTGTTGCGCGGCTTCGTCCCCACCGCGTACGCCGTCCCCGCCGCCTTCGCCACCACCGCACCCGTCGGTCCGTGCTATGCACTGGCAGACGGCGGCGCGGCGGTTGGCAGACGAGGGCGCTCGGCCGGCGCCGCCACCGCACGCCGTCCGGCCGCTGACAGCGACAGCGCCCGGATGATGGACCTCGTGGAGCGTGCCCAGGCCGGCGAAGCCGACGCCTTCGGCCGCCTCTACGACCAGTACAGCGACACTGTGTACCGGTACATCTACTACCGAGTGGGAGGCAAAGCCACCGCCGAGGACCTCACCAGCGAGACCTTTCTGCGCGCCCTGCGCCGCATCGGCACGTTCACCTATCAGGGGCGCGACTTCGGCGCCTGGCTGGTGACGATCGCCCGCAACCTGGTCGCCGACCACTTCAAGTCGAGCCGCTTCAGGCTGGAAGTGACCACCGGCGAGATGCTCGACGCCAACGAGGTCGAGCGCTCCCCCGAGGACTCCGTCCTGGAGTCCCTCTCGAACGCCGCACTGCTCGACGCCGTACGGCGGCTCAACCCGCAGCAGCAGGAGTGCGTCACGCTCCGCTTCCTCCAGGGCCTCTCCGTCGCGGAGACCGCCCGGGTGATGGGCAAGAACGAGGGTGCGATCAAGACCCTCCAGTACCGGGCCGTGCGCACTCTCGCCCGGCTCCTCCCGGACGACGCCCGCTGACGGCATACGCTCGGTAACGCCCAACTCGCGCTCAGTGAAAGTCCGTTGAGTTCGCGGTCGGATCATCCGCCGTCCGTAACCCAAGTGCCGCGCCACTCGTTGTGCGGGATACAGGCTCCCTGTGGTCACGACCTGACCCTCTCCGATCACTCGATCGTGTGGATGTGGTCAGGCTGTGCAACCCTCAGGACCCCCTGGGGAGTCGACCGTCATGACGCGAGAGGAGGTGCCGCCAGTGATCGCGAACGTATCGGCGCACCGGCGGGCGAACGCCTTCGCCCAGGCCCTGGAAGAGGAGCTGTCCGACCAGGGCACGGCGGCCGAGCAGTCCGAAGGACCGGCCCCGGCCCCGGCTGCTGCGGAACAGACCGAGCAGGGCCGCATGCTGGCCTTCGCCACCGGTCTCGGCGAGCTGCCCAAACCCGTACTGGACCCCGAGGTCAAGGTGGTCCAGCGGGCTCAGCTGGTCGCCGCGTTCGAGGCCATGCTGCAAGGCGAGGCACCCGGACCCTCGGTACCGGAGCAGCGGTCCCGGGGTGCGCACCGGGCCACCGGTCTGGGCAAGCTGCGACCGCGGTCCCGACTCACCAAGGGCCTCGCGGCCGGCGGACTGAGCGTCGGGGTCGCGGCGGGTGCCTTCGGCGGAGTGGCCGCGGCGAGCTCGGGCGCCCTGCCCGGTGACTCGCTCTACGGCCTGAAGCGCGGCATCGAGGACTTCAAGCTCAACTACCTGTCCGACGGCGACGACCAGCGCGGTGTGGCCTTCCTCGACCAGGCGTCCAACCGCCTGAGCGAGGCACGCCGGCTGATCGAGCGGGACCGCAGCGGCCACCTCGACCACGAGCAGCTCGGCGAGATCCGCCGCACGCTCGCCGGCATGACGCACGACGCGTCCGAGGGCCACCGCCTGCTGCACGAGGCGTACGAGCAGGACCCGAACTCGCTGGGCCCCATCCAGGCCCTCTCCGCGTTCTCCCGCTCGCACCGCGAGGCCTGGGGCGCCCTGCGCGACCGCCTCCCCGTCCAGCTCGGCGACGTCAGCGACCAGGTGTCGTCGGTCTTCGACGCCATAGACGAAGAGGTCGCCCCGCTCCAGTCGCTGCTCCCCCAACCCCCGGCGACGACCCCCGGCACCGGCAAGCACCGCGCTCCGGGTACGGGGTCCAAGGGCGGTTCCACCGACACCCACCGCTCGACGACACCGAGCACCACGGAGGGCTCCGCCGACACCAGCCACTCCAGCACCCCGAGTTCGTCCGCCACCACCGGCGAGGGCCTCCTCGGCGGCAACACGGGGGGCCTCCTGGACCCCCCGAAGGCCACCGGCACGGAGTCGCCGTCCGCGAGCAAGCCGTCGATCACGGAACCGGACGTCACGCTGCCACCGCTGCTCCCGGGCTTGCTGCCGGGCCTGGGCATCGACAGCGAGGACGCGAATTAGCTCCGCCGGTTCCGCAGTTCCTTGGCTGCGGGCCGGTGGGGGCTGGTCGCGCAGTTCCCCGCGCCCCTAAAGACGATGGGTGCCCCTCGCTGGAGGGGCACCCATCGTCGTACAGCCGAAAAACTAGAAGAACACCGACCGCCGCTGCACCAGCAACTTGTACAGCGTGTGCTGGATCTGTTCCCTCACCTGATCCGTGAGGTTGAACATCAGCATCGGATCCTCGGCGGCCTCCGGCGGATAGCCATCCGTAGGGATCGGCTCGCCGAACTGGATCGTCCACTTCGTGGGGAGCGGGATCGCACCCAGCGGCCCCAGCCACGGAAACGTGGGCGTGATCGGGAAGTACGGGAACCCCAGGACGCGGGCCAGCGTCTTGGAGTTGCCGATCATCGGGTAGATCTCCTCGGCCCCGACGATCGAGCACGGGATGATCGGCGTGCCCTTGCGCAGGGCCGTCGAGACGAAGCCGCCCCGGCCGAAGCGCTGGAGTTTGTACCGCTCGCTGAACGGCTTGCCGATCCCCTTGAAGCCCTCCGGCATCACACCGACCAACTCACCGCGCCCCAGCAGCCGTTCGGCGTCCTCGGCGCAGGCCAGCGTGTGACCGGCCTTGCGGGCGAGCTCGTTGACCACCGGCAGCATGAAGACGAGGTCCGCCGCGAGGAGCCGGAGGTGCCGGCCCGCCGGGTGGTTGTCGTGGACGGCGATCTGCATCATCACGCCGTCCAGCGGCAGCGTCCCGGAGTGGTTGGCGACGATCAGCGCGCCGCCCTCCGCCGGGATGTTCTCGATGCCCTTGACCTCGACCCGGAAGTACTTCTCGTACAGCGGGCGCAGCGCCGGCATCAGGAGCTCGTCGGTGAGCTCCTCGTCGTAGCCGAAGTCGTCGACCTCGTAGTCCCCGGTCAGCCGGCGGCGCAGGAAGGACAGGCCGTGGGCGACCCGGCGTTCCAGGGCGCTCTGGAGGCTCTGGATCTCCTCGTCCTGCGGCTTCTCCGGCTCTTGTTCCTCACGCGTCACAGGAACATCATCCTGCGCGAAGTCCCGGCCCGGCAGGGGCTGGACCTCACGGACCAGCGCGGGCTCGCCGTTCTTGCGCCGGTTCCCCGTGCTCCGGCGGCGCTGCGGCCGCTGCACGCCGTTCGCGCGGGACCGGTCGTCGTCGAACGGAATGACCTTGGCATCCGCCATCGTTGATGCGCTCCTCAGTTGGCGCTCGGCGTCGGGGGGTGGCCACTGTCCGACCTGGACAGCGCGGCGATCCGGTCGACGGCCCCCGCGAGGACCTCCGGCGGCAGCAGCCCCGGGCCCTGGCTGCGCGCGAAGTCCGCAAAGGTCTCGGCGGTCGTGTACTTCGGCTTGTACCCCAGCGTCTCGCGCATCTGGACCGTCGACACGACCCGGCCGTGGGTGAGCAACCGGATCTGTTCCGGGGAGAAGTCCGTCATCCCCAGCGTACGCACCAGGGAACCCGCCCAGGTGACCGCCGGCAGCAGCAGCGGCACGGTCGGGCGGCCCAGGCGCCGCGAGCACTGGGAGAGCAGCAGGACGCCGTCCCCGGCGATGTTGAAGGTGCCGCTGTTGAGCGTGCCCCGCTCCGGGTCGTGCGAGGCGATCCGCAGTACGTCGATCACGTCGTCCTCGTGCACGAACTGAAGCCGCGGGTCGTAGCCGAACACGGTCGGCAGCACCGGCAGCGAGAAGTACGAAGCGAGCGGTGAATCCGCCGTAGGACCAAGGATGTTGGCGAACCGCAGCACGCACACGGCGACGTCCGGCCGGCGGCGGGCGAAGCCGCGGACATAGCCCTCGACCTCGACGGTGTCCTTCGCGAAGCCGCCGCTCGGCAGGGACTTCGGCGGGGTGCCCTCGGTGAAGACGGCCGGGTCGCGCGGGGCGGAGCCGTAGACGTTCGTGCTGGACTTCACCACCAGGCGCTTGACGACCGGCGACTTCTGGCAGGCGCCGAGCAGCTGCATGGTGCCGATGACGTTGGTCTCCTTGACCGTGGTCCGGCTGCCGCTGCCCAGGGCGGTGCCCGTCACGTCCATGTGGACGACGGTGTCGGCGCCCGACTCGGCGAGCACCCGCGCGATGGTGGGCTGCCGGATGTCGGCCTGGATGAACTCCGCGCCCCCGAGATGGTGCCCGGGCGCGACCGCGTCCACGGCGATCACCCGGTCCACCTGAGGGTCACGCTGGATCCGTCGTACGAACCGGCCCCCCAGCTGTCGGGCCACTCCGGTCACGAGCACGACCTTCCCCAAGATCAGCGCCTTCCTTCCGAGTTACCCGTGTGCGGCCAACCTAGCGGTTAGGTGTTGCGCTGTGATGACCGCATGACCGCGTGACCGACGGAAGTCCTGAACAAAACTGTGGCCCCCCACCGAATTCGGTGGGGGGCCACAGGAGACGCTCTCGCGGCGCCGCGTCGCCTACTTCTTGTTACGACGCTGCACGCGCGTGCGCTTCAGCAGCTTGCGGTGCTTCTTCTTAGCCATCCGCTTGCGCCGCTTCTTGATAACAGAGCCCACGACTACCCTCGCTCACTTCTCATCACTCGGTGCTGGGCATCATGGGCCCATACGACCTACAAGGGGCCAGCCTACCCGTCCGAGAGCTGAGGTCGTAATCGAGGTATCGCCTCAGGCTGTCTCCACCCCCACATAACTCTCGCGAAGGTACTCGTGTACCGCTTGCTCGGGGACGCGGAAGGACCGCCCCACCCGGATAGCGGGCAGATGACCGCTGTGCACCAACCGGTACACGGTCATCTTCGACACTCGCATCACCGAGGCGACCTCCGCCACGGTAAGGAACTGAACCTCGTTCAGAGGCCTCTCGCCAGCTGCAGCCATGACACACCTGAACCTTCCGCACTCGACGGTCACCGGCTTCCCCTTCCGGTGACTCTTCGTCGTTGCGTGCTCACTCCCCAATGTAGGGGCGTGTGATGCGAGTGGGGAAGAGGTGCACCCATCGGCGGCCATCGGCGGCCTACTGTGACAGACACGCTCGATTGAGTACGTAGCGGGTAAGCGGCCGGTAGTAAGCGGACCGCACGGCGTCATCAAGTGGAACGACGACGGACACCGACCCCTCGGCCTCCCCCACGAACAGCGCGGGGTCATCGGTGTCAGCCAGCCCAATGGCCTCGAACCCCAGCTGACCTGCTCCGCAGACCCATCCGTGGTCCCCGATCACCAGCTCCGGAAGCACCCCGCCGACCTCCGCCGCCGCACCCAGCACGGTACGAACCGGCAGCGGTGAGTGCGTGTGTGCGCCGGGCTCACAACCGGTGCGTTCGGGGCCCGGTTCGCGGACCAGGCCGACCCCCTGGACGTAGTCAAGGTTGTACGTGCGTAGACCGAACCGGGTCGTTATGTCGACAGAGAGACCATGCGCAGGGGTGAGAACAGCACACCCCGCCGCCGACAAGGCGTCCGCCAACGCGGCGTAGAACCCGAGCAGCCGATGCGGATGCCCGGTCCCGAGAAGCACGGCACCGCTCCGCTCCGCTACCTCCCCCAACCGATCGGCGAAGGCATCCAACGCGGCCAAAGTCCGCTCCGGATCGATCACATCATGCCCGGAAGTGTGCGTCGGGTCGGCCGAAACCCCACACTTGTCCGCCATCAGCCCGATCAAGTCCCGCTGCCCCCAAGTCCATTCGGGATCGAGTCCGATCAGCACCCGAGGATCCCGCGCGGCGAAGGCCCGATAACTCCGCAGACTCTCCTCCCGCGAGGTCGCCACGGGGCCGGCCAGCCGGGCGGCCAGCAGATGCGCGCGGAGGGCATCGGTGCTCAACACGGGAGCGATGCTGACGGACACGGCACCCCGGCACGACGAAAACCCGGGAAACACCGCGCGGTTGGCGTAACACCGGTGACAGGACGATGACAGGACAGTGACAAAAGCACCCACAACTGTCGTACGGGTTCCCGGGTCTCACCTTGCGTGGACGGAACGACCAACCGTCCCAAGCAAGTTGACCGACACATCACCAACTGGGGGAACACCGTCATGATCAAGCTGTCCCGTCGCACCACCACTGCGGCCGCACTCACGATCCTGGCCCTCGGCGGCACGGTAGCCGCCACGGCCCCGGCCTCGGCAGCCACATCTACCACCAAGGCGGCAGCCGCCGCCACCTACAACGGCGCCTGCGGCACCGGCTACAAGGTCATCGACTCCACGCCGGTCGGCAACTCCGGCAAGGTCTTCGTGACCTGGAACGCGTCAACCGGCAAGAACTGCGCGGTGACCGTCCGCAACGCCGTAGGCAACAAGATCAACATGAGGGTCACCCTCGACGCCCTCGGCGACTCCGACGCCCCGGCCGTGGACTCCGGCACCTACACGAGCTACGCCGGCCCGGTCTACGTCGAGGGCCGCGACTCCTGCATCGCCTGGGGCGGCACGATCGGCAACGCGTCGGCGGAGGACTCGGGGCACTGCGGCTGACGGGTGCATGGTGACCACCGGGGGCGGAGTGAACGGCCGTCCCCGGTGGTCGGTCCTCGACGCGGGCGGCGGCTTCTCAACGCCGGTAGGCGTCACCCAGAACGGGCTGGCATGACACCGCCAGGGGCCGGCACTTCTAGGCACCGGCCGGAATCAAGCAGCGCAGGGCGGCATCTCCCGGGCACGGACCGGAATCGCCCAGCACAGGCTGCACTTGTAGGCGCCGATCGACACCACTCAGCACAGGCCGACAATTCCAGGCACCGGTCGACATCACTGATTGCAGGCCAGCAGCTCTAGGCATGGGCGGGTGCTCCTCGACGCCGGGGGACATCACCCACCACGGGCCGGCATCTCCCCGGGACGGGCCGGAATCCCCCACCACGCCCGGCACTCCTCGACGCCACCCACCCGCACTTCTCAGCACAGCCCAGCAAATCCAGCCCGTCCGGCGTTTGAGGACGAGGCCGTTCAGGCCGAAGCAGGGGTCTGGGGGCGGCAGCCCCCAGGGATGGGACGGGTAGGGGCGGCGGGGGCGAAAAATCCCCGCGACACCAGCCCCCACCCACCCGCACATCCACCGGACACCTACGCCAACAACCCCCGCAACGGAAACACCGCACGCCGAGTAGCCACCACCGCCTGGTCAAGACGATCCCCGGGGTCATACCCCGACTCCCAGTCGGCGTAGGCCACCGGCCACCGCCCGTCCGTCATCCGCTGCGGCCCCAACTCCCGCGTCCGAGCGAACACTTCCTGCCGCCACCCCTCAGGAATCACCGCCTCCGGCGCAATCTCCCGCCCCGCAGCGATCGCAACAAGATGCGTCCAAGACCGCGGCACCACCTCCACCACGGCATAACCACCCCCACCGAGCGCGACCCACTTCCCGTCCGCGTACTCGTGCGCGAGCTCATGACACGCCACCTGCACCGCCCGCTGCGCATCCAACGACACCGCGAGATGAGCAAGCGGATCCTCGAAGTGCGTATCGGCCCCGTGCTGCGAAACCAACACCTGCGGCCGAAAGTCCGCGATCAACTCCGGTACGACAGCGTGAAACGCCCGCAACCACCCCGCGTCCCCGGTCCCCGCCGGCAACGCCACATTGACCGCGGACCCCTCCCCCCGCCCCGCCCCGGTCTCCTCCGGCCACCCGGTCTGCGGAAACAACGTCCGGGGATGCTCGTGCAGGGAGATCGTCAACACCCGGGGATCTTCCCAGAACGCCGCCTGAACCCCATCCCCGTGATGCACATCGACATCCACATACGCGACCCGCTCGGCCCCCAACTCCAACAGCCGGGCAATCGCCAACGAGGCATCGTTGTAAATGCAGAACCCCGAGGCACCCCCCGGCATCGCATGATGCAGCCCACCCGAGAAGTTCACGGCATGCAGCGCATCCCCGCCCCACACAGCTTCCGCCGCCCCCACCGACTGCCCAGCAATCAGCGCGGACACCTCGTGCATCCCGGCAAAGGCAGGATCATCCATGGTCCCGAGCCCATACGCCCCGTCCGCCGACTCCGGATCAGCCGAGGCCGCCTTCACCGCCTCGACATAGTCCTCCCGGTGAACCAGCCGCAACGTCGAATCACCGGCGGGCTTGGCCGCCACCACGTCCACGACCTCATCCAGCCCGAAGGCATCGACGAGTCTCCGGGTCAGGTCGAGCCGAACCGGGTCCATCGGATGGTCCCGGCCGAAGTCATAGCCCGTTACTGCCTCGTCCCACATCAGCTGTGCGCGCCCGCTCATGCCCGTCACCGTACCGGCCCTCCTGCGGCGCGAACGAGCGGGCGTACACCAACGTCACCAGCACCAACACCATCGGCACGAGCATCGCCCCGCGATAACTCCAGGCATCGCCCAGCGCCCCCACCAACGGCGAACCGATCAGAAACCCCACGTAATTGAACACATTGAGCCGCGCAATGGCCGTATCCGAAGCCCCCGGGAACAACCGCCCGGCCGCCGCGAAGGTCTGCGGCACCAACACACACAACCCGAGCCCCACCAACGTGAACCCGAGCATCCCGACCCCGGCCCCGGGCGCCACGGCCACCACGGCGAACCCCACCGCGGCCACCACCGCCCCCAGCCGCACCACGGCCACCGCCCCGAACCGCCGCACCCCGAGATCCCCGAGCCCTCGCCCGACCAGGCACATCACCATGTAGACGTTGTACGGAACGGTCGCGACCTGCTCCGAACTGCCCAGCACGTCCTTCAGATACTTCGCACTCCAGTTGGAGACGGTCGAGTCCCCGATATAGGCGAAGGTCATCACCAGACACAACGGCAGCAGCAACTTGAAAACAAGCGGCCCAGCCTCCGCACCCTCACCCTCTTCACCGGGCGCACCCCCGTCGACGTACCACCGACTCCCCACAAAGGCAGCCGGCAACAACACAGCCACCACCGGCAGATACGACACCCACAGCGCGAGATGCCAGTGCGCCCCCGCCCACGCCAGCGAGGCCCCCACAATCCCGCCCAGGCTGTACGCGGCATGGAAGCTGAGCATGATGCTCCGCCCGTACGTCCGCTGCAGACTCACCCCGAGCATGTTCATCGAGGCGTCCAGCGCACCCACCCCGAGCCCGAACGCCCCGAGCGCGACGGCCAGTTCGGCCATGCTGTCGCCCGCCCCGACCCCGAGCAGCGCCAGGAGGACGACGGGCTGGGACCAGCGCAGCAGCACGCTGGGCCGTATTCGCTTCACCAGGTGCTCGGTGGTCACACTCCCGACCCCGGCGAGGATCGGCACGGCGGCCAGGAAGACGGGCAGCAGCCCGTCCGACACCCCGTACCGGTCCTGGATCGCCGGGATGCGCGTCACGAGCAGCGCGAAGGTGGCGCCCTGAGCGAAGAAGCTGAACGCCAAAGAGGCCCTACCGCGCCGCAGCACATCTGTCATGGCGGCGAGCGTAAGGGCCCCGGCGTACTCGTGGGTAGATCCAGCCAAAGATGAATTCTGCTCAGCTTTACCGAGCGACGACCAGCGACGGCACAACCGCAGGTGAGGGCACGTCCCCGGCCTTCAGCTCCGCGTCGATCATCTCCGCCATCGGCCCCACGGCGACACCACCACTGACCACCGACGTCACGGCGATCGTCCCGATCATCACCACCGTGCCCAGCCACACCATGGTGTCCACGGGCAGCGTGTACACCCCGACGATCCGCGCGACACACTCCGCGAGCAGCATCACACCCCACACGAGCGAGAACCGCCGCTCGGCCCGCCGGAACGCCACAGACCCGCTCAACAGCCGCTCGAACGCGGCATCCCGCTCCGGGCTGCCCTTCACGAGGAAGGGCTTCATCCCGGCGGTCATCATCGGCTTTCCCATCACCACGGACACAAGGATCCCGATCCCGACGGCACTGCTGATCCCGCTGTCCTTCGCGAGCATCAACCGCGGGTCACCGGCCACGAAACTGAGCAGCAGCCCGACAACGTTCACGAACAGAATCAGCGCGGCGAAGGCATTGATCGTCCGCTCGGCGACGACCCCCCACACGGTCCGCACCGCCGGCACGACGCTGCTCCACCCCAGCGCCGCCACAGTGCCCATCCCGAACCCGCTCTTCAGCAGGTAGTACGACCCGATCGGTACCGCCACGTCCGCGAGGAGCGGCCCGAAGTTCTTCTTCATGGAGCCCGTGTTCGTCGTCATGCCCTCAGCCTGCCGGAGGCCCCGGCCCGCCAGTAGAACCGATCGTCCGGACCTCGGCATGACAAATGTCAGCGCCCCCACCCTGCCCGAGGTCATTCCAGCAGGTCAGCCAACTGCCCCATGTCACGAAAGAGTTGAGTAGCCCCGACAAGCCGCTCAACAGGAGTCATCCCGATGAACCCATACACATCCATACCGGCCGCCACACCAGCCCGCACCCCCAACGGACTGTCCTCTACGACGACACACCGCTCCGGCGCGACACCCATCCGCTCGGCCGCGTACAGGAACAGGTCCGGCGCGGGCTTCCCCCGCCCCACGTCCTCGGAGCTGAACACCCACTCGTCCTCGAACCACTCGTCCAGCCCCGTGGTCCGATGCCCCACGCGAATCCGCTCATGACTCCCGGACGACGCCACGCAGTACGGCACCCCGTCCGCGACCAGCCTCTCCAGCACGTCGACGGCCCCGGCGACCGGCTTCAACTCCCGCTCGAACGCGGCGAACACGCGGGCATGGAAGACATCGTCGAAGTCGTCCGGCAGCCGCTGCCCGGTCCGCTCCTCGACGAGATCGTGGACGCGGTGCATCGCGGCACCCATGTAGTCACGGAGGGACTCCTCGTAGGAGGTCGGGTGCCCGAGCTCGGTGAGATAGCGGGCCAGGAGCCTGTTGGAGATCGGCTCACTGTCGACGAGAACACCGTCGTTGTCGAAGATCACGAGGTCATAGCGCATACCGCTGAGCCTAAACGCAGAAAACCCCCGTACCGGATTAACGGTACGGGGGTTTTCGCAATATTTGTTCGGCGGCGTCCTACTCTCCCACAGGGTCCCCCCTGCAGTACCATCGGCGCTGTAAGGCTTAGCTTCCGGGTTCGGAATGTAACCGGGCGTTTCCCTCACGCTATGACCACCGAAACACTATGAAACAGACAACCGCACCACACCCCGCAGAACCCAGGGGTATGGGGTTGTTCGTGGTTTCAGAACCAACACAGTGGACGCGAGCAACTGAGGACAAGCCCTCGGCCTATTAGTACCGGTCACCTCCAGCGGTTACCCGCCTTCCAGATCCGGCCTATCAACCCAGTCGTCTACTGGGAGCCTTAACCCCTCAAGGGGGTGGGAACACTCATCTCGAAGCAGGCTTCCCGCTTAGATGCTTTCAGCGGTTATCCCTCCCGAACGTAGCCAACCAGCCATGCCCTTGGCAGAACAACTGGCACACCAGAGGTTCGTCCGTCCCGGTCCTCTCGTACTAGGGACAGCCCTTCTCAATGTTCCTGCGCGCGCAGCGGATAGGGACCGAACTGTCTCACGACGTTCTAAACCCAGCTCGCGTACCGCTTTAATGGGCGAACAGCCCAACCCTTGGGACCGACTCCAGCCCCAGGATGCGACGAGCCGACATCGAGGTGCCAAACCATCCCGTCGATATGGACTCTTGGGGAAGATCAGCCTGTTATCCCCGGGGTACCTTTTATCCGTTGAGCGACGGCGCTTCCACAAGCCACCGCCGGATCACTAGTCCCGACTTTCGTCCCTGCTCGACCCGTCGGTCTCACAGTCAAGCTCCCTTGTGCACTTACACTCAACACCTGATTGCCAACCAGGCTGAGGGAACCTTTGGGCGCCTCCGTTACTCTTTAGGAGGCAACCGCCCCAGTTAAACTACCCATCAGACACTGTCCCTGATCCGGATCACGGACCCAGGTTAGACATCCAGCACGACCAGACTGGTATTTCAACGACGACTCCCCCTGAACTGGCGTCCAGAGTTCACAGTCTCCCAGCTATCCTACACAAGCCGAACCGAACACCAATATCAAACTGTAGTAAAGGTCCCGGGGTCTTTCCGTCCTGCTGCGCGAAACGAGCATCTTTACTCGTAGTGCAATTTCACCGGGCCTATGGTTGAGACAGTCGAGAAGTCGTTACGCCATTCGTGCAGGTCGGAACTTACCCGACAAGGAATTTCGCTACCTTAGGATGGTTATAGTTACCACCGCCGTTTACTGGCGCTTAAGTTCTCAGCTTCGCACACCCGAAAGTGCACTAACCGGTCCCCTTAACGTTCCAGCACCGGGCAGGCGTCAGTCCGTATACATCGCCTTACGGCTTCGCACGGACCTGTGTTTTTAGTAAACAGTCGCTTCTCGCTGGTCTCTGCGGCCACCCCCAGCTCAAGGAGTAAATCCTCTCACCAGTGATGGCCCCCCTTCTCCCGAAGTTACGGGGGCATTTTGCCGAGTTCCTTAACCATAGTTCACCCGAACGCCTCGGTATTCTCTACCTGACCACCTGAGTCGGTTTAGGGTACGGGCCGCCATGAAACTCGCTAGAGGCTTTTCTCGACAGCATAGGATCATCCACTTCACCACAATCGGCTCGGCATCAGGTCTCACCCTTGTGTCATCCGGATTTGCCTAGATGACGGGCTACACCCTTACCCCGGGACAACCACCGCCCGGGATGGACTACCTTCCTGCGTCACCCCATCACTCACCTACTGCAGGTCTGGTCCGTCGGCTCCACCACTTTCCATTCCCCGAAGGGTCCGGAACGGCTTCACGGACTTAGCATCGCCTGGTTCAATGTTTGACGCTTCACAGCGGGTACCGGAATATCAACCGGTTATCCATCGACTACGCCTGTCGGCCTCGCCTTAGGTCCCGACTTACCCTGGGCAGATCAGCTTGACCCAGGAACCCTTAGTCAATCGGCGCACACGTTTCTCACGTGTGTATCGCTACTCATGCCTGCATTCTCACTCGTGAACCGTCCACCACTAGCTTCCGCTGCGGCTTCACCCGGCACACGACGCTCCCCTACCCATCCATACAGGCGTTGGCCCTATTGTATGAATGACACGACTTCGGCGGTACGCTTGAGCCCCGCTACATTGTCGGCGCGGAATCACTAGACCAGTGAGCTATTACGCACTCTTTCAAGGGTGGCTGCTTCTAAGCCAACCTCCTGGTTGTCTGTGCGACTCCACATCCTTTCCCACTTAGCGTACGCTTAGGGGCCTTAGTCGATGCTCTGGGCTGTTTCCCTCTCGACCATGGAGCTTATCCCCCACAGTCTCACTGCCGTGCTCTCACTTACCGGCATTCGGAGTTTGGCTAAGGTCAGTAACCCGGTAGGGCCCATCGCCTATCCAGTGCTCTACCTCCGGCAAGAAACACACGACGCTGCACCTAAATGCATTTCGGGGAGAACCAGCTATCACGGAGTTTGATTGGCCTTTCACCCCTAACCACAGGTCATCCCCCAGGTTTTCAACCCTGGTGGGTTCGGTCCTCCACGAAGTCTTACCTCCGCTTCAACCTGCCCATGGCTAGATCACTCCGCTTCGGGTCTTGAGCGCGCTACTATATCGCCCTATTCGGACTCGCTTTCGCTACGGCTTCCCCACACGGGTTAACCTCGCAACACACCGCAAACTCGCAGGCTCATTCTTCAAAAGGCACGCAGTCACGACGCACCAAGTAAACTTGATGCGCGACGCTCCCACGGCTTGTAGGCACACGGTTTCAGGTACTATTTCACTCCGCTCCCGCGGTACTTTTCACCATTCCCTCACGGTACTATCCGCTATCGGTCACCAGGGAATATTTAGGCTTAGCGGGTGGTCCCGCCAAATTCACACGGGATTTCTCGGGCCCCGTGCTACTTGGGTGTCTCTCAAACGAGCCGTTGATGTTTCGACTACGGGGGTCTTACCCTCTACGCCGGACCTTTCGCATGTCCTTCGCCTACATCAACGGTTTCTGACTCGTCCTGTCGCCGGCAGACGACAGAAGAGAGATCCCACAACCCCGTACACGCAACCCCTGCCGGGTCTCACACGTATACGGTTTGGCCTCATCCGGTTTCGCTCGCCACTACTCCCGGAATCACGGTTGTTTTCTCTTCCTGCGGGTACTGAGATGTTTCACTTCCCCGCGTTCCCTCCACTTGCCCTATGTGTTCAGGCAAGGGTGACAGCCCATGACGACTGCCGGGTTTCCCCATTCGGAAACCCCCGGATCAAAGCCTGGTTGACGACTCCCCGGGGACTATCGTGGCCTCCCACGTCCTTCATCGGTTCCTGG